>CAYMWF010000018.1:0-76489 GCA_964394085.1 uncultured Gemmatimonadota bacterium | reverse complement strand
TTTTAGAGAGTGCCCCTCCCGGTTCCCGTCACCGGGGAGTCGAAGAGGGAGCGCCATCCCGCCCGGCGGACATAGCGGAGTCATCCGGGGAGGCAGGGAGACGGGACGGGGCGACACTTTCCTGAGCAGGGCTGGGACTGGGAGCGTGTGCGACCAGCGGGTTGGGAGGGATCGGAAGCGCTGATGTCTGAGCGGGGGGAGAGGAGAAGCTGTGAGCAAGTGCGAACAGCGAGGGTCGGGAACCGCGAGTTTCAGCGCTTCCCGGAGCGAGGGATTAGTGGAGCCGGATGACGCAGCGTAGCTCCGCCGGGCGGGAAGGCGCTCCCTCTTCGACCGGCATGTGCCGGCACCCACAGACTCAATTTTCCGTATCGAACAGCAGTCGCTTTCGTAATTTCAGGCAACAGGATTGAAAGGCGGGATAATTATGATGAACTTTCTTCTTTCGGGAGGATAACCATCTTGTGCAGGGCATGTCTGAAAATAGTCATTTCGAGGTCACCCCCAATAAGGAAACCGACCTCATATGTATTGAACCAGGTAATGGAACCCTCCAGAAGATCGCCGTCGCGGGTAATCAGCTGAACGCCGTCGGGACTGTTCTTGGCCTTCATCAGTTTCCAGTGCTTGAAGTTGTTCCGGTTTTGGGGATATTTTTCTTCAACCAACCCGATACCGGCTATTTCTTCAACGGTGCCGACCAGATCCCGGAGGCGGACCTCGTATTCGGGCGCCGTGATATACTTCAACTCGATTTTTTTGAATGCCGCCTTTTCTCCCTCTTCGGGCTGAAAAGTGAAATCGTACGTGTCGACCTCTGATATTCTACCTTTCAAAACCCTGTTTCTGAAAAGATACAGAACCACATCCCTTTCTTCTTCCAGCGCCTCCTGAAGGCAGGAACGGGTTCTGTTAGCGGCTATTTCAGTTTTGGCCTGGTACCTGTTTACGGCATAATCGGAAGATAACTTCTTATCGAGCACGCTGGCTGCGATTCCTGAAGGAAGGGCGTATTGATCCATGATCTCTTTGATGCTGTCTCGCCTCATCAGCTTCAGCAACGCTTCATTCAGGCTCAATTTACCTTTCGCCACCTTCAAGGCATATGAATAGGGAATACCAGAATCTTCACTGATCTCCTGCGCTCTGTATTTGAACGCATCGAATTTTTTCTTGCCCTTTTTCTTTACTGGTTTATCCAGATGGACCTGGTTTTCCTTAATGTTGTTTTCACCAGTTACTGATGTATCCAATCGTCACTCTCCGGGCACTCGCTTCGTTCATTCGAAGCCTGATTTGCGACTGCGTAATGGTCGTCAGCTACATGTTACGACGGTACGATATGTCGATGTTGAATTATTTACTAGATCTATCGGTGTTTTGTCAACAACGGACGGCAACGCCGGCATTAATCCCGTTTACAAATCTGAACAGTCGCGTGCGCCAGGCTAGCGGCCCTGGAGTTTCCTGATAAAATAGGCGGTCTCGCTGACAGGATCTCTTGCCTGGGTTACGGCTGAACCGACTACGATTCTGTCGGCGATTTTGACTTGTTCGAGAGTGTGCCGGTTGATTCCGCCGTCGACCGCGACAATAAAGCTGTAGCCCGAGCTGCTGCGCATCTTGATCAATTCGGAGATCCTGGCCGCGGATTCGGGAATTATCCTCTGTCCTCCCTTTCCGGGATTCACGGACATTACGAGAATTTCGTCCACCTGGTCCATGACACCCAGGAGGGCTCTTACCGGGGTCGAGGGATTGATGGCGATGCCCGCTTTCAAACCCATCCCCTTGATCCTCGGTATCACCGCCCGCGGTTCTATGGTGGACTCATGATGAACAATAACCGTATCAACGCCGGGGAAATTGAAATCCGAAAGAATCTGAATCGGATTTTCCACCATCAGGTGCACGTCCATCGGAATGGCCGTATGCCTCGATATACTCTCTACTACAGGTGTACCGAAACTTATGTGAGGAACGAAATGCCCGTCCATTATATCCATGTGCAGGCGATCCGCTCCTCCCTTGATCAAGTTACCCACCAGTTCGGAAAGGTTCCAGAAATCACCTGACAGAATGGAAAGTGATAGTTCTTTCATGTTTTATTTTCCTCCAGGTAAACAATTATTTTATCTTCTTTCGATACGGTAGCGCCAGGTATCGGCTTCTGGCGGTGTACCGGCAGATTCTTCCAGTTTCGAGGGAGGTGCATCGGAACGAGCTCGACTTCGAAACCCAGGCTTTCCAATCCTTCTTTCACGCCGCCAGCGGATCTGCGCCTGAGATCCGGCATGATCAAACGCCTGGGCGCTTTCCCTTTGCTCACGAGCAGTCTTACAGGATGTCCCTCTCGAATTCCCGCTCCGGCTTCCGGATTGGAAGCTATGACCGTTCCTTCGGTATGCTTGTCGGAGAAAATCCGTACTGATTTTTCAATCGTCAAGCCTCTCTCGGCAAGCTGGCGCGCTATTTCTGCGAAAGAATGCCCCTTGACATCCGGGATCTTTACGAGAGGGATTCCGAGAGACACCTCGAGCAGGACGGTTCGTCCTTTCTTTACGCTTTTTCCAGGAGGTGGTATCTGTACAAGAACATATCCCTCGTCCAGACCCTCTTTGAAAGGTTTCTGGTGAATCCTGTTCTTTAAATCAGCCTTCTCGAGCAGAGATACGGCCAGATTCACATCCATGCCCGTCACATCCGGTACGATGCTTTCCTCGCCATGACGGGTCAATACAGGCAGAACAATCGTATGAGCGACAAAAAACGCGAAAACCGCGAAGATAAAGAACCCCGCAAAGATCATGATAATTTGAAAGAAACGATTCATGCACACCTCAAGTTCGCGGCGAACGCACCGTCACAGCCGTCCCGGTGAGGGAGGAACTGCACGGTTCCGTCTCTCCTTGTGAATGAAGTGAAGTCTCTCGGCGGCGGAGGTTCAATAAGAAATTCCGGATGCCGATCAAGAAATGATGTGATCGTGTCCGTGTTCTCTTCCCGTTCGATAGAGCAGGTTGAGTAGATGATTTTTCCACCGGGTGCCACCATCGCGGCGGCGCTCTCCAGCAGGGAGACCTGGATGGATGGAAGATTCTCAAGCCAGGAAGGAGTAATCCTCCACCGCAGATCAGCCTTCCGGCGCAACGTTCCTGTTCCGGTGCATGGTGCATCCACGAGAACCACATCGAAACGCCCGGCGAACGGTAAGACCCTGCCGTCGGCGACAACCGGTAGAATACTCTTAAGACGAAGCCTTTCAGTATTTTCTTTTAAAAGCCTGATCCTCGCCGCATCCAGGTCACCCGCAATCATTCGCCCGCCGTCTTCGCGGTTAATCGCTGAGGTGATAATCTTACCTCCAGGCGCAGCGCACAGATCAATCACGCTCAATGATGGATCATCCGGATTCATTCGAGCAATCTGAGCTCCGGATTCGTCCTGCACGTATATCCCGCCTCGAAGGAAAGAATCGAGGACTCTCATATCCAGTCGACCGGTAACGTTGTATCCCGTTCCATCCGGTTTCGACTTTTCTGCCTCGATCCCGGAAGCCGCCAGCTCATCTACGAAATCGGCGGGCGAGATCCGCAGCGTATTCACCTGGAACGTCACCGGCGGTGTCCGGTTATTCATCTTCAGCAATTCCGATGTCTCTTCGAGTCCGAATTGTTCGACCCATCGCTCAACGAGCCACGCTGGATGAGAATACTTGACGGACAGGCATTCGACCGATCCGGGGGTAAGACCGTCCAGGGCGCTGTCTTTCGTGATTCCTGAGCGGAGAAAAGACCTGAGAACTCCGTTTGTCAAGCCCTTGAGCCGATAAAAACCTGTTTCGCCAGCCAGCCTGACAGCTTCGGATACAACAGCCCACTCAGGGATGCCGTCCAGAAAAAGGATCTGGTAAAATGCCGTCCGCAAAATATTCCTTACCGTGACAGGCAGCCTGGCTCGCTTGCTGTCGAGCAGTTCATCTATCCGGAAATCGAGCAGCGATCTGTTTTGAAGGACACCTGAGACGAGCTTTTTCATCAGGCTCCTGTTACGATCATCCATGCGCACCCCGGAGGCGAAAGCCGCCAGAGCGGGTGCAATGTGTCCGCCGGACTCGAACGTGTCGAGAACCCGCGCCGAACCATGTCGCGCGTCTCCCGATGATTTTCGCCCGGCAGAATTTCCGTCGTTAAATCGCCGATCCCCGCGGTTTCGGCTTCTTCGTAACGGATAGCCGGTGTTCAAACGATTTATGTCATCCTTCGAGTCCATAAGAATCCTGTGCCGACTCGACCCTGTTCGAGTCGAGGATATATTCATCGAAAATGCCCAGCGCCTCTTCGGAGGAATCGACACCCTCGATTACTACCCTGCCATCCTTGAAAATGAACAGGTTGCAGTTGCGCAAAGCTGCAATCAAAAGCTGATCGTTGAATGTTATGTTGCTCGATAGAGGATGCAGCCGCGTATAGAGTTTGCCAATATGCGGTTTTTGACCATGAATGGGTATGACCTGGTAGCGTTTCTCGCTCAGGTTGGTGATAACGCGATCTTCAACAGGCTTATTCAGGAAACTGAAGTTCTTCCGTCCGCAACAGCGGCAGTCTTCACTGCGACTGAAATCGATACGCCTGAAATCATGATTCCAGAGGTCGAACCAGAGGATCTCGGCACGGTAATCTCCGCCCGTGGCCAGGATACGGAGGGTTTCAATGGCCTGTACAGCGCCTGTGGTCATTGCCGCTGCACCGAGTAAACCCCTTGAGACGGGCGCCGGCGAATGCGCGTCCGAAAAGGGCAGACTCGGTAAGATGCATCTTAAACAGCCACCTTCACGCCCATCGAAGGGAATCACCATCCCGACCGAGTCCGCGACGCCGCCGTAAACCCATGGGATACCATTCGCTATGGAAAAATCGTTGATGAGCAGGCGGGTCTCGTTGCTTACCCCGCCATCGATAATGATATCAGCGGCTTCGAATAGCCTGCCGGCTGTCTCGCTGTTTAACTCTTCGACTTTGTGCTCAATACTCACCCCGCTGTTCGCCAGGCTCAGGAGGTGCCCGAGCGCTACGGCTTTCGGAAGTGAATCTTCAACGGCACGTTCATCGTAGAGAGAACACTCCTGCAGATCTCCCAGCGTCAGTATGAACCTGTCCACCAGCCTTATGGAACCCGCTCCGGCGCGGATGAGTGAATTGGCGCAGGCTGTGCCTAGAGCACCGCATCCGACAAGAACAACCTTGCTCCCCAGCAGCCTGCTCTGACCTTTCCGTCCGACGGATTTGACAAGAACCTGGCGCCTGTATCTCTTTTGTTCAGTCTTCGTCATTCACCTGCCCCCCCATAACCGAGATTCCCGAGGGTGTTCAAATCTCGAATCAGTGCTGATACACCGTCAGCTCCTGTCTCACAGGCATTCATAATCGCGATTCCCCTTGCGCCGCGGTCGACCAGCTCGAGAGCCTGGCCGATCGTATCGCATGCCGCTACAAGGGGAATTGGCGAAATCTCCAGCGCCCTGGAAAAAGCGGCAGTGTCGATGGGAGCGAACATGGACCACATCCCCTTCCCGGAGAAAACACCGAATAACAGGTAATCGGTTTCCCTGTCCGAATAAAGCTCTACTTCCTCAGGTCTGCGCGTCGACACGCCGATTCGCAACGCGGACCCGGCGATTTCCCGAACGACCGAGGGTGGTAAATCACGGTCTTCCAGGTGAACGCCCCGGGCGCTCAATGAAAGCGCTATATCGGTTCTACCATGAATAATCAGTTTCTCCCTGAACCATGGGAACCGCTCACTATAATCATGTCCGGCCTGCCATAATTCCCGGGAGGACAATCCGGGTCCGCGGAAATGGACGAAATCGATTCCGACCTCGGAAACCGATACAATCTCCCGGACCCGTTCGCGGTTGTAGTTGTTCAACGAACAGATCAAGTGCAGTTCTATCCTGTCGCGATTCGCTTCACTCAAGCCGTTCTCCAGGTACAATTCTCGCACCGTTCGCGAAACTCATCCAATCCATCCTGCGCTTCCCTGCCAGCTGTACATCGGTCGGAAGAAAGAGACGATCCCCGGTTCCTATGAATAACGCCCTGCTGATTCTTCTGAATTCTCCGGGTTCAACGCTCCCGCCAGCTGCTGAATCCGAAAAGTCGGGAACAGAACCATTAAATATCTTGAGCCGCCGGTCCCGGAAGAGAGTATAGGCCGCAGGGGACGGGGATAATCCTCTTACCCGTCGCAGCAGTCTCAGGGACGGCCAGGTCCATTGAAGTTTCCGGTGTCGATCAACGATCTCCGGTGCCGAAGCGATTTGGGGAGGATTTTCCAGGCTGCTCTGTGGTGTCCTCGAGAACCGCCCGGCAGCAACCGCGTCAAGCGATTTAACCAGAAGCTCGACGGCCATCGGAGTGAGTTTCTCTTCGAGGGAACCGGCGGTTTCGTCGGGAGAGATAGGCACCTTTACCTGCAGAATAATATCGCCCATATCGAATTTCTTATCGAGAAAATAGGTCGTAATACCGGTGACCTCGTCTCCCCGGATGACGGCCCAGTGAATAGGTGCCGCCCCGCGGAAACGCGGCAGCAGTGACGGGTGCGGATTTATGGCGCCGTGCGAAGCCGCTTCGATTAGATGGGATGGAATGAGTTTACCGTACGCCGAGACTACCAGGATATCGGGCTGCCGCGCCTCAATCCATTCCGCCACCGCGGAATCGTTAAGGTTTTCAGGTTGAAGAAGTTCGATCTTCCGTGAAGCGGCAAAACGTTTGACTGGAGGAACGAGGATTTTTTTACCCCCGCGCCCTCCCTGTCTGTCAGGCTGCGTGACAACACCGACGACTCGACGACCGTCATCGAGTAATCCTTTCAGGCAGGAAACCGCGAAGGAAGATGTTCCGAAAAAAATTATCCTCATACCGAGTAGTAAGCCCCTCTCGAACCGGCTGCTTCGATTTTCTTGAGCGCCGGCTTCAGCATCTGACGTCTGACGGCTCCGGCCCTGTCGACTATGGTCAAGCCGTTAAGATGGTCTATTTCATGGCATAAAACCCGGGCCAGGAGCCCTTCGGCTGTTATCTCGAGCTCTTCCCCGGTGGCCGATTGAGCCCGGACAGAGAGCCTTGCCGGCCTGGGAACCGCAATGGTCAGCTCCGGGAATGAAAGGCAGCCTTCCTCTTCTATTTCTTTTCCCGCCGATTCAATAATTTTCGGATTCAGCAGGAATATCACCGGTTCTTCCGGATCGTCTTCGATAGCGGCCATGTTCACGGCGATCACCGCCTGGTCTATACCTATCTGGTTGGCTGCGAGCCCAAGGCCGTTTTCCGATTCCAGTGTATCTTTCAGATCTTCGAGCAAGCCCGGAAGTTCCGCAGAAGAAGGATCGATTTCGGTGATTTTCTTCCTGAGAATACCGCTGCCGAACACCTCGATATCACGCACCGACATATAATTACTCCTTCTGGTTGTCGCTGCTCAGAAGCTGACCGATATTCCCCTTCTGCACTTCGATATAAACCTTTTCCGCCACCTTCAGCATTATGGTGTTCTCGCGGACATCGATAATTACTCCATGGATTCCACCGGACGTAACGACCTTATTTCCCTTCTTCAACTTTGCCAGCATCTGGTTGTGTTCACTCTGCCGCTTAGTCTGCGGCCTGATGATAAACAGATAGAAAATGAAGAAAATAAGGGCGAATCCCAGAATCTGAATTCCCCCTAGGCTTCCCGAGGAGGCCTGTAAAAAAATCATTTCGTTTCTCCGCTCCTGTAACGCCCCAGGAAATTCTGCTTCCAGGGGATAAAAGTTTCTTTTTCTATTTCGCTCCTGATCTTTTTCATCAACTCCATGTAGAAATGGAGATTATGAAGTGTAATCATACGGGGCGCCAGCAGTTCGCCGGCATTGAAAAGATGTCTTAGATAAGCCCTCGAATAGAGCCGGCAGCAATCGCAGCTGCATGAACTGTCGATGGGCCCGCAATCCTCCTTATACAGTGCATTCTTGACAACGATCCGCCCATTCCAGGTGAGAGCGGTGCCGTTCCGGGCGATACGGGTCGGCAGAACGCAGTCGAACATGTCGATACCCGTCTCGACGCTTTCGACGATGTCATCCGGGAATCCGACCCCCATCAGGTACCTGGGATCGGTTCCGGGAAGAGCGGGCGTGCAGTCCCGGAGTATATCAAGCATCTTTTCCCGGGGCTCGCCTACGGATAACCCTCCCATGGCATATCCGGCGAACCCTATCTCCTCGAGCGCTTCGATCTGTGACAGTCTGAGCTCCGGGAAAATACTCCCCTGGACGATACCGAAAAGATACTGGCTCCCGTCCACGTGCGCTTCCCTGCATTCCCCCGCCCATGCGAGGGTCAACTCCCCCGATCGCCGCGCATATTCTTCCGAACAGGGATAAGGGACGCACTCATCGAAGCACATGATGATATCCGCCCCGAGAGCCTGCTGGACCGCAATCGAAACCGCGGGCGTGAACATGTGTGAAGAACCATCCAGATGAGATTTAAAACGCACTCCCTCCTTCGTCACCTCGTTCAGGTCCGCAAGTGAAAAAACCTGATAACCGCCGCTGTCGGTCAGCACAGGTTTATCCCACCCGGTAAAATTCTGAATCCCACCCATGCCGGCCACCAGTTCGTGTCCCGGCCGTAAATAAAGGTGGTATGTGTTGGCCAGTAAGATCTCGGCGCCGATTTCATCCAAATCCCTGGTGGAGAGCGTTTTTACCGACCCCTGGGTTCCGACGGGCATGAACGCCGGTGTTTCCACGGAACCGTGCTGCGTAACGATTCTTCCCCTTCTCGCACCGGAGTTCCCGTCGGACTTCAAAACCCGGAAAAAACCATCCTGTGTTGAACCGGTTTTCATTCGGATCGATCTCCGCCCCGTTAAAGAATAAGCATGGCGTCGCCGTAACTGTAAAATCTGTAGCGCATGTCGATCGCCTGCCTGTACGCATCGAGTATCAGGTCTTTGCCCGCGAAGGCGGCGACCAGCATCAGCAACGTCGACCCGGGAAGGTGAAAATTCGTGACCAGACTGTCCACCACCGAGAACTTGAAAGGAGGATGGATGAAAAGGTCCGTCCATCCGTTCAGGGAAGAGGTTTCACCGCCTCTCCGTTCGTTCCAGTCAACCGATTCGAGGGCTCTGACGGTAGTCGTTCCGACAGCCGTAACCTTCCCTCCCCGCCTTCGACACCGGTGAATCTGTTCGACTAAAGTCCCCGGGATATCGAACTTCTCTGCATCCATATGATGAGAGCTTATATCCTCCATGGAAACCGGACGAAACGTTCCGGGCCCGATATGCAGGGTGAGATATCCCGTGTCAATATTATTGCCCCGGAAGTGATCGAGCATCTCTTCGGTAAAATGCAACCCGGCGGTAGGTGCGGCCACCGACCCGCTGTCCCTCGCATACACCGTCTGGTAACGGATCGTATCTTCGGCATCGGGAGGACGACGGATATAAGGGGGCAATGGAACCCGGCCGAACCTGTCTAAAAGCGGTTCGATCTCCGAAAAGCCGCGGAACTCGACGATGTTTTCATCTCCGGGTCCTCTTTTGACCATGATCGCTTCCGCGTCATGCTGCATTTCGCCGTTGTTCGACTCGAGTAGTATCCGCTGGCCTTCGGCGAGCCGTCGCCCGGGCTTGACCAGCGCGTGCCACCTGTCGTTCCGGGTTTCCGCCACGCGGCGGGTGATGACTATTTCTACTTTACCTCCCGAACCTTCTTTTTTCCCGAGAAACCTGGCCGGCAGCACCCTGGTCCGGTTCAGCACGAGAAGATCGCGTGGTTCGACGAACCCTGGCAAATCATCAAAAGACAGGTGATCGAAAGCACCGGTCTTCCGGTGAATCACCATCAACCTCGAGTTACCGCGCACGGGTGGCGGCTTCTGTGCAATCAGCTCACCGGGCAGCTCGAATCGAAAATCAGCAAGTTTCATGGAATTTAACGGGTTCTACCTTTCTAGAACAGCTCCTGCTGTCTCTTAGTGGTTCCTTCCGTATTCAGCCCGATATGTGTCAACCCTCTCCTGGTTATCCGCCGGCCCCTGGGTGTTCGAACCAGGAAGCCTTCCATAATGAGGTAAGGCTCGTACATCTCTTCGATGGTGTCTTTCTCTTCGCCCACGGCAACCGCAAGAGATTGAATCCCCACGGGACCATTCTCGAACTGCTCCGCTATCGTGCGCAAAATAGTTATATCCATCCTGTCCAGACCCTGGTCGTCGACCTCGAGCCGCGAAAGCGCAAAATCGGCGTTTCGCTGGTCGATACTGTCGTGTCCGCCTACGAGGGCGAAGTCGCGCACCCTCCTGAGCAGCCTGTTCGCGACCCGGGGAGTGCCCCGGGACCTGCGGGCGATCTCGGATGCGCCTTCCCCCGTAACGGATATTTCGAGGAGTTCCGCCGTTCGGAGAATAATCTTCTGAAGCTCCTCGCTGCCGTAGAACGAAATACGCTCGAGCACGCCGAAACGCGCCCGCATCGGCGGAGTGAGCAAACCCGCCCTGGTTGTTGCGCCTATCAGAGTAAACGGCTCGAGGTTCAATTTTACCGATCGGGAGTGCGGACCCCGGTCGATAACGATATCCAGGTTGAAGTCTTCCATCGCAGGATAGAGATATTCCTCGACCACCGGGCTGAGTCGATGCACTTCGTCGATAAAAAGGACATCCCCGCGGGAAAGCTTGGTCAGTATGCCGGCGAGATCACCGGCCCGTTCTATGACGGGCCCGGAAGTGGCGACAATACCGACCTGGAGTTCATTTGCGATGATGTTTGCAAGAGTTGTTTTACCCAGGCCCGGAGGACCGTAGAGCAGAGTATGATCGAGCGGCTCTTTTCGCTGCCGGGCGGCTTCGATATATACCGCAAGATTTTCGCACAGAGCGTTCTGTCCGATAAAGTCGGCCAGGCTCGCGGGGCGAAGCGACATTTCGAAGGGCTTATCGCTGGCCAGTTCGCCCGGAGACGAGATTCTTTCCTTGCGGGTGGTCATTTTATCACCGCCGGTTCATTCCTGGATTATTGCTGTTCGAGACGCCTCTTTAACTCCGGATCGCACCACCCTGCCTGACGCGGGGAGGTGTCATAGCGGAGAATCACGGCAGAAGGGAAGCATTCAGCCGAACGAATTACGCAACAACGGAGTACAGGCATTTTCATGCGAGTATCTCAAAGTTTAATCAATGCCGCCCTGATAATCTCTTCCGCCGATTTGCCGCTTTTTTCCGGAATTTTTTCTAAAATCCGCTGAACGGCCTTCCTTTCGTACCCAAGCGAGAGAAGCGCCAGTGAAGCCTCCTGTACCGCCTCCGGAAGTTCAGTTCCGGCCCTGCCTTCGACGGTGGAGTCAAGGTGACGTTCGACCTGGTCGCGAAGTTCGAAAATGAGACGCTGTGCGGTTTTTTTTCCTATTCCGGGCACCGATGAAAGCCCTGTCACATCCTCGTCCACTACAGCCTTCGCGAACCGAGCCGGGATCATGCTCGAAATCACCGAGAGCGCGATCTTCGGACCGATGCCCGATACGGACATGAGCAGGTCAAAAACTTCCCTCTCATTATTGTCATAGAACCCGAAGAGGCGCATATCCTCCTGGGAGACGCGAAATCTCGAAAAAAGTCGAACCCTGTTCCCGACGGGCGGCAGCTTATCATACGTTGATACGGGAATCCTTACGAGCAGAGTAATTCCTCCGACATCGACCAGCGCCCGTGCCGGATCCTTTTGTCTGAGTTTTCCTTCAATCCCTTCGATCATCCCTGGATTCCCCCGGTAATCCCTCAGGACTTCTTTCCGGCCGGACGCCCTGAGATTCTGCCAAGACAGCAGACCGCGACCGCCAGAGCGTCGGATTCATCGGTGGTTCTAAAAGGAGTCCTGATTCCGAGCAGGGTGGCAACCATCTCCCGCACTCTATCCTTGGAGGCGCCGCCGAGGCCGGTCAGGGCTCGCTTCACTTCGCTGGGTGTATATTCCATCACGGGTATCCCGGCCTGGGCACCCACGAGAACCGCCACCCCGCGAGCATGTCCGAGTACCAGTGAAGATTTCGGATTTACATGGTGAAAAATCCGCTCTATCGCCAGGACATCCGGTTCGTAAGTTGCCGTGACGTTAGAAAGAAAATCATGAATCCGGAGCAATCGATCCGGCATCGGCTCCCTGCTCCCGGTGGCTACGGAACCGTGCCATACCATTTCGAAATCGCGTCCGCCGCCCCGGACCACACCGGCCCCGGTGACGGTAATTCCCGGATCCACTCCCAGTATAAGCATCTGACGATCGTTTATCGGTTCTATCCCGCTTCCCCCAGCAATTCGTCGTCTATGTCGAAATTACAGTAGATATTCTGAACGTCGTCCTGGTCCTCCAGGGCGTCCATCATCTTGAGTGTCTGAACCGCCTCTTTATCTTCAAGATGCTTCATGGTGGTCGGTATACGCGTGACCTCCGCTGATTCGATCGGTATCCCCTTACCTGCAAGGCCTTCTTTCACAGCCTCCAGTTCCTTGACACCGGTGATTACTTCAAAAGTCTCCCCTTCGCTCTTCATATCCTCGGCGCCGAATTCGATGGCCAGCTCCATGAGCGTATCTTCGTCCACCGCGGATGCCTGGACTACTATAAGCCCCCTGAGATCGAACATCCACGCCACGCATCCGGAGGCGCCCAGGTTCCCGTTGAACTTCGAAAAAATATGCCTGACCTCGGCTGTTGTCCGGTTTTTGTTGTCGGTCAGCGTTTCGATAAAAACCGCTGCCCCGCCCGGGCTGTATCCTTCGTAACTCTGCTCTTCGTATACAACCCCGGGAAGTTCGCCGGTGCCCTTTTTAATGGCTCTCTCGATGTTGTCGTTCGGCATGTTGGCCGCTTTTGCAGCTGCAACCGCCGACCGCAGCCGTGGATTCGCCGCCGTGTCCCCGCCTCCCGCCTTCGCGGCAACGACCAGCTCCTTGATGAGTCTCGTGAATATCTTTCCGCGCTGGGCGTCGACTCTTGCTTTTTTATGACGAATCGAGTGCCATTTCGAATGTCCGGACATGTTAAACCTCCGTTGTCGAGCGCCCGGTATCCAGGGGAAGGAATCCGATCGCGGTCGAGGTGTGAAAGAAACCTTATCAGGTGATGAAAATTATCATAAATCGAAAAATAAAGCAATCATTTCGTAACCGCGGACGGCGATGACAATCAATGGTTTTGCGGGGAATATCTGAAGCCGGGGTTGAACCCGGGCGGGGCGAACGCCCGGCTTAGAATTTCGGGGCGTAATACGGCACGCAACCGCGGGCGACGCACCCGCGGTTACGCACTACCGGTGTAAATGACTGGAAGACCTATTCAGCCGCCGCTTCATCGGCAATCTTTTTGAAAACATCCGGGGGCACTTCTTCGTAGTGTGAAAACTCGAGGCTGAAGGAACCCTTCCCTTGCGTCAGGGAACGCAGGGCCGAAGAGTATTTATACATCTCGGCGAGCGGTACGTGAGCCTTGATAGTGAGTTTATCGCCGACCGGATCCATCCCCTGCATTCTTCCGCGCTTGGTCGAAAGATCACCGGTAATGGCCCCCATGAATTCTTCCGGAACGGTGATTTCCGCGGAATAGATCGGCTCCAGCAGGACCGGATTCGCTTCCATGAACGCTGCCTTGAAGCCCATGGAGGCTGCAACTTTGAATGCCATTTCGGATGAGTCGACCTGATGGTAAGACCCGTCGAAGACGCTGACCCTGACCTGGGTTACCGGGTATCCGGCAACGGGCCCCTTCTCCATGGTCTCGACGACACCCTTTTGAACTGCGGGAACGAACTTCGAGGGAATCACACCGCCTACTATGGCGTTGACGAACTCGAATTCATTACCCGGCTCCAGCGGTTCAAGACGGAGCCAGCAATCGCCGTATTGCCCGCGGCCTCCTGTCTGCTTCTTATATTTCCCCTGTCTTTCGGCGGTGCTGCGTATCGTTTCTTTGTATGCGATGCGGGGTTTACCGAGTTCCACATCGATTCCGAAACGTTTTTTCAGATTCTGAACAAGGATGTCGATCTGGACTTCTCCCTGACCTTCAATCAGGGTTTGACTGGTTTCGGTATTGAACCTCATGATGCAGGTGGGGTCTTCTTCGATCAGCTTGGCGATTCCGCTCGACATCTTCTCTTCGTCGCCTTTTGACAGAGGTGTAATCGAAAAAGAGATCACAGGATTCGGAAGCCCAATGGGAAACAGGTTGATTTTCGTGCCGGGCGACCCGATCTGCTCGTTGGTCCTGCAGTTCTTCAGTTTGATGGCGGCACCGATATCGCCCGGAAGGAGCTCGCTGACATCAACCTTGTTCTTACCTCTCATCGTGACTATCTGACCGATTCGCGTTGATACATTCTTGTCCAGGTTTCTGACGTCAAGACCCTGGACCGCCTTGCCGGAATAAACCTTGAAGAACGAGAGCTCTCCCACATGGGCAATCGTTTGCGTTTTGAACAGCTGGGCGAGGAAAGGACCATCGGGATCGGGACGGAAGGAAGCGGGTTCGCCGGTGCCTGCGTCGACACCTTCAATCTCCCCCCTGTCTACGATAGAGGGTACCAGATCCACAAGATATTCAAGCATCTGCTGGACGCCCGCATTCTTCAGCGCGGATCCGCAGAAAAGAGGATAGACGGTGCCGTTTTTTGTTCCGAGCTGGAGTCCCTTTATGATCTCGTCATCGGTCAGGTCTCCTTCATCGAAATACTTTTCAAGCAGGACATCGTCAGCCTCGGCTACCGCTTCGACGAGTTTGTTTCGCATCGCTGCCTGTCTGTCGGCGAACTCGGCGGGTATCTCGGATTCCGACATCTTTCCGTCCGTCCCGCCGGTGAGATACGCTTTGCCCTTGAGGATATCCACTACCCCCTTGAAATCGGGACCTTCCCCGATAGGAAGGAATATCGGCGCAATCCGGTCGCTCAGGTTTTCGCTGCAGCTGTCGAGAACTGCGTCAAAATTCGCATTCTCCTTTTCCATCATATTCACGAAAATTATTCGGGGAAGACTGCTGGCCTCAGCAAGCTCCCATACTTTCTCTGTTCCTACTTCGACACCCGATACACCGTGAACGACCACCACCGTCCCGTCAGATACAGAAAGAGATGCTATCACTTCCCCGAAAAAATCAGCGAAGCCGGGTGTATCAATCACGTTGACTTTCGTGTTCTTATATTCGAACCATGCCGGCTTGGCGGTGATGGTGAATTTTCTATCTATCTCATCTTCCAGGTAATCGAACATACTCGTTCCGTTGTCTACGAGCCCAAACCTGTTCGACGCACCGGTCCCGAACATCATTGCTTCGACCAGCGTTGTTTTTCCTGCCGATCCGTGGGCGATCACTGCGATATTTCTTATCATGTCACTGCGGTAGCTTTTCACGATTATTCCCCTTTACGTTCCGGTTGCCAGGCCGGAACTCGAGCTGTTTCCACCTTGCGAAAAGTTTATTTTTTTAACACGCGCGGGGTCGGGTTGTCAATTACTTTCGTTATGCGGTTCGTCCGAGGGAAAGGCGGAGCATGGCGAAGACGGCACCGAGGGATGATGCCGCGGAAAGAGTAAGATCATACCAGATGCGGCGAGCCGCTTCGAGCGGCGACGCACCTGAAAGCAGCCTGACCAGGACAGGCCAGCCGACAATAACATAAACAAGCCAGGAAAGCAGAGTCACATACCTGAGCAGGGGAATCGGGAGGAACGGCAGGGAAAGACATGCGGCGGCGCCGGCCATCCGGGTCATCCCGAGACGCGGAGTGACCTGGTAACGGTCGAACCCTCCCTTCTGCCTGGCCCTGAAAACGAACATCCCCGCTCTTCTGAAGTACAGGCGGAGATTGTCGAAGTATTCGGGGAAAACGTGCCCCACCTCCGCATCCCTGACAAGGATGATCGGCCCGATACGGGTTAATCGATCGCCGAACTCGAGATCCTCGATATCGGCGCCTTCGTAGGAGAGGTCGAACCCCCCGGCTTCCACAAAAGCCTTCCTCCTGACGATGCCCATGGCCGTCAGGAAAATGTCCACTTCGTCTCCACCCATCAGTTGATGGTAAACCGTTGACAGTCTGGCTCGATAGCGTTGAAAAGGCTTGTCGATAATCGGGTCGTCAGCATATACGCCGACCGTCGAAGATATACTCTGATTACTTAGAAGCGGTGCAAGCAGGTTTGTAATGATTCCGGGAGCAGGTTTCGTATCGGCGTCGAAGAAACCGATATACTCGGAGGATGTTCGCTCCACCGCGAGATTACGGCAAGCGCCGGGGCCCAGGGCTTTTTCGTTTCGAATCACCCTTACACCGAACGATTCTGCGATTTCAGCCGTTCCGTCGGTGCTGTCGTCGTCTACAACGACGATTTCATCGACAGGTTCGCGGCGGAGAACCTCGAGAAGCCTGGGTATATTTTCCGCTTCATTACGCGCGGGGATAATAACTGTTACAGATTCCAAACCGGGATCTCCGGCATATCGGCAATGACGTCTTTCATGGTACCCATGCGCGGGCATTCCGCAGCGATAAGAGCTTCAACCCTTCTGCGCATGTTTTTCCGCCCCGGATAACGTGTAACATTAGCCCGCCAGGAAGCGCGAACGGGTTTGGGAAGAGCCCTGGTGACTTCCCACGGATGAACATAGATCATGCCAATCTTGTTCATGACGCGCTGATGGGCGAAACCCCACCGGACGACGAACCACGGCAGGATTCTCAGATAAGCTCCGCCTGAGAATGCAATCGGCAGCTTTCGATGGAGGAAAGGTACCGGGAAGAGAACAAGTGAAGAATCTCTGAATCGGGTTGGATACTGAGGGGCTCCCATCCAGCCATACCGGTCATTCACGCCGGGGTATATGGAAGAATCGTACTCGATACCATTCTCAGCCAGGATCTCGAGAGCCCAGATGGTCTTGGGAACGACCGAAAAGAAAGGCGCTCTGAACCCGAAAACCTTCTTACCGGTGATATCTTCCAGCCGCGGCAGCCATTCTGAAAGATCCTGTCTGAAATGTTCCGGTGTGAGTTCGGAAAGGAAAACATGCTCCGCGCCGTGAAACGCGATCTCGTGCCCGGTCTCTGAAATTCTTCTGATCAGCCTGGGATGCTTCTTCGCCACGTCGCCAAGCACGAAGAAGGTCGCATGGACATCCTCCTGCACGAATGCTTCGAGAAGCCATACGGTATCTTCAACAACCTGGCTTCTACCCGATGGAACTTTCAACCCGTGATGCCATTCCTCGAGATCAACCGTCATGGCGATATCCAGACGGCCGTTTTTCAGCTTCCTGCCGCCGTTGATCTCGTTGCCTGGAAGCATCGATGGGTATCGGTGTGGGAACATTGTTACCATGTACTTAAGATAAAGCAACTCCCTCTAAACCGGCTGAATTTACACCGGCATAGAATTTTATCGGTAAAAATATTATATTGGACAGTTGTATATGTCAACACCGCAACCTAAATTGAAATTCTTTCCGTAACATACTTTTATCCTGACATCACGACAAGCATCTTGACGGCTCAATACTCGACGGGTAATTTCAGTAAGCTGTTGTCTCAACGAGCCGTCCTCGGGAATTCGGTTTTCAGATTGGTTTCAAGTCGGAGAGAAAATATAGTGCCTGGTAGAAAATCCCCGCCGAAAAGCAAAACTTACCTCTTACTAATCGTCATCGGGTTCCTGTTGCTTTCAGTAATTTCCGGGTGCGGTGGAAAACAGGAGAACCTCGGAGATCGAACAATCGTAATCGGTCTTGACGGCGGCACATGGAACATGCTCGCGCCTTTGATCAAGCAGGGCGCGCTTCCGAATTTCAGCAGATTCGTGCGAGAGGGTGTGTACGGAAACCTGCTCGTGGATCCGCCTTATTCACCTCCGTCCTGGACGAGTCTCGCTACCGGAAAAGTGCCCGCCAGCCATGGTGTCGATGAATTCGTTTACAGAAGCTTCCCTGACGACTCGAATCCGATCTATACCCTCGCTCCCACCCGGGGGGGCCATGTTCGCTCCAAGAGGATATGGAATATTCTGAACGACAGCGACTTGAAAACGGGGGTCTGCTACTGGCTATTCACGTGGCCGCTCGAGATAGTCGATGGGCTGATGGTGTCCGACTACAGGGGAAAAGCCTTCGACGGTTTGAGGGAACGCAACCTGCAGTCGGATATTTTTCACGCCTTCAACCAGACGAGATGGCTCGACAAATCGCTCCGTATGACCGGCAACGAAGCTGAGAAACTGGACGAGGCGGATATGAACCCGCGTTTCGCCGTCCGGGACAAACTCGTGTGCGATGCATTTCTCAAGGCCGAGCAGAAATTCTCGACGGCACGCCATATCCTGAAAGAATATCCCGAACTCGATTTCTTCTCGATCAGTTTCTACTGGGGCAACGATCTTCAGCACAAGTTTCTCCACTATGCCGTCAATCCGGAATATTACGGTGCACCCGTGGAGGAAGCGGTGCGGTATCGAGATGTAATCCCCATGTTCTATAGAAACATGGATGAATTTCTCGGTGAGCTTCTTGATGACCCGGCGAACAAAACCGTAGCGATTGTTTCCGATCACGGCATGGAACTTATCGACCTTGAAGCGGAAACGAATCTCGGATGCTACCACTTCGTTATCGATTTCGACCGGATTCTGACCGAACTGGGATTCAGGTTCACCGATCCGGTAACAGGAAAAACCGACTGGAACCGGACGATAGCGTACCCGTGCCTTTACCGGCGCACCGAATTCGGTATCGCCCTCAACCTGGAAGGACGGGAGGAGGCGGGGATCGTCCCGCCCGACTCCGCGCGGATCGTCACCGATTCCCTGCTGGAAGCTCTTTCGCGCGTCAGGTTCGCAGACTCCGAACGGAACTTGTGGCAACGCGTGAAACGCTCCGGGGAAGGCTGGCCCGACCTGATTTTCGAAAACTACTACAGCTTCAGGTACGGCGACATCGGTCCGCTCCTGACGTCAGACATTCTGGTTGGTGAAACAATCATCCCAGCGAAAGAAATAATCCGATATCCGGGGTATCTCACCAGGGGAGAACACGGATACGATTTCGACGGGATCAAGCCCTATGCCGAATACGGCGTGATATTCCTGCACGGACCTCAATTCAAGCAGGGAGAAAAACTGGATGACCGGCATTTCAGAGGCGAGGATTTCATTCCGACCCTGCTTTACGCACTCGGCCTGCCGGTGGGCGAGGATATGGACGGAGAAGTGAAACTCGACGTCTTCAAATCATCTTTTCTCGACAGCAACCCGGTTCGCACCATTCCTTCCTACGACGACATCGGCCGTCCCCGAAAATTCATAGAAGAATCAGAAACCGACAGAACCTACGACGAAACAGAAGTAGAAAGACTGCGAGCCCTGGGCTACATCCGCTAACCCATCCCGACACAAAAAAGCCCCTCAAACCAAAGCATCTCCTCCCATCCACGCACGAGCGAAGCATCTTCTCCCATCCTCGCACGAGCGAAGCATCTTCTCCCATCCTCGCACGAGCAAAGCGAAGTGCTCCACATCCCTGCACGAGCGAAGCGAAGTGCTCCACATCCCTGCACGAGCGAAGCGAAGTGCACTCCAAAACAGCGCACGAGCGAAGCGAAGTGCGCCCTCCGATGCACGAGCGCAGCGACGTGCGAGGCGACCCCGGGGCGGCGGGGTGGAGTCTTCCTCCAACGTCCCCTATCTTAGGGGTCCGCCCAGACAGCAATTCACAAATTTCGGGCTCAGATTCGGGTCGGATTTGGTCGCGACGATTGAGCGAAACCGCAGGCGTAGCGGCGCTACGCCGAGGATTTCGCGATTGAGGAGCGGGCCGAAGACGGCCTGAAGCTGTGCGTGAAAATGGGAATTGCTTTCTGGGCGGACCCCCCCATGGGCGATACTGGAGTTGAACCAGTGACCTCTGCCGTGTGAAGACAGCGCTCTAACCAACTGAGCTAATCGCCCTGTGGTGCCCCCAGGAGGATTCGAACCCCCATCGCAGGATCCGGAATCCTGTGTTCTATCCGACTGAACTATGGGGGCGATAGGGATGCTTGGGAATAAGCCGCCCGATGCCGGGCGACACTATATTGCAACCTCGATCGGACAGTCAAGCTCCATTTTATGCCGCATGGCGCGTACCGGGGATCCTCCGGATTCAGACCGCTTTACGAAAGGCGGGAACTTCGATTTCGAAACATCCGTTCGGACCGAGAAAATGGACATTCCAGTTCTCCGGGGAGAGAAGCATCCCCAGCAGGCGGTCGAGACCGACCGGGGTAATCCTGCGGATCTTTCGGCGCTCGCCCGCAAAATCCACTGTTTTGTTCATGCGCAGGAGCTGGCTTGCCATCCATGAAGATTTGAAAGACAGATCCTCCAGGCGCATCTGGAGCCCGCCTATATACATCGATTTGAGCTCTTCCACTTCATCCGCGGTGAACCCGAGCTCGGCCTTCCGGCTGAGACTGTTGGCGATTACATCGAAAGTTTCAGCCGCCTTTCCCGGATCCGTTTCCGCGGAAATATACAGCACACCGCAATCTTCCAGGAGCTGGAGCTCTGAACTGATGTCATATGCCAGCCCTCGCTGGTTCCTCACCTCTTCAAAAAGCGCCGAGCTCATTCCCCCCGCAAGGTAGAGGTTGATAAGCTCGAGCCGGGGAACCTCGGTGCTCGAGTAAGGGGGAGTCCTGAGTGATATGGTGAGGAAACTCTGCTGGATATCCTTCCGTCCGAACCGGACATCCGGTTCGGTCTGGCGCGACCTGAAAAGCACGCGGGAGGGACACGGCCGGGGAGTCATGCCGCCCCATGCTTCCTCTATGGTTTCAAGCACTTCATTCTCGTCGAAACGGCCCGCGATTGAAATTACGGCATTCTGAGGATTATAGTAAACAGAGTGATAAGCTTTAAGGGTATCGATGGTTAAACCTCGTATCGAGGTTTCGTCTCCGAGGCCCGAGCCGCCGAGTGGGTGCCGCCCCCATAGCTGCTCCGGAACAAGGATTTCGTTCAGGTATCTGAAACTTTCCTCGTTGTACATTTCGATCTCGGAGATAATCACCTTTTTTTCATTATCGAACCTCGCCTGGTCGAATTTCGGATGGAGCAGCATATCGAGGAGGATATCGAGAGCCATCCGGCAATCCTGGTGCGGAATCGCCGCGTAATAGACCGTAGTTTCGCAGCCGCTTGCGGCGCCGATGCTGCCACCGACTTTCTCGATAGGCCGCGCAATCTCGTATGGTGTCGGATATTTCTCGGAACCGAGAAAGAGAACATGCTCGAGAAAATGACTCGCTCCCGACCTGTCCGGTTCATCCCTCCGGCCCGACTTCACCCAGATCGATATACTGACCGACCGGCGCTGGGATCGCCTGTCGAGAATGACTCTCAGTCCGTTTTCGAGTGTTTTCAACCGGATCAATCTATTGCCCTTCCATTCATTCCGTTCTTACCTGTTGAGCACCGCCCGGGTCGTCTTGAAATGGAGTTTCGCGAATTCTCCAAGTTTTTCCCTCCCCAGGTCGGCGACCACCTTGCGACCCGCTTCGATAACCGAAGTCGCTCCTTTGGGAAGGCTGAAGCCGGCCCGCTCCGAGAGGACGGCCAGGTGCCTGAGAAATTCGAAACGGGCCACCACCGATGCGGCTGCTACGGCGATATCCCGTTCTCCGCGGGGGATTTCAACGAGTTTCATCGCACTGCCCCGCTCCATCAGGGCGGACGACAGTACTCTTCCGCGGGCGAACCTGTCCACAACCAGCAGTTTGCTGCGGCACCTGGCAGCCAGGTTCTCGATAGCTCTTGCATGCATCCAGGCCAGGAATTCATTCAGGTTTTTAAACTTCCCGTACAGTTCATTGTACCGCGCCGGTGAAACCGCGACCACCTCCACGGGGCAGCAGTCGCGTATCAGGCCGGCAGCCGTCCGGACCGTACGATCGGTCATCTTTTTCGAATCGCTCACACCCTCCAGGATCAGCTTATCGGCCGTGGAAGAATCTACATAAGCGGCGGCAACCACCAGCGGGCCGAAATAGTCGCCCTTGCCTGATTCATCGCTTCCGATCCTCGCCTCGAACTGCTTCTTCCCGGGGGATGCCTCACCTGAGACGCCGCGGACCGCCAGCGCGAGTTCCTTCAAACCCTCGGGAGAACCCTGTATGACAATCTTTCCGGAAGTATAATAACTCAGCGTTCCGCTGGAGCCGTTCGCAACAGCCCTGAAAAGCAGGTGCTGACCCTCGGAGAATTCACACCCCATGGCGGCAAGGATCTCGCGGAGTCTGCCGGACAGGGAAGTATCGAGCTTGAATACGATCGTCTCCTGCCGTTTCGGCTTCTTCTTTTTCCATCTGCTGCCGGCATTTCCCATCGTCGTCGTTTCCCGTCCCTTAGAGGAACTTCTCACCGTCATCTCCCATGGAACGTAATCGATTCACTATCTGTTTCACATCCTGGCTCTTATCTTTCGGGCATATCAGCGTTTTGCCGTCGGCCGAGACTACAACCAGGTCCGAGACCCCCATGACCGCAACCACCCCGCCCTCCGACACCACGATCGAGTCCCTGGTATCGCACAGGACCACGGGATCGGAACCGGTGACGACATTGCCGTCCCCGTCGGAAGGCAGCACCCGGTCAAGAGAAGCCCAGCTTCCGAGATCATCCCAGGGGAATTCACCCTCGACCACAAAAATCGGAGAGACGAATTCCATCAGTCCGTTGTCGATCGAAATCGATTGGACCGACGAGTAGAAACGCTCGATCGTCTGTTTTAAACCGGCGTCCGGTGCGGTTCTCACCTGCTCGAGCCCGGGCATCATGTCGGGGAGAAACTTGGAGAATCCTTCCATCAGGACATCCGTTCTCCAGACGAAGATGCCGCTGTTCCAGAAATATCCGCCCCGTGCGAGGAATTCTTCCGCTTTGTCTCTGGCCGGTTTCTCGACGAACCTCTCGACCCTGCATACCCGGTGCGGGTAAGCATCCGTATCGAGCGGCGAACCGGACTCGATGTACCCGTACCCGGTCTCAGGTCTCGTCGGAGTAATGCCGAAGGTTACGTAACCCCGTTCGCGCTCCGCAACGGCCCTGGCCGTTTCGAGGGCTTCGAGAAACAGCGATGCATCGGCGAAATGATGATCGGACGGCATTACGGCAAGGACGGCGTCCTCGTCTTCTCTGGATGCGAGGGCGGCGGCCAGACCGACTGCGGGGGCGGTGTTTCGACCTACGGGTTCCGCAACGATCCTGGCGGGATCGAGCTCGGGAAGCTCATCCTTCACCGCCTCTTCAAGGGCGGCGGAAGTTATGATCCAGATTCGCGAAGATGGAACCAGATCGCTGATCCTGTCCACCGATTCCCTCAGCATCGAACGGGAGCCGAGCATCGTCAGCAGCTGCTTGGGGCGCCGCCTCGTGCTGGACGGCCAGAAGCGCTCCCCGATTCCACCCGCCAGTATTACTGCATGAAACATGTCGTTATTTCCCTTATTCCATGAGACGTTTCCGGCCGTTCAAACCGGACCTCGGCCGGATAGGATCGGACCCCGTTCGACTCAACCGCCGCGGGGTTTGCCGATCCCGCCTGTTCAGTCCTTCGAGGCTGCGAGAACCGCGCACCTGAATAATGGCAGCAGGATCTCGTGATGTCCGGTGAAGGAGTATCCTTTGCCGCCCGAAGCGGTAGGCCTCTGTACAACATTGACGCGGGGGCGGTAGTGACGGATCATATCGAAATCAGCAGTGCTGAAACCTTTCACGTCGTGGCCCAGGTTCCTGACAACGGTAAGAGCTTTGAGAAAAACCTCCGGCATCAGCACGCAGCTTCCAAGGTTCATTAGGGCGCCTCCGCCGTCGAGCTCCGTCAGGCTTCCGCAGAGAATACGGAAATCCCTGAGACTCGATTCTCCCAGGGCGGCTCCGTCAGCCCCGGGATGCTGGTGGATGATATCGGTGCCGATTGCAACATGAACGGTGCACGGGACCGACAGGCGGAATGCGGATGCCAGAAGACTCATCCCGCCGTGGGGGGCGTTCCCGCTCAGCAGTTTTTCACCCAGGACTTCACCGTAGCCGGCTTTCCTGTCCCGCGCCTCCACGGCGGCGGGATTCATGACGCCCGGCGCGCCGTCCGCCATGCCGAACGCACCGTCTTCCAGCCCTTCCCCCACATCCTCGGAGGTTTCACCCCAGAGGGCGATCTCGAGATCATGGATCGCGGCGGCGCCGTTCATCGCCACGTGAGTAATCAGATCTTTTTCCAGCAGGTCGATGAGAATCGGTGCACAGCCGGTTTTGATGACATGGCCCCCCAGCATGGCGATTACGCCCCTGCCGTTCTTGCGCGCCCGCCTCAAACAGGCTGCGAATTCTCTGAGATCCCTCGCTGCGAGCTGGCCGGGGAGCGAGTCGATAAACGCGCTCACCGGCCCCTCCGGATCCGCCGCTGCGGCGAAATCCGCAATCTTCACGAGATTCTTTCTATCTTTCTGAGGAAAGCTCTTTACTTTTTCCAGTGAAAGTTCTCTGTATCCGGACCCCATTTATCACTCCCGGCTGTCGGTGTAGCTGGTCAGTCTGGCCTGCACCGACCCGATCATAACCTTCGTTTTCATGAGCACCGGTATCCGGTATTCATCATCAGTGAGCCAGATTTTCATTTTACCCTTATGGCGAAATATTCCGGCCGACTTGAGGACCGGTTCTAACACAAGGCACTCGAATCTTCCAGCGGGAACTACCACCGTTTCCCGCCCGCGCACCTTGACGACCACCGGATAGTTCTTCCCATCCACGTGGTTCGGGACCTCCACCTCCGTTCCGACAACGAGGGGAAGGGTGCGGATGTAGTAAAGGGCGGCGAGAGGATCGCGCGCGCAAGGCGGAATTTCCTTCACCTCGCCATCCGGGTAAAGAGCCTTCCCGGCTTCCTGGTCGAAGCGTACGGTTTCACGGCGCGAAAAGTCGCCTTCGAGCAGGTTCTTTGTGAAGCGGACGCTGCACAGAGAATCTGCGGTGACCACGGAGAAAGCTTCATCGCGCACCCGGAAAAACAGCGAAAAGAAATCATTGGACTCGGCCCTTGAAGAAAATTCCAGAAGGTCGGCTTCCTGCGGTGAATCAGGGCGCGAGACCTGCAGCCACGCTGTCCCCGCGGCCATGAAGCCGTAATGAATTATGAATTTCTGTATTTCTCCGGGGCCGAATTCCGGTTTGGCGGCGGCCGGGGAATGGACCTGTCCGGGTTCCGCAGCAGCAGTGCCTGCACAAGCCGAAAAGCAGAAGATAATTACCGCCGCCAGGCGGATGTGCCGGTTGTATCGACGGATATTTCCAGGTTCTGCATTCACACTCTGTTCACCTTTTTGTTTTCGTGTGAACCGGAAGCGGGAAGGGAACAGGCTGTGAGAATTTTCCCGCGGGCCCGGTTCAGGAACGTTATGAGCTCACTTGTCCTGTAATCGGGATAGGTCCACCGTAGAGGACTGTAGGTTCCCTTCTCGTAAATCAATTCGATTTCAGCGAAGATACCGTCGCCGATATAAATCCTGTGGGCCGCGTGCTTTGTGCTTGCCAGAACCAGGTTCATTGGAGACAGAAAACCGGGATCGACATTTACCCGACGGCCCTTCTCGCTTTCAAAGCCGGCTTCGATCCGATTTGTCTCAATCTTCAGCCGGGCCAGGGAGCCCGGATCGCAGGGGCGGTCGAAAAAAAGCCAGGACCGGAAAAGCGGTGCGCCCATTTCTTTTTCGTAGTAGGAGCTGAAACGGAAATCAAGCTCCTCGCTGGATGAGGCCACAGGCCCCAGGATGCAGCAGATCGCGCTTTCGACCTGCGGCAGAATTCCCTCATCGCCGTAAAGCAGGCCGACTATCGGAAAAACCCGGCCCGGTTTTCGTACCACTCCCAAACTAAATCCTCAATTTCCCGGCGACGCAGTCCCCCGAACGCTCGAAAACACGGCGTCGCTTATATCTTCGTTAAAGCGCCTGTCGGTGAATTTTATTTTCAGCTCTTCCCCCGTATCGGGAGACAATAACCGAATCCAGCCCGGATAGCGGATTCCCTGAATCGTATCGTAATCTTCGAAAATGACTTCAAAGAGTTGGGGTCCATCTTCCGGGCCGGTTACTGAAACCGACCGGATTTCTTCGCAATCCGGTTCAAAGAGGTAAATATAATCCCGGGTCTCCGTTCTGATGATAAACCCGGGAACTTCCCTGGATTCGACCAGGTCGAACCCATCGATCATATTGCCATATTCGTCGAGGGGAAGAACGACTCCCGCGAGCACCCCCGACCTGAAGATTTCCAGCCAGACTCCATATTCAGAATAGAGCCCTGCTTCTTCAGGATCTCCGGCTTCGTAATAGACGTCTTTTCGCGAATCGAACACGAGAACCGTATCTTTGCTGGCGATCCAGGTTCCGACCGCGCCGAACAAGGGGGAGTAGAGGTCCACCCTGACCGACCCGGGCTCCTTGTATAATACAACCGCGGAAACCGATCGATTCAATTTCCCGTCCTCAACGAACTTGACGGAAGTGCGCGCCTTCAGGCTCCGGATCGATTCGAAAGTCGCCAGGGTGCTCCCGAAAAGCTCATCCGCAGCCGCTCTGCAGCGGGACTTCTCGTCGGGTGAATCGACGTGTTCCGTTTTCAAGAGCTCCTTATTGAAGGCGCATCCATTAAAGGAAACAAGGAATGCCAAAATCACCGGAAGAAAACTCCCGGCCGGGGGCCGGCGCCGGCGACCGGGGAGAGCCTTTGTTTCCACGGAAAGTCTCATTCCGCCGGCTCCGGATCATCACGTCCGCCCGGAATGTCCTCATCCGGATTCCTGGAGAATTCAAGGGCTTTATCCCAATGCTCCTCGGCGTCCCCCGGCCTGCCCAGAGCCTGGAGGATGTCTCCCGCATGAAGAAGGATTTCCGGGTCTTCGTGAATATCGAGAGCTTTTTCAATGAAGCCTAGAGCGGCCTTCGGGTTGCCTTTTTTATAATGAAGCCAGGCGATCGTATCCAGGATATATGGATTGTCCGGATTCAAAGAATCAGCCCTGGTCGCCAGCTCGAGACCCTCTTCGAGCCCTTCTCCCAGCTCGGCGTGCATATACGCGATATAGTTCATCGCATCGTAGTTCAGCGGGTTCAGTTCGAGAGATCGGCGGAAGTGTTCCTCGGCCCCGGGATAGTCCCCCAGCCTCTCCAGAACCGAGCCGAGATTCAGGTCGAGGAACTCATGGCGGATCATTCCGAGCTTCCTTGCGTCAAGGAAGCTGTCCCTGGCTCCCTCGAAGTCTTCCAGTTCGAAGTAAAGCAGACCCAGCATGAAGTGCTGGTACGGGTCGGCCGGCTCGCTTGCGATGCCGGCCAGCAGCGGATCGATGGTTTCAACGAGGCGATCCTGTTTTACGAGCAGGAGGACAAGGGAAGAAACGGCTTGATCGTGACCCGGTTCGGTCCGGGCGGCTTCGCGATAGGCCCGCTCGGCATCGACAGCGAGCCCGAGAGCTTCGGCGGCTCTGCCCGACCAATAGATGAACTCGGCATCCTTTTCAAGACCGGTGCCGTTTTCCCTGAGCAGTTCGGCAGCGGATTCAGGAGAACTCAGGGCCAGGAGTCCGGCCACTCTGAGATAAAGCTGCCAGGGGTGACCGGATCCATCCGTATTTTCAAAATGATCCACCAGAAAATTGATGCAGAGGATATCTTCCATGTATGAGCAGAGCCGCGCCGCTTCAACGGCGGCCTGCCGGTCGAAAGGAGACCGCGCGAGTATTTCGAAATAGGAATCACGGGCTCCGGAGAAGTCGCCCATCCGTTCCAGGAGTCCGGCCCGGAATTCGAACAACCCGGCATCGCCCCCGGTTTCAGCCAGAACACCCTCGATCACATCGTACGCTTCCTCCCATCGAAGCTCCTGGGAGAGCAGCCTCGCTCTCCACCTGGCTATCCAGCCGTGCAGTTTCGAGACCGCCGGATATAGATTGCCGAGTACCTCCAGTGCTCCTTCGATATCACCATTTTTTTCTTTCAGTTCAGCCAGTTTGATGCCGGAACGGATCCTCCCCGGATCGATGTCCAGAGCTGCGGCGAATGCAGTTCGGGCAGCGTCGATATCTCCCCTGTCGAGGGCCAGCAATCCCTGGCGCTCGAAAAGTTCGACACTGCTGCATCCCCTGCCGACTGCATCTTCTATCTCGTGGGCTGCATCTTTTTCTCTTCCAAGGCGTATGAGGCAATCCACGAGCTCCTCGCTTGCATCGCATGCATCAGGATCGAGAAGAAGCACCGCTCGAAACTCGTCAACGGCGGCCTTGAGAGCCTGCTGCCACTTTTCGCTCGAACCTTCCTCATCCGAAGCGGCGAGAGATTCGGCCTGGTGTTTAAAATTCTCGCCAAGCAGAAAATGATAATATGGATTGCCGTTGCTGCTCTGAGGATCTCCGGTTCCTCCACGAGGCACGCAACCCGCCACCAGAAGAACCGTAATCAGTGATAAGAGATATCGTCTGGTTTGCCTATCCGGGCGGAACAGGAACCCTGAATCGATATGTTTTCTTCCCTGTTCATCCATCTTTGTACAAACCTTTCAGCTCGATATAATCCCGCACTGCCGGCTCGACAAGACCTTCGATCGGCCCGCCCCGGGCAATCCTGCCCCGTATCTGCGTCGATGAAATCGGTACCGGTTCCATCGTGAGCCTGAGGCAGCCGCCCGCAATTTCGGAGGGGACGGGAAGCCAGGTGATGCCATCCGGTCTATTCCGGGTCAGCACCGTGATGCGGGCCAGTTCCGCGATGCGGGCCGGATTCTTCCATGAAAAAAGATCGTGCAGGTTGTCTTCGCCCACCACGAGGAATAATTCCGCGTCGACACCAGCCTTGCCCGATATCTTCTCGAGGGTGTCGACGGTATAGAACGGCCCTCCGGAACCGGTTTCAACCAGTGAGATCTCGATAAACGGAAATTCGTCGACGGCAAGATGCAGCATTTCGATACGATCTTCGACCGGGGCGAGTCGGCGGGCCGGTTTATGTGGAGGAGTTTCGGTCGGTACGAAAAGCACTTTCCCGAGCCCCAGCCGTTCAGCGGCTACACGGGCGATTACGGTGTGACCTATGTGCGGGGGATCAAATGTCCCCCCCAGCACTCCTATCCTGCTGATCGTTTTTTTCATGTTCGGTCAATATCCCCCGTGCCTTCTCTTTCAGCGAATCGTCGGGTGACAGCAGCGTTATTTCCCTTATATAAAGATTCGCATCCTCCCAGTCGCCCATCGCCGCGGCGCACTGTGCAAGACCGAGCATCGCCTCGAAACGGAGATCCGACTCGTGGTAAAGCTCGAGAACCGTTTCGAAATAAAGGTTCGCGGCTTTGAACTTATCCCTGCGAAGATAGAATTTACCCGTTTCGACTTCTTTTCTCGCCAGCCTGTCTACGAGACGGGCGAGTTTTTCGGCCGCCTCGTCCGAATGGACGCCGGACGGGTAGTAGAGGAGGTAATAACGAAACCGTTCGATCGCCTTCTTCGTCCATTCCTGGTCAAGGTAGTACGGCGTGCTCGATTCTTCATCGCAGCAGGCTATAAGATATAGACTTTCCTCGTAGTAAGCGCTCTGCGGAAATTCTCTGAGAAGCCGCTCCAGCATTTGAGAGCTCATCGGATAGTCCTCGGTCTTGAACCAGGCGAGTCCCAATCCGTAATATGCCCTGTCGGTATAGCTGCTCCCTGGATACTGCTTCAGAAAATTGTCGAATTTCTCGGCGGCTCCATGATAATCCTCGCGCTCCAGGCGCTCGAGGGCTTGCAGGTATGCGGTATCTTCAGTGATTTCGGGAAGTTTTTCTCTCACGGCGCAACCGGCTGTGCAGATTAGAACCATGAGAAAAACGGTCGCACCCGAAAGCAGCAGTCTCTTTACCGGACCTCTATTCCCGTTTCCTTTTTCAGTTATTTTCATATTCAATCTTTTCCCCGGCTTCATCAAGAGCCGGATCGGAGCATTCGCAAACCAGGCTCCGGCTTTCCTTACTCCCCGGATGAAAAAATCCAGGCCATTCCGATAAGCAAACCTATAATCAGGATGGTTTCCATCGGTGATGATACGTCGGGCGGCTCGTCGACACTCCATTCCCCGTCGTCTGAAATCCGTTCGATATCCCGAAGCGGGATTTCCCGCTCGTAATCGGCGCAGGAGGTTGCGGCCATCAGTATTCTACCACTGGCTCCATCGATCAGTTTCGTTTTTATCGAAACTTCATAGCTGCAGGAGATCCGGGCGGGTCCGAGCCCCAGAACCCTCCGCCAGGAAAGGTAACGCACGCCGGCTTTCAGGACCTTGACCTCGAGCAGGTTCATGCTGCAGGTCGAATCTTCGCCGGCCTGGATCTTTTCGTCGAACAGGACCGCGCCTGCGGACAGGAGCTGAACCAGCATCAGGGACTCCAGTTCCTCTCTCAGCGGTGACTCGCCGTCGACAATTAGAATCACGCCGTCACCACCCGGGTTCTCTGAATCCATCAACTTTGCAGCTGCATCCTTTACGACCAGATCAAGAAGCCTGCCGAGCTCCTCGCCGTGGGAAGCTTTCGCCGGTTCGGATCCTTCAGCGCCTTCCGCGACTCCACCCGCAAGGAGAATTATCGTTACAGCCAAAACCACGAGACAGTTTAATTTCATTCAGGACCTCCCCGGATCAGGGAATCGGTTTCGGTTCGTTCGAGTTTCTGAGCGTTTCGGCGTGAGAAACGAGAGGATGCCCGGGGTTTTCTTCTATGAACCGCGAAAGATATCCTGCGCCTTTCCCGCGGTCTCCAAGGGCAAGAAAACAACGACCCAGCTGATAATAGCACAATCCGGAAAAATAGCTTCCCGGGTATTCCCTGCATACGCGTCCGAATTCTACTATCGCCGCTTCGTACTCGCCGAGCCCGCACAGGCACAGACCCGCCCTGTATATACAGATATCAGTAAAATAAGGCAATTCATCAACCAGCCGTCTCCACATCGACAAGGCTGGACCATACGATTTCTCATAATATAACTGCATCGCCAGATCAAGCTTCTCATGCCCGAGATGGGTGATCCGGTCATAACTCGTAAACTCCCCTTCCGCCCCGGGGAGCAGATAGGGGAAGGGATCGGATATCTCGGGAAACAGCTGAGATTCCGCCTGCCCGGATATGTTCCCGGCCGGCTCGACGAAAAAAGGACCGAGCGATACAGTGTCTCCCGAGGTACCGGACACCCAGACCTCTTCCGTAAATATCCTGTCGCCGTTGCGGAATTCCAGTGAGTGCCTCCCCTCCGAAGTGTTCCATGACACGGGTGAACTTCCCCTGAAATACCCATCCACATACACTTCGATACCGGAGGGGATCGTTTCGAGATTCACGACGGTCACTTTCGACCCGGTGACCGTCCCCGCCGTCGCGGTGACGATGCTCAGAGCGGGAAGGATGCTTACCCAGATTCTTTTGGTGCTTTTTTTCATTTTGAAGAACCGCCGCGGTCATCCGGCTGCAAAACCGCCGGGAAACCCCGCGTCGAAACCATCAGGTGGGATACTGTCTGCCCGGAAGACACCCCGGATAAGTATCATTCCTCTATCATATGTGTCAATAAAATGCTTGTCCCTCAGGTTGCCTTGTGGTAATCACGATCCCGATTCACCCGATCGAGCGAGGTCTCCGCTGCGCAACCCCATATCAACAGGAACTCCATGTATAACCGAAAGCCAGACATTCCAGCCATCAGCCGCAAGCTGATTGCGGCGTTTATATGCCTGCTGTTCATTTCCGGCTGCACTACGGGAAGGACGAATCTTCGATTCGTGTCGATTGACGATGAGAGCACGGCCGGAGCGGAGGAGGAGAAACTATTTTCTACAATTGCCAGGTACGATCAGGCCGTAGACTCGGTTGAAAAGGAGCAGTGGGAAGAGGCCGACAGCCTGTTTCGAATTCTCGAAAACGATCTCGTCGATATCTCCATCGAAGAACCCGATACGGTCCAGGTCGGCTCTTATGCCTGGATACTCGAAGAGGTGCGCAAACATCGCGAGGAACTGGAGGTTCACCTCGACTCATCGGCCCTCTTCGACGAGGCGAGCGACTATGCCAGGTATCTCGAATTACCCCTGGAAATCCCCCAGCCCACGACAGCGGCGCCCGATGATACCGGAACCATCGTTAAAACCCCCGGGCAGCAATTCATAGAAGACACGGCGTCCGTCATCCGGTATTCGACAAGGTATCCGAGGGCTAAGGAGCGATTCCTCGGCGGCGAAAAAAAGTACCTGCAAAAATGGATCAAGCGGGCCGGGAAGTATGTCCCGATGGTGAAGAAAAAACTTGATGAAGCCGGACTGCCGCCGCAGCTGGTTTACCTGCCGATGATCGAGAGCGGATACAATCCGAGAGCGGTTTCAAGGGCGAAGGCGGCGGGGATGTGGCAGTTCATCGCTTCTACGGCGCGAAGCTATGATCTCCGGGTGGACTACTGGATAGATGAGCGTCTCGATCCGGAGAAATCCACCGATGCGGCGATAAAACATATCAAGCATCTCCATAAAATGTTCGGTGACTGGGCACTCGTTCTTGCGGCATACAACTCCGGAGAGGGAAGAGTTCAGCGGGCCATAAGGAAGCAGGGGGTTTCAGACTACCTGAAGCTCAAGCTTCCCCGCGAGACCAGGGACTACGTGCCGAGACTGCTTGCCGTGCAGCTGCTGATGGCGGATCCGGCGAGGCACGGTCTCGAACCGGTCAAGGAAACGACGGATCCACCGGATATCGTCCTCGTGAAACAATGCGCGGGTCTCGATGTAGTGGCGGAGTGCGCGGGTATAAGCCGGGATACGGTTGAAGACATGAATCCCGCTCTGCGCAGGTGGTGCACCCATCCGAAAGGCGGCACCAACCTCAGGTTGCCTGCCGGGGCCGGGGAGATATTCAAAAAGAGGTTCGACGCTTATCCGAAGGATAAACTCGTGGCCTGGACCAGGTACCGGGTAAGAAAAGGGGATACGATCAGCCGGATCGCTGTAAAATACGGAACCACCATTCCGGCAATCGCCCGTGTAAACAAGCTTAAGAACCCGAACAACATCATAGCGGGAAAAACTCTCGTCATCCCGATCCCGGCCGTAAAAGGAGCTTCGGTTCAGATCCCCGTAGAAGTCGCATCCATGCGAACAGAGGAGAGTATTCCGAATTTCTACATCGTGAAGAAAGGTGACGCACCCTATAAAATCGCCGCCAGGTACGGCATCCGTCTCAAGGATCTTCTCGCCTGGAACGGCCTGGACAGAAACCGGCCTATCTATCCGGGCCAGACTCTGACCCTTCACTCGCCTGCGCCCGACTTGTCTTCCGGATCCGGCTATCCGCCGCCTAACAGCAAATACACCGTTAAGAGAGGAGATTCGCTTACGGAGATCGCCCGCAAGCTCGGCGTGGCAATAGGTGACCTGGTAACCTGGAATTCCCTGAAAAACCCGAACAGGCTCGAAATAGGGCAGACCCTCAGATTCTTTGCACCGGGCGGTAAAAGGGGAGCGCCCGGCGGCAGAGAATACGTTGTCAAAAAAGGCGACACCGTCTCCGGCATCGCCGCCAGGTTCGGAATCTCACTGAACGAAATTCAGACCTTGAATAATCTCGATCGGGCATCCCGTATTTATCCCGGTGACGTCCTGGTGCTCCGTCAAGTAAAACCGGGAACCGGAAGAGACCCGGCCCGACAGGCAAAAATTCATGTCGTCAGGAAAGGCGATTCCTTATACAGCATCAGCCGTGAATACCACGTATCGGTCGGGGAGCTCAGACAGAAGAACAATCTTGGAAGCAAGAATACCATCTATCCGGGGCAGAAAATCATAATCGATTGAATCGATCACCTTTTCACTGGAAAAGCCCCTAATAGGAAGCATTACAGAAGGAGATCAACATGAGAAACCGGTGTTTGATTTTTGTTGTCAGCGCGTTGATGATTTATCTGCCCGGAACCTGTCTAAACGTTTACGCTGAAGAGGCTGCCGGTCAAAAAACCGGATGGAGCTTCGGTGCCGTGCCCGTCCTCGGATACAATTCCGATACAGGGTTCGCGTACGGAGCGCTCCTCCAGGGTTACGACTATGGCGACGGCGATCTATATCCCGAATATACCATGACATTGCAGCCTACGTGGAAGAGCACCACCAAAGGCAACCATACTCTCGAGCTCTTTTTCGATTCAAAGCACCTGCTGCCGGCAGACATCAGGATAACCGCCACTGCGGGATACTATCTTGATCACGCCCTTTCATTTTACGGTTTCGGCGGATTCAACACGGCATACCCTTACAGACCGGAATATACCGATCCGGAGAGCGAAAACTTCAGAACCGAGGGCTACTATGGAATTAAGCGAGAGATGACCCGCCTTTATATGGACTTCCAGCAAAGGGTTTTCTTTGATCAGCTGAGGTGGATAGGCGGTTTCGCAGTGATGGATATCCAGACAGGCATCGTCGATTTCGACGGACTGGGTTTCGTCAGCGGAGAAACCCTCTTCGATAAACTGGTGGAATCGGGTGATATCCCCGCTGCTGAAACAGACGGCGGATTCATCAGCTATGCGAAAGCCGGTCTGGTTTACGATACAAGAGATAATGAGGCGAATCCCATGTCGGGAAGCTGGATCGAAGCGATCCTCGCTTCAACGTCGCTTTTACCCGGGAACGACTTCGACTATACGCAGGGAGCATTGACATCCCGCCAGTATTTCACCCTTATTCCGGAAGATATGTCGATAGCAACCAGGGTCGGCACCCAGTGGACGATTTCGGGGCGAGTGCCGTTCTTCATGCAGCCTTTTCTCCACAGCTCTTACGTCGTGGAGGAGGGGCTCGGAGGATCGGAGACCCTGCGCGGTATCCTGATGAACCGCATCGTCGGAGAGAACCTCGTATACTGCAATGCCGAGCTAAGGTGGAAACTCTACCGCTTCACCGCAGCAGGCAATGATTTCTACACCGCCCTGAACTTTTTCTACGACGGGGGAATGACACTGCCTCCGGCGAACGACGCCTGGCACTCATCCTACGGTCTGGGAGTAAGGATAGCGATGAACGAAAATTTCATCGTCGCGGCTGATTTCGGGTTTGCAGCCGACGAACAGGACGGCGACAGCGGACTCTATATCGGCATGGGATACCTGTATTAAATAAAAGTATCGGCCGGACATCTGAAAAAACTCTACAATACTCAGGTCATCAGCCGCACCATGACGGCTTTCTGAAGATGCAGCCTGTTCTCGGCCTGGTCAAAAATGATCGAATGAGGTCCGTCGGCGACTTCGTCAGTGATTTCGTCTCCCCTGTGAGCGGGAAGGCAGTGCATTACCAGAACCCCGGGCGACGCCGCTGAAACCAGCTTGGCGTCTACCCTGTACGGCATGAGATTGCGACGTCTTTCCTCTTCTTCGGCCTCCTGTCCCATGCTTGTCCACACGTCCGTGTAAATCACATCGGCTCCCGCGACAGCCTCGTGCGGATCTCGGAATATTCCTATCTCGCTGGTGCCCGCATTCACCGCGGTCTCATAGATCGCTTTATCAGGTTCGTAACCCTCGGGGACGCCGAGTCGAAGCTTCATCGGCACCATGGAGGCCGCATTCAACCATGAATTGGCGAGATTGTTGCCGTCGCCGACATATGCGATCGTGAAGTCTTTCTGCAAGCCACGCTCGTACAGGGTGAACATGTCGGCAAGCACCTGGCAGGGGTGTGTCAGGTCGGTAAGCCCGTTGATTATCGGAATTGTCGAGTGCGCGGCGAGCTCAACCACTTCATTGTGATCGAATGTTCTGATCATGATGCCGTCGAGGTACCTGGAAAGCACCCTGGCGGTATCCGGAATGGACTCTCCCCTGCCGAGCTGGAGATCCCTTGGACTGAGAAAGAGTCCGTATCCCCCGAGCTGAAAAATCCCGACCTCGAACGATACCCTTGTCCGGGTTGAAGATTTCATAAAAATCATGCCCAAAGTTTTTCCGTTCAACGGAGTTTCCGGATTCCCGGCCTTCTGTTTTTTCTTCAGACTTTCCGACAGAGACATAAGTTCGGCGATTTCCACCGCTGTAAGGTCGCATATGGTGAGAAGATCTTTTTTCATATTTTTCTCCTTTTTACCGGGAGGAAATTTTCGTTATCGATTTTCATAATCGCGTGGTCCCGTGTTATGCCCTTGGGTGGCTCTTCCGATATACTTTTTTGAGCCTCCCTGTTGTGACGTGCGTGTACACCTGTGTCGTCGACAGGCTGGAGTGTCCAAGCAGCTCCTTTACCGCCTGGAGGTCGGCTCCGCGGTCGAGCAGATGCGTCGCGAAAGTATGACGCAGCGTATGAGGATGGCATCCGTGCGCTTTCGATGTTCTCGATGAATATTTTTCGAACAGGCCCCGCACGCCGCGGGTTGACAACCTGCCCCCTCTCGAATTTACGAAGAGAGCGCGCGTCTTTCTGCCGGGGAAAAACCCGTTCCGCCAGTCGATGTACGATCTGAGAGCGGAAATCGCATTTCTTCCTACAGGACAGAGACGTTCTTTGTTGCGCTTACCTGTTACCTTTACCGTGCCGGCATCCAGCCGCAGTGATTCGTCATTCAGAGAAACGAGCTCGCTGACCCTTAGCCCCGCCGAATAAATAAGCTCCAGGATCGCACGATCGCGGATTCCGAAACGGTCGTTTTCACCCGGCTCGGAAAGCAGGTCGAATGTCGCCTGGATATCCAGGAACCGGGGCAGATTCCGTCCGGGTGCAGGAGCGGTAAGATCGAGCGGCAGCCCATTGGGTGCCAGTTCCCTGGCTGCGGCGAACTCGATAAAGAGCTTGACCGAAGTCACCTTCCTCCGCGTGGTGGTGCGCGTAAAATTCTCGGCAAACAGAAAAGATAGAAATTTCTTGACAGACTCCCTGGTGAGCCACGTTCGGGGATCGGCGAGAGGATCCGCATCTGTTGCGGAAGCGAATTGTCGAACATCTGAAAGATATGCTCTTACGGTGAGAGGCGAGAGACCCCGCGCCGTCGACAGGGAAAGTTCAAAGGCGTCAAGGAGGCTGTTGATGGTCACGATACTTATTCGCTGCCGGTGGATCTCACCGCCGGGTCAGGAGACACTGTCTTTTTGCATTTTAAACAGGCCTGGCCTTTTTTACGCTCGGTCAGGGCCTGATATCCGCAATGAGGACAGGTTCCCGGCACAGGCAGACTCCAGGAACTGAATTTGCATTCCGGATAGTTGGAGCATGAATAGAAAACACGTCCCTTGGCGGATTTTTTCTCTACGATGTTACCGTTGCAGTCGTCTTCCGGACATCCCACACCTATCGTGTAGGGTTGCGTGAACTTGCAGTCGGGGTACCGGCTGCATGAGTAAAATCGACCGAATCTGCTGTGTTTGAGAGTCATGGGTGCATTACACTCTCCGCATGTCAGTTCCGCGCCGTTCCCTTCTTCTTCAAGCGGTTTCGTAAACCTGCATTCCGGAAAACCGGGACAGGCCAGGAACTTACCGTGTCTTCCCCATTTCAACACGAGGTTCTTTCCGCAATTCTCGCACTTTTCTTCTGTTTCTTCCTGGAGCGAACGTTTCAGCTCGCCGGTTTTCTTGAGAGCCTGCTCGATCTTCTCTTCGAACGGGCCGTAAAAATCACGTATGACATCCTGCCAGTATTCTTTTCCGGATTCCACATGGTCCAGATGAGTTTCCATTTCGGCCGTGAATCCGGAATCGAACAGGTCGGGGAACAGCGGAATCAGGATTCGGGTAACGGTTCTGCCCAACTCCGAGGGAACGAGTTTTCCCTTTTCCCTCACTACATATTCACGGGTCAGGATCGTCGAAACAATAGCTGCGTAAGTACTCGGTCTTCCGATCCCGCGCGACTCCAGTTCCTTGATGAGTGACGCTTCCGTGTATCTGGAAGGAGGCTTGGTAAAATGCTGCTCGGACAGCAACTCTTTCAAAGCGAGGTGTTCACCGATTTCGAGCGCCGGCAGTTCCTCTTCGTCGTTTTTACCGGTCGGGGCATATACTTCCGTAAAGCCCCGGAATCTGACTATCGAACCCCTGGCTTTGAAAAGGCACCTTCCTCCGGTGATATCGGCAATCGTAATATCGGATATCCTGGGCTTCATCTGGCATGCCACGAACCTCGACCAGATCAGTGAATAGAGTTTCAGCTCATCAGGTTTCAGCTTGGCGCCGAGAGAAGCGGGAGTCAGGAAGACATTCGTAGGCCTGATCGCTTCGTGAGCGTCTTGAGATGTCGACTTACCCTTGTATCTGCGGGGCGAGCCCGGCAGGTTATCCGGGAAGTTTTCGCCGATGTACTTGCGGCACGAAGCAACGGATTCCCCGGACAGTCTCACCGAATCGGTCCTCATATAAGTTATCAGACCGGTCTGCCCTTCTCCGGGAAGCTTTACACCTTCGTACAGCTGCTGAGCGACCCGCATAGTACGTCGCGGAGTGAATCTCAGCCTGGTCGACGCCTCCTGCTGAAGCGTGCTCGTGATAAGCGGAGGAGGGGGCCGCCTGGTCGTTTCTTTCCGCTGGATCCCCGATACCGAGTATGAGGCTCCCTCGAGCCCCGCCAATACGGCATCCATATCCTTTTTTGTACCCAGAGTCGGCTTTTTCCCGTCTACCTTCTCGAGTCTGGCCTTGAACAATTCGCCGCTTTCCTTCGAAAGACCAGCATCCAGGGTCCAGTATTCCTCCGGATTGAAACTTTCCCGCTCCTCTTCCCGCTCGTTGACGAGTCTGAGAGCCACCGTTTGAACACGCCCCGCGCTCAGCCCTTTTCTTACGATTCTCCAGAGGAGCGGACTCACTTTGTACCCGACCAGCCTGTCGAGCAGGCGCCTTGTCTGCTGTGCATCGACTTTATTCTGATTCAGCTCCTGTGGATGTGAGAATGCTTTTTCGACGCCGGCGGCCGTGAGTTCGTAAATTAGAACCCGGGACAGGATATCATTATCAAGGTCCAGACTTTCTTTCAAATGCCAGCAGATAGCCTCACCCTCTCGATCCGGGTCGGCAGCGAGTAGAATCCGCTCGGCCTTCGAGATGCTGTCCTTCAGTTCCTTGAGTATCTTCGTCTTCCCCTTGATCGCCGTATATTGAGGGATAAACTCCTCCCCGATCTCGATACCGAGTTTCTTTTCAGGCAGGTCGCGGACGTGGCCGACAGAGGCTTTCACCATATATCCGTTGCCGAGGAGTTTACCGAGGGTCGGCACCTTGGTTGGTGACTCAACGATTACGAGATTGTATTTCTTTTTTGAATTTTCTGTTTTCATCTGTGTTTATTCTATCCCGGCATTCCCTGCACATCGGATATATGAATTGTAGCAGCTGACGATAAAAGACCCTGTATTACTGCAAAAAATACTGAATGAGGATTCAGATCGAACGAGGAACCGGTCAATGAATCGTTCCGGTGTTTTCTTCGAGATCCGTGCCGTCTTCCAGTTCGAATCGAAGTTCGTCCCCGTCGTAATTATCTCCGAACATATCGGAGACTACGATGTCCTCGATCATACCTTTATCCGCACGGGCGATCCCGAGAAGCAACAGGTGATTCAGCAAACCTTCGTACATAATATCGTTAATCAGACCCAGCGATCTGAGATTCAGCAGGAAACCGAATGCGTCGGGAGTAAGGAGCCGGCGCTCGAGAGCTCCCTGGATACGGAAGCTGTCTTCAGATGTGAAGGAGCCGTCCGTGAAGCCCACCAAATCATCCTCGAGGACGTCGGTAAACCAGGATACGGCGGTATTTATTTCAACTGTACTGTACCCCTGCCTGGTGAGCGACTTCTCTATGTCGATGATGTCAATCCTTTCCTGCGCTGTGAACACGCGGGCCAGAAAGAGCACCAGTTCAATCAATCTGTGATTTGTCAAGGATCCTGTATCTTCCTCATTCCGGCCGGAACGATTCCGGGTTCCGCCGGTTGTTATCAGCAAATGCGGCGGAATCGAACTCGCGAATCCGCCATTCAACACGAGCCGGGACACTCAAACGATCTATTCTGTTCCCGTCAAATTCTCGTAGAGCATTCGATCTCCGGCAGTTACTTCGACACTTGTAACAATGCCGCCCCGGACACGAAATTCTCCCCGAACGCAGAGGAACTTGGGTGCGATGGTCCGGAGAAATTCATCGGCAATCTCGTTTACCGCATCCTCGTGAGTGATTCCTCTGTCGCGGTACTTCCAGAGAAAAAGCTTAAATGATTTCAACTCGACCAGGTACTCGTTCGGAATGTACCTGACTATGATCGTAGCGAAATCCGGCTGACCGGTCCACGGGCAAACGCAGGTGAACTCAGGCGCCGTTACTGTCACGGCGTAATCCCTGGTTCTGTTCCTGTTTTCAAAAGCCTGCAGCTCATCTAAAGGCTGAGTCGTCATCCCGGTTCGCTCCCGCCGAGTGAAGAAGTCCTGCATCCGTTTAACAGAACCCGGGCTCCTTGTCAAAAATTTTCTTTGCCGAATCGAGGATTGTGCACAAAGGGAGCGACAGGAAACGGCCTGTATTCCGCTCGATACCGGAAAGCGATCGGATTGGTGGGTTTCGCCGGCATCGCTTCCGCTTTTCCATAGGCTCGGAAGAAAAATCAACAGGTTTTCGAATGTTGCATATTCGGGATTGAAATAGGCTGTTGATTCTTATACTCTGCCGGGGAAGCACTTGAGGTGAAGCATGACGATACTTTTTCGACCAGATGCCAGTGACCACCTGATGATTGAAATCCCGGTGAAAAATGGGATTCGCGCGTTCCCCACCAAGCTAGTGTCAATGGGTAAATCTTCTTTCACAGTTCTCACGCCCATAGAAAAAGAGAATGTATTTCGCGTAAAGCCTGACCAGGAAGTGAAGATTCATTTCAGTAAAGACGGCACTCACTACCGATTGCAAACGAAATGCATACAATCGATCAGTGGAGAGAAGCCGGTTCTGAGGCTGGAGCTGGATGGTTCGATAGAGATTGTCCAGCGACGCGAATTTTTCCGCGTTGCTGCTGCGATGCCGATCCGCCTTGAAATATTGTCTCCCCGCGAATCCGGCAGGATAATTAATGAGGGAAGATATATGACCTGCGATATCTCCGGAGGCGGTATTTCGATCTCCGGAGTTCCAACTTGGGTCAGCGTCGATATGCCTGTGCGGGTCGAAATTCCGAGAACCAGCGGATTGAGGCCGGTCCGCTGCTCGGGTATCGTGGTGAGAAGCATCCTCCCCGAGGGCATGGACAAAAACACAATCGCGATAGAATTTACCGATATAAGCGAAAAAGACCGCGATCGTGTCATCGAACTCGTATTCAAGCTCGAAATTGAAGGTTATCAGCCGGACGATTCTTGAAAACCGGATGACTGATATATCCAGGAAAACCAACTGGACAACTTGAAGAAATGAAGATCCTTATAGTCGAAGACGACAAGCACATGCGCATCACCCTGGATGAGGCACTCAGCGACGCTGGTTACGAGACATTCTCCATCGACAGGGGAGAACGTGCGATCCAGCTGGTGCCCGAATATCATCCGGATATCGTGCTTCTGGATATGCGCCTGCCGGGCATCGACGGTCTGGAAACCCTTAAACAGATCAAAAATATCGACAACAGAATTGTCGTTATAATGATGACAGCCTTCGGCGATATCGACACGGCGGTGGAATCGATGCGCCTCGGAGCGCATGATTTCATAACCAAACCGTTCCGCCTGAGCATGATTCAGATGACACTGAAGAATGTCTCTGAAACGCTGAATCTCAAAGAAGAAATACAACAGCTTAGAGAGGCGAGCCAGGCTCGCTACTCCCTCGACAAGATCGTTGGAAAAAGCCGAAATATCATTCAGATCAAATCGTTGATAAAACGTATCTCCCAGAGTCCGGCTTCAAGCGTCATGATCACCGGCGACAGCGGGACCGGGAAGGAACTGATCGCCTGTGCGGTGCACTTCAACAGCGTGACGAAATCCGGGCCGTTCATGGACATCAACTGCGCCGCCATCCCTGACACTCTCCTCGAAAGCAATCTTTTCGGACATGTAAAAGGAGCTTTCACAGATGCAGTAAGCGAACAGAAAGGCTTGTTCGAAAGGGCCCAGGGGGGCACTCTCTTCCTTGATGAGATAGGAGAGATGAAACCCGGAATGCAGGTCAAGCTGCTTCGTGTCATCGAACAGAGAAGTTTCAGAAGAGTCGGCGGCTACAAAAGCTACGATCTCAATTGCCGGATAATAGCAGCCACGAATCAGGACCTTCTCTCCGCCGTCAAGGACGGAACATTCCGTGAAGATCTTTATTATCGTCTGAATGTCGTGCCGATCAGGGTTTTTCCCCTGATAAAACGCAAAATCGATATCCCGGTTCTGGTCGAGCATTATCTCACATATTACGCAGAGGAGCTGAAACAACCGATCAAGAAGCTTCAGGAGAAAGTGATCGAACGTTTCATCGATTACGCATGGCCGGGGAATGTCAGGGAGCTGAAGAATACCATTGAACGATTCTATATCCTGTGCCCCGAAACCGTGATCACCCCCGATGACCTTCCTCCCGAACTTTTCAGAAAAACGGAATCGCTGGATGAATCTTCGGAGCTCGAAGCTCCATTTCTGCTCGACCAGGTCATGGATCTTTCGACAGCGGAAAAAATCGCAATAAGGAACGCGTTGAATTTTTCTGATGGAAATAAAAGCCGCGCTGCCAGGATTCTTAAAATTTCCCGTCCTACCCTGAGAAAGAAAATCAAAGAATTCGGTATCGAATGAACTCCAGAGAGAAAACTGCAGAATCTTCAGTGAACGGTACTCGATGAATCCCAAAACCTGAATCTGCCCAGTCATATGGCAAAAATCTTGCCACATGCCAAAATCTTTACCACACCCCCGGTAAAACCGTTTCGATTCTTCTTGTTTTTCCTTCCTTTCAGGTCGGTACTGCTAACGTATCTTATTGAATAACAGTCAATTATAACAAGACAACCAGAACGAAAAAAGGGTACGGCAATTGCGACACTTCTCACAGCCTTTACGAGTTATCTCTTTTTTTATCGAGGATTACAGGTTGCCGCCCGGACCTTCGGGTCGAATTTTGTACGCAACGACTGGACAAACCTGCCGGCGCGCCGGAGCAGAATACAGGACGCGAGCATTGAAGATCGGACGGCTGAGACCTGAAATCAATATGTGAGATGAGCGGTTCGCTTTGCGCGTGCTTTGGGACTGACCGCAAAGATTCACTGAAATTTTATAACGGATATCCGATCGATACTTTCGGGAGCCTGATGATTACCCAGGTGGGAGCATGCATGTTTTTAGCCGAAATGATCGAAAAAGCCAGTAAGCACCTTTTTGCCGCCATGGACGCCCTGGTAGTAATCACCGGACCCGCAGGTGAAATTCATTTTATGAACAGCAGCGCTGAACGCATACTTGGATGGAAATTCGACGAGGTTGAAGGGAAACGCTTCGATTCACTGCTCAATCTCGATTTCGACCCCGGGGAAGCCGGCGACTCTCCAACCTGGTCCGGGAAGGGTGAAATTCTACTCAGGTCGGGCATCGCGATCCCTTCGGAATTCCTTGTTTCATTTTTACCAGGCGACGACGGTTCAATCCATGGAATGATTATTCTCAATCACCTCAGCCGACCTCCGGAATCCGCGGCCGTCGACGAAGATGAAATGATATCGGAACAGGTTCCAACGTCGACCCTCGCCCACGGTCTGCGTAATCCTCTCGGCGGAATCAGCGGTTACGCCTCCCTTCTCAACCGCAAGATAGAAACAGGCGATCCTCGGAAACGGCTTGCCGGCAGAATTATCGATGGGGTCAATTCTCTCGATCGCATGATCTCCGATCTTCTGGATTTCACGAGGATCTCCCGCCCTTCCTTCGAACCCGTGCCGATCTGGAATCTGCTTGAAGAGACTCTTGCATACGCAAACAGTGAAACGGGTTTCAAGGAGAATGGTATCGAACTGCAGTTGGAAAACTCCGATTCGCATGCGGTAGTCCTGGCCGATCAGTACCAGCTTCACAACCTTTTCATGCACTTGATCCGGAACGCTGTTCAGGCGATGCCTGACGGCGGTTTCTTAAAGGTTGGAATTTTCATGAACAAAACGGGTGAAGATGCCGATGTACCGGGCAGGCGCGACTATGTGTCAATCGAAATCTCGGACTCGGGCTCCGGCATGGAGGAGATCGTCAAAAACAGGATTTTCGAGGTGTTTTATACGACAAAAGACAACTCCTCCGGCATGGGTCTCGCAATAGCGCATCGTATAGTGTCATGCCATGGCGGATATATCGATGTAGAATCATCACCGGGAAGCGGTACTGCCGTGACTGTTGCCCTTCCTTCAGCTTAGACAAGAACCAAGACAGTCGACGGAGTCTGAAATATGCATCGGCTTCTAATAGTTGACGACGACCTCCTGATCAGAGAATTCCTTACGGAAGGGCTCAAGGCTGATTACAAGATCAGTTCGGCAAGGAACGGGAAGGAAGCGAAAGCTCTAATCCGCGATTTTTCTTTTCAAATCGCACTTCTCGATCTTCGACTGCCCGACGCAAACGGTCTCGAGATTCTGAGGCAGATCAAATCCTACGATCATCGTACTGCTGTAATCGTAATGACCGCCCACAGCTCCGTTGAAACGGCGGTCGAAGCCATGAAACTCGGCGCATTGCACTATATCAAAAAGCCGTTCACCATCAACGAGATAACCCTCCTCCTCGAAAAAGCAATGGAATTCGGCAATCTGCAGATAGAGAACGCCCGTCTTCGCAAGGAGGTCGAGAGGAAATTCGATTTCTGCAACATTATAGGGCAGAGCCAGATTATGCGGGATATCTTCGAAGTGATCGAAACGGTTGCCGCGAGTATAGCCACCGTATTGATCGAAGGAGATACCGGAACAGGCAAAGAGCTGATATCGAAAGCGATTCACTTCAACAGCGACAGGCGCACCAAGAGTTTCATCAAGGTAAACTGTGCGGCACTTCCGAGTGAATTGCTTGAGAGCGAGCTGTTCGGTCATGAGAAAGGTGCTTTCACGGGTGCGGATAAGAGGATCATAGGAAAATTCGAGCTGGCCGATGGCGGAACCCTTCTCCTTGATGAAATCGGCGAGATCGCCAGACCGCTCCAGGCGAAGCTCCTCAGGGTTCTGCAGGAAAAAGAATTCTACCGGGTAGGAGGAACACAGCTCGTCAAAGCCGATACGAGAGTTATCGCCACGACAAACAGAAACCTGAGAAAAGCCCTGGAAACCGGAGAATTCAGGGAGGATTTGTACTATCGTCTGAATGTTGTGCCTATATTCATTCCGCCCCTGAGAGACAGGAAAGACGACATCCCGATTCTTGTAGATCGATTTCTGCAAAAATTCAACGAGCAGAACGGAAAGAATATTCGCATCGAGCCGGAGGTTGTGCAGTATTTTATGAAACTCCGATGGGCGGGAAATGTGCGCGAGCTCGAAAACTGCATCGAACGCGCCGTAGTGATGGCGCGGTCCGATACACTTTCACTTTCGAATTTTCTGATCCAGGAAGAAGAGGTGTCGGGAGTCGATTCAGGGAATACGATGCCGGTTATCGGAGAAACCATCAGGGAGATGGAAAAGCGTCTCATTCTTGATACGCTGAGTTCCGTGAACGGAAACCGGACAAGGGCATCGGAGATGCTCGGAGTGAGTATCAGAACCATCCGCAACAAGCTTAAAGAATACCAGGAAAAACCCGCCTGAAGCACTGTTCGCTGAAAAACGGCTCCCACCATCCGGTCGGATTTAGTTGACCGGTCATCCCCCGAGAGTCAACCGACAAGATCGAAAACGCCGTCTTCGCCGTTTCTTCGTCCGGTAACCACGGCGACCTTTCTCGCTTCATTGAAATCGATCGATTTCACATCCTCGAACGGCCCGATCCAACCGTACCTTTTGCTCATCAGAAACGTCGTGCCGTCCAGATTATCGACAGTCACCACATATTCATTCACCGTTTCGGAATAATCTATATCCGTCACGTTACCTGAGAGAGACAGTTTATTTTCCTCTCCGTCCGCTTTGATCCGAACAATCATGTTTTTGCTGAGTTCCCACGTCTCCCCAGCAAGGGTGAATTTGAACGGGTAATTCTCTATCTTCATTTCCAAACCTCCTCGGTGCAAAAGCACGGTGAGTCGTTAAACCTGGGAACCGGAGACACCGGACCGTATGTTGTTTCATCATTACTCAAAACCGCAGGATCCGGTCATGACGCGTGGCGTCTCCCCGGCCGGTATTTGCGGCATCAAGGGCGAAATATGCATATAACAGTAAATACGGGAGTAAAATCAACCATTTTTCGACTGCTGGGGAACCGGTAATCAGAATACTGGTGAGATAGCAGGTCTTCCGGCTTTCACGGCGGACGGGGCGGGGGTACCGTTCAGTAATCGGCTGAGGAATACCCGTTCCTCATCGGGTATCGGAGAAAACAACGCTTCGAAATCGGATTCTACCGTGTATTCACTATCCTGGTTCGATTTTTCACCCGGGATTGCGGCGCAGATCCATCGGAGGACATGACGTGCCGTGTCCCGATCGACCGGCAGTCCTTCCTTATCCGAGAAACACCAGAATACGCCGTTGATTTTTCTGAATTCGCATAGAACGGCTTTTTCGAAGGTCAAGGTCGTGCAGGATGTCTCCTCGAGTATCTCGATTCCGGGTATGCGACTGCAGATCTCGTCTATTACCATCCGACCCCAGGATTTTCGATAATCAAAGACAACCTCGCAGCTTTTTGTACTTCCGGAATTTATTCTTACAATCTCGACAACCAATCAATCGCTCCCTTTCGCTCGGTTCGATACTTCCTTTACCTTCCCCGATCGGTTTGGTGTATCTCTCGCTGTCCGGCCCGTCAGGTCTAAGATCCCGCCGGCGATTTCGGCATATGTTGCGGTTGGATCTTTCTGTGAGTCATTCCCCAGTCTTCCCAGTATTCGCATAGATGCGTCCAGGTGATCGGCAAGATAGCCGGCGACCGAGTCATATAAATCTTCAGAGCTGTCTCCGGTCTCGCCATCATTGATGATTATTCCGGTGGCTTTGTCACCGGTGAAATAGCGGGCGGCGGCGTACGCCTTGAAAAAATCCGTTTCATTCCCCGGTGAAAGCGTGGTGATGACTATGTCGGGTTCACAGAGTTTTCTATCGTATTTGCTGAATCCGAAACCGACCAGGAGAAATTCCAGGGTTTTCGCGAGTTCTTTTATTTTCCCGTCACCCGGAGTGTAGGAAAGCTGCATCTTCCCGCTGTCGCGAGTAAACAGCACAGCCTCCGGTTCGCCTGCATCGGGTAAGATAATGAATGCCGAATCCCCTGCGGCTTTACTCACCGCTTCCGTTAGCCTGTATATTGACAACGGATGCCCGGAACCGGCGGGGATGCATGCTACAACCCAACCGCGATCACGCGGCTTCCCCGCAGATTTCTCGGTTCCGGTGACGTAATATCCGGCGACTTCTCTCAGATCATCCGTACTGCTGGTGTCGTTCATTATCTAGTCTACATGGATTAAGGAGTTTTTTTCGCCGAACGCATTCTCCGCGGAAAGCTCATTAGTGGGATCGGACATCCACTCACCGTCGACAACGAATCTATACTGGTAAGTCCCGCGAGGCATCCGTCGCGTCGTGCGCCACACTCCGTGCTCATCACGGAGCATGTCGGCTCCCTCCGGACTCCAGTTGTTGAAATCACCTACCAGGCTCACCTTTTCCGCGTCGGGAGCTCTGAGTGAGAACAGAACTTTCTCTCCTATCGATTTCTGCGACTCCAGGGACTCTTTTATCTTCCGCCGCTTGTCTGCGGCGATGGGTTCCATTGCCAGGATTTCCTCAGCCAGAGACCAGTATCCGATTGCTCCGGCAGTCGAAGAGGCATGCTCCTGAATTGGCAGACCCAGTTCGGCGGCTTCGGCAAACTTGATACTCCGCGGTATGGTGCTGCTGAAAACGCGGTTTCCGAATTTCTCCTCGAGTCTGTCTGACAGGAGCCGGGCGAACCGCGTCCGGCTGTCCAGCATGGTTCGAAGTATCCTCATATCCTTCTCATATCCCGCTACTTCTTCGACGAGGGAAACCGTCTCGACAAGACGGTTCAGCCCGTCGTATGAGAACATGCTCGGCTCCACGGGCACTATGATTTCATCGCAGGCGAACAGCGAATTGAACGTCAGCAACCCGAGGTTCGGCGGGCAGTCGACGATAATATAGTCGAAAGGCTTATTCAGACGATTCAGCGCATTGAAAAGCCGCCTTTCCCTTCCTCTTTTCCCGAGCATCCGAGGTTCGAACGCGGCGAGACGCAGGGTGGCAGGCCCCAGTTCCAGTCCATCTTCCAGTTTATAGAGAATCGAATCGAGCGTCGTCCATTCCTGTTCATCCAGGAGAACATCCGCCAGGGTGACGTCCTCACCGCCGGGATAAACTCCCAGACCGATGGTCCCGTGTGCCTGGGGATCCATGTCAACCAGCAGAACATTCCTTCTCATCTTGAAAAGATTCCAGGACAGATTGACGGCGGTGGTGGTCTTGCCGCATCCGCCCTTCTGATTGGCAATAGCCATTCGTCTCATGGTTCACTTCTCCCGGCTCGTTGATAATCCGTGCATTTAGCGATAGAAGTAAAGCTCTATGTTGTAGGCCCGAGTAACAAAAAAAATTATACCGTAATGTCATCAGGGATGCAAGGATTTTCATGATGTATATCAATTCATGCACCCGTCCTGCAGCGGGCCGGGTAAACAACTGATGAATCATTGTGAAACATATCCCGAGGATCTCACCGGTCAGCCGGTCAGGGAGTAAGGGATTTCCATGTAGACGCGATCCAGGCAATGCCTATCAGGGAAGCAAGCGCATGGCCGGAAACGAGTCCGATCCAGATACCGGGAAATCCGATCAGCACGTTGCCCAGCATTGCGAGCGGCAGGCTGAGGATCACCATCTGGAGAAAGCTGAGGATGAGAGAGCGCATACCCATTCCGAGCCCCTGGAACACGCTCGCGACAATGGTACGGACCGCCTGGAAAGGGTATCCCAGGCTCAGGATCGGCAGGAGCAGAACCCCGGCCTCGAGAACTTCGGGGCTCGACAGGAAGACCTTCGCCAGCGGATAGCGTGCGAGTGAATAGAAGGTTGTGACAATCGCCATTCCGAAGACGGAAACGGCCGTTCCCCTTGTAATGATGTAACGGATCCGATCGATGTTTCCGGCCCCGAAATTCTGGCCTACCATTGTCAGAACACCGCTCGAAATACCGACGACCGGGAGCAGCGCCACCTGCTGATAGGTGAAACCCATGGTGAACGCCGCTTTAGCGGAGTCGCCATACGGTTTGAGAAGAATGAAGATAACGCTCAGCCCGATGGAATTCGCCAGTGTGGCCAGGGTCGTCGGACCCCCTACTCCCCAGATCCCCATGATATAACCGCGGGAGAATTTGAACCGTCTGAAGGACGGTCGCACCAGGTTGTCCCTGCTGAAGAGCGAGCCGTATAAAACGAAGCAGCCCATCGCCCTGCTCGTCACGGTCGCCAGCGCGGCCCCTTTCACGCCGAGTGCGGGCAGCGGACCCGGTCCGAAAATCAGGAGAGGATCGAGGAGGATATTGATAAAGGTGGCCGTCATCATGGCCCGCATGGGTGCTATAGTATTTCCCTCGCCGCGCAGGATGCCGTTGCCTGTCATCATGAACAGCTGGAACACCGCACCGACAAGGATGATGTCGGTGTATCCCGTAACATGGGGAATCATCTCGGCGCTCGTCCCGATCAGTTGAAAGAACCGTTCGGAGAAGAGCGGCCCGAGGAAACCGATGGGAACGTAGACGCAACCCGCCAGGACCAGTGCATGGCTCGCGGCCCGGTTCGCGTCGCTCCGCTGCCCGGCGCCGGTGTACCTGGCCACCAGAGAGGTGGTTCCGATGCTGAATCCGACGCCAATGGAGATCAGAACCATCTGCAGGATAAAGGCCATCCCCACCGCGGCGAATTCCACTTCTCCGACATACGAGAGGAAAAGCCGGTCGATAAAATTGAAGAGTGTATGAAATGAGAAGGCGGTGATGGTGGGGATTGAAAGCTTGAACAGGGTGACGGTGATGCGGTCCTGGAGAATCTGGGCCGACGTTGTTCTTAGACTATTCTTCATTTAAGCCGGTTCCGGAATCTGGATGGTCCCCGCCCTCGAATGTGAATGTTGAGTTCGCCTGAACCCAAACCGGGATCGATTCCGAATCCTCAACGCTGCGGAGGTTGCTTCGCGTGATAAAATCGCGTCCGGCTGAAACGGATGCATAAATTCAAAATATCAGAACAGGAAAAGGTAAGAAAGGGAATTCAGCCCGAAATGAACGGACGATTTTAAAATCAGGGGTCGCTTCTCCGGCAGCCGGAATATAATCCGCCTGTTCTTAACCATTGAAATTTTCGGCGGGATCTCCTATAATAAAAATACGAAGCAGGTTGTATCCGAACCTTTCGCCTGCGGGAACATTTATCCAGACCGGATGAGCGATATGCGTTTTTAGTCACACCTTCATACTGTTGACCGCGCCGGTGCGGATGCGCAGTAAGATTATCCCTCTCCAAAGAAGATAGTTTATACGGCAAAGCAGAGCCGGCGGTTTATTTTGTCAGGCTGCTCATTTACCGGTGTTTTACCGGCCGATGGAGAAAATGTATGTTCCAGGTACGCGCGAACGGCATCGGGTTCAAATATCCCGATCAGATGGAAAACCTGCTGGAGGACCTTTCTTTCTCGCTTCACCATGAAAGCAAGGTCGGGCTGGTCGGCGACAACGGCGCCGGAAAATCCACCCTTTTCTCTCTTCTCCGGGGTGAATTACGTCCGCTGGCGGGCAGCCTGGAATTCCAGGACGTCCGGGTGACGGGTTACCTTCCTCAGCAGGTGACATTCTTCGGTGAGACAGAGAAGATGAAGGCGGAAACATGGCTCTGGACGGCGGATGAAAGACTCTCCGGACTCAGGGAGGAGATGGCGGAGACAGAAGGCCGCGACGACGCCAGGTTCTGCGATCTGGTCGCGGAGTTTCATGAAGCAGGAGGCTACGGCTTCGAAGCTGCCATGCTGAAGCTCCTGGACCGGCTCGGGCTGGAAGAGCACGTGCCTGGATTGACTCTGGCCGACCTGAGCGGCGGGGAGAAGACAAAGCTCGCCCTGTGCAGGCTGCTCCTCGTGGAACCGGACCTCCTCCTCCTCGACGAGCCCACCAACCACCTTGAAATCGAAACTCTCGAGTGGCTCGAGGAATACCTGTCGGAGTGCACCGTGCCGTACATCGTGATCAGCCACGACAGGAGATTCCTGGACAAGGTCGCCGAAAGCATCTGGGAACTGAAACAGGGAAAGATCCGGCTCTTCCAGGGGAACTGGTCTTTCTACCGCGAATCTCTCAGGATGGAACGGGAGCGGCTCCTGCACCGGTACGAGAATCAACAGAAAAGAATCAGCAGCCTGAAAAAAGCGGCTGCGGAAAGGCGCTCATGGGCGGCTTCGCACCAGGCCCAGACCGGGAGCGATGGAAACGCCCCGGTTTACGAGATGCTGATGAACACGGCGAGACGCTCGATGCAGCGGGCCAAGGCGGTCGAAAAGAGGCTCATCCGGGAAATAGAGAAAGAGGAATCGAAAAAACCGTTCATCGAAAAGGAACGCCGCATAAACCTGCGCACCCGGCAGCAGGCGAACAGGGTAGTGCTGAGAGTGGAAGAACTCGGCAGGTATTTCGACGAAAACAAGGTGCTGGATGCCTGCAGTTTTTCGCTTTCCACCGGGGCGAGGCTGGGGGTGATCGGCAGAAACGGCTCCGGCAAGTCGACGCTTCTGAGAATACTCACGGACCGGCTCGAAGCTTCCGAGGGCAGGTTCTCGTGGGCGCCGGAAACGGATATCGGTTATTACGCCCAGGAGCACGAGAACCTCGATCCGGCCAAAACTATATTAGAGGAGGTGCTGGGGGAAAGAACCGGGGCGGAAACCGACGCGCGCATCATACTGGGCTGCCTGAATATCAGGGGTGACATGGTGCACCGCAAGGTTGTCGGCCTGAGCCCCGGAGAGCGGAGCAAAACAGCCCTTGCGAGGATTATTTTTTCTGGGCCGGATGTTCTTCTTCTCGACGAACCCACCAACCATTTCGAACTCACCGCCCGGGAAGCCTTCGAGGAAGCTCTTTCAGGTTTCGGCGGAACACTGGTTCTCGTGACCCACGACCGTTACATGCTGGAAACCGTAGTTACGGAAATCCTCGATCTCGACAATGGGATCCACTACCCGGGCCGGTACGCGGATTACCTTGAAACCAGGGTAAATGATTCCTGAATTATCAGACTGAGCCGCAATCCCGGTTTGATTTTCTTTGCCCGGCGGACAGGTTTCGGGTATATTGCGTTCATTCTCCACCTGTTTTCGCCGCCGCCCGAGAAATGCGGCAGGTTTCGGAGCATCCCCCACCCGAGAGGGAACCATGAATCCAGCCATTTTCAAATCAGCGATATCCGGAATGAACCGCCGGTTCAAAGGAACGGGGAGGATTTCCGGTTATCCGGTAACTTCGCGGCTTAAATGGGTTATTCCCCTCTTCATTACCGCGGCGATTCTTCTTTTAACGACCGGAGTGACGCAGGAGTGCCTGGGGGCGGATTCTCAGGGTGTTGTCTTCACCGGACGGGATGTCCCGGACGACGAGGGCGGCAGGATCATCCTGGAGTGGACGGCTCCTGAACCCTGGTCGCCCGACCGGCTCGAGGTTATACGGATCGAACCAGACGGGGCCGAGCACCTGGTCGGGGTGATCGCGCCGATTTTACGCTCAACCATAGACGACGATGCGTTCGACGGAATCGAATACACCTATTTCCTGAGAGCGTGGACGGGCGATGACTTCATCGACATTGAAATCGATTCACCGGTCGCTGCATCTTACCAGACCTTCAACAAGACCAAGCTTCTCAGAACCGGCACCGGCTGCCTGATCATATTTATCCTCTTCTTCTTTTTCGTCAACCAGGCGACGAGAGGAAAGGAAGTTTTCATCAGGGAGATCGCGGGACTTTCGGCGGTCGAAGAAGCGGTGGGGCGCGCCACCGAGATGGGAAAGCCTATTCTGTTCGTGCCCGGAACATCCTATATCGAAGACGTCGCCACCATCGCCGGGTTGAATATTCTAGGGGAGATCGCCAAAAAAACCGCCGAGTATGAAACTCCGCTGATCGTGCCGAACATCGACCCGATCGTCTTCACCGTGGCTCGCGAGATCGTGAAGGAGTCCTACTACTCCACCGGCAGGCCCGACTCTTACAATTCTGACTCGGTCTTCTTCGTGGCGAACGACCAGTTCGCTTTCGTCGCATCGGTGGACGGAATCATGGTGAGGGAGAAACCGGCCACCAACTTCTTCATGGGCATGTTCTACGCCGAATCGCTGCTGCTCGCCGAAACGGGCGCCATGACCGGTGCGGTGCAGATTGCGGGCAGCGATTCTCTCGCGCAGCTTCCGTTCTTCATCACAGCATGCGACTTCACTCTAATCGGCGAGGAATTCTACGCCGCATCGGCATACATATCCCAGAATCCCCAGTTCCTCGGCGCTGTAAAAGGCCAGGACGCTATAAAGCTCGTTATACTGCTGGCGATAATTCTCGGGAGTGTTTTCGCTCTTGTAACGGGCATTCCCGTCGACCGGATTCTGGGTGTTATCTGACCATGTTTCGGAAAGCAGAAATCTACAGGACTAAAACATGAGAATAAAACTTCCGCTGAAACTGGTGCTCTTCCTGGGTCTCCTGGGGTTCACCGCCTACTTCATGCCCCACCCGATTGTCAGGCAGACCGAGGATCTCATGCTCTACAAGATCCTCCGCATCATCGGCCTGTTCGCCATAGTTCTCGGGCTGGGAAGCCTCTTCGTCCACCACTGGGACAGGATAAAGCGCAGGCGGGAGCGGTGGCAGTACAGCGTGGTCATGTTCGTATGTTTCTTCGGCTCGGCTGTTATCGGAATCTTCGGGGGCATGGACGGAGAAGGCCCGCTCGTCACGCGGGTAGGCTCCTTCAGTTTCGACATACAGCATATTTTCGATTACATGACGGTTCCGCTCGGCGCCACCATGTTCAGCCTTCTCGCCTTCTACATGAGCTCGGCCGCGTACCGCGCCTTCAGGGTTCGCAACTTCGCATCAGGACTTCTGCTCGGCGCCGCATTCATCGTTATGCTGGGAGTGGTTCCCCTCGGCGACATGCTCCCCATGAATATGATCATTTTCGGACTCCTCGCTTTTGCCGGCCTCTACTTCTCGATCAGGGCTTTCATGACTGAAAACTACCGGATGGGGATTACGCTGGCCGCCGGGTTCGCCGCGTCGCTGGTCACCGCGTTTCTTCTCAGAAACGTCCCCCTGTCCAGCGTGTCGCAGTGGATAATGGAGATACCGAATACCGCATCGAAGAGAGGGATTGCTTTCGGGGTGAGTGTCGGAATAATCGCTACTTCGATAAAGATCATCCTCGGTATCGAACGAAGCTGGCTAGGAGGAAACGAATGAACTCTTTCTGGATCAGGATAATGTCGATCGACAGGCGGATCGTTTTCCTCGGTGTCGCGGTCGTCATTATCATTCCGATACTTTTCCCCTTCCGGCAGCCGATCAGGGTTCTGACGCCGGTTCAGAAAATGTTCGATGCGGTCGAAGCGATTCCCGATGGGCAGGCGCTGTTCCTCTCGGTGGATTACGACCCGCAGGGTGAACCCGAGCTGAGCCCCATGTATATTTCGATGCTCAGGCATGCATTCAAGAGAAAGATTCCGGTGGGCATTTTGTCGCTCTATCCCACCGGCACGGGCCTCGCCGCACAGGGTTTCGCCCAGGTGGTGGACGAATTCAACAGCCGCGCCACATGCCGGGCAGACAGTATCATCTACGGAGAAGACGCAGTGAATCTCGGGTGGCAGACGCCCGTGCTGGTGGTGATCCTGGGGCTCGGAAAGTCGGTTCGCGAGGTCTACCCGGAGGATTTTTACGGCAATCCGACCGAGGAGCTCCCGCTGCTCGACACCATCAGGAACTATAACAACGTGGGCCTTCTCGTCTGCTTCTCATCCTCCTCCACCCCGGTTTCATACGTGTCCTACGCCCAGAACAGGTTCGGCCTGGCCGTGGGCGCCGCCGTCACCGCCGTGTCTGCCGCCGACCTTTATCCCTACCTGGATTCGGGTCAGTTCTCCGGCATGATCGCCGGCATGAAGGGAGCGGCCGAGTACGAGGAGCTGGTTGAGACCGAGCTCGAGATCGAGGGGCGGCGCAAAGCCCTCGAAGCGATGGGAAGCCAGAGCACTTCGCATCTCGCCATCATCTTTCTCGTGATTCTGGGGAACCTCGGATATTTCATGAGCAGAAGGAACCAAGGATGAATATTTCCACGGATATCTGGGTCTGGATCGCGGCGTTTCTGACGCTTTGCATTTTCAGCTTCCTATATAAAGACAACCCTTTCTACAGGTTTGCCGAACACGTTTTCGTGGGTGTCAGCAACGGGTATTTCGTATCGATTTCGTACCACCAGGTCATGAGGCCGGCGATCATCGAGCCGCTTTACGGAGCCTTTCAGGAAGCGGCCCGGAACGGAGTTTCGCTTCACCTGTTCAACCCGCTCTACGAAAACAACTTCATACTTATCGTATGGGTATGCATCGGCCTCCTCTTTTTCGCCCAGTTCAGCAGGAAGCGGTCATGGCTCGTGCGCATTCCGATGGCCTTCACCCTGGGATACGGGCTCGGCATGAGCATCCCGGCCACCTTCGAAGCAACGATTCTCAAGCAGATCGAGGGCACGCTGCTTACCAGGGCCGATTTCGCGACCTTCTACGACGGCAGCTCCCAGGTCCTCATCCTGGTCGGAGTGATGGCGACCCTTACATATTTCTTCTTCTCCTCGGAGCACAAGGGTGTGCTGAAACACATCTCCACCTTCGGAACGATCATGATCATGGTCGGGTTCGGCGCCAGCTTCGGATACACGGTGATGGGGCGTGTCTCCCTCGCCATCGGCCGTTTCAATTTTCTTTTCATAGACTGGCTCGGCATTATCCAATAATAAACAGACAATTCCTCGATTCCATTTGATCCAACCCTGTTCGTCGGTTACATTCAAAAACAAGGTCGGAAAAAGGGAAAACCGATATAAATCGACGAATCGAGCACGAAACAAACGCAAGGGCCGTGTTGAATTGCCCCTCCATCGGGGCGATTCGAAAGAGAACAGCGGGCGGGAAGCCGGTGAGTCCGGCAGATCGCTCTACCCCGAAACATCCATGGAGGGAGACCCCGCAATGACAAAAACGTCAGTATTCTCAATTGTCGCTATGCTTCTTTCTCTGATCTTGTTTGTCCTCGCTGCAGGGGCGGACACAGAGGTCGACGAAGGTTTACTGGACCCGGCAATCCCCAATCTGAGACCCTCCCCGCCCGGTGAGGAAGATGTGGTGCTCCAGAATCTGGAATGGGAAAGCGACCAGCATGCCGAGGAGGTTTATCTCGACAGCGACGGCACCGGACCGATGACCGGCGACAATAAAATAACAATCTATATCGCCTCGTCTCCGAGCACCGCGGGAAGCGACGCCGAATATATATACATGGACTTCGGACCGGACGACAACCTCCGCCTTCTCGGGTATTCCACGAGCCCCCATTTTCCCCTGGGAGCCACCATGACATGGGACCTGAACCAGGAATCGATCAGAGAATTCATGGAGAACCTCCAGCAGGAATCCTGGGACTACATCACCCTCAGAACAGTCTCCGGCGACGGAATAAAGATAGAAAGAGTCAAGCTCATTCACTCCAGCGAGACGATCCTCGACTGGAACTACGATGACTGGCTCGATTCCCCCAATGATTCTCACGTGGGCCTCGCGGCCAGGACCCTGTGGCGGAAGGTCCGCGATATGAATCTTCCGGTCCAGGCCGCGGTCAATTTCGGAGTGAGGGATCTCGGAAAGACCGACGGATACAAGTACGGAACAGGAAATTCATGGTGCAGCGAGTTCGCGTCATGGTGTCTGCGCAGGGACGGCTGGGATACTCCCACCGGCAGCATCGGCACGTCCGACATGCGGAGCTTTTTCTCCAATCTCGGCAGGCTTTATACGCAGGCGCAGATCCTGAACGGCACATACATTCCCGCGTCGGGAGACTACTTTTCCCTGTGGGACGGCGGACACAGCGTCATCCTGGCGTACTGGGTCGATGATCCATCCCTGGGCATCACGGAGAGCACCCGTTACGTGACCATCGAGGGCAACTGCGGGCAGGCGGTGAGAACGGTCACGCGGGACGTCGGCGATATCGACCACGTGGGGAAGGCTCAGTAGAGCGAGCCCGGAACAGTCTATACAATTTCACCCTCCACCAGAGCATCTGCATGAACGGGAAGGCCTCGCCGTCTTCCCGTTGACAGGATTCGGCGATCCTGCAGAAGGCGCGGCCCGGGAAGAGAGAAGGTGAGCAAACTATCGCTTGGCAGATCCGAAGGTCTCCCGCCGTTCAAGCTCTATGTACCTCGCGAGGGTCACCCGGATTTCGCGAACTGCTTTGAGGAGGCAAGAGAGCTTGCAGCGAAGATCCGCCCCGTCATCAGGAGGAGTTCGGAGATCTCAACCTTCGAACGGGTAAGGGATGTGCGAAGGAAGGCGTCCGCCCTCGCCAAGGCGGGGGAGAACTTCGTCATCAACCGGCGCCGGGTCAGGAAGGACGATCACGCGCTCAGACCGCTCTACGTCATCTGGACGATGTTGAACGACTGCAACTTCCGCTGCAGGTACTGCGACAACCACCAGGGTGACGCGTACTTCGACCTGCCCGATCCCGCCAGGCTCGATACGGAGCTTGGGAAACGCCTGCTCGAAGTCATGCGAACGGGGACCTCTGCGATCTACTGGTGCGGGGGCGAGCCGACCCTTCGGGAGGACCTTCCCGAGTTGCTGGATCACGCGTGGAAGCTGGGTTACTTCCCGAACATGATCAACACGAACGGCAGCCTGATCCACCAGAGGCTGACCAAGCCGGAGTGGCGGAACTTCCTCTGGCAGATGGACATCGTGATCGTGAGCCTCGATGGATTGAACCTGCAGAAGCTCAACAAGATCTGGGGTATCAAGAAAGCGCGCCAGGTCGTCGTGAACCTGCTCCTCCTGAGGGAGCTGGCCCGCGAGATAAAGTTCAAGCTGGTCATCAACACGGTCATTACACCGGAATCGATCGACGAGGCCGCGGCCGTCCTCGATCTGGCCTGCGACCTGGGGGTCTGGTACGTGCCCGTCCCCGAGAACCTGCGTCACGAGCCGAACCGTGCCCTGCTGGCCGACCCCTCGTACGTGGCCCTCGCCGACCGGATCCTCGCTCGAAAGAAGGCCGGGTACAGGCTCGTCGGGTCGAGCCGCCTCGAGCAGCTGCTGTTCGCGAGAAACTACCGGTGTTTCACGGCTCTCAAACCGCACGTCTGGTCGAACGGCGAGCTATGCTGGCCGTGCCGGGCGTCGGCGAACGTGAAGCCCGTGAACCTGAACCTGCCGGCCTACCGGAGCTTCGACGAGGCGTATGCGGCCGGAAGGAAGCTGGTCAACCCCGACTTCTTCCATGGACCGGCGGAGAATCAGTGCGGCGGCGAGTGCGCCTGGGCCCAGAACTACACGACGGCCCGCTACATGGAAGGTATCCGGCACCCCGTGAAAGGGGGCATCCTCCAGGAAATCTTCGATTTCGCGTTCCGCCGGAGGTCCGGATGACATGAAACCGGATTCGAACAGACTCGTTGCCATCGATGCCTGCGTGGTGGCGCTGGTGAGCGCAACAATATGCACGGCCGGCGACCGTCTCGTCTTCATGACCGCTTTCGTGCCGCTCATTCTGGCGGCCCGCATGGCCGTGCTCGCCCGGATCGCTCCCGCTGAAGATGTGAATCTCAGGGCGGAGGTGATCTTTCTCGCCGCGTGCACGGTGCTCGGCGCTTTCAATGACTGGAACTCGGTCTGCCGGAAGGGAATTTACGACTATACCGTGCCCCACTTCTTCGCCTGGTCTACGATACCGATCTGGATGCTGCTTTTCTGGGGAATGATACTCCGGTTCGTCGCCCGGCTGGCCCGGTGGAGCGTTCTCGAGCCGGCGGCGGAACCGGCGGACGAGATCGGGCTCGGCGGCTGGAAGATCCGAAGCGGGGGCGTCCGGGTCGCCGCGCTGCTTGCGCTCGTGTTCGCGACACGCTGGACGATCTATCGCCTGTACGAAAATCCCATCCTCTCGTGGCTCCCCTTTCTCGGGGCGATCATCGCGTACCTGATCCTCTTCCGCCCGACGAGGCATGACCTGAAACTCGTGGGCATCTTTCTCCTCGGGGGCCCGATCGTCGAGATCCTCTATATCCAGCTCGGCCATCTCCACCGGTACCACCTGGGCTGGATCGGGGGCGTGCCGCTCTGGATCGTGCTCTGGTGGATGTTCATCGTCGTCGTCTGGAAGGACATCGCCTTCCGGATCGAGAAGGGGCTCCGCTCGCGCCCCGGGAGGTGAACGGCGGCTCCGGTAATTGTAAACCAGCCATAACGCCTTCAACTAAGTTAGTTACACCACACTTCCAACCCGCCGGATTTCTCCAGGTGAAGAAAATCCGCCGATTCCCTGGTGCAGTCGTTTTCAGGTTTACATAATATTTCTCCACATGGGGAAAATCCTTCGATTCCGGCTTTTTCTGCCCATACGGGCTTACATAATATTTCTCCACGTGAGACTGGGTCAAAAAGAGGATACGAGTTTCAGTCACCTTCTTCCAGGCTTCGTCGCCGGGGAGATGGGGAGGGAGCTCCTTTCTGCCCGGAGGACATAGCGGAGTCATCCGGGGTTGGGAGATGTCGACTTACGCGAGGGAATCCGTGAAGCCATTTCAGGATTGAAAATGGCTGTTCACCTGACAAAACGAGCATGGGAAACGGCGGGGGCGACACTTCCCGAGAAGAGGATAAGAAGCGCTGATGTTTGAGCTGCGGTGAGGCTGGGCTGCTGCGAGCAGCTGGAGGGCTGGGATGTTGCGGGCAAGTGCGGGGAGCAGGAGGCGATTGCAGCGAGTTTCAGCGCTTCCCGGAGTGAGGGTTAGTGGAGCCGGATGACGCAGCGTGCTCCTCAGGGCGGGAAGGCGCTCCCTTCTCCACCTGTCACGGGGGCTCTTATTCATGGGGTTCAAAACGATTTCTGCCGACAAGAGGACTTTTTACCCAGTCTGACGTGAAGAATTCCGCCTGAATCAGCTAAAGGGGGACTGATCCACTTTTCGGCTTTCCCCACGTGGGGAATTCACGTCCGAAGCCGCTGAACGGACGCCGGATTTCTCAGGGAAGAAACCAGAAAATCCTGGCGTTGGTGAACCTCGGGTTGCCGCCTCCGGTGATGAGCGCCTGAATTACGGCTTTTTTGCCGGCAAGAGGGGGCGCCGCGGGCACCGGAACTTCAAACTCCGCCACTCCCGAGCCGGGTATGGTCACTTCTCCGAGCTCGTAGTAATCGTCGGGATCGACGCGCAGGACTCCCCAGGCCGTTTCGAACTCGACCTCGTTCAGGCTTCCGGCGAGAAGCACTGTTTCACCGGGTTCTCCCTCAACGGTGACGGCCACCGTGGAGGAGAGCCTGGGAACTCCGTTCACCGCAAGTTCCTCTCCACCCATATACAGGCATGCATGGTCCCCTCCCCTGCCGCTCACGTTGGCGTGTATCGACTTGGAGCCCGATACGACATACTGACCATCCGTAGAGATATCCACCGAGAAGACCGAACCCCTTGTGTCGATGGACGCGGCGGGAACCCCGTCACCATCGAAGACCATGACCTCGGGATTGGTGTTGAACTGATCCCCCCAGCCGCCGTAAACGATCCTCGAACCGTCACCCGTGACCCGGATATCGGCCGGGTAGTTCTGGTATCCACCGCCGCCGGTGAAGTCTCCCTGGAACAGGACGTCTCCGGTGGCTCCGTCGAGGGACAAGACGCTGAAATCGAGCCCGGTTCCATAATTGTAGAAAGCCGCGGCCAGGACGCCGCCGTCGGTCGAGAGATCGCAGCGGGCACAGTAAACAAGACCTGAAACCGCGTGAGTGAACTTCCAGACGTAGGTGGCACCGTCCCATTCGTAGTATTTCAGCGTCCCGAAGCCGCCGAAGGCGAAAGCGGATCCGTCACCCGATATGGCATGGCTGTCGAATCCGCCGCTCCCGGTGCCGGTGTAGATGATTTCCCCGGCATCGGTGTCGTAGACAAGGATGCGGTTATTGCCGCTGTCGAAAATATAGAGAAGAGACCCGTCGTCGCTCATGTCGAAAACCCTGACGAATCCTCCGTCCAAAGAATCGGTGAATTCGAGTGTTCCGGTGTCCGCATCGAGACAGGTTATCTCGATGACGCTGCTGGCGTCGTCATTAAGAACCGCGACGACGAGGGAGCCGTCTTTCGACATCTTGATTCTCGGTAATTTATCGGTTTCGAGCGGGAACGCGTAGACCCATTCGGGGACGGCGCTTCCGGAGCCGTATCCGTACAGCACGGTTTGCTGGGAGCCGGAGCCGCGGACCGGTTCGAACCGGGCGGCGGCCACGAACCTGTCCGTTTCGTCGGAAGCTGCGCAGTAAATATTGGAAAGGGTCTCGTAAAGCTCCGTATCCTCCCATACGAGGGCTTCGGAGTCATCATTTGTCGTGGTCGAAAACAGGGCGGCTCTCTCGTTGTTCAGATAATCGCCCCAGAGGGCCAGTCCGCCGCCTGCGCCGATAGCCACGTCGTAAGGTATGTAATCGAGCCCTCCGTCGCCGATAATCCACTGAACCGCCGGCGGCGGAAGCAGGATTTCACCCGCAGGATATCCCCCGCCAGCCGCGACCCCGTCACCCGTGAGGCCGGACACGGCAAAGGCTCCCGAGCCGTCTACTTGGATCCTGGTTCCGGTCGAAACGGCCGGAAGCGGAGCCGCCGCCGTAACGGATACGATACAAATGAAAAGTACTGAAATTATTGACAGGGATTTCATGATTTTCCTCCGTCCGGAGATGTTCGGGATCAAAACGAGGTGCATAAAATCAAGTATAGTGGAAAAATGGAAGACATGCAACGACGGGCCGCGACGACACCATCGGCCGGCGGATAACGCAGAGGTTCGATCGGTCCGGCTACCGTTCCCTTCGGGCCGCACGATTCAGCGGAAACGGTGCCGGACGTGTTGACATCTTTCGAGCCTTTCGGTTACATTCGATCCGTTCGTTATCCGGTTCGGCAATCGGGGAGAAGCGGCGGCGGCGGTGATGCCGGCTGCCGATTCTTACACCGTTGAGGGAAGTAGAAACTGCCTTTAACGGCGACTTACGGCCGGACGATTCGACCCAGGGCGGCTGCCGGGCGGTTTCCGGGCTCGACGGCCGCAGAAGCGGGTCGTTGAAATCGAAAGGAAACTCGAGCGCATGAGTATTCCTGAGACAGACGGTGAGAAGACTGGCCTTAATTGGAAAGAGAGTATCTTCAGGATACCGGGTTATGCTCCGGGCAAACCCGAATCCGAGGTCCGGCGGGAGTTCAATGTCGACCGCATAATCAAGATGGCTTCCAACGAGAATCCCCTTGGGCCCTCGAAGCGGGCCCGGGAAGCCCTGGCCGCGAGCATTCCGGATGTCCATATCTACCCCGATTCGAGCTATTTTGCACTGCTCCGGAGGTTGAGTAAACACGTGGGTATGCCCGGTGGGAATCTCATCGTCGGGGCCGGGTCGGTGGAGGTGATGAAATGGATCTGCGAAAGCCTCTTATCGCCGGGTGACGAGGCCCTCACCGCCGACCTCTCCTTCCCCGTTTACCATTCTTTCCCCCTGCTTTACGGGGCGGAGCCGCGAATCGTTCCCCTCGACGAAGGATTCAACTACGATCTGGAGGCGATGCTCGCCGCAATCAGCGACAGAACCAGGATCATCTTCATCGCCAGTCCCAATAATCCCACGGGACTGATGGTAGGCTACGACAGGATGGCCGCTTTTCTGGAGCGGGTGCCGGGCAGCGTGCTCGTCGTTTTAGACCTGGCATACATCGAATATACCGGTGAAGAGTACGGCCGCCATGGGCTCGACCTCCTGAGAGAACATAAGAACCTCGTCATCCTGCGCACGTTTTCGAAGATCCACGCGCTCGCCGGACTGAGGGTCGGTTACGGCATTGCCGACGAGGAGATAATCGGCAACCTGAACCGGGTGAGGGGGCCCTTTTCGGTCAGCACCTGCGCGGAGCGTGCGGCGATTGCGGCCCTCGACGATACGGACCATGTGCGGGCCGGGTTCGACCTGAACGAAGAGGGAAAGAGTTACCTGAGCGGGGAGCTGCGGCGGCTGGGACTCCGGCCCTGCCTGACCAGGGCGAACTTTCTGCTGATAGAGCTGGAGAGGAGCGGCATGGAAGTTTACCGGGCGCTCCTGGAGAAGGGGCTGATAGTGCGACCGATTCCGCATCCGAGGATCGAATCGAAAATCAGGTTGACGGTGGGGACGATGGAAGAAAACGAAATTTTCATCCGCGAGCTCGGGGAGGTGCTGTGAGCGGGAAGAAGGCTCCCCGGGCGATTCTCCTGGGCAACGAAGCGATCGGCAGAGGACTCGTCGAGGCGGGCTGCCACGTGGTCGCATCCTACCCGGGGACGCCGAGTTCCGAAATCCTGCCGGCGGTGGTCAGGTTCAAGAAGATGGAGAAAAGCTCCATTTTCACCCACTGGGCCGTGAACGAGAAGGTGGCGTTCGACGAGGCGCTGGCGGCGGCCTACACCGGCAAGCGCGCCGCCGTCATCATGAAGCAGGTCGGGCTCAACGTGGCCTCCGACTCCCTCATGAGCGCCGTGTATACGGGGGTGAAAGGCGGGTTCGTGGTCATTTCGGCCGACGATCCCGGCCCCCACTCGTCCCAGACCGAGCAGGATTCGAGATTCTTCGCCCTCTTCGCCAAGATCCCGGTCTTCGATCCCTCCGACCCGCTCGAAGCGAAGGAGATGGTGGCGGAGGCGTTCGCCCTGTCCGAGGAATACGAGATTCCGGTCATGCTGCGCCCGTCGATCAGGATATGCCACGCCAGGATGGATGTGCCGCTCGAGCCCGTGACGCTCCTCGAGCGACCCGCGCGGTTCAAGAAGAATCCCCACCGCTGGGCAGCGACCCCGGCCTACCGCTTCCACCTGCATAAGCAGCTTAACGAAAAACTCGTCCGCATCCGCAGCGCCCTCGAGCGATCGCCGGGGCTGAATTACTTGGTTCGCGACGACGGCGGGGCCGCTGGGACGGAGAGAGCCGCGTCGGGAGAAGCGGGAACAGGCGGCGACGGGCCGAAAAAGGGCATCATCGCTGCCGGGGTCTCCTTCGCCGTTGTCAAGGATATCCTGGGCGAAGCCGGTCTCGGAGACAGGTTTTCCGTTCTCAAGATCGGAACGCCCCATCCGCTGCCCGCGGACCTGGTCGACGCTTTTCTCGCGGAACATGACGACGTCCTTGTTCTCGAGGATCCCGATTACACGATAGAGCTGCAGGTGAAGGACAAGTCGAACCTTCACGGACGACTGGACGGCAGCGTCCCTCCGGAGGGCGAGCTCACGCCGGAAGTGATTTACCGGGTGCTGTCCGATTTCGCCGGCGGGATCGAGGGTGCGGGCGCCGCACTCGAGTGGGTCGGGTCGGCGGAATCGGCCGCCGGGGAGATCGGGCTCGAAGTCCGCAGACCTACCCTCTGCCCGGGATGCGGCCACCGGGCAGCGTTCTACGCCATCCGGAAAGCCCTGCCGCGGGCGATCTTCACGAGCGACATCGGCTGCTACACCCTCGGAATCAACCTCAAGGCGGTTGACACGGTGCTCGACATGGGCGCCGGCCTGACCCTGGCGACTGGCCTCTACCATGCATACAGGCAGGACGGCAAGCTGCAGCCCGTGGTCGCCACCATGGGCGATTCGACCTTCTACCATTCCGGCGTTCCGGCGCTGATCGACGCGGTGGCGAGCGACGCGCGCTTCATCTTCGTGCTTCTCGACAACTCGATCACCGCAATGACCGGGATGCAGCCGACCCCGAACCTGGGCATCATGGCGGACGGCGAACCCGGCAAGAGAGTGGAGCTCGAGAGGCTGATCCGGGGCTGCGGCATCGAATTCTTACGGAAAATCGATCCCTACAGGATCTCCGACATGAAGGAGCTTCTGAAGGAGGCGTTCGAATACACCGCCGCTGAGGATGGGGGCGTCGCCGTGATCATATCGGAACGGCCGTGCCTGGTGGCGTACCGCGACGAAGCGGTCGGGGCCGGGGGAACCGTCGCGGTGGCCGAAGACTGCGACGGATGCAAGCTGTGCATCACTCAATTCGAGTGTCCGGCGCTGGTTTTCGATGAATCGAAAAACGTGGTGGAGATCGACCGGATGCTCTGCGTGGACTGCGGCGTCTGCATCGAGGCCTGCCAGAACGACTCGATCAGGATGGAGATTTAGAATGGCGTTCCAGATGATCCTGGCCGGGGTCGGAGGGCAGGGAATCCTGTTTTCGACGCGGCTCCTTGCGGAGGCGGCGATGCAGGATGGGCTCGGGGTGATTGGCTCGGAAACCCACGGAATGAGCCAGAGGGGCGGGTCTGTGGTTTCCCACCTGAAGGCGGGCGGATACTCGAGCCCCCTGGTGCGTGCCGGAACCGCCGACGCGGTGATTTCGTTCCAGGCGGATGAAGCCTACCGGAACCTGAGATTCCTCCGTCCGGAGGACGACGGCCGCAAAGGCGGAGCCCTCTTCGTAAACGCACCGGCCGGGTTCCCCGTGAAGCCCGTGGCGGATCTCCTTTCCGGAGCGGGCATCCCCTGGACGACGGTGGATGCGTCGTCAGCGGCCCTCCGACTGGGTTCTCCCCTGGTATCGAACCTCGTGGTGCTCGGGTGCGCCGCAGGCACCTCCTCCTTCCCCTTCAACCTGGACCAGCTTATCGCCTCTATCGAGGCCATCAGCCCCGCGCGCTTCAGAGATCTCAACCTGGAAGCGCTCCGCGAGGGCGACAGGCTTCGCCGCGAAGCCGGATAGCCTTCGTATCAGGTAATTCATCCTTCCCGGTATGAACTGCCGGTGATATGTATCGCCGGGAGAGGTTTTCGGACGATAAAACCCTCTTCGTTTAAGTACCAGCCCAGTTCGAACTCGAAAGCGCCCATATCCCTTCTCGAACCGCCCCACGGAACATTCGAAAATGTCGGATCGCCCGAATCTATGCATGGCGAATCCGGTTTCAGTCCGAAGTCGAGCTGATAAGGTTCAACGAACCGCGGGTCACTGCAGATATTACCTTCGCCGGGCCAGCCTCCCTCGATGTTGGAGTATGTCACCGCGATATCCCCCGACTCGACCTGTATTTCCTCGTGCGAGTCAGCCCAGAGAATGCAGTTCGTAAGAACCGGGAAGCTTTCATATTCGATGAAAAGACCGCAGCCATCGTCGGCATCGTTTCCCGCTATGGTACAATTCGTGAGAATCGGCCTGCTCGAGTCGGTCAGGTAGATACCGCCGCCCGCATCCTGGGTCTCGTTTGCGGCGATGGTGCAGTTGTTCATCGTGAAGGTAGAGTTGCTGCAGTAGATCCCGCCGCCGAAATTTACGGCGGAATTCAGGGAGACGAAACAGTCTTCCATTATCAGTCCGTTCACCTCGGCACAGTGTATTCCCCCGCCGATGCCGTATCCGGAAATGAATCCGTATGTCGCTTCGTTGCCGGTGATCGAGCATCGTACAATCAAAGTCCGGGAGTCGTCTCCAAAGGTTAATCCACCGCCGCTCTGAGTACCGTCGCCGTCGGCCGTGTTTGACGAAATGACGCAATCGAAAAGGCGCGGAGAAGATCCGAACCAGCTGAAGAGTCCCCCGCCACTGTCAGTGCATAAATTTTCCGTTATCGTACAATCGGTGATGATCGGATCGCATGCACCATAGTAACCGTCGCAGAAGATGCCTCCGCCATATCCTTCCGCCAGATTCAAAGTTATACTACAATTCGTTATGGTCGGAGACGATGCATTAGAGCAGAGGATCCCTCCGCCCGAGCCACCCGGCCAGTGCCCCAGCACGTAGCCATTCCTGACGGTGAATCCTTCCAGGATGGAATCATTCCCTTCTCCGAAACGAAACAGGAAACCCCTGTGCTGATCGAGGACATCCCCTTCGCAGTCAATCACGGTGGATTCCGGTCCGCTCACGGATTTCAGAAGTATACCTTTACCCCGGAACTCGATGTCCCGGTTGCCGGATCCGGTGTAGGTTCCCGGCGAGACGAGGACGGTATCGCCGTGAGTCGATTCATCGATACCCTCTTGAATAGCAGGAAAATCGCCGGGGACATGAATCGTCAAACCGTATGAAAAATCGATTATCAGGATGCTGAAAAGCGGGATGAGAAATCGTTTCTTCATGCATCGATCCTGTTTAGGAGACTGCTGGATCTATTGTTAAGGTGACTGCTGGATCTATTGTTAAGGTGACTGCTGGATCTATTATATACCATTTTCAGAAATAAAACCACAAACGCATCAACTTTGAACGTTGCTGTCGAAGGGGCGACTCGGCCGCGTGTGGTAAAATGCCCGGGTGCACGGTCTTTTCATTTCCGTTGCGCCTCGGTTCGCCGTTACGGTAAGATGATGTCTCCCGGATCAGAGCACCCGCGGATCACCCTGAAGAGAGGAATAAAGAATGACCAACCCAGTCATCGAATGCCTGAAAGCCCATCGATCGATCCGTAAATTCACCGACAAGCCCATCGAGCCGGAAACGCTCGATCTGATCCTCGAGGCCGGCACCCGCGCCGCCACGGCCGGCAACCTGCAGCACTACTCGTTCATAGTGGTCGACGATCCGGCGAAGAAGAGGGAACTGTTCGATGACGAGGTCGTGGACAACCCGATCTGCATAATCGCGGTGGTCGACGAGTACCGTTTGAAGCGATGGCTCGAGCTGAGCGACGCTCCTTTCTATCTCAACCAGGCATCCAACCTGTTCATCGGATACTGGGATGCCGTAATCGCCCTCCAGAACGTGGTCGTGGCCGCGGAGAGTCTCGGGCTGGGCACCGTCTATATCGGTGCGGTGCTGTCGATGGATCTGAATAAACTGCTCGGCACGCCTGAATACGTGTTCCCCGCCGGGATGGTCTGGCTGGGGCATCCGGACGAATCACCGGAGCTTCGTCCGCGCATGCCTCTCGAGGGAGTGGTCCACAGGAACGGCTACCGGGTCGTTTCAGACGAAGAAATCAAAGAATACTACCGCTTCCTGGACGAGCGATGGGAGCAGATGCCCGAGAAGGTCCGGAAAGAATTCGAGGAGAAGGGGATCCATAACATGGGACAGGTGGTGACCCTGGGGCACTACACCGAAGAATTCATCAGCGGGGAAAGCGCCGCGATCCTCGACCTCCTGAAGAAATCCGGGTTCCGGCTGGAAAAGGCTGAGAAGGATTCGGCGGATCGGTAATCCGGGTCTTCCGGCCGGGGGTCCGGCAGGTTCGAAATCCGCTGATCCCGGCGGGGACCCGGCAGGTCCGTGATCCGCTGATCCCGGCGGGGATCCGGCAGGTTCGTGATCCGCTGATCCCGGTCTTGGATCCATTAGACAACCCCGAAGTATCACCTTTGTAAACGCCCTCCGCTCCGTCAACGGAAGGCGGTATGGCAGGAGAACATTGAAGTGACTGAGATTGAGGTAAGAATCGTTCGGCTCGAGCCCATGAGGGTTGCGAGCTTCAGGGCCGAAAGCGCTTCACCCGAGCAGGATGCGTGGGAGAAGCTCCGCGCCTGGGCGGAGCCCCGGGGCCTCCTCGACGATCCCGAAAAGCATCCGGTTTTCGGCTTCAACAATCCCGATCCGACTCCGGATCGAGCCGAGTACGGGTACGAACTATGGATCCGCGTGGACGCGTCCACCGAGAGCGATGAGGATGCGGAGGTGAAGGACGCTCCCGGCGGCCTCTACGCCGTGGCCAGCTGCAGGCTGGGCGAGGAGATCGCTTCCGAATTTTTCCGGAAGCACGGTTACCTCGAGTCGTGGAAAAATTTATACGACTGGGTGAAGGGCAAGGAGAACCTCATCTTCGCGAACGGCCAGTGGCTCGAGAGGGTGGTGAACCCGGGCGCTTCCGAGAGCGAACTCATGCTCGATCTCCATTGTCCCGTGGAGGAACGCTAACAACAGCGACCGGCGCTTCGACGGCGGCTCCTCTTCCAGGAGCGGCAACCACGGTGGTGGACGGTTCGCTTCAGGTTGATGTTTCGGTGGTAAACGGATTGAACTCCAGCAAGCACGATGGGTATAAAGATCCGGAACCCGACCGGACGAGTCGACGACGCGCCCGAACCGGCGGATCAAGGATCGCCGCGCCGATACTGAGGATGATTTTCTCACTCACCGGTGCGGGAATCTGCTACACGGCCTGGCTCGCCGTTGCGATTTCCACGGCGGGTTCGTTTCCGGCTTGGTGCAACGTTGCACTCTTCGCGGTTGCTCCATTCATAACTGCCCTCGGATTCACAGCCGGGTACCTTATCGGCGCCGGTATCACGGGACGCAGATCCCGATCCTTCGTTTCCGTATGGATCAAACCGCTGGCCGGCTGCGCGGCGGGAGCACTCATCGCATACCCGCACGGACCCATGCTCATCGTTTTCGGGATGTTCGGGCTGGGAACCGCCGGTCTTGTGTTGCAGGAGTTCATCGACCGGGGGAGAGAATGAAATCACGCAAAGCCGTCAGGATCCTGGCGGCTGCCGTAATACTGCTCTTCGTATTCATGTTCGCCGCTTCCTTTCTCTCTATCTTCTCGGGTGTAAAAGGGATCTGCATGCAGGCTTCGGCCGGTTATCCGGGAGACAGCGTAGAGGCGCTCATTAATCTGGCGGCATCCGACACGGAAAGTTTCCGCGACAGGAACCGGGCGATCTGGGCTCTCGGGCAGATCGGCGACCCCAGGGCTCTTCCCCTTCTCGAGCGGCTCGATACGGGCGGAGCACCGCCCGATCGCGAGGATCCGGACGTCTGCATCAGTCTCTACGCTGTGCGGAAAGCGATTCGGCAGATCAACGGCGGCTTCATGCTTACAAGATGGATGTATAGCGGGTTATGAGGCGCAAAATCCTTTCTCGGCCGAATCACCGTCCATCACTCGACAACTTCTTACATCCAGGCATCTGACTGCCGGGATGAGTATCTACCTCTAACCTGGCCGGTAAGCCGGATTTAACCTTCTGAAAGTCGGTAGATGAACAGGGAACCATCGTTTTATAACGAACGGGGCGGCGCCGCGGCGTTCAAACTTGTGGACGCTGTGACAGCCGCACAAATCGAGGAGTGCCGGAAGCTGTTCCACGAGTACGAACAGCATCTCGGCGTCGACCTTCGCTTCCAGGATTTCGAACAGGAAGTCGAGGACCTCCCCGGAGCATATGCTCCACCGGATGGAGCCCTCATCCTCGCCGTTACCGCGACCGGCGGCGAGGTATGCAACGAAACAACGAACACTGAGACAGCGGGTTGCGTGGCCCTGCGACGGCTGGCTCCAGGGATCTGCGAGATGAAGCGCCTGTTCGTGCGGCCCCGCTTCAGGGGAACCGGAATCGGCAGACAGCTCGCCCGACTCATCATCGAAAAAGCCCGCAGCATGGGATACGGCAAGATGCGGCTCGACACTCTCGATTTCCTCACCGGGGCGATCTCCCTGTACCGCTCCCTCGGGTTCCGGCAGATCGAACCTTACTACGATAATCCTCTGTCGGGAGTTCTCTACTGGGAGCTCGGCCTGGCTCCGGACGATCCGGTCAATCAGGGTTTCAACACCGGCACCGAATAGAACGACCACCGGTCAATTTACTTCCTCTTTGCAACAGTTTAAAAAGGGCAGGAATAAAAACCTTGATAAACTCAGAATATTCGATTATTTTTACCTCTATCGTAAAATACTCGCGTGTATTTTCTGATGGGGGTAAAAATGTCATCTTACATTCACAGATACATCCAGGATTCCGTTTCCAGCGATCTGGGCCGAAAAATGGTGTTTATAGGCGGCCCGCGCCAGTCCGGTAAAACCACGCTGGCAAAACGGCTTTGTAACGAGAAAGGTTATAACACGCGCGATTGGTATCTGAACTGGGATGCGCCGGAAGACAGGGAAAACATCATAACTGAACGATTTCCTGCGGGTTCGGGTTTTCTCGTTCTCGATGAAATCCACAAGTGCTCGAAATGGCGTCGTATAGTTAAAGGACTATACGATAAAAGAAGCGATGAGCTTAGAATCCTTGTTACCGGCAGCGCCAGACTGGATTACTACAGGAGAGGCGGCGACTCTCTGCAGGGCCGCTATTTCTTCTACCGACTCCTCCCGCTGACCTGCGCCGAACTCGATGCACCTGCTTTATCTACCGTTGAAAGTCTTCTGGAATACGGAGGATTTCCAGAGCCTTTCAGGCAACAATCGGCAAAAGAGAGCAGAAGATGGAGCAGAGAGTATCGCAGCCGAATAATCCGTGATGATCTGGCGGATCTCGAGAATGTCAAGGATCTGGGGCTTATTGAAGAGTTGGCGATACGGCTGCCTGACCTGGTGGGCTCCCCCCTGTCGATCAATGCCCTGAAAGAAGATCTCCAGGTGGCTCACCAGACCGTATCCCGCTGGATGAAAATGCTCGAGAATTTATATATGATCTTCAGGATTCCCCCGTTCGGCGCACCGAAAATACGGGCGGTTAAAAAAGAGATGAAACATTATCATCTGGACTGGACCGTTGTGAAGAATAAGAGCGCTCGATTCGAAAATATGGTCGCTTGTCATCTGTTGAAATGGTGTTTTTTCATGCAGGATACTGAAGGCAGAGACGTGGATCTCCGTTTTTTCCGCGACGTGGACAGGAGGGAAGTCGATTTCGTGATCACGGAGGGCGGTGTCCCGATCCATCTGGTCGAATGCAAATCTTCATCGAAATCGGTAAGTACGTCCCTGCGGTATATGAAAAGAAGGTTCCCCGACGCACGAGCAACACAGGTATCACTTGATGCCGGCAGGGATCTGCTGACGAAGGAAGGAATCCGCCTCTGTCCTGCTCACCTGCTTCTCTCCGAGCTGGTGTGAAAGCCGACTGCTTCGTCCGACACCCGCTCGATGCCGACAATCTGAAGACTCCTTTTACAGAAAAAGAAAAAGCACAAATGAGGATAGACCGCTAATAAGGGTCAGACCATACTAAGATACAGAACCCGGCACGAACTCCCGGTGCATCCGACAGCTTTCCCTAAATAGGAAAAATTCACCGCAACTCACCACAACTCACAGGAAGCCGATGACCCAACACCATTTCTTTAGAATCTATCCCCTTTTCTTTCCAAGCATCGAACTTGCTGATTGAGCATTTCACTGCTATACTGAAGTCGGTCAAGGAACAAGCTATCAAGGAGCCCTGAAATGCCGAGTAAAATCACCGCCACTCTTGCTGTGGCCTGCTTTTCAATCATTCTTTCTTCTTCAATGACACTCGCCGCGACGATCCGTGTACCATCAGAGTATCCGACGATACAGGCCGGTATAGATGCATCTGAAAAGGGTGATACGGTACTGGTGGCTGATGGTACGTATACAGGCACCGGCAACAAAGATCTTGATTACGGCGGTAAGGCGATAACCGTGTTGTCGGAACACGGGCAGAGGCATACCGTAATAGACTGTGAAAACAGCGGCAGGGGCTGCTATTTTGGTTCGGGTCAAAATCACACCTCCGTGTTGGATGGATTCACTATCCGAAACGGCAGCGCATCTGACGGCGGTGGACTTAAATGCTACCGTTCCTCACCATCCATCACGAATTGTACGTTAATCGGAAATACTGCTGATAATATGGGAGGAGGGTTCTCCTGCTGCAAGGACTCTTCCCCATCCGTCACAAACTGCCGGTTAACGTGGAATATCTCCGCCGACGGCAGCGGAGGTGGATTGTATTGCAGTGAGTCCTCTCTGAATATCATGAACTGTGTAATAAATGAGAACGAAGCGATGGGCAATTATGAAGACGGCGGCGGAATCTGTTGCTTCAATTCCTCAGCTATAATCGAAAAATGCGTTATCACTGGGAATATTTCGGCTGATGACGGCGGCGGAGTCTATTGCAGCGACTCATCTCATCCAACGATTACCAACTGCTGGGTAACAGGGAATGTTGCTAATTACAGCGGTGGCGGGATCTATTGCCGGAACTCATCCCCAACTATCATTGACAGCTGGATACTCTTGAATGACGCAGGAAATACCGGAGGAGGGATCGGTTTTTATTCTTCTTCCTCTTTACCGTTAACCATCCTGAACTGCTCGATATACTCGAATACAGCTCGCTTTGCCGGCGGCGTCAAGCTCTGGTCAGCCGACGGGGAAATAACGAACTGCATGATATTTAATAATGTCACAGACGAATCTGCTGGCGGAATCTGTTGCACGACCTCCTCCCCGAATATTACAAACTGCATTGTTACCTTAAATACCGCAAACGAAAACTGTGGTGGAATCTTTTTAGACCATTCAATTCCGACTATCAAGAACTGTTGGATAACCGATAACGTAGCAACCGAAAATGGCGGTGGTCTCTATCTAAAATCTTCTTCACCTGTAATTAAAAATTGTACGGTAGCGGGAAATCGATCAATCGAAACCTATGGCGGCGGATTTTATTGCTACAGGTCTTCACCGGTAATCACTAACTGCACAATAACCGGGAACGCAGCTCATTATTCCGGCGGCGGGTTATATTACAAAGACAATTCCAGCCCGATAATCACGAATTGTATTCTTTGGAACAATTCACCCGGAGAGGTGAGCCCTCATTCTGGTGGTTCGTACAAACCATCTATTTCATATTCCGATGTCCAGGGAGGATGGGAAGGCCGTGGAAACATTGATGCTGATCCTCTCTTTATCGATCCAGAATCAGGTGATTATGGGCTGCAGCCAGGTTCGCCATGCATCGACGCCGGAGACCCGTATTCAAAGCTGGACCTCGATGAATCCATCAATGATATGGGCTCTTTCGGAGGATTGGGAGACTGGCCGGAAGGCGTAATCGGAGGTAGTATATCCGGTGTGCTTTCAAAGTCCGGTTCTCCCTATGTCGTATCGGAAAATCTGGTGATAGAATCCGACAGTATTCTCACAATTGAACCAGGTGTAGAACTTCTGCTTCATAATCACAGCGGGATTGTCGTGTTCGGCGAGCTGATTGCCGAGGGAACAGAGGATGACTTAATTACTGTTACAAGGTTTCTCGAATGGGATGTGGCGAAAGGTATCAAATTTGATGCTGGAGGCGGTTCGTTATCATACTGTCGAATAGAAGCGTGCAGCACTAACTGCGGCGGGGGAATCTGCTGCTACCGCTCATCACCAGCCATCTCAAACTGCAGTATATCAGGAAATACGGCTAACTATGGTGGCGGGATCTACTGTAATGAATCCTCACCGGCCGTTAGGGACTGCTTGATATCGGAAAATTCAAGTAATTTCTACGGTGGTGGTATTTATTGCCGCGAATCCTCCAACCTGCTCGTTGAGAATTCGATGATAAGAGACAACATTGCAGCTGACAGAGGTGGCGGTATCTACGGTTACGATACCGCACCGTCAATAGAGAATTGCACACTTACTGGAAACAGCGCTGAAAACGGTGGTGGACTCTATATCTCCAATGCAACTGTCACAAACTGTACAATAACCTATAATGAAGCATCTGAGTATGGCGGTGGTTTCTATTGTTATTCCTATTCCACACCGAAAATCATCAATTGTACACTAACAGGGAACATATCGGATTTTCACGGTGGCGGCATCTGTTGTCTTCTGTCTACTCCAATTATAACGAATTGTATTCTCTGGAACGATTCACCCGAGGAAGTATATGTCCGATCTGGAGATCCGATAATTGAATTTTCAGATATCCAGGGAGGCTGGTATGGCGAAGGCAATATCTGTGCGGATCCCCTTCTTCGTGAGCCGGGCGATGACGATTACCACCTGAAGGCCGGATCACCCTGTATAGACTCCGGCACCCTGGACGGGGCTCCCGAAAAAGACTTTGAGGGAGATCTGCGACCGATCGGCTCGTCCGTCGATATGGGTGTAGATGAGTACTCCGGTAATATCTGGCTGATGAACAAAATGAAGTGACAATTTCAGAAGCACCTTCAAGCGAACTTATACATTGACCGTCTTGACATTCCGACTTATTGCATCGATTAATGGAAAAGTAAGAAGAAGCAGATTTATATTTTGCAGCCCGCTATGAAAATCCATTTCCACTTTTGAAAAATCCGTCTCTACCCTAAATCTGGCAGTGAACCCGCTTGAACGACCTCTGAATCCTACCGAATTTCTCATTTGGGAAAGATCCACGGCAACTCACGGCGATTTGCGGGAGTCGGCTACCGACAGAACCTCCTTATTGAAAGAGACTTACACAGCCTGTCGACATCGCTTCCTTTCCCCACGTGAAGAATTCTGTTCATTAAGGAATCCCTATCACGTAAATAAACCCCTTCACGTGAGATACCCTCCAATTGAGATCCCGGTTCAATTGAGATTCATCATCAATTGAGATTCACTTTCATTTGAGATTCCGATTCAATTGAGATTCCCCTTCACCCGGAAGAGGGATCGGATTCATCACGGGAGAAAAGAAAAAGGCATCCTCCAGAATCCCGGTTAATCCATTCAAGTTTTCAGGTTGCCGCTGCGTGGTCATGTCCGCGCACTTTGTCGGAAGCTCATACCACTCTGACTTGCATAGCTCAACACGGTCCAAGAATCCGTGTGGTATCGGCATGCTGCATCTACATGAAAAATCCGTGCATCAGCCGGCAAGTAGAGGTATAATAATTTTGAAAGATAAAAACAGGGGCCGAAGCAGGTTAAATCGGTCTGGATCATGTTGACAATTCTGAATTGCCCATTATGTAAATTTCATTTCTCTTTTCTTGCCGTTTTGAAGGAGGCGTCATGAAAACGAACGAATGGATATTTGCTGCCATCTGTATCCTCGCGCTGGCGGTTTCCGGCAGTTGCGTAACCATCCATGTCGACTGCGACGGAGGCGGTGATTTCCTGCTCATACAGGAGGGCGTCGATGCCGCGGCTG
>CAYMWF010000017.1:0-76608 GCA_964394085.1 uncultured Gemmatimonadota bacterium | reverse complement strand
AATGACAAAGCTGAAGCCGGCAACCCCGACTCAGAACCCGAGCTGCTGCCGGCTGTAAAGGGGGCGGATTAACTTCTTGAAAACCAACGAACGAAAAGGGGACAAAACAATTTACCGCCCCCGCGATGATCCGATAACGGTTGAATCGAATTTTGTCACGTGACAAATCTGTCGGTTCATCCAGGTAATAATGAGACTTATCGAATTTTTGTCACGTGACAAAAATTTGTTCGTTCGTCCAGTGAATCGGTAATCATGTATATGGTTTGTTATGAACAAGTTACCGGATAATATGATTATAAGGGCAGAGAGCGGTTTTCTGGAGCGGCTTGCGGAGTGCGACAACCGAAGCCGAAACCGGAGACCTCGTAACCGTGGGCGGAACGTCACATCCGTTCGACGATGGCCGATGGAAGACTTCGCCAGATCCCGGCCACGAACCGCCAGCGCCAGGGTATGTAGGCGATGCGCTTTTTTCTGCGAACGGCTCTGAAGATCTTTTTTGCGGCTGCTTCCGGTGAGATTTCCCACAGCCTCACGGGTGAGTTGGCTCCGGGCGTGTCTACGAAACCTGGGCGGATATCCGTTACCTGGATAGGAATCGCTTCTTTTTTCACCTTGTTGCGAAGGCCTTCCAGGTAAAGCGATACGAAGGCTTTCGAAGCGTTGTACGACGGTGCATGGCGATCTCCGCGCACCGCCGCCAGCGAGGAGATGCCCACCAGGTGTCCGCCCCCGTGGGCGAGGAAATGCTGCATTCCATGTTGAGCCATGGCCGCGAAGCCGCGAACGTTTACGTCGATGGTATCCCGGGCGATCTTCCAGTCCAGGTCAGGGTCGAGGGGGCCGATACCCGCGCAGAGAATCAACAGGTGGCACCCTCCCATTCTCCGGATCAACTCCGCCAGCCCGGCACGGGCTCTTTCCGTATCGGTGACGTCCAGCACCTGAACGATGGTCTCGCTCGACGTCTGGTCTTGAACGAAGTTCGTGCTCGACGCCTGGTCTTTTACGAAGCTTTCGCTCGACGTCTGGTCTTTTACGAAGCTCGTGCTCGACGTTTGGGCTTTATCAGAGTTGAAGTTCGATGTCTCGGCTTCAACGGAGTTCCCGCTCGACGTTTGGGTTCGAACAAAGTTTTTGCTCGAGGTCTGGTCCTTACCGAAGTTGTCGCATGACATTCGGGTCTTGAGATCGAGCAGGGCATCTTCGTTTCGGTCGATCAGGCCGAGCCTGTATCCGTGGCGGGCGTACTCGAGCGCCAGCGCCCGGCCGATTCCTGAGGCTGCACCTGTGATAATGACCTTTTGCTGGTTCTGCGTGTTCAAGCTGCTTTTCTCTGTTTCGTCCACTTTCGATGCTCCAGGGCGAAGGCGGCGAATACCAGCGGCACCAGGGCGTAGTATGCGTAGTAGATGAAGGGCGAGTCGAGGCCTGCTTCGCTGTACCACTTCGGAAAGATGAAGAGGCAGACGTGAAGAACGAAAACCAGGGAGGAGATCACTCCCGGGTAGTATCGCCGTTCAACCAGTGTCTTTGCGCCGTGGTGAATCTCGTGCAGGCCCTGGGCCAGCCAGACGGTTATCAGCAAGAGCGGCCAGGGAGGTCCGCTCATTACCAGGACCACCACGTACATCATGAGAAGGAAGGTCGATACGAAGACGACGAACTGCGTCTGCCTCACGTTGCCGGCTCTCGACGAGCGCTCAACGCCCAGGTACACGGGACACCGGTCATACTCCTTGAAAAAGTAGCTCTCGATCTTGTGCACGAGCATCAGGGTGACGGAGACGAGGAACGCGCCGCGAATCTCCCCCGACAGCTCGACATCGAAAATCCTGGCCAGGGACGGTATAAAGAACCCGATAACGAGAACCACGAGGGCGGTTCCCCAGGTGAGTACCATACCGCTCAATAATCCTGGTTTGGGATACTTGTAGGAAACACCGCTCATTCATCCGACCCCTGTCGCACCAGGCTCCAGCGCTTTGCGAGAAGAATGAAGATACAGTATTTTCAACCGGATGTAAAAAGAGATGAAGAAGTGCGGCGGCCGCCTGGAAATTTTCGATGAATACTCGTTATTTTCAATCGGTTCAAAGAGAGGTGAAGATGGGTGGCGGCCGCAGTAAGCTCGCCCCTGCAACTCCGCTGCACGAGCAACATTTTAATATGTTGCGCAGCCTCGAAAGCACGGGTATTTTCTTGCAGAAGGAGGCTGAAACAGGTGAAATCAAAGAATATCCGATTGAGCGATTATGAACAGCCGGGGTTGTATCTCACCCTGAAGGATTCGACCGAGATCGCCTTGACGGTGGAACATGTCGAAAAAGTCACCCGGGAATACTGGGAGAATCCTGACAAGATTCCGCCTTCCGTGAAAGAGGCCGTCACGTTTCAAAGATGCCCGTTCTGTCCTCTGAAAAAGAAGAAGGATATCTGCGACGCCCTGCGCCCGGTACTGCCCCTGCTCGATGGTGTTGGCAGTTACAATTCATATGATGAAGCAGTAGCGGTTTACAGGGGAGAGGCCTCTGAGTCGTGTCATATTTCTTTTACGACCATGCAGAGCGCCCTCCAGTATATCTCCACCTTGAGCCTCATCGGATATTGCCGGGTGGGGAGGGAATACTGGAAATATTTTACCGGGATCATCCCGATCATGAGCGCCCGGGAGATCGTGAACCGGCTGTATCTCAATATGTACTGGGTCCATGAGGGCGACAAAGACAGGGTGGATCAGGTTATCTCGAAATTGTATTCGGAGATAACCACGACCGCGCAGAACCAGGCGGACAGATTGCGTCTCATCTGCAGGAACGACGCCTTTCTGAATGCATTCGTCCTGACCCATCTGATTACCGACGATCTTTGGGAATTCAAGGATGCGAAACTGTTGGAACAGCTGGAGAGTTTCGATAAGAACAGGAAGTACACATGATCTCCGCCCGTAAAAACTTCTTTAATGTACCCGGCGGTGTTTTGATTCATCTTTTTAATGTGCCCGGCGGTGTTTTGATTCATCGGGATGGAAGCTGACGCCTGAATAAGTCGGCGGCACACCTTTTCAAACCAGCGGACACGATAGATAATGAACCGGCTAAACGATCCTTTCAACGTCCTCAGGGAACTCGACGGCAAATACTATTACAGCCTGCCCGCGCTCGAAAGCGAAGCCGGCCTGGGCGGCATCTCCCGGCTGCCGGTGAGTATCCGCGTTGTGCTGGAGTCCGTGCTCCGCAACTGCGACGGCAGGCGGATCGTCAGGGAAGATGTCGAGGCCCTCGCCGGATGGAGCCCGACCGGAGCGGGAGACAGGGAGATCCCCTTCGTCGTATCCCGCGTCATTCTGCAGGACTTCACCGGGGTGCCGCTGCTCGTCGACCTCGCCGCCATGCGCGACGCCGTGAAATCCATGGGCAGGGATCCTTCCGTGATTGAACCGCTCGTGCCGGTCGACCTCGTCGTCGACCACTCCGTCCAGGTCGATCGCTCCGGCTCCGCCGGCGCCTTCCTCGAGAACCTCAGGATCGAGTTCGCCCGCAACATGGAACGCTACCGGTTCCTCAAATGGGGCCGGCAGGCCTTCGAAACATTCAGTGTTGTGCCGCCGGCTGTCGGCATCGTCCACCAGGTCAACCTCGAATACCTCGCGCGCGTCGTCTTCGAAAAGGACGGTTTCCTCTATCCCGACACCCTCGTCGGCACCGACTCGCACACCACCATGATCAACGGCATGGGTATCGTGGGATGGGGGGTCGGCGGCATCGAGGCCGAGTCCGGGATGCTCGGTCAGCCGGTATACTTCAAGACACCGGAGGTGATCGGGGTGCATCTCCGCGGCGGTCTGCGGGAAGGCGCCACCGCCACCGACCTCACCCTTACGATCACAGAGATGCTCCGCGCCGAAGGCGTCGTAGGCAAGTTTGTCGAGTTCTTCGGTGAAGGGGCTGCCGGGCTCAGCCTCGCCGACCGCGCGACCGTGGCCAACATGGCCCCCGAATACGGCGCCACCATGGGTTTCTTCCCGGTAGACGGGCGGACACTGGAATATCTGCGTCTCACCGGTCGAAGCGAATCGGACATTACCCGCGTGAAGCGCTACTACGAAGCCCAGGATATGTTCGGCATCCCCGGGGCGGGCGAGATCGACTACACCAAAAGCCTCGAGCTCGACATCGGTACAGTCGTCCCCTGCGTCGCCGGGCCGAAACGACCGCAGGACCGCATCGAGCTGCCTGCGCTGGGCGACCGTTTCCGGCAGCTTCTCGAGATGCCGGTCGACGAAGGGGGCTTCGGTGCGCCCGCCGGCGTCCGGACAGGGAGTGTCCGCGTCAAGGCTCCGGTCGCTGCCGGCGGCCGCGACGAGCCGTCTGACGAGTCAACCGCCGAGCCGACCTTCAAGCCGCCTGACGGGTCAACCGCCGAGCCGACCTTCAAGCCGCCTGACGGGTCAACCGGTGAACCGTGCGAGAAGCCTGCCGTCGAGCCGGCCGGCGAACCGTACGACCCGGACTCCCTCCCCGAATTGACGCACGGGCAGGTGCTCATCGCCGCGATTACCAGCTGTACCAACACGTCGAACCCGGCCGTCATGATTGCGGCCGGTCTTGTCGCCCGCAAGGCGCGCGAGAGAGGACTCAACGTCAATCCGCTGGTCAAGACGTCTCTTGCGCCCGGCTCCCGCGTCGTCACCGACTACCTGGAAGAAACCGGCCTCCAGGAGGATCTCGACGCCCTCGGCTTCCATCTCGTCGGTTACGGGTGCACCACCTGCATAGGCAACTCGGGCCCGCTCGATCCGGCGATCGAGGAAGCCATTAAAGCGGGCGATATCGTCGCCGCGTCCGTCCTTTCCGGCAACCGCAACTTCGAGGCCCGCATCCACGGCGCCGTCAAGGCCAACTTCCTCATGTCGCCGCCGCTTGTCGTGGCCTTCGCGCTGGCCGGCAGCGTTTGCATCGACCTGAGCCGGGATCCGATCGGCGAGGGCGGGGACGGCGAGCCCGTTTACCTGAAGGACATATGGCCTTCCAGCAGGGAAGTCGCCGAACTGGCCGGGAGCGTCCTCGAACCCGGGATGTTCCGTAAAAGGTACGGCGATCTCACCGGTGCAAGTCCGGAGTGGGAAACGATCGAGTCCTCAACGGGCGGCATCTACGAGTGGGATGAGCGGTCCACGTATATCCGGCGCCCCCCCTTCTTCGACGGCTTCGGAATGGCAGCCGGCACCATCACCGACCTCACCGGACTGCGCCCTCTGGCAATCGTTGGCGATTCGATCACCACGGACCACATTTCACCCGCCGGAGCGATCAGGGCCGACGGCCCGGCTGGCAGGTTCCTTTCCGGCAGCGGCGTCGAGTTGAAAGACTTCAACAGCTTCGGTTCCCGACGCGGCAACGACCGCGTCATGACCCGCGGCACCTTCGCCAATGTCCGATTCAAGAACAGGATGGCCGGCGGCAGGGAAGGGGGTTACACCAGGCTCATGCCCGAAGGTGTCAAAATGGACATATATGAAGCCTGCCGGGAATACAGGCGGCGGGGACAGGGACTCATCGTCATCGCGGGCGAGGATTACGGCATGGGCAGCTCGCGCGATTGGGCGGCCAAGGGTACGAACCTCCTGGGCGTGAAGGCGGTGGCGGCCGGGAGCTTCGAGCGCATCCACCGAAGCAACCTCGTCGGCATGGGCGTGCTGCCGCTCCAGTTCCCGGATGGCCTGACCGCCGAATCACTCGGTCTGGACGGCTCCGAGACCTACTCCATCACCGGGCTGGACGAAAACATGCAGCCCGGACAATCGCTTCCCCTCGAAATCACAAGGGCGGACGGCAGCACGCATACGGTCGCTCTCATCCTTCGAATCGATACGCCTGTCGAAGTCCAATATTACCGGCACGGCGGCATCCTTCAGTACGTGCTCCGCGATATTCTTTCCGCATCCTGATTTGATTCCGGATGTGATTCGAAGCTTCTGCCGCCGCGTTTCCTGAACGGACATGGAATACGCGGACGTCTCAGAAGGAAACGACCTCGAACCCCTCCTCGATGTACCGGGCCATGGAGGGGTGGCCGGACATCTCGTCGCAGAGGGGAAGCCCCTGGGCCTCCAGGTCGGCGAGGGCGCCCGTCTTGCCCGCGCAGGCCCTGCAGGCGCAATCGACGAGCCCCTTTTCCTTCACCTTGCGGTAAACGCCGCTGAACGGCCTGGAGACATCCGCGAGCTCTCCGGCGGTTTTCGTGGCGGTTCCTTCGATCACCACCTTCACCTCGAAACCCTTTTCATGCATGTCGAGCGCGTTGAGGAGCACGTGCGCGAAGCACATCGGCTCTCCGTTGAACGCAAACAGTACAAATTTTCTGTCCATCAGGCTTTCCTCTCTCAACGGGGGGCGGATTCCCCCGGTTCAACATTCCGCCGGGGGATGCCCGGAACCTTCACTCCGTTCGTCATCCTTCGTCGCCTGCACCGCCGTACCGGCCTTCGACGGCGACCTCGGCGAGCGGTTTTCTCGGGTTCGGCGCTTCCATGGCTCGAAGATCGTCAGGGAGTACGGCGGGATCGCCCAGCCTTCCGACAGCCACCGCCGCCATGACATGGAACGTTTCAGCCGGTACGCCTGCTGCTGCGTACGCCTTCTGTTGATCGAACCCCGCCATGGCGTGGGCGTAGAGACCGAGACGGCGTGCCTGCAGCGCGAGCGACATCCAGGCGGCGCCGGTGTCGTACGCCGCGTGGCGGTTCTCCTTGCCCGATCCTTCGAACTCCCTGCGCGCGAAGACGAAGCAGAGGAGCGGCGCCCTCGCGGCCCAGGAGCGGTTCTTCGGGAGGAGCGCATCGGCGAACCGAGCCCGATCCCCGGGAGAGACGGCGTAAACGAAGAGCCAGGGTTGATCGTTGAAGCACGATGGCGCCCACCGCGCCGCCTCGAACAGGCTATGAACCTGGCGGGGCGGGAGGGGCTCCTCGATGAAGGCCCTGGGCGACCAGCGATCAGGGAAGGTGCAGTCCACCTCCGCCTCGGTCAGCCGCGGATTCGGTTTTCGCTCATTCATAACTCACTCCCTGTATCGCTGCTGACGCAGCCTGCACAAAATATATCAGATTATACCATCAGACAGCTGATGCATCAAACTCGTGATCCTTTGATTGGAAAATTCTGGTCCGGGCGGAATATCATTCACGTTTCCCTCTCGAAACGATCCCTTGGCGGGAACTGGAATACCGGAACGACGCGCCGCCCGATGTGTTGTGAAACGCTCATGAAGAACATCGCTGCAATTCCACCGCACCAGTAACAGCTTTACAGGTTGCACAGTCTCATGAATATGTATACTATCATCTACAATATGACAAATTGTCTTGACATATTGACAAATGTCCTTTACATTACATTCAGTTCAAACGGATCGAAGGAGAGCATGAAAACGAATCTCCGCAAATTCCGGTTTTTCAGGGGCGAACTCAGTCAGCAGCAGCTGGCCGACCTGGTCGGGGTCTCTCGGCAGACCATAGTCTCCATTGAGAAAGGCAACTACGCGCCCTCGGTCAAATTAGCCCTGCTGCTCGCCCGCAGACTGGAAACAACAGTTGAAGAACTGTTCATACTGGAGGATAAGGACCATGCCTGAGAAGGACCCTGTATTCTGGTGGGCGACCGCTATTTTTATCCTTTCCCTGCTCCTTTTCGCGATTTTCCAGAATCAGGTCTGGCTGGCGCTGGGAATAGGAGCCTACCTGTTACGGCCGACCCTGGCTTCGTTCGGAATCGCCACTCGCTATGTCGACGAGCGTCGGTTGAGCATTCACTACCGCTCCAGCAATGTAGCGTTTGTCATCATGATGGCAGCCTGCGTCTACTTTGCCGCAACACTCAGCGCCGAGGGCAATCCCGCCTGGGAAACCTACAACATGGTTATCGTGACGGGACTGGTGGCCAAAGCGCTGTTCAACGTGCTGCTGGTCAAGAATCTGCGCGAAGCCGCCACCAAGATACTGATAACCGCCGGCCTGTTCATAGCTCTCTTCGGCGGGATGGGTTCAGTAGAGGACGGGGTGGTAGCAATCCTGATGAACAGCCTGGCCGGTTTGTCAATCGTGGCTGTCGGGCTGCTGTCGAAACGGTTCCCGCGTATTATCGGGGTCGTGGTGATCCTGCTCGCGGTTGCCCTGGAATTCAAGATTCTGGGGAAGGGTGTCACCTGGGCGCAGATCGGCACCGCTTTGATTATAGGCGTCCCCCTGGTTCTGGCCGGCGCAGGTCTTTGCCTGGAGCCCCGGGGGGAAGCTTCCGAGTTGGATGAAAACGCGGTTTCTCCGGGGTTGAGTTGACCGGAATTGCCGGGACGGAAATAAAGGAAAGTATTATCCTCGGAACGGCACCCAAGGTAATACCCGTGAATCGGGATTCAGGATGGAGGGCTTACAATGATGAAAACAGGGGATAAGGCGCCGGATTTCAAACTTCCGGACAAGGATGAGAATATCGTGCAGCTCGACGACTATCTCGGCGGATGGCTCGTGCTGTACTTCTACCCGAAGGACAATACCAGCGGCTGCACCACGGAAGCCCTGGAGTTCACGGCTTCCAGGGACGAGTTCGAGGCGCTGGGCGCCAAGGTAGTCGGCGTGAGCCCGGATTCACCCCGCAGCCACTGCAATTTCACGGACAAGCACAACCTCGGGATAAGGCTGCTGAGCGATCCCGGGAAGGAGACGCTGCGAGATTACGGGGCATGGGGTTTGAAGAAGATGTACGGCAGGGAGTTCGAGGGGGTGATCAGGACCACGGCGCTGATCGATCCGGAAGACAGGATTGCACACATCTGGCCCAAAGTAAGGGTCAAGGGTCATGTGGACGCCGTGAAAGACAAGCTTAAGGAACTGATGGCGTAGGTGGGTGTATGGATGTGGATGGGTGTGGAGCGCCTGGCCTGTATGAACACCTCATAACCTCATAAAGGAATACGAATGAATCTGATACATGTAGAAGGAGAGAACAGGGGGAAGGTATTGGGCTTCTTTTTAAGCACCTGTGTATGGTGCAGGAGGGTCAAGAACTTCCTGGACAACCTCGGTATCGAGTACGACTACATCTACGTCGATAAGACCGAAGGAGCGGAGAGGGAAGAAGTCGGGGCGGAGATTGTGAAATGGAATCCCAGGGTTTCCTATCCCACGCTGGTCATAAATGACAACATCTGCGTGGTGGGACACAATGAGGACGAGATAAAGGAGGCGCTGGGCTTATGAGTGACGAAGAACATCAAATCAGCGACAGTGAGATCCGGAGACGATACGAAAAGCTGGACAGGGAGGCGAAGTCCGGAGGTTACAACCTCAATCCGGACTGGGAGTTCACCGGGGAATTGATCGGCGGACTCCTTGTGAACGAGAAGCGGTACGGCTACCCCTCATGCCCGTGCAGGCTGGCCGGCGGCGAGCATGAGAAAGACCTCGATATAATCTGCCCGTGCGATTACCGGGATCCGGACCTGGACGAATTCGGGGCATGTTACTGCGCGCTCTATGTATCCGACGAGGTACGCGATGGAAAGGTGGAGGCGGAACAGGTAGCGGAGAGGAGACCGACCGAGGAGGAGAGGGCGGCCGTTCAGGAAAAAGTGTCTGATACCGCCGCGGAGCTCGTTTCTCTCTCCTATCCCGTCTGGAGATGCAAGGTTTGCGGTTACCTCGCCGCGAGGGACCAGCCCCCCGCGACATGTCCGATCTGCAAGGCGAAGAGGGAAAGGTTCGAAAGGTTCATATAGCGCTCGCTGAACGAACCCGTTGTTCCCGCCGGATGCAGCATCCGCGGGCGGAAAACATCACCGGCTCGATCAGCCTGATTCCGGTCTCTGATCAATAGCCGTATCTCACTCCGCCGAGGCAGGACCTGCCGTATCCCGCGAGGGATTTACTGTCCTCGTATATTTCGAACTCCTGGTCGAACAGGTTCTCGACCCGCAGAAATACCGAAAGTTTTCCGAACAGCGTCTTATTGAGACTCATATTCACCAGAGTGTAATCGTTCAGCTTATCCCGGGTGCCCGATTTCGTTTTATAATAACGGTTCCGGGAATCTTCAACGGAGATCATGGCGCCGAGGTCTATGATATTCAGGCGATGATAGAGCCTGAACACGGTCATGTGCTCCGGCGAATAGGCGAGCGGATCACCATTGCCATCCTTCGTTTCGGAATAGGTATAGCTTAATATCAGGCTTAAGGTTCCGACTTTCGCCCGAATTTCCGTTTCAACCCCCTGCGCCGATGCTTCCTTGATGTTTTCCCGTCTGAATATCGGTTTACCGTTGAGGGAGTCCCCGGTGTCCTGGACTATTATCATGTTCTTGAAATCGTTTTTGAACCCGGAAACCCTCGCCAGCACGTAGTCGTTGAGGCGGTGTTCGACACCCAGGTTGTAATTCATGGAGTACTCGGGTTCGAGGTCGGGATTTCCGTCTCGATAATAAGTCGAATGATCGAACTCTTTCTCATAGAGATCCTGCAGGGAAGGAGCTCTGAAACCTTTTCCGACGGAGGCCCGTATGTCGGTGTCGGGCGTCAGTCTGTAAAGGGCGCCGAATTTCGGGGTGAACTCGGTGCCCACGTTCGGATGATAGTCGATGCGCAAGGCCGTGATGTATGTCAGCGCCGGAGTAAGCCTGGCTTCATCCTTCAGGAACGCGCCCGCGATGGTTGTTTCTTTTTCCGGAGTCGCGGACCGGCTGAACGTTTCATTGCGGATCTCGCACCCCGCGGCAATGGAATTGCTCTCATTTACGTCGCCTTCGAAGACGACATCGGCCATTATCGTGCGGTTGTCATCATCGCGGTATTCGCCTTCAAAATGTGAATAGGAAAGGCCCGTCGACAGGTCGGACTTTGCTTTGAAACTGGTTTCCCACCTGGCGGCGATATCGAGCCAGCCGTCGGTTACTCTCGGAAGATCCGCTTTCCTCAGGTACTTGTTGCCGTAGTACCGGGCATTCAATTTAAGGGTGTTTCCGTCCGTCGGATGGTATGACATTTTGCCGAGCAGGTTGACCTGGTTATAGTCGAATTCAACTTCGTTCGCATCGGGCACGCCGTCCGTCCGCATCAGGTTTCCGTTGAAATAATAGCCGAGTTTCCCGAGGCTCGAGCCGAAATTCAGGTTGAAGTTTACGGTATTGTATCCGCCGTAGGATATTTCGCCGCCGTAAACCGGTTTTTCATGAATCTCCCTGGTGATGATGTTGATGACGCCGCCGAAGGCTTCACTGCCGTAGAGCGCGGAGACCGGACCTTTCACCACCTCTATCCTCTCAATCATGCCCAGCGGCACAAGGTTGAGGTTGGTGCCAGTGTGAATATGCTCGCTCTTGGCGCGCACCCCATCCACAAGTATCATGCTGTATTGCGCGGGCAGGCCGTGGATCATCCCGGTAAACCGGCGCGCGGCCCCGTTCGGGGCGCCCCCCGAAATATTGACGCCCGGCACCCAGCGGATGGCGTCGGTCGGTGTCTGCAGCCCCAGCTCCCTGATTTCTTTTTTCGAGATCAGGTTCGTTTCTATCGGAACATCTTTCAGGGAATGGATGCTGCGCGTTCCGGTCACGACGATTTCCTGTAATTCGTAAACAGCCTGCTCCAGGGCCGCATCGACCAGGGCGGTCCTGCCCGGCTCGACCTTGACATCCCTCACTTCAAGTTCTTTGTAACCCATCATGGAGATTTTCAGGACATAATCACCGCCGGGGACGCCGGCGACAATAAAACGGCCGTTTCCGTCCGACGCGGCGCCGAATATCGTGCCCTGGACGATAATATTCGCATCCGGCAAGACCTCACCGGTTGTTTTATCGGTAACGGTCCCTTCGATCGAGTTTTGCCCCCCGGCTGATAAAGGAGCCGTGCAGACACATAACATTGCCAGTATTAGAATCACGGTTGTTTTCAAATCTTCGATTCTCCTGTGTTTCATCCCGCTCCTTCAGCGGCAGGCATTGTCACCGGGGTTCGAATGTTTCCAGGTTCTTTTTCATGCATTTCCCTCCAGGCCTAAATCTTCAAGCCCGCCGGATACGCACAATTTCAGAATAAGCTTTCGTCCAAAAATAATCAATAAGCGCGGTTCGACCCCGCCGGATTTTCCTGTCTTTTCACCTCCTCAAAGCGGTTAAGAGCTCTTGTGACGTTGAAATGGATATCCTGAAAAGAATCCTTGTTTGAATATTCCGTGGAATTTCTGTATAATCAATTTCGGATACTGCAAAGAAAAAACAGGTTATGCAAAACCCGGATGTCAGAAAAAAGAGAAAAAAGGGGGACAGATCTATTTCCCCTTCACGATTGCGACCTGCAGTAATAAACCGGGTAGGGCTGAACCTGTATTTTTTCGAAAACCGCCAATTAGAGCCTGAAAAATCTCCGGAAGGGAGTCGCGAATGAAGGCATACCCATTCAAAATTAGAAAAATCCGGTGGAGTTTCACTATTCGACGGTCCATGCCCGCGGCGCTGATTTTGATTTCGCTGCTTATTTCAGTGTCGGCGACTTCAGCTCTGTCAGCAGTGCCCGATACTTTATGGGCGCGAACATTCGGGAAGGAATCCGACGAGAGCAGGGACTATGGCAGATGCGTCGTCGAGACATCGGACGGTGGGTTCGCCCTGCTGGGAGGGTCGAGTATGGAACCTGATGGCTGGATGGGTTACTGGCTTATCAGAACTGATTCATGCGGGAACGAAATGTGGAACAGAACCTACGGCGGGTACGACACGGAGGATGGGAAATGCGTCCAGGAAACTTCCGACGGCGGATACATTTTACTTGGAACTACCTGTAAATTTTATTATGGGGATTATGAATTCTGGCTCGTGAAAACAGATTCATTCGGAAACAAGCTTTGGAGCGAAGCCTATGGAGGGGTCGGCAACGCATACGGTGAATGGGTAGTGGAGACTTCGGACGGCGGGTTTGCAATGGTGGGCACCACGGATACTGACAAAGGTTGCACTGATTTTTGGCTAATAAAAACCGGTCCCAGAGGGCTAGAGAAATGGAACAGGACCTACGGCGGGAGCAGTCATGATTTCGCCAGATGCGTGCAAGAGACCTCGGATGGAGGATTCATACTGGTGGGACAAACCGGATCCTATGGCGCCGGGTTTTATGATATCTGGCTTGTTAAAACCGACTCGGAAGGGAATGAGGAGTGGAACAAAACCTTCGGCGGATCCTCCTGGGAATGCGGCTATAGCGTCTGTGAAGCCTCTGACGGTGGGTATGTGCTGTGTGGACCTACAGGCTCCTATGGCGCGGGTTCGAAGGATTGCTGGCTTATCAAAACCGATTCGGAGGGAAACGAGGAATGGAACAGGACTTTCGGTGGGACTGACTATGACTCAGGGAACAGTGTCCGGACGATCTCTGACGGTGGATTCATTTTACTGGGTAGCACATGCTCCTTCGGTGCGGGAGGCGGGGATTTCGGACTCATTAAGACCGATTCAGAGGGAAACGAGGTTTGGAGTAAAAGTTACGGCGGATACGCTGGAGATTTCGGCAAATGTGTCAAAGAAACTTCCGACGGCGGGCTCATTCTGCTGGGAACTACTGAATCATACGGATCAGGTGCGGCGGACTTCTGGCTGATACGATTGAGGTCGGATGTCGGAGTTGACGACCCCTCGGGAGCTCCTCGACCGGGCGGAACCGCTCTTCACCAGAACTATCCGAACCCTTTCAATCCCGCGACGGCCATCACGTATACGCTCGCAGCTGAAACAACGGTGAAAGTGAGCGTGCATGATACCGCGGGGCGTCTCGTCGCCGTTCTGACCGATGGAACGGCGCCCGCGGGAACGCACACGATCCACTGGAACGGCACCAACGGCGCGGGAAGGCCCGCAAGTTCTGGCGTCTACATATATACACTCGCCACCGGCGATTCGAAGGAGGTGGAAAGCAGGAAGATGATCCTCCTCAAATAGATCCGGGCGGCTTCAATTTTATGTTTCAAACGGAAAAAAGGGACGGTTCTATGGTTTATGTATTATTGATATCGGTGCAGCACAATTGAAATGGAATGGAGGGTTCTGAATAATTCGGCACGCTATTTGTGGCTTATTTCGCTTGACTAAACTATCTTTAGTGACTAAAATTTAGTCACAAACAGACATTTGATAACCTTGCTTTTTAAACAATAGAATTTGTGATTTCATACGGAGCCCAAATGTTAGAGCAGGAAATCGAGAGAAAGATTGAAGATTTCAGGATTCTCGGCGTCCCGCCGCTGATACCGCGGGAAACAGGCATCAACCTGGCCGATAACATGGTGTCTTCGATTATCGGAGCACGAAGAGCCGGTAAAAGCTTCAGAGCTTTGCAGGGAGCCGGCGAGATGGTCATGGAAAAGACCATATCTTCGCTCGACAATGTCTGTTTCATCGATTTCGACAACCCGATCCTCTCCGGGATGTCCGCAACCGATTTGAACCTGATTCAGCAATCCTTTATCAAGCTTAATCCCGGTTTCACGTTGAAAACACCTGTTGTCTTTATACTCGATGAAATACATAAAATTCCGGGCTGGGAAGAATATGTAATAGAACTCAGCAGGAATCGATTCTGGAAAGTTCTGGTTACAGGTTCATCCTCGAAGATGATGAGGGATGAGATTGCGACGGAGCTGAGGGGTAAGGCTATTTCAACAACTGTTTATCCGTTGAGTTTCAGGGAGTTTCTCGACTTCAAGGGAACCGGGCCGAAGAAGATGTCTACGATCGGACAAGCGGAGACGAGAAGATTTTTCGACGAATACCTGAAATGGGGCTCCTTTCCGGCGATTCCCGGCATGGATGAGTATGTGAAGGAACAACTTCTTCGCGAATATTTCGATACGATGATACTCAAAGACATCCTGCAGCGGCACAACGTGAGTAAACCCAGGCAGTGCATCCACTTGTATCACTATCTCCTCTCGAATAACGGCAAACCGTTTACAATCAAGAGTTCCGTCGGTTTTCTCAAGGAGGCGGGGTTCAGCACCAGCAGGGATTCCGTCAGGGAATACATTCAACTGGCGGAAGATGCATGGCTCCTGTTCACTGTTCCGATTTTCTCCCATTCCCTGAAAGAGCAGGAAAGGAACTACAAGAAGCTCTATGCGATCGACTGGGCACTGGCGAATAAGAACAGCCTTTCATGGGATGGCTCCTATTCTAGAGCGATGGAGAACCTGGTGTATATACACCTGAGGCGTAAATGGTCGAATGTATTCTACTATATGACCAGAAATAAACACAGGGAGGTGGATTTCCTGGTTGCGGACGATAACGCTCAACCTCAAATGTGCGTGCAGGTATCGATGGACATATCGAATTCCGAGACTCTGAAAAGGGAATTGGAACCGCTGATTACAACCGCCCGGTATTTCGGGATTCGCGAGAACCTGATCATTACGTACAATCAGGAGCAGAGCTTCGAAAAAGACGAAATTTCAGTAAAAGCGGTTCCGGCCTGGAAATGGCTTCTCGATCAGTGAAAAAGGAAAAGGAAAAAGCGGAAAGAGGACAGGTCTGTTTCCTCCCTTTTTCCTGATTTTTGCTCCCGGTGGACTGGTAGAGGCGCAAAACAGTATTTGTCACGTGACAAAAAATGCTGGTTCCACCCGTGCAGTGGCAAAAACTGAACTCGCACAGGATTCCGGTGTTTCGTCACGAATCGGAGAAGCCGCGTTCATCGCTGTTTTCGTCTTCAATTACAACATCCGGGAGTTCGCAGTTACAGAGGTCGGCGGTGATGATGCTATGTTCTCCTGCGGCCTGCAGTAATAAGCCGGGTAGGGCTGAACCTGTATTTTTTCAAAAACCGCCAAGTAGAGCCTGAAAAACCTCCGGAAGGAGTCGCGAATGAAGGCATACTCGTTCAAAATTAGAAAAATCCGGTGGAGTTTCACCATTCGACGGCCCATGCCCGCGGCGCTGATTATGATTTCGCTGCTTATTTCAGCGGCAATCACAATACCCGCCTTCGCAGTGCCGGATACCCTTTGGACCCGGACATTCGGAGAGCCCAACCGAAAAGGGCTGGACTATGGCAGGAGTGTTCAGGAAACGTCGGACGGCGGGTTCGTCATGCTGGGATACGCTAAGTGCTTCGAAGGGCAGGAGAGTGATTTTTCACTTTTCAGGGCCGATTCCGAGGGGAACGAAATATGGCGCAGGACTTTCGGGGGGAGCGGAGCGGATTACGGATACTGCGTCCGGGAGACTTCTGACGGCGGATTCGCGCTGCTGGGGAGCACGGAATCCTTCGGGGCGGGTTGGACGGATTTCTGGCTTGTCAAAACCGATTCGGATGGGAACGAGCTGTGGAACAAGACCTTCGGCGGAGATGCCCGCGACGCAGGTCGCTGCATTCAGGAGACTTCGGACGGGGGGCTCATACTTCTCGGAGATACTTACTCCCATGGAGCAGGTAAATCAGATTTCTGGTTGATTAAAACGGATTCCGGCGGCAGCGAGGTTTGGAGCAGAACATACGGCGGGGGTGGTCTTGACAGCGGTTACTGTATTCAGGAGACCTCGGACGGCGGATTCGTATTACTCGGCGAGACGGGCTCTTACGGCGCAGGCAATTATGATTTCTGGCTTATTAGAATCGACACGGATGGGAACGAAGTATGGAACAGGACCTTCGGCGGAAGCAATGAGGACTGCGGCCGAAGCATTAAAGAAACTTCCGACGGCGGGTTCGTGCTGCTCGGGCATACTTTTTCCCACGGAGCGGGCAAGGATGATTTCTGGCTCATCAAAACCGACTCAGAAGGAAACCCGGAATGGCAAAGTACCTTCGGCGGGCGAGAAGATGACGTGGGCAAATGTGTATGGGAAACCTCCGACAAAGGGTACATTTTGCTGGGAACCAAATACTACTCGGGCTTCGGGAAGTCGGATTACTGGCTGATCAAAACCGATTCCGACGGAAACGGAGAGTGGAGCAAGGTCTTCGGCGAAGGTGGTTACGATTATGGCTACAGTGTCCTTGAGACTTCCGATGATGAATTAGTGCTCCTCGGAGAAGCAACTACGTACGAAGGAGGCAGTATAGAATTCCGGCTCATCAAAACCGATTCGAAGGGGAATGAGGTATGGAGCAAGACTTTCGGTGAACGAGCGAGTTACTCGGAATCAGGTCGATGCGTTCAGCAGACCTCCGACGACGGGTTCGTTTTACTGGGGTACACCGATTTTTATGGAGCTGGCCAAGAAGATGCCTGGCTCATCAAAACCGATTCGGAGGGGAATGAGGTATGGAATAAAACCTTCGGCAGGAGCGATGAGGACCATGGCTGCAGTGTCCAGGAGACCTCTGACGGTGGATTCGTCTTACTGGGAGACACAAAGCCTTTCGGGAGTTCAGATTTCGGGCTGACGAAGACCGATTCGGACGGTAACGAGGAATGGACCAGGACCTTCGGCGGAAGCGGGATTGACAATGGTTACAGCGTTCAGGAGACCTCGGATGGCGGGTTTATTTTGGTGGGAGACACCAGATCCTACGGTGCAGGGAGCTCTGATGTCTGGCTTATCAAGACCGATTCGAACGGTAACGAGGAGTGGAACAGAACCTTCGGCGGGGAGTTGAAGGATGCGGGTCAAAGCGTTCTGGAATATTCGAAGGGTGGTTTCGCGCTGCTCGGGTTCACCCGTCCCCCTGGTTCGAGTAATACTGATGTCTGGCTAATCAAGACCGATTCGAGCGGTAACGAAGAGTGGAACAGAACCTTCGGCGGCAGCGGCTCCGATGCAGGCCGGAGCGTTCAGGAAACGACGGACGGCGGGTTCATCCTGTTGGGAGACACGAGCACCCATGGAGGACTTTTTCCCGATTTCTGGCTCATAAAGACCGATTCCGAGGGTAACGAGGAGTGGGACAGAACCTTCGATGGGGGCGATGACGACTATGGTATGAGCGTCCGGGAGACTTCGGACGGCGGATTCATCCTGCTGGGAACAAAACACTATTACCAATCGGGCCGCACAGATTTCTGGCTCATAAAGACCGATTCCACGGGGAAGGAAGTCTGGAACCTGACATTCGGCGGGACAAGCCGGGATTACGGATACAGCGTCCGGGAAACCTCGGACGGCGGATTCATCCTGCTGGGAACCACATATTCTTACGGGCCCGGTGGGCCCGATCTATGGCTGATAAAGTTGGGACCGGATGTCGGAGTTGACGACCCGGCGGGAGCTCCTCGAGCAGGCGGAACCGCTCTTCACCAGAACTATCCGAACCCTTTCAATCCCGCGACGGCCATCACGTATACGCTCGCGACAGAAACAACGGTGAAAGTGAGCGTGCATGATACCGCGGGGCGTCTCGTTGCCATTCTGACCGATGGAACGGCGCCCGCGGGAACGCATACAATCCACTGGGACGGCACCAACAGCATGGGAAGGTCCGTAAGCTCCGGAGTCTACATCTGTACACTCGCAGCCGGCGATTCGAATCCATCGGAAAGCAGGAAGATGATCCTCCTCAAATAGAAAATGAGAAAATGGGGACGGATCTATTTTTTTCGGGCGATCCGCGTTTCTTTTCTCCACATGGAGAATGTCCTGAACGGTCGGTTGAGGGAATCCGGGAGAGAGGAAAAAGAGGGACATACCTGCCCCCCCCCCACTGTACAGTTTCAATCCTGCAGGCTTATCTCGGCAGAACCGTTACTTCGACGGAGTCGTAGTGCATCGCACCCATATCGGGGGTGCCGTTCATGTTCGTGTCCACGCCGAAATAGAGGGTGTAGAAACCGGCGGGCGAGGCCGTTCCGTCGTAGGCGGTTGAAGGCTCCAGCGGGGTAAGAGGTCCCATATGGGCCGCTTCCAGGCCCGGAACCCAGTTTCCGCCGCCGAGATCGTAACGATACCACCCGAAGGGAGATTCGGCGAGCAGCCACCAGTCGGCGTCCTCGCCTGCTTTCGACCTCGGATCGAGGGATACTTCGACCGTGAGATCCTGGCCCTCGACGATTGTGACCGGTTCGTCGGAGCCGTTGACCTTGATGTCGGCGAGAGGGGAAACATCCGGGGCCGCCGTCCAGGCATAGAACATGGTATACTCAAGGGGATAGGGAGGGTACCGGGTCCAGGACAATCCCGGATCATTCCCCCAGTCGTAACCGTACCACCCCGTTAGGAACAAGTCTCTCTCCTGAACCCAGCCGTACCCCCTCCCGTCCGGAGATGACCAGTCGTAGTAGAGAGGGGCGGGGGTCTGCAGGTTCGAGCCGGCGAGGCCGAACTCCCCGTTGAGGTCGTAGATCCACTCGAAGTCGAGGCCGCCCGGCTCCGTGCTTCGATAGACCCCCTGCTCCGTTTCGTATATGCCGCCGGCGTTATTGTAGATATAGAAATACCCCGAATCATCTGCCGCGATACCTGCTATCCAGCTCCAGGGCAGCGGCCCGTCTTCCCGCATGGTGCCTTCGGTCGTGATATTCCCCGTCTCCAGATCGATGCAAAAAAGCTTGCTGGTGACTGCATCCACGCCGTACATCCTGCCGTCGACCGGGTTGTACGCCATGCCGTCTATCCTCTGGCTGCCCGATGGGCCGACAGGCGTCAACGCTGCATTGCTCGGATTGACTTCGTAGAGCTGGCTCGGCCCCCAGAGCTGGTTCTCGTAGGCATAGAGCCGCCCGTCTCCCGCGAACTCGAGGGCCCTGAAGAGCTTGTGACCCATGGTTCCCAGATCTTCCACTACCTCCGGATCTGCATGGTCGATCCTGCCGAGATGAAAAATATCTCCGGGAACACTGTAAGCGACATACAGCTCTCTGGCATGAGAAGCAGGGATTGCCGACAGAAACAAGACACCGAGTATAAAGATACAACCTGTAAATCGTTTCAGTGAGGTTTTCATGGTTGCTTTTCCCCTTCCTTGCTCTCCCGCTGAGGATTTAAAAACTGTGAAGCAGGATTTCCGTGCGATCCCATGACTCGAGCCCGATCTCGAAAGCCAGGTCTATGGTGGGCTTGACAAAATAACCGCCTGGGTCGCCCGAAATACCGGCAATGGAGGTTCCCCCGGCATACGGATCGGTTTGATTGCTTTCCCTCATCCCGCACCAAACGTCGAATCCACCGTCCGTCTCGGTCGATGAAACCAGCGCCCAGTACTCGTGATCGTAATCCAGGGAGATCTGGTCGAAATTCCATATCATCGGATTGTGATTATCCAGAGGCGCGACATCGATCGAATTGATGGAGCTGCCGACGAATGCTCCGGCGCCGTTGACCGGATCCCCGTCGTAAATATTGAGATAGAAATGACTCGTTGGGCCGGACCAGCCCTGCGAGCTTCGATAGAACACGATCCCGGTCAGGTCCATTGCCGACACGGGTCCGGGATCGGGATCGATGCCGATGCCGGGAGTAAAGGTCTGTCCCTTGATCCATGGGTTGTACCCGCCGCTGACGGTTTGTTCAATGAGGTACTCCGCCCGCAGGTTGGGGCCGTTGTTCAGGCACCAGATCACTCCCTGACCGGGATATGCCGCATTTAGCCACAGGTATTCGCCGTCGAAGGCCATCCCCCTCGCTCTGTCGGGCTCGGCGGGTGAATCGAATTCGTCCAGCACCGTCACCGAGCCGTCCGTTATACTCAAACGCTTGATGGTCCTGGATTCGTAGTATCCATGGTCATCTATCACGAACAGATTGGATCCCGCGGGATAGCTCGTGTCGATTACACCGTCCAGATACCCTTCAACGATGCCGGTGGTGCTGTACCATTCGAGAACCTCTCCGCTCCTGGTCATCTTGAACAGCCTGGTCCAGTCGTCCCAGTTGAGCGCATTGGCTCCGACCCAGAGGATGTCCCCTTCGCAGTTGACGGAATGGGCCCGGAAGTAGCCGCCGATATCCGGGGTGAACTGGTCGATGAGGCTGCCGTCCAGCCCTATCCGGTAGATGACTCTCGCGGAGAACCAGTTGCAGACCCAGAGATCCGAACCGTCATAAGATATGCTGCTTACATACCCGTCGAACGGGAATTCGATCGATTCCAGGACGGTTCCGTCCGCGGGATCGATCGTAAGGAATCTCGAGGGCAGAGCCGGGGTGTTGTTCTGTTCGATTACGATGAGTTTACCCTCGGCGAACGTCGCACCCGTGAATTTATAGCCTGCTGACGGTGTCGGCGAAGGAATCGTGCGGATGATATCCCCGACGGCGGCCATGCTGCCGTCTCCCGCTATGGCAGCGCAGAATATCGATATTATCACGATGAGTGCGGAACCGGTCGTACTTCTCATTTGAACCTCCTCGATGATCCTGTGATCGTTCCCCTTTTCATCATTTTTACTGAATCACCGGTCTTTCTTTTGCGCAGCTTTGTTTCCCGCTGTTCTCCAGAACCGTCACCTGGACAGAATCGATGTAAGCAGCATCGGGATCGAAGATGCCGTTCATCTCCGTGTCCACGCCGAACTGGAACGTATAGGATCCGTGGGGCAGGGTCGTTCCGCTGCAGACCGTGATCGGGTCGATGACGGAGAGAGGAGCCTGGTATCCCACCCGGGAACCGGGAATCCAGCCGAAGGTTTCACGGTCGTAATAGTACCATCCGAGGGGCGAGTCGGCGAGCAGCCACCAGTCGGCCTCGCTGCCCTCTTCCCGTTTCGGGTTGAGGGAGATCTCGATGGGCAGGGGGGTTCCCTGGTAGATCGTTACCGGTCCATCCTCTCCGTTGGCTTTGATGTCGGGAATCGGGAACGAGGATTCGAACCAGATCCGGAATTTGGCGTCGACGGAGTCGGGGTGCCTGGCCTGGTCCGCGATGAGACCGGTCCCTCCGGTGTATACATCATGCAGGTTCCTGTCGTGAGTTTCGAGGGAGACTCCGACGTCGAGGGCGCCGCCCGTGTCGGTCGATTCCATGATCGACCAGTACTCGGTCGTGTTGTCGAGGGTCAACTCGTCGAACTGCCATGTCAAGGGCGCGGAAGGGGCTATTTCCACCGAGGTATCGATCGAGTTGGTGGAACTTCCTACGAGAACCCCGCCGTCGTGCGGATTGCCGTCATAGAGATTCAGCCAGGTCGTGGCCGAGGGGTCGCTGGCGCCGTAATTGCCTTTATAGAAGCTGATCTGCAGCAGATCGACGGTCGATACCGGCCCCGGATCGGGATCGATGCCCACACCGGGCGTGAATGTCTGTCCCGTCGACGATGCGCCGAACGTATCTTCGCCCAGTGCCTGTACAATCTTGTAATCGCCCAGCAGGTCGAGGCCGTCGTCGAGGCACCAGATCACTCCGTAAGTAGCATCGAATTCATAGTGCCAGAGGTGTTCGCCGTCGAAAGCCAGGCCCCCCAGCCGGGACCAGGGCCACCCGGTGTAAGCGGGTGACTGGCATTGGTCCGCCACGGTCACCTCGCCGTCCTCGATACTCAGTCGCTTGATGGAATTGTCATACGTATCCGTCATGAACAGGTTGGATCCGGATGGATACTGGGTGTTCAATACGAGGCCGTTCTCGTAGGTGAGGATGTCGGTCGTGTCGTACCACTCTACAATCTCCCCGCTCCTGGTCAGCTTGTACAGCCTGTGCTGGTATCCCCATCCGTATGCCGCCACCCAGAGGAATTCCCCTTCCACGTCGATGTACCGGGCATGGAACGTCCCGTGGAAATCGGCGGGGAACTCGCCGATATAGCCGCCGTCCAGTCCGATCTGGTAGATGACATGCGAGTAGCTGAATTTTACGACCCAGAGGCTCGCGCCGTCATAGGCGATTCCGCTGCACTTGCCGTCGAACGGCATGTCGACCGTATCGCGGATGGCTCCGTTCAAAGGATTGATCTTGTAAAATTTCGAGGGCATTAGATGATGGTCACCGGTTTCTACGATGAGGAGTTCACCCTCCGCCCAGGTGGCGTCGTGAAGGCATGGGCCTCCGTATATTCCTCCCGGCGGGTCCGGCGAAGGAATGGTGTAGATGATATCCCCGAGCTCAGCCCGGCCGCTGTCCGCAGCGACGCCAATGCACGCTGTCACCAGTATGACTACGAATATTGCATGTGTTATCCCCTGCATCTGAATCTCCTTTCGAACGGCCCATCCTGGCTTCGGCCCGCAGCTGGACGCCGGTCAGGAACCGGTGGCATCATGGGAGAGCTGAGCATGTTTCGCCTTCCATTCCTCGAAATCGATGGCTTGACTCCAGAAAAACTCGAAAAGGGTGTGAAACGCACGGGCGACGGTTTCCTGCCTGATCAGGGTCGTGGTGAACTCGGACGATGATGCGTCGCTCTGACGATCCTGGGCGATCAGCACCTGCGAACAGTCGAAGAGAATCATCTTGACTGGCAGGCGTTCTGCGATGCGACAGCGCTCTCCCGCGCGCAGCCCCTCTTCCACCCTGGGAATCAGCCAGTCGTGGTCGGGGTGGGTGAGTTCGTAGACGTATCGGGTGCTCGTGCCTTCGCGAGAGTGGAATACGGTATACGCATCGTCCTGCTCATCGCGGATTTTTGACGTACCTGCCGCGTAGGGCGGTCTTCCTAAGCCCAGGATCTCTTTCCTGGCGCTGCGAACGAGGTTGCAGTAGTTTCTGTGGTTGGCCTCGCTGCCGTGGAGGATCTCCACGAATTCGGCGGGATCCGGAGACCGCTCCGCTTTTTCGTAAACCTTGCAGAGGTCGTCGGTCAGCTGATTGAGCTCCTGAAGCCGCGCCTGCAGGTCCAGAACGGGCGACTGCATGGCGATCCGCGGATCGATGGTCTCGAAAGTAATGCTGTTGCCGGCCTTTCGTTCCTTGCAGAGACCCATGCGCACCAGTGTTCTGACCACTTCGTATATCTTGGACTGAGGGACGTCGGCCGCCCGGTGCAGCTCCGCCGAGCTCGCCCTGCCGACGCGCAGAAGGGCCAGATAGACCTTGGCCTGCCTCTCGCTCAACACGTGGTTCACCAGGCGCTGCAGATTCTTTGAATCATTCATCGGTGGTTCTCCGATCGGTTCTTATATTACCCCTGCTGGGGGTTATGGGTTACAATAATAGCTTGTTCTCCCAAAGTCAAGTAAGAAATGGGGGGACAGGTCTTTACCTCCCATTTTTCCTTGCTTCCAATCGAGATTTTTGTCACGTGACAAAAAATGCTGGCTTGTCCGGTGAAATGGGGGAAAGTGTATCTGGTTTGTCATGAACAAGTTACGGGAGGGCAAAAAAGGGCTGGCATTTTTTGCTATGACTGGGACAGGCTTTTCTTCTATTGCTGGGTCTGGCTTTTCTTCTATGACTGGAACAGGCTGTTTTCACCAGCATTACATATTGGAGTAATGTCATGGAAGCGGGGTTTGTTACCGAAAGGTTGGTTGGGGCTCTCGAGGATCGGCCCGTGGTATTTCTGAGCGGCGTACGCCGGGTCGGCAAATCCACCCTCGTGCAGCTGCTGGGGAAGAAAGATCACTCCTCGGAATATTTTTCACTCGACGATCTGGCGATGCTTGAAATAGCGAAAGCCGATCCGGACGGTTTCGTCTCCGGATTGGAAGCGAATGTTGTTTTCGATGAGGTCCAGCGGGTGCCGGAGCTCTTCCCGGCGATCGAATCAGCGGGATGTGCGTGATATTTTCAACATTATCAGCGAGATCGAGTAATCAAGCATCAGGCCCCGCCACTGATTTTCCGCGGCTTCAATCGATTTCGCTCACCTGACGTCTTCTAGAAACTCTCTTGCCAGGACAGTCAAAATATAGACGGCCTCCCCTGTGGGATCGGTGGCCGGGTGGATGCCGTCCGGGTTGTAAACCAGCACCAGGTTATGACCGTCCCGGTTCACCCACCCCGTTTTGCGGTGCATCCTGAGCAGCGGGGCGTTCCAGTGTTCCGCCAGCATCTCTATGACTACGTTCATCTTCTTATAGAAGTCCCTGTCTTCGACACCGCCGCGTTCGTCGTGCGAGAAATGGGTGACGAACGCAAACCGGGCGCGGGACTTGGCCTTCAACAATTCATCGATTACAAAATTGTAAGAGCCCGCGAAGGTCTTGATGTCCCTGGTATCGATGGGCAGCTTGCCGGGGTCGGTCGTGTACGGATCGTCCGGATCGATCATGTCGATGTCGGTCTGATCCTGCCCGGCATCGTTAACGCCGTAATCGAGAACGAACAGGTCGGGTTCGTCGGGGGTGCCGATCAGATCCACCATTGCGGTTTTATAGTTGTATTCCTGGGACAAATCGAGGAAGGATGTCCCGCACGGGGTGCCGTCATATTTATAGCGGCGCACGGTCCCGCCCGGTACGCAGTAGTTCGAGGGGCTGCCGCGCACCGCGCGGATCGACCTGTTCGCATAGGAGTAGACTTCCTGTTCTTCATGGTACGGGTAACCGGCCGGAATCGAGGTTCCGTACCACGCGATCTTTTTGCCCGCCCATTGCGAAGCGAGATCTTCAGTCTTGAAAGCCGTGCCGTCGGCGGCAGCTTCCGTATCAGTTGCGGAGACCGCGATACCCCCGCCGTTTCCCTGTCCGGGCATGAAGAGCAGGACCGCGGGAATCAGAATCGTCGCCAGCAGCAGCCGTTTCATGACGCGCTCCTTATTCGCCGCCGTAGAGGCGGGTGATCGTCTCGTAGAGTTCGAGGTTGTCGATGATTCCGTCGTGCTCGTGATCCACGTAGCTCCACTTGAAGAAGACGTAGCCGTCGAGGGAGCCGAACTCCTCGAAGAAGGATAAAACCGCGAAGTCGTTCTCCACGGCCACCGGGTCGTCGATGGAGGCCCACTCGGTGAGGATCCAGGGTTTATGGTGGAAACGCCAGTCTTCCCAGCTCCAGTTCTGGAACCAGGCGTTCCTTGCATACTGCGCCATCAGATACCCGAGACCTGCGGAGCTCTGGATGGCCTTTTCGGGCAGGTTTCCGGCCCAGGCCGAATAATACTGTATGGCTTTGTCCAGCATGTTGGCGAGCTTAGGGGAGAATTCCTCCACTTCCTCGCGGTTGTCTTCCCACCACATGACCACCAGGTCGTCCCAGGACAGGGCGCGGATGATCGGGTAGGCGTTCCAGGCGATGATGTCGACGAAATCGAAGGGCCTGCATCCGAGAAGCCAGAGCGCCGGGTTGAGGGCCACGTCGGGGCAGTTGATGACCATGTGGTTGGCGTAGGTGGTCCAGCGGCCGTGCGGGTCGTTTTCGCGGGTGAAATCGTTCAGTTCCATTGCGAAATCGACGGGTATCGAAATATCGTCGGAGTAGAGCTCGTTTCCGATGCACCAGGCGAGTATGTTGTCGTAGAAGGAATACTCCTCGATGATCGCGAGGGCTTCTTCGAGGGTGCAGTGGTTGTCCCAGTAGTTCGGGAACCCGACGATGAGAAGGATATCCCTTGCCAGCGCCTCCTCGAAGACCGTGTGGTTGTATCCCGAGTGCATCCTGATCGCCGTTGCGCCCGTTGCAAGGATCTGGTCCATCACCAGGCCGATGGTCTCCCGGTCGGAGGGCCATCTGTTCACCACCTCAACCGCCCGGGCGATGTATCGCTCGCCGTCCTTGTAAAAGTCGCCGTCCCTGATCTCCAGCTCCGCCGAAGCGGGAAGCGAGAGAAGGAGCAGGAAAATCGCAACCGCCGCCGTCCGGGTGACGAGCGAAAAACGTACGTTTGAAATGAACTGCATAAACGGCCCCTTTCGCTGGAGTTAACTGATTAATTATAACATGCCGGAAATTGATCAGCTATTAATTGTTCGGGTGTGTCGCCTTTTCGGTCATTGCAATCCGGCCCTGGGGGAAATCTCTATGATTCACGGCTCCTTAAGTTGCGACTCGTATCCTCGCGCCCTCCTGGCTGTTCCGGGCCGGCGGCGGAACCTCCCGCCACCTTCGAATCCCCGGTTGAATCGCCCGTCGTCAGGAGCGTCGTGCCGAGAATTATGATACCGATTGCAGCGAGCTTTCCCGCGTTCATGACCTCACCGAAGATCAGCCACCCGCCCGCCACGGGCAGCAGGTTGCTGAAAACGGTTGTAACCGGCTGGATGACCGCGACCCGGCCGTGAGCGCACGCGAGCTGGTAGCAGACCGTCGCGATCACTGCCGCCATCAGGAGCACGTATATCGGAGCGGAGGAAAAAACGCCTACGGCCGTTTCGAAATCGATGTTCAGCGTCCCGCCCGCCCCCTTTGCCGTTTCGGTTGCCACCTTGATATACAGATGCGCAAGGCCGAAAGCGATTCCCGAGACGAGGGCCATGACGAGACCGGGTTTCATGCCGCCCCGCCCTGAGCCGGGGCGGAACAGGGCGAACCCTGCGACCAGGAGTACTAAAGCGACTCCCGTCAACAGTGCGAGCATCTCCGTGCGGAACTCGCTGCCGGTCTGTACATCGGTAAAGTGACCGAGCAGAACCGCGCCGCCGAGCAGCAGGAACACCCCTGCGGCTTCCCTGGAGCCCATCCGCTCCTTCAGGACGGTTATGCCGATCAGGACCGCAACCGCTCCGTTCAGATTGCTGAGCGGCTGGATGACGCTGATATCCCCGATACTTGTTGCGAAGAAGAAGACGACGCCGCCGGTTGTCGTTAAACCGATCCCGCCGAGCCATATCCTGCTCCCGAAGAGCACCCGGATGATCCGGCGCAGATCTTTCACAAGGGTACCGAGGCCGAGTCCGGGAAACGAGGTCGACATGCCGTATTTCTGCATCGCTCCCCCGGTGCCCCAGCAGACGGCGATTATGGCGACCAGCAGGTAAACGGTCATCCGCGGAATTCCGGCATATCGTGAAAGCTCCCTGCAGTCTCGTGCGGACCCGACCCTGGATGTTTCACGGAGGTGACAGAGAAGAGTTCTCGGCACCTCCGTGATTGTATCCGATCAGGATTCATTCATAATAAATTACCCGCTTCCCTGCCCCGGTTCAAGTCGGATCTGGAGGATCCGTCTTGCGACACCCGGGAGGGTTGTTGCCCCGCCGGCACATTTCGATTTCAGCCTGGTGCCGGTCCGAAGGTTTTGGAGGTCCGGGTGATCGGCGGAGGGATCGCAAAGGAGAACGATGCCGTTGTTGTTCTCGAGTTAACGGGTTTCCTCAACGCAGTTCTCCCGGGCGCCATGAGGCAAATATTTCAGCGGGATCGTTCGGGTGGGGGTACCCGTCATCTTCGCCGGTATCGATAACGGTGAACTCGAACCTGTCCAGGTCGTAGATCCGATCGCGGCAGCCGACTCCCGCGGCGAGAGAGTAGATACCGGGGAGTAAGCCTGCCGGAGCCTGGAATTCGTATTCCCCGGTCAGGTTGGCGGCTGGGGAAATCGAGGCATAGACCGGTCCTTCGATCGGATTGCCGGGCCACGGAGTACCGTCCGGAAGCCATAATCCGGCCGCGGCGGTAAAGGAAACATCGTACGGATTCGGATTGCAGACGGTGCAGTTGACCCGGCCGGTATCACCGGGAGCCAGTTCGGTGAGTTCGGGCGAGAGATAGACGATTAGTTCCCTGGATTGGTCGAAATAATGAGCGCCCATGTCGCTTCTGGTTCCGTCCATGTCGAGAGAGTCGGGATATCCGGAATCGATACATGGGGAGCCCCAGAGCAGCCGATAGTCACTCCACTCGTCACGGACAAAGTGCGGATTTGAATCGATGTTGCCGGGGCCTGGCCAGCCTTCTTGAATGTTGGTATAAGTAATGTAAGGAGATCCTGCTTCAGCGTATACCTGTCCGGAGGTGTTGCCCCACAGTATGCTGTTGCAGATGATCGGATTCGAACGTCTGGAAAAGAATCCGCCGCCATTCGATCCAGCCGAGTTCGCAATAATCGTGCAGTTCATTATGGTTGATGAAGAGTATGAATTGCAAAAGATCCCTCCACCTCTTTGGGCGGCGTTTCCTGTAAGATCACATTTAGAGACGGTAGCGGATGAATTTCTACAATAGATCCCGCCACCCTTCTTGGCGGAGTAATTATCGAATAAAAAAGTATTCGTGATGGATGCAGTGTCCGAATAACGGAGAGAGATTCCGCCCCCCAATCCGCGGGTCTCGTTCCCGGATATGACACAATCATCGATGATCGACATGGGCGAAAAACTACAGTAGATTCCGCCCCCATTACTTCCTTCATTACCATTAATCGTACAGTGATCGACGACTATAGAAGATTCGTCACAATTAATTCCACCACCCTCGTAACCGGCTGAATTATCAAGTATCAAACAACTGTTTACTGAAATCTGAGATGTTTTACAATAAAGTCCACCACCGGAATATTCTGTATTGTTCAGGGTTATGGCGCAGTCTGTCATGGTCGGGGAGGAATCGTAACAATAAAACCCGCCGCCCGAAGAAGTCGCATGATTATCGGAAATCCGGCAGTTCGTGATGATCGATGAAGACCTGAAGCAGCTGATCCCGCCGCCTGCAGTTTCTGCTTCGTTACCGGAAATGATGCAGTTCGTGATACTCGGGGACGAATTGTTGCAGCGGATGCCGCCGCCGTAACGGGCATACCCGTTTCTGATGGTAAAACCCTCGAGCCTGGTATTGATACCAGCTGAGTAGCAGAAATAGAAACCCCGCCCAGCCAACTCACAATCGATAGTCGTATATTCAGACCCAGCTGCGGATCTCACCGTAATCTCTTTGCCCATTATTTCTATTCCATGGCTGCCGTTCTGAGTATAGGTGCCAGGAAATACAAGAACGATGTCACCGTCGACTGCTGCATCGACGGCCGACTGGATCGTCGGATACTCTTTAGGAACCAGGAGATATTCATCACTCCATGGTTCGATATCAGATCCCAGGATATTGGTCGCCAGTACTGCAGGTGCTATTATCGCGGATAGGATCAGCTTTATTCCGGCCGCGAAAATCCTGCTGGAATTCATGGAGAAAACCCCTCGGCATTATCATGCTTTTCGACGATACAGAACACGAACCGATCCATGTCATATAAACGGGAGCTCAATCCGACTCCGGCGACAACGGAGTAGGTGCCCGGTAGTAAGCCTGGAGGCACTGGGTATTCGTATCCTCCAGTCAGATTGGAGGATGGGGGAATCGAAGCGAAGATCGGACCTTCGATTGGATTGCCTGGCCACGGAGTGCCGTCCGGAAGCCATAATCCGGCTGCGGCGGTAATGGCGACATCGTACGGATTCGGATTGCACACGGTGCAGTTGACTCTACCGGTATCGCCGGGAGCGATTTCGGTGATTTCGGGCGAGAGATAGACAGTGAGTTCCTTCGACTGGTCGTAATAATAAGCACCCATATCGATTATTGTACTGTCCGGATCCTCGAAGCCGGGAGTTCCGGCATCTATGCAGGGAGAGCCCCATAGAAGCCTGTAGTCTCCCCATTCCTCTTCGACGAAGAACGGTTCCGAATCTATGTTCCCTTCACCTTCCCAGCCGCCCTGTATATCCGTATATGTGACGACCGGGGCTCCCGAATAATCGCAAATCTCATCGGGCCAGTCATTCCAGAGGATGCAATTCGTGATTTTCGGGGAAGAGTCATCGCAAAAGACGCCGCCCCCGCCGAAGAAGTAATGTGAAGCTGTATTACCCGTTATGGTGCAGTTCGTGATAAGCGGTGTAGAGTCGCGTCCGCAGTATAGTCCGCCGCCATCCCCGGCGGTGGAGTTTCCGGATATGGTGCAGCCGGAAAAGGTCGGCATGGAGGGCCGGGAGCAGTAGAATCCGCCGCCGTTACGCTCCGAATTATTCTCGGATATGACACAGTTGGCAAATGATGGTGAGGATTCATTGCAGTGGATCCCTCCGCCTCCGCCGAAATAGAGACTCGAAGCCGTATTCCCAGTTATAGAGCAGTCCGCGAAGGTGGGAGAAGAACTGTAACAGTAGATACCACCGCCAGATTGGGAGGTCGTGTTCCACGAAATAGAGGTTTTTGCGACAGTCGGCCGAGACTTGTAGCAGTAGATACCACCACCGTGTTTATGTGCTGTATTTCCAGAGATAGTGGTCAGGATGATTTCCGGAGACGCACCTGAACGGCAATATACTGCTCCGCCATAACCGTGAGATAGATTATTGGAAATCATGCAGTTCCTGATGGTTGGGTCCTGATTAAAACAATAGATCCCGCCGCCGTAATTGTCAGTCGTATTTTCAGAGATCAGGCAGTCCTCGATGGTATTGGAGCCGCAACGTATCCCTCCGCCAACCTGATCGGCGGTATTCCCGGTTACAGCGCAGTTGATGATGGCTGTTTTAAAACCGCAGCAAATACCTCCGCCGTCATCACCGGTGGTATTTCCTGAAATCGTGCAGTTCGTAATGGCTGAGCTTGAAGAGGAGTAGCAGAGGATTCCTCCGCCATTATCAATCGCGGAATTGTCGGATATTCTGCAGCCTATGATTGTCGGAGTCGAATAGCTGCAATGGATTCCCCCGCCGTCGTCACCGGCGGTATTGTTTTGAATAATGCAGTTTGTGATGGATGGGGATGAGTTATAACAATAGAAACCGCCGCCATCCTCACTGGCCGAGTTTCCTGAAATCGTGCAGTTCGTAAGGCTCAAGAATGAGTTGTCGCAATAGACACCGCCTCCTGAGAATTGGGAACTGTTTCCTGTAATCGAGCTGTTCCTGATGTTCAGGGTGGAGATGGCACAATGGATGCCGCCGCCTTTTAAATTAGAACACTTTTCCAGGCGACAGTAATTAAGGGAAACATCACCCTCATGAATCCGGATTCCTCCGCCCGAGATCTGTTCCCGAAAAGCTGTAATGGTTATGGTGTCTTCTTCTGTTCCCTCCGCCCGGAATGCGCCATATACTGTTATGCTGCAACGATTATGAAGCAGCAACTCTACGCCAGGCTCCACGATGAGTGAATCCCCCTTTTCTATCAAGAGGTCTTCGGACACGATGTATGGCGAACCGGAAAGGGAAAACGTGCCGGATACGGAACCTCCGACGGTACCTTCCGGTAAGTTCCCGGAACCTCCGGATGAACCCATATCATTAATGGTGCCGTCCTTATCGAGTCTTGAGAACGGGTCTCCCGCATCTATACATGGAGAGCCCGTCTGCAAGCTGTAATCGCCCGATTCCGGGTCAACGAAGAGTGGATCCGAATCGATATTCCCCTCTCCGGGCCAGCCTCCCTGAACATCGGAGAACGAGACGATCGGATTTCCTTCCACCGCGTAAATCTCTGCAGGTGAATTTCCCCAGAATATGCAGTTGGACAGGAGTGGTGTGGATTTGTAGCAGTATATTCCGCCGCCGTTTCTTCCGGCGATGTTTCCCGATATGGTGCAGTTAATGATCTTTGGTGATGATTCGTTGCATCGGATCCCGCCGCCATCATATTTTTCGGTGATATTTCCCGATATGGTGCAGTTCCTGATGACAGGCATGGAATCATCACAATATATTCCGCCGCCGTACCTGCTGGCCGTATTTCCCGATACGATGCATTCCGTTATTGCAGGAAAGGATTTATTGATGCAATTGATCCCGCTTCCTCTTCCATAAGTCGAATTCCCTGATATTTTACAGTTCGTAATCGTTGGAGAGGAGTTTAAACATGAAATACCTCCTCCGGAAGAGTCATATTCCATGTTGGAATTACCGGAGATTTTACAATTCGAGATTGCAGGAGAGGAGGAAATACATGAGATGCCGCCGCCATGGGACTCCCTGCTGCGGCAGCTGTTTCCGGATATTTTACAGTCCTGGATGAAAGGGGAGGAATCCAAATAGCAGTGAATCCCCCCGCCATGTTCTCCCGCAGTATTGGAAATAATCAAGCAGTCCGTAATTACCGGGCTTGCTTGGTAACAATCGATCCCTCCGCCATCGCTGTACGGATTTGAGCACCAGGTTCCTGAAATGAAGCAGTAGGTGATGGTCGGTGATGCATTGCGGCAGTAAAAGCCGCCGCCATTGCGGCTTGCATGCAATATGGCGATGCCTTCAACTATGGATTCTTCGTTTTCTGAATTATGGAACCAGAAACCACGCCCATCTTGTTCGCAGTCGATGATCGTATATTCCGGACCATATGCCGACATGACGGTAATCGCTTTACCCAGGAATTCTATGTCTTTGTTACCCTCACCCGTATAGGTGCCGGGATATACCATGACCGTTTCACCGTCCACGGCTGCGTCGATGGCATCCTGGATCGTTGGATACTCGGTCGGTACCCTGAGGTATTCATCATCCCAGATGTCGGTGCAGAATACCGGAAAGGCGGCAACTAACATCATCGCCACCGGGATTGCCGTCGCCGTTCTCGAGTTAATGGATTTCTTCATCGCAGTTCTCCCGGGTGCCATGAGGCAAATATTTCAGCGGGATTATTCGGGAAGTATCGGTCGTCTTCGCCGGTATCGATAACGGTGAACTCGGACTGGTCAAGGTCGTAGATCCGATCGCGGCGGCCGACTCCGGCAGTAAGGGAGTAGATACCTGGGAACAAGCCGACCGGTGTCCGGAGTTCGTATTTTCCGGTCAGGTTGGCGGCTGGGGAAATCGAGGCATAGACCGGTCCTTCGATCGGATTGCCGGGCCACGGAGTACCGTCCGGAAGCCATAATCCGGCGGCGGCGGTAAAGGTTACATTATACGGGTTCGGGTTGCACACGGTGCAGTTGACCCGGCCGGTATCCCCGGGAGCCAGTTCGGTGGATTCGGATGAGAGATAGACGGTGAGCTCTTTCGACTGATCAAAATAATGTGCGCCCATATCCCCTCTGGTGCCGTCTTGATCGTAATGGCCGGGTGAGCCCGTATCGATGCATGGAGACCCCCACAGGAGCCGGCAGTCCCCCCATTCACCTTTAACGAACAAGGGGTCGGTATCGATATTGCCCGCACCGCTCCAGCCTCCTTCAATGTCAGAGTATTCTATAATCGGATCCCCCGATGAAACATGAATTTCATCGAGAGAATCGCCCCAGAATATACAGTCACGGATGTACGGGGATGAGTCGGAGCAATAAATTCCACTTCCACGATATCCTGCTGTGTTTCCGGTAAAGGTGCAATTTTTAATAGTTGGGGAGGAATAAATCCAGCAGTAGATTCCGCCACCAGCAAAATCGGCGGAATTTTGAGTTATTGAGCTGTTTGTGATCTCCGGACTGGAGGAATCGCGACAATAGATTCCACCACCCTTGCCATCATTAGTTATATTGCCGGTTATCGCACAATCCGTGATGGTGGGATTGGAGTAGGAGGCGCAATAGAGGCCGCCGCCGTCGCCGAACGCATGCTCTGTCGAATTTTTATCGATTATGCAGTCGGTTATTGTCGGTGAGGAACGGTCGCAGTGAATTCCGCCGCCGTCGTATATCACAGAGTTCGCAGTTATGACGCAACCGGTGATAGCCGGGGAAGAACCCTCACAGGAGATACCGCCGCCATTCTTGGCGGCATGATTACCTTTCAAGGTGCAGTTCAATATTTCCGGGGATGAATCTTTGCAGTGGATACCACCACCGGGCGCCATTTCGGTTGAATTCTCAGTTATCGAGCAGTCCGTAATGGTAGGATGGGAGTAGGAACAATATATTCCCCCGCCGTACTTGGTTGAAGTGTTTTCGGTAATCAGACTGCTCGCGATTGTCGCGGGAGAATGGTCTAAGAATATCCCGCCGCCGTATTTATCGGCGGTATTCCCGGCTATTGTGCAGAACAGGACTGCGGGGGAGGATTCGTTACAAAGAATCCCGCCGCCGTGAAGAGTGGCCCTGTTTTCCGTAATTACGCAGTCAGTAAAAGCCGGAGAGGAATCTTCACAGTAAACTCCGCCGCCTTCATGACCACGACAATGCTCGATTCGGCAAAAGGCCAGAGAACCTTCCCCGTTTAAAAACCGGACTCCGCCGCCTTCATCCCATGCTTTGAAATCAGTTATTACTATCGAGTCCTCCGCAGTTCCTTCCGCATGGAGGCTTCCGTGCACAATGATACCGCTGCGATTGTGAAGTAAAAGCTCTACTCCCGGTTCAACAAGAAGTGTGTCTCCGGATTCTATTACGAGGTTATCCGATACTATGTAGGGAGAATTGTCGATTGAGAGCAGGCCGGATACAGTTCCTCCTAAAATTCCTTCCGGCATAATTCCCATTCCACCGTAAGAACCCATATCATTTGGGGAATCATCGAGATCCAACCTGGAATACGGATCTCCGGTATCAATGCACGGAGAATCCGGCTGTAAGCTGTAATCCTCTGATTGGGGAGCCACGAAGAGTGGATCCGAATCGATGTTCCCTTCACCTTCCCAACCCCCTTGAATATCGGAATATGTAATTACCGGAGCGTCCTGGCATTGGATTTGGATTTCTTCCGGTGAATCATCCCAGAAGATACAATTCGTTATATTCGGGAAGGACTGATAACATTGAATCCCGCCACCTGCGTATAATGCAGTATTCCCGGTCACCGTACAATTCGTAAGGGTAGGGAAGGTGTAGTAGCACTGGATTCCGCCGCCGTTATCAGCCATATTCCATGTCAGGATGCAATTCGTCATGGAAATAGAGGTGTTGCGGATATAGGCTCCGCCGCCTTCGTATCCGGCCGAATTACCGGTGATTTTACAATTTGAGATGGTAGAGGAGCACGAGAAGCAATAGATCCCGCCACCGCGCGATATAACTGAATTCCAGGTTATCGTGCAATCTGTGATGGTCGAGGTTGAGGCGGTGCAATAAATCCCGCCGCCATACCTGGCTGTATTGCTTGTCATCATGCAGTTCGAAAAGGTCGGGTCGGACTCGTCGGAAAATATCCCTCCACCCGACCAGTCAGCTAAATTTCTCGATATCGTGCAGTTAGAGATTATCGGGGAGGAGAAGATGCAATAGATACCGCCACCTCTACTATTATCGTCAGGTGCTTTATTCAAGGTGATCTCGCAGTTCGAGATGATCATCGAGGAATTATCGCAATGGATTCCGCCTCCTTTACTGGTATACGAACCTGCTGCCAGATTTTCTGTAATTATACAGTTCGAGATTGTCGGGGAGGAGTTGGTGCAAAGAATCCCGCCGCCGTCAAAATCCGCATACCCGTTACGGATTGTGAATCCGTCAAGCCGGGAGTCGGTTTTTTCGAACCCGCGGATATAGAACCCGCGGCCTTCCTGTTCACAATCGATTACCGTATTTTCAGGTCCGTGCGCCGACAGAACCGTCACCGCCTTGCCGCGGAAGCCGATATCGCGGTTGCCTGCGCCGGTATACGTGCCTGAATCTACCAGGATGATATCCCCGCGAGTCGCTGCGTTGATGGCGTCCTGGATAGTCGGATACTCTGCAGGCACTTCAAGATAATCGATCCATTGGTCGATGCAGTAACCCGCGGGAGTGACCGTCAACACGGTCGCGGCAAGCATTGCTGTGAAAAGCGTGGTTTTCATGCTGTCCCCCGGCTCCGCTGCTACTCATCCAAAGCGTTTTTATGGAATTAGAGGTGCAGACGGTTTGAGGTGATTCCCCGGTGAACTGGCAGGAAGAAGTTTCATTCGTGATAGAGCATCCTGCGGTTCCTTTTTAAACCTTCAAGCCTTTTCGATGACTTCGCCTTTATGATCGAATTATAACCGAATCGATATCGATTTTCACAACGATTTATTATCGGATGTCTTTTTTTGGTGCACAGTTCCGGACGGTTGGAGTCCTCAAGGATGAGCTTCGCCGCGGCTGGGCACCGGGGAAGTGGTACATGGTGAAGGAGAATCATTTTGCCCGTGGTGTTTCGTTCGTCGGAGATATGATCCTGCCGGGATGCCGGATCGGGAAGGGTCGATGGCCGACCCGGATTCAGATTGGGAGTCGTCGACGGGCAACCTGGGCCCGGATCGGGAGGGCCAGATGGTCAATCTTCAACTGGAGACACAACGATGTTTTTGATCCTGACCGGATTTATGTTAAAGTATGGTCTTTCGGTTTCTGCGAGCCAGACTGGGCCGATTGTCGGCCAGGTTGGCTCGAATGTCGGCCGGGCCGGTTCGAATGTCGGCCAGGTGTCGATGCGGCGACCGGTTTTTATATTCATGTTCGGAGATAGCGGGGAGAATGGAGTCTCAGTTGGAGGATCTCATATACCTGGATAATGCGGCGACCTCCTGGCCCAAGCCGGCCAGCGTCTACGATTATATGATCGAGTTCTATCGTTCGTGCGGGGTCAATCCCGGTCGGAGCGGATTCGACAAGGCTATCGAGGCGGGCAACGTGGTGGAAGAGTGCCGGAGCATGCTGACCAGGTTCTTCGGCGGCGACGAGGCGGTGCCGGAGCGGCTCTGCTTCTCTTACAACGCCACCGACGCCCTCAACCTGATCATCCAGGGTTCGCTCGGCGCCGGCGACCACGTGGTGACGACCAACGTCGAGCACAACTCGGTCATCCGCCCGATCAATCACGCGGTTCGCGACTGCGGGGTCGAGGCGACCTATGTCCCGTTCGATGCCGGCGGCTTCGTCGATCCGGATGACATCAAGAGCGCGATCAAACCGAATACGAAGATGGTGATGCTGAATCACGCCTCCAACGTGCTGGGCACAGTGCAGCCCGCTGCGGAAATCGGCCGCGTCTGCCGCGATGCCGGAGTCACCTTCGCTGTCGATGCCTCCCAGACGGCCGGCATGGTGCCGATCGACATGCAGACGATGAATATAGACATCCTGGCCTTTACCGGTCACAAGTCGCTGATGGGCTCGACCGGAATCGGCGGACTCTGCGCGCGCAGCCATGTGGAGTTGAAGCACTCGCGCTCGGGCGGCACCGGCGTCCGCTCCGCCTTTCCGTATCATCTCGATGAATATCCGTTCCGCATGGAATACGGCACCCCGAACGTGGTCGGCATCGCCTCGCTTTACCAGGCCCAGAAGTGGATCGTCGAGCAGGGCGGCGTCGAAAAAATCCACACCCGGGAGATGAAGCTGGCCCGAAAGCTGGTCGGTGGATTCAGGAATATCGAGGGCGTAAGCGTCTACTGCTGCGACAGCCTCGAGAATCACCTGTCCACCGTTGCGATGAATATCGAAGGATACGAAGCCGGCGATGTCGGCATCATGCTCGATGTGGATTTCAATATCGCGACCCGCACGGGTCTCCACTGCGCGCCGCTCGTTTACGACCAGCTCGACCTGGTCAAGCGGCACGGCGCCGTCCGTTTCGCTATCGGGCCGTTCAATACCGAGGCTCATATCGACGCGGCCGTCGAAGCGGTCGAAGATATCGCCAAGAGGGCGGCGGAAAGACGCTCCAAGCTGAGATCGGCTTAGGTTGCGATCCGAAATTAATCACCCAATCCGACTGCGAAGCTCTCTTTCTGCAGCGCAGCGCAAGAAGCATGTCCTGTCCCGCGGGGGATGCAGCTTACTCGTGTAAAATTGTCAATCCGATTGACAATTTTACACGCTTTCCGGGTGGGCTCGATTGATACACCTGGACGACCGGGGAGTCATCCACCTTATAAAGGAAAAGGGAAGCCGGGCAACAGGGTTTGGCTGGCAGGTGAACCCCATGCGGAGGCGAAAGCTCCACCAGGATCATAAAATCACCGGCTCAGCCGGCGGTTGTTTACTCCCGATTTATATCGACCCGCATCCTTGGGAGCGACTCTCCTTTTACAATTAGTATTTCATGACTGCCGGGGCCTTCGCCCGCCGGAGAGGGCGGATTCGGATCCGGCCTGTCTTTCCGGTTCATTTTTCAGGTTCCGCTTTGCTGAAGCAGAGTTCGAGGAGGCTGCGGTCTTCGAGAGCGAATGTCGCAGCTCCGTTGCGGCGTAGGCCCTTACCGTGATTTTCAAAAGGAGGAATCTCGGTCATCACCCGGGTCGAATCCCCGTCCGAATCCCCGTCCGAATCCCCTCCCGGATTTTCCGCCACGGTGAGGTGACTCGAGGACAGGAGCAGAAATGCGGCGGCGGCAAGGAGGGCCGGGGGGAGAAAGACCGCGACGGGAAGAACCAGGCGCCCCGCCGCGCCGGATCTGGATTTCAGCATCCTCGTCAGGATCTTTCTCGTTTTTCCGATCGCCGGATACAGCGCTTTTTCGAGCATTCCGCCTGGATTATTCATGCTTGATTATCCCTCCGGCTTCTTCGTGCTGCAGAAACAGGTTTCTGAAAGTCTCATCCGTGTCGACCAGGTCCACGGGAGCGCCGGAAACGGCGACGCCGCCGTCCCGGAGAAAGAACACCTTTTCGCAGAAGAGAAGGTTTTCGAGGTTGTGGGTGACGATTATCACCGTCGGTTTCGGGTTCAGCCCGCGTATGGCGCGGATGATCCTCCTCTCCGATTCCGGATCGAGGGAGGCGGTGGATTCGTCGAGGATGATTATCGACTTCCGCCCGAGGAGGCACCTCGCCAGGGCGATACGCTGCTTCTGGCCCCTTGAAAGCCGGCTTCCGCCCTCCCCGACAACGGTTCCGTACCCGCCGGGGAGCGATTCGATGAAGGGGTGGATATCGGCGAGGCGCGCGCAGTGCAGGATGCTTCGCTCGTCTTTCGTTCCGGTGCCGTAACGGATATTATCGATAATCGACCGGTTCCAGAGAATCGGTTCCTGCGAGCTTATGCTCAACCTCCTGCGGTGGCTCCTGGTATCGAGCTCCCTTATATCCGCTCCGTCGATGAATATGCCCCCGGATTCAGGCTCGTAGAACCTCAGCAGCAGCGAAACCAGTGTGGATTTTCCGGCGCCGCTCTTTCCGGCGATTCCGGCCAGGGTGCCGGCGGGGATCTCCATCGAAAGGTCGTTCAGAACCCGGTCGTCGCCGTTATATCCGAAGGCTAGGTTCCTTATCGATAAATGGCCCCCTGGTTCACCGGCTGGATCGTTGGAGTGGCGGCTGGAGCCGCCGTCGGTGGACAGGCTGGAGCCGTCACCGGTGGACAGGCTGGAGCCGCCGCCGGTGGACAGGCTGGAGCCGCCGCCGGTGGACAGGCTGGAGCCGTCACCGGTGGACTGGTCGGGGCAGCCGCTGCCGGCAACGTCGGAAGAGCCGCTGAGAGAGCTGCCGCCCGACCCGCTGAGGGAACCACTGGAAGACCCGCGGACTGGCCCGCTGAAGGAAGCGGCCGGTCTGACAGCGGAAGGGAGGTCGGATGCTGCTGCCGCTCCGGCCCCGTTGCCGCCGCCCCATTCCACCTCCCGGTCCAGGATTTCGTTCAACCGGTCGATATGAACGAGGCTCATGAGAAGCCCCTGGTAGTGCCCTCCGATGGAGCGGAGGATTCCGAAGAGCTGAAGTATGTACATGGTCAGGGCGATGACCCCGCCGAGGGTCATGTAACCCTTTATCACCATGTAACCGGTATAATAGGTGAAGCCGAGAAGCACGGCCTGGTTGAGCGCGCCCGACGTCATCTCCTGGAAGAAGGCCAGGATCTCTTCCCTCACGGTCGTTTTCAGGTGGAGTATCTTGTTGCGCAGGTAGTGGGCCAGCTCCCGTCGCTCCATCCCCTCTGTTTTTACCAGGGCGATGTTCGTCACCGCCTCCTGGAGGTCGCTCGAGGTGTTCTGCGCCCTGCCGATGGCCCGGGCCCGGATCCGCCGGTGCTTCTCTCCGAAGAAGCGGGCCTGGTAATAGATGACGGGAACTATCCCGATGATCAGGAGCGTGGCGCCCCAGTTCATGTAGAAGCAGATGACCAGGAGAAACACCACGCGCAGCAGGGTGATCAGGAAGGCGGGAAGCTCGTGCAGGAACAGGGAGACCATGCCCGAGGTGTCGGATTCCATGCGGAAGGTGAGCTCCCCGGAGGTATGCTCGCGGAAAAATGGATAAGGGAGTCTGAGAAGGTGGAAATAGAGTTTTCTGGAGAAGCCCAGCTTGATCAGGTTCTCGGTTCTCGTGCCCAGGTAGTCGCGCATGAACCCGAGGTACATCTCCATGATCAAAAGCAGCAGCCCCACGATTATGATTACATGAAAGACCTCCATGTCCCTCCTCAGGTAGGCGTAGTCTATGGTGAGTTTCGTCATGAGGGGCGCCGCCAGCCCCAGCAGCATGCTCGCGCCGTCGATAACCCAGACGATGAATATCTTGTCCAGGTGGGACCTGAAATAGGGAAAGAACCTGCCGAATTTCTTCAGCCGCCGCGGGTAAACCCTGAACCGGTCGAATATGGATTTTTCGAAGAATCCTGCGGTTTCATCAGTGCCGGATCGTTTCATCATGATTTCCCGGTCTGTATCGGCAGTTTCGACATCGAGCTGCCGGAGCACACTTTCGCCTGCGGACGCTTCATCATGACGTCTTCCCGGCCGCGACCTCTTTTTCGCAGGTTTGGAGATCCATATACTCGCCGTACCTGGTGAACACCTCCTCCACGACTCCGTGCAGCAGACACTCGGAGGAGGGCTGCACCGCCATGTCTCCGGTCGCTTCATGATTCAGCGCCGGGCATCCGCCGTGACAGGAAACTTTCATCGAGCAGCCGCCGCATCGATTCTCGAGCTTTTTTTCGAGGTCGATAAAGATCTCCCTGTTCGAATTGCCCCTGAAACCCGAATCGACGTGGCCCAGCACGAATTCGGAGTCGCTTTCATGCTCCGTGATGGCTTCGAACCTGGAGCACGGATAGAGCCAGCCGTCGGTGGAGACCGCCACGGAGTTTTTTCCCGCATAGCAGCCCCACTTGATGTCCTTCTCGCCGGCGTCCGCTTCTTTTAGGTCATGTTCCAGGACCGAGACGCGGATCGGGTCGCCGTCTTCCGCCCTGCGGCGGGCGAACTCCGCCACCTCCAGCATCCGCCGTCTAAGGATTTCGATATTTTCGATAGTCCAGTCGTCGCTGTGGGCCAGCCCCAGTATGAACTGGTTGATCCCGGCGTCGGCGAGGACCCTGACCCCGTCGAAGAGGAAGTCCACCGAATCGGGAAGCACGGTCATCCTGGAGCCGAGCCAGCCCTGGGTTCTTTTCAGCATCGGGATTTTTTCCATTATTCGTCTGAAGCTGCCTTTCCCATCCGGGGTCACACGGTGCCGGTCATGAACATGTTCGATGCCGTCGATGCTGAGAAGCACCATCAGTTCGTGCGAATTCAACCAGGAGATTTTCTCCTCATCCAGGAGGAGAGCGTTGCTCGTCATGGAGAAGCTCACATCCTTCCCGGCGGCCGAGGCTCTTTTCTCGGAATACTCGATGAGCTTCTGAACGTTTTCGTACTCGAGAAGAGGCTCACCGCCGAAAAAGATGACATGGAGATCCGCCTGGTCGTATGAATATTCGAAAAGAAAATCTATCGCTTTCAGCCCCGTTTCCAGGCTCATCCGCAGGTGGTTGTTTTTTCTCTTCACGAAGCAGTAGTCGCACCGGAGATTGCAGTTCTCGGTGAGGAACAGTTCCAGGTTCGTCACCGGATGGAACATCATCCGGTCGACCATGGTAAAGGTCAGATCGCTGAGTTCGCTCCCGGTCAGAGACATTTTGTCCCGCTCCCTGCATTTCCCGAACAGCGCTCCCGCCAGCCTCGCTCCGGTTTTTTCGTCGAACGGCTTCCTGCTCATGCCGCGCCATTCTTCGCGGATTTGCCTGTAAATCTTTGTTTCATCCAGCAGGTTCTCGCCAGGTTTCATTTCCGCCTCCTCCTCTTGTCAGGTTTGTCTGCGGCTGCCGGGCATCGGACTCCGCGACACACACTTTTTCGCGATTCGAAATTTTTGAATAACAGGGTCCGGATACTGCGCCGGTTCATTTTGAGATCTCGATTCCTGTATGCAGAGCAACCCGGCCGGTTTTCTGCCGGGTTTTTCCGCTGTTCAACGAACCGCTTCCGGATCCATCGGCATGAGCCCAGGCTCGGTAAACAAGCCTTGGCAGGTGTGGTCGTTGACGCATTTGAATGTCTTCTGACAGTTGAAGATCGTCTTGCAGGTGAATCCTTTCTTGCAGTAGAAGCTCCTCTTGCATGTGTATAACCCGCATTCCTTGGTGCCGCGCTGGGTGGCGCATAACGCCTCCGCCGCGGCTTCCTTGAACGGGCCCACCGTGCCGAATGCCTCGTTGGCAAGTTCCATCATGTCAAGGTTTCTCATATAGTACCACCTTTCATTCCTTAATTTTTCTCAGGTCGGTCGCACAAAATATGCGGCGTATCCTGACTGAAATGTGATTGAAACAACAAATCGAGTATCGGACCCTGTTACATGTTTGACTCTCTCGTAAACAGTTTGAAAACAAACGCTTACGCTGATAATGGTTCAAGGGGCCACAGGCCGCGGACAACCCGGACCATAAACGGATTTTCCGGAGAGCATCTTGATCCGGTCCGGAGCCGGACAGGATCCTCCCGCGAAAATTTCAACAGGCATGGTTTTACCGTGAACCGGGTCGAGGCCGAAGCTGACGCCCCTGCCGTTCTGCGACCACAATCGATTGCGGGGTCATCTATTTTTACTAGTGCTTGGAAGACAGGAATTCTTACACAAAAACCGGAAAAACAGGAATCAGGACCTGTCTGATCGTAGAAAAGAACATCCCGGGAGCAAGGCGCGGAAAACTATTCAGATATTTCCACGGCGAAAAAGCAGGCACCTCGGCTATAATGTTATAGAGTTTCGTCAGGAGGTGAAAACGAGGTGAGAACGAACTTGAAGAAGAACCGCCGCTTCTTGAAGGAGCACCGTCTGCAGCCACTTGGGGAGAAAGTCATGAAAACTATCATATCATCAGTTACTTTCCTTTTTTTCCTTGTTTCCACGGGGTTCGGAACAACGATCACTGTCCCCGGCGACTATGAATATATTCAGGATGCGATTGATGCTTCTGAAGAAGGCGACAGCGTGCTCGTCTCCGACGGCACCTTTACGGGCGCGCGCAACAAGAACCTCAAATACTTCGGCAAGGCGATAACCGTTCTCTCTCTGAACGGGCCGGAAGCCACCGTCATCGATTGCGAAAATGACGGCAGAGCATTTCGATTTATCAACGGTGAAGGCTTATCTTCCACTCTTGAAGGTTTCACCGTGAGGAATGGATATACCTGGTACACCGGGGCGTTCGGGGGCGGGCTCGAATGCGCATATTCATCTCCCACAATCACGGGCTGCATATTTACGGGAAATACATGTTATGAAAACTTCGGGGGAGGTCTCGGCTGCGATTATTCTTCCGCCGCAATATTGAACTGTACAGTAAGGGGGAATTCAGCCCGCTATGGCGGCGGTATCTGTTTCGGGGGAATTTCTTACCCGACCATCGCCGACTGTGACGTATCGTTCAACACGGCGGAATGGCGCGGCGGCGGAATCAACTTCGGCAACGGAGTTGCGATTATCAGTAAATGCCGGATAACCGAAAACACGGCCGGCGACTACAGCGGAGGCATCCACGTCTTCGGTTTCGGCACCGGGAGCGCGCCGGAGATCACTAATTGTTTAATAAGCAGGAACAGTGCGGAATGGCACGGTGGAGGAATAGGTTGTACGACATTTTCCGATGCTGTGATCAGCAACTGCACCATCACGGAAAATACGGGGATCTTGAGCACGGGAGGACTTTACTGCTGGTATTCGTCGCCGATCGTAACCGACTGCATACTGTGGGCCAATTCGGGCACGGAGATTTATGCCGGAGGCGAATCTTACCCGATCGTGAATTTCTCTGATGTCGAGGGAGGATGGACGGGAGCCGGAGAGGGGAATATAGACGCCGACCCGATCTTCGCGGGGGGCGGCGACTATCATCTTCAGCAGGATTCGCCCTGCATCGACAGCGGTATCGACGCCGGGGTTTATATCGATATCGATGACGATACGAGACCCCAGGGCGGAGGATTCGACATGGGGGCTGACGAATACGTCAAACCCGAATACGACATATATATCGATATCGAGATCCTTACCCCGGTCATCAATAAGCCCGGCGAGCTCCAGGTCAGGCTGACGGTCACCAACGATGAGAATGAATCCGTCACGTGCGAGGTGTTCACAAGAGTCCGGCTTCCCGACGGCAGATGGTTTCCCTTCGGCGGCGGGTGGATATTCGGTCCATACACGGTCACCATCCCTCCGAACTCCCAGCAGAGCGGAATATTGGCTCACCTGATTCCGGTGTATGCACCTGTCGGGAATTACCTGTATGAAGCGAACATCGGCCTGTTTCCCGACATATCCGATACGGCGACGGGCGCGTTCATCGTGCAGTAACCGGAGCAAGCCTGTACGAACGCCTGAATCGCTGCGCAACGGAAGACTCTTTCACAAATGTTTCAGGAATGTATGCCGGAGAACATGGGATTGACCCCCATGCGACTCAGCCGCAGCCGGAGAAGAGATCGCGGGTAAACCGCGATTTCGGATCCGACCGGAATCAGGAAGGCGCAGCAATAAGTGTCTGCAGACCTTCGATCGTGCCGGTAACAGTACTCTAATCCATTCCGCTCCTTTTTTTTCGGGTACGGGGGATGCAGCGGTGACCAACGTGCAGGATGATCACGCCGATCTCCAGGAGGCGATCACCACCGCTTCCGAAGGCGATACCATCCTGGCAGCCGATGGGACATATAACCGAGTTGCCGGACTTCCCGGGGAAACGAATCACCGTGCGATCGGAGAACGGCGCCGGCCGCCTGGATGTCACCTGCTCCAGCGTCCCGGGCGGTAACCCCGGTGCGGGCATACCCGTTTCAGGCTCTTGCAGGCAACCAGCTGTCGAACCTGTTGGTGCTGCGGGTCGAATGATGGATGGCATGCGGCAAGCACGTCGACCGGACAGAATATATTTGATCGCAGCACATGTATCCGGTATACTTTACCCGGCCAACGGAATTAACGATTCAGGTATACTCGAAGGCGCACGTCGTACAGCTGTACGGGCGTGCAGAAGGAGGTTACAGATGAAGATCGTATCCACCATTTTCGTGTTGCTGGTGTGCTCGGCCACCATGGCGTTCGGACTCCCCGATCTGTATGTGGATTCGTTTACCGCTCCCTCGCAGGCCGAACCGGGCGAGGCGGTAGGCGATCAACTCGGCGTCGTCGCGGGTAACCAGGGCGACGAGGACGCCGGCGGCTTCTCGGTCGGCCTGTATATCTCGGAGGATCCTGTCATCACCACCGGCGATCGTCTGCTCATCGGCGGTCGCGAATTCGTCGGATCGCTGGGGGCGGGAAGCGTGTACGACGTACCTCTCTACGCCGGTATGTCGATTCCGGGGGATCTCACGCCCGGCGACTATTACATCGGCGTCCTCCTCGACGAATTCGATGCGGTGCCCGAATCGGATGAAACGAACAACTACGATTCGCTCCCCATTTACATAGGAACCGCCATCGCAGACCTGTACGTGGATTCGTTTACCGCCCCGGCAGAGGCGCTTCCCGGCGAGGTTATAGGAGACCTCCTCGGCGTGGTTGCGGGTAACCAGGGCGGCGAGGATGCGGGCGGTTTCTCCGTGGGTCTCTATATCTCCGAGGATCCTGTCATCACCACCGGCGATCAACTGCTCATAGGCGGTCGCGAATTCGTCGGATCGCTGGGGGCGGGAAGCGTGTACGACGTGCCGCTCTACTCCGGTATGAGCGTACCCTGGTATATGACGCCGGGCTCCTACTATATCGGCGCTCTGCTCGACGAGTTCGATGCCGTGCCCGAGTCGGACGAGACCAACAACTACGACTCGCTTCCTTTCACGATTCTGGGTGAAGGCGGGCTCGAGGTGTTCGTGGAGGATTACCCGTTCGCGGTGGGGCTGGGGGAAATACTTTCCTTCACGGCCGGAGTCGTGAACAACGGGTCAGACCCGGCCTCCTTCGACGAGGCGCTCATGGTCGTGTCCGGTCCGGCTTCATTGACCCGGTCACTCTACTCGGGCGCCGATATCACGCTCGTGCCGGCCCAGGAAGTATCGACTCAGGTTGATCTGTTCGTCCCGACTTACGCGCCCCTCGGCTGGTACACCGTCGAGGTGGAGATCTATGACAACGGCAGCTTCATCTCGAGTGCGACGTTCAGAGTCGAAGTAATACGCTGATCCGCACCACGGATCCGCTCACCGTTCCCGCATCGGATGACGGCATTAACGGAGGGATCGTTCCGCGTTCCCTCCGTTTTTCACTTCGACAGGGATATACCGCTGAAACTGTCGAGATTCTGTGTTTTGACCTGCGCGGCTTCGGTTTTATCCGCCTTTTCCCCCTCATCGGATATGAGAAATCCCTGAAACCGGGTTACACTTGCTATTCCGGGTCGCCGGCGGTGCCTGGAGGTATCACCGGCGCGACCTTGTTTATGTCGTCAACAATCGAAACCATGAGAGGGGAAACAATGACTTTTCGTTCACTGAAAACCCGAACGCGGATCGGCGCTGCGCTCGGCGCGCTGATCATTCTCGCCGCTGCGGCGACCGCGGCTCCGGTCGACGAAATCACGGCCGCGGTCGAATTTTCACTGCTCGATCTCGACTTCAGAACGGCCGGGGGGATGGACGTCCCGTTTCTGGGGGGGCTGCCCCACGAGATGATACCGGGGACGCCCGCGCTGCCCTACCGGGATGTCAATGTCCTGCTCCCCGCCGGCGCGGCGGCGCACCGGGTGCGCGTGGACGGCGCGGAATGGCACCCGCTGCAGGGGACCTTCGATATATCGCCCGTCACCGATCCGAAAACGATCAGCCATGCCAGGCCGGGAGAGGCGGGAGATCCCGTCTTTGCGAAAAGCGACGCCGTATACGGAGCGGATCGATACTATCCCGCTGAAACGGCGACCCTCCTGGAAGGATGCGACCTCGCCGGGCAGAGGATGGCCCGGGTCCGTGTCCGCCCGGTGCGGTTCAATCCCGTTACGGGAGAGCTTGCCGTGGCTTCGAAGGTGACTTTCACCGTTGAATGCGTCGCCGACGATAAAGCGATCAGGGGATGCAACCTCAGCGAACCGGGACGCCGCACCGTTGCCGCCCGGCTGGCGGCATCGGCGGTGAATCCGGGTGCGGTGGCGCTCCCGGCATATGAAGCCGAAGGGGGACTCGACCTGCCCACGGGCAGGTACGATCACGTTATCCTGGCGCCCGCATCCCTCGCTCCCGCATGGCGCGACCTCGCCGGGTGGCACATGAAGGCCGGCCTCCGCGACACCGTCGTCACCCTCGAGTGGGTGTATGATACCTACGAGGGCGGGCGCACGGACCAGATCGCCGCCTTCGTCGAAGAGGCGCACGAGCACTGGGGCATGCTCTGGCTGCTCCTGGGGGGCGACACGGGGCACATCCCGTACAAGATGTACAGATACCTCAACGAGAACGTCTGCTCCGATGCATACTGCTCCGACCTGGACGGCGACTGGCTGAACGAGGTTTTCGTGGGCCGCGCCTCCGTGGAGAATGAGGATGACATCGCCCGCTTCACGTCCCGAACCCTCGGGTATATCAAGGATCCGCCCGTCGAAGACTTCGGTCCCACCGTCTTCCTCGGCGCCTTCGACTTCGATTCGGCCACCCACACGGAGGAGATGGCCGAAGACATCGATTTGCTCTATATCCCCGACAGGTACGATGTATGGAAAGTCTACGACAGCATGTGGAACGATCATCTCGCGGAGTCGCTGGCGGCTCTCGAGTCGGGTCCCTGCCTCGTCAACCTTTCGGATCACGCGGGTCCGACGGCGCACGGCGTGGGCAGCGTCAATCACGGCTGGCACCTGTACAACGAGGATTTCCTGGCCCTGGGGAACGGAGACAGGGCCGGCACGGCTTACTCGCCGGGATGCTTCTCCAACGCGATCCAGGTGAACGACTCTTTCGGCGAAGCCTGGACCCACAACCCGGACGGCGCCGGCATCGCCTACAACGGCAATACCCACTACGGCTGGTATAATCCGGGTTATACGACCACGCTTTCCTGCCTGTTCAACCGGCTCTGGTGGCGCTCCCTCCTGGATCCGGCGGAGAACAGGTACCGGGCCGGAGAAGCCCTCGCCCGCTCCAAGGACCTTTACTATCCCTCGGACGACTACTCCAAGTTCATCTGGCTGGAGCTCACCCTGAACGGGGATCCGGCGCTTCCGCTCTGGACCGATGATCCCGCGCCCCTCGAGGCGGCCTGCGCCGCGGCGGTGCCCGAAGGCCCCCAGTGCTACACGGTCAGGGTCTCCGACGGTGAGGGAGCGGCGGTGCCCGACGCGCATGTCTGCCTCATGCAGGGGCATGGAATGCAGGTTTCCGGCTTCACTTCCGCGAACGGAAGCGCGTGGCTTCCGGCGGCGCCGGAGGCCGGTGCGATGTCGGTGACGGTGACCGCGCAGAACCGGATCCCCTTCGAGACGGAAGTTTCGGTGGCGGGCGAGGCCGATGTGAGCATCGCCGCCGTGCCGGAGTCGGGCTCCGTGGTGAAGCCCGGCGAGCTCCGGTATACGGCGACGGCGGCCAACGAGGGGAATGTGCCGGTAGGCTACCACGGCTGGACCGAGCTGACTCTTCCGAACGGGGATCCGTATCCGGGCAACCCGGTGGACGGACCCGCGGCGGCCACTCTGGTGCCGGGCCAGGCCTACTCGCTGCAGCGTGTTTTGGATGTGCCGGCCCATGCTCCCGAAGGAACCTATACCTGCGAGGTCAAGCTGGGTGTCTATCCGAGCTTCGTTGCCGCTTCGGCGAGTTTCGAAGTGGAGGTGACCTCGGACTGAGATCAGGAATCCGTATCCCGGAAAAAGCATCCCGGCGAACGCTGCGGCGCTCGCCGGGATTTTGTTTTATCTTATCGATCAAGCGACAACCGGAGTACCGGACGCCGTTTACCTCCACGCAGCGGTGGAGAGCGTCGCAAGACGCTCTGGATCATCCGGCTGCCGGGTGCGTTCCGCCACCCGGTTCACCCGCTTCTCGCCGCATGAGAGGCACCGGTGGACGACCTGGAACCCCTTGCCGCTCTTGAATTTCAACGCCACGGGCGCCATGAGGCCGCGGCAGTCGTGACTCCTGTCGCCCGGCGTCTCGTCCACATGTTTCGAATAGAGGCAGACCGGACAATGATTCCGGTAGCTTCCGTTCGTGACCTGTTCCACGCGGGCACCGCAGTGCTCGCATATGAACCCTGTGTTTTCCTGCGTTCTGCTCACGCCCTGACCTCCTCGTTTCGGTTTTGTCTGCCGAACGGGAAGCCAGGGTTCCGTTTATTCTTCCCCCGCGGAGCGGGGGCTCCGGGCTCGGAGCGGGCAGTGACCGGTTCACCGCCCTCTTCTCGGGAGGGCGATTACTTCCGGTTCCAGCTTCACCGGGGCCTGTTCAATCCCCGGATCCGGACCTCGACCGCTTTTCCCCGGCCGGACTCCCTGCCCGCCGCCTGAAAGGGCGGGTCAGTGATCGGTTATCCGGCCGGATTGTGGCGGCCACTGTAAGGCGGGTTTCCCCACCTTCCACCGGTAGGTGTGCTTCCGTCCTCACCGGCTCGACCCGGATTCCCGGCTGGAAATCCGGGCGGGGCGTCGTCCCCTGTCAGGCGATGGCGGAACGCGGCGTATAATTCGGTCTCATCAAACCTCCTGTTTGACGTATCCCGGGCCGGCGCGATAAACCGGCGCCGTTGCCGGTGCCGCCCGGTCCGAAGTGCGTGTGCAGCCGCAGAAGATACCGTACGCGCGGTACCATCGGCGGCGAACCATATGTAAGGGGAATGGTGGATTAAGCAGTCATTACAATAATAATAGTTCCCTTGCCCGTCGCTGTCAACCTCCGTTCAGAGGGAGCGCCGTCCTTGATCGACAGCGTAAACACCGGGCGGCGGCGGCCGTCACGGGACGAAACAGTAAAATGTTGCATTAATTCCCGGGGATGGATGCGTTCACGGGTTATAATTCTCGAAGGATCGATGCACGGCGACCTCGCGTGCATGATTCTCCGGCGGGCTTCCCGGTCCGGCGGTACCGGTGAGAAACAAGGAGAAGAACGATGAGAGCTTTGACACTCGCGCTGGCCATCATGGCATCCTTCGCGGCACTCGGGATGGCGGGCGATATCACCGCGGCTGAAATCGATGATACCGGCTACCGGCAGCCTTACTTCGTGCAGGCGCCGCCGCTGACGGAACTCGATCCCCTGTTGGAAGGGTTGCCGGAGGACGTTTTTTCGGCGAGGGCCGGCCGCGGCCGACTGCTGCTTCTCGCTCCGGACGAAGCAGAGACGCTTTCCGCCCGGGGCGCCATGACTGCACGGTTCTTCGGCGGCCTTGAAGAAGCACGGGCCCTTGCTGCTTCGATGAACGGAAGGCAGGCGGCGGAAGCGCCGGCGGAGGAATCCGGATACGATGCGTACAGCGATTTCATCAATGCCGTGGTGTCATACATCAACGATACACGATGCGAGGACAAGGTGCAGGAACTCCAGGACTTCGAGTCCCGCTATTCCTACTCCAACAAATGCCGGGATGCCGAGGCGTACGCCTATGATGAGTTTCAGAGGCTCGGTCTCGATACAGAGTTTTTTGAATACACGTACGACGGCGAAGACTGGCGGAACATTGTCGGAACCCGGGTGGGAGCGGTTTACCCGGACCGGGTGTACGTGCTCTGCGGTCATCTCGATTCGATAACCTACAATGATCCCTATAACTGGGCTCCCGGCGCCGACGACAACGGCAGCGGTTCCGGTTCGGTGCTCCTCGCCGCCGAGATCCTGAGCAAGTGCGAGTTCGACTGCACGATCAAATTCATCTGCTTCACGGGCGAGGAACAGGGCCTGTACGGAAGCTACTACTGGGTTCGGGATGCCTATTATTCAGGAATGGATATTCGAGGCGCTTTGAATCTCGACATGACCGCATACAAAGACACCAACGCCCGCGACATCGAAGTATACGCCGACTACCAGAGCCAGTCCAAGTCGATGGCGGACAGGATGATCGCCAATGCTTCCCTCTACACGAACGTCACCGGATACAAGGTCATCGACCCCGACATGTGGGGGAGCGATCACTACTATTTCTGGTACTATGGATATCCGGCCATATTCGGCATCGAGCGCGCCACCAGCCACTGGAACCCCTACTACCACTCCGACGACGACATCGTCGCCAACTGCGACTTCGACCTGATGACCGGAACCCTGCAGGCGGCCATGGCCACGATCATGGAGCTCGCCGTTCCCGACACCTCGAACGAGCTGAACGTTCACGCCGCTCCGGAGGAAACCTCGGTCCCGCGCGGCGGAACCCTTTCCTACGCGGGGAGTCTCATCAACTATCACGGAACGCCGCTGACGGTGGATGTCTGGGCCGACGTGACCCTCCCGAACGGGCAGCCCTATTCAGGGAACCCGGTTCTCGGCCCCATTACGGCGCCGCTCGCCGGATACGGTATGGTCCTCGAGCACCCCGTGAGCCACGGCATCCCGACCGCCGCCCCCACGGGCACTTACGACTACGAGGTCAAGGCGGGCACCTACCCCGACACCGTCCTCGACGCGGCCCAGTTCAGCTTCACGGTCTACTGAGCCGGATACCCTCTGAATTTTGGGATACAAGGAGCTTTGACCCGGCCGGGGAAGCACATTTTCAGGTATCCCCGCCGGTCGATTCTCCGGAACCGTGAATCGGATGCTCCTTTTCCGCTGAGGAGTGCGTGTATTTTTTCTTCAAAACGATCGGGGTGGATTTGAACCTTGTTTTCGGACTCAGTGTACCATCATCAGCTATGCCCGGATGCTGCGCCCGGAACACGTGTTCCTCTTTCCGGTCGGCTGCGTCTGGAACACGTGTTCCTCTTTCCTGTCAGCTGCTCCTGGAACACGTGTTCCTCTTTCCTGTCGGCTGCTCCTGGAACACGTGTTCCTCTTTCCGGTCGGCTGCGTCTGGAACACGTGTTCCTCTTTCCGGTCGGCTGCTCCTGGAACACGTGTTCCTCTTTCCTGTCAGCTGCTCCTGGAACACGTGTTCCTCTTTCCTGTCGGCTGCTCCTGGAACACGTGTTCCTCTTTCCTGTCGGCTGCGCCTGGAACACGTGTTCTCCTTCCCGGGATGATGTTGCCGTTTCCCGACTGTGATTTTCCCCACGTGGAGAAATGGATCAGGGCCGGGGAAGCTCGCGGGACGCCCAGGCCGCCTCGGCGTCGAGCCCGAAGAGGCGCTCGGCGTTTTCCCTCAGCACCAGCCTGCGGGTGTGTGGGCGGCCCTCGGTGGCGATGAGCACCTTGGCGAGCGAAATCGCCTGGCTGTAGAAGGGCCAGTCGGAGCCGAACAGGATCCGCGACGGGTCGATTTCGTCGAGGATACGGCGGATGCCGGGGAGGGACTGGCTTGCAAGTTCCATGTAGATGTTCGGATTGCCGCGGGCGATTTCGAGAGCCTCGTCCAGCTGCAGGGCGCCGGCGTGTCCGAGGATGAAACAGGTTCGGGGACACTTGCTCACCGCCTCGACATAACGGCGGAGCTGGCAGCGTTTCCTTCCCCCCTTCGTCTCGATGCCCACCGGACCGCAGTGCCACAGCACCGGAAGACCGAGCTCCGCGCATTCCCGGTAGAGTTTCAGGGACTTTGGATGCTCGGGCGGGATTATCTGGGCCATCGGGTGCATCTTGACGCCCAGGGCGCCGCGGGATCTCTGCCGCTCCAGCTTCTTCACCAAACCGGGGGCGAAGGGGTGGACCGACCCGAGGCTCACGAGACGGGAGGTGGTCTCCGCTATTTCGAGATAGGTTTCAGCATTTTTCGAGAGAACCGGCGCGTCGATCGGCAGCAGGAGGGATATGGCGATGCCCAGCCTGTCCATGTCTTTGATGATGTTGGGGACGGTGTGAGTGCGCCTCATTCCGGCCGAGATGAAGCTCATGAAGGAGAGATCGAGTTTCATCCGCCAGAGAGATGAAAACTCGAAGTTCTTATTCACGTAGATATCCAGGTCGAGCGGGCTCGACATCGGCAGGTAGAATTCGGTCTCCGGGTGCTCCGCCATGAGATCCACTGTTTCGCTCCGAAGGTACGAGAGGGCGAGGTGGGTGTGCGCATCGACGAAAGGAGCCAGGTCCGGCTGGGCCAGCGCCAGCCTGCCCTCCCCGTCCAGCTCGAAGTAGGGAAGCTCGGCCAGATCATCCACCCGCTCGTAGAGCGTCTTGAACGAATCCGCAGATTCCGCCCTCGAGCGGTATCCGTATGCCCGGTTTTCGGTCGCTTCCGCCCCATCCGCGTATCCGTATGCCCGGTTTTCGGTCGCTTCCGCCCCATCCGCGTATCCGTATGCCCGGTTTTCCATCTCTCCCGCCCCCTCCACGTATCCGTACGCCCGGTTTTCCGTTTTTCCCGCCAGCAGGCAGAGAGCCGCCAGAGAGCAGAAGAAGATCAGGTATGTCTTTTTGATGATTGACTTCGGGCCTGAGTTTCCGGTCTGTGTTTTTTTCATGTTTGGATATAACTTTCCTATGATTCGAGGATCCGGAAGGCGCCCCAGAAGAAGGGGTTCTGCCACTTCGATTCCGACATGAAGGTGAGCTGCGCGCGGCGGAGAGCCTTCCGGGGAGGGAGATTCTCCTCGACGATGCCCCGGTAGAACTCGTCCATGAAGAGAGCGGTGGAAAAGTCGTCCACGGCCCAGAGAGATGCCACGATTTTTCTGGCGCCCGCCCGGAGGAAGCCTCCCGGAAGCCCGACGAACTCGTCGGAGCGCCCCCCGAACCCGACGATGCCGGTCTCGCACGCGCTCAGCACCACGAGCTCGGTGGAAGAGAGATCCAGGTTCCCTACGATCTCGTTCAGGGTCAGGAGCTCGCCGGATTCTTCGAGATACTGCGATCCTCCCGGGAGAGCGCGGACCCTGGAACGGACCGAGCCGTCACCGCCGTAAGTGATCCGGTCTTCGCTGCCGTCTTCATACGATTTGATTTCGAATATCTTTCGGCCCGCCGCGTCCCTCAAGCAGACGGTCTCCCGGTGGGCGGTTTCGTCACGGCTCTGTTCCGCGGCGTCCCCGGTGAGGCCGGCTTCCGGGGGGGCGGTCTCCCGGTGGGCGGTTTCGTCACGGCTCTGTTCCGCTTCGGGGAGCGGCTCGGCAGGGGCGAGGACGATTCCCGAGTTCCATGAATCCTCGAAATCGAAGATTCCGTGGCAGGACAGGTGCAGGTATTTCGCCCGCCGGGAGAGATCCATCACCTGTTTTTTCGTTGCATCGGATTCGGATACGACGCGGCACGACGAGGGAAACCTGCCCGCAATCGAGTCGACCTCGACTGAAGACCATGCGAGATCGCCTGTGGGATTCGAGACGATCAGCATATCCTCCTTCCGCGGCGCTCGGCCGGGCCGGTCACCCTCGTCTCCTTCAGCCGCTGAACCGGAATCTTCGATTACCTCCGGCTTACCTGCGAGCGTTCTTTCCAGTAGAAGCGACAGGCTCGGGGCATAACTCACCTCGAAATCCTCGAGAAGGTAGCGCTCCGCCCCGTTCGACCGGTATCGGACGAGGTGGAGGGGAAGAACGTGGAGCGTGAGATGCGGTATCAGGATGAGGTGTTCGACGCTCCTGCCGTGCTCCATCAACCACCTGCGAACCGGCGCGAAAAGCAGATCGTGAAGCTTCACGCCCGCCCGGTCGATTTCATCCGTGATCTTTTTGCTCCGCATCCTGTCGAGGGCTGCGAGCCATTCCAGGGCTAGTTTTTCAAGGGTCGCCGTTGTGAAATCGTCGACGAAAATGAGATCGGCGAAGCGTTCACCCCCGGCACGGGCCAGAAAGAAGACGACGGTTCCGAACTCGGTGACGTTGAAGAGGATTCGGACCGTGTTTTCTCCGGCCGGGAAAGAACCTGTCTCCTCGATACTGACCCGTTTTTCCCTCTGAAAATCTGGAACATAGCGCCGAATCTCCTCTACGAGACGCTCCAGCCCGGCGTGGACGCGCCCGGCCTCCTCGGCGACGGGGACGAAGGAGCGCCCCCCCGGAATCGCGCCGCGCTGCTCCGCTTCCAGTTCGCCGAGCCGCTCCATGAGCCTTCGATACTCCAGTCGGTGTTCGGCCCGGAGATCCCGCTCGAACATCGACCTGTCCCTCGCCAGGGCTTCCCCGAGCTCCCTCGTCTTGCCCTGCTCGAGCCATCGCACCGCGCCCGGAAGATCTCCGAGACGGGCGGAGGAGTGTGAGGCGAGATAGTAGAGTGACGCGCCTTCTTCGATCTCGTGGGTTCTGCCGGCGGTGCTTGTGGCGTTCCGCTGCAGGATCCTGTCGGCGTGATGCGCCAGCCGGGCTGATTCCAGCGCTTCGGTCCAGTTCTGCTCCAGGACGTGCAGCCGCGTCAGGGCGATAGCCCATTCCCGGTATCTTCTCGGATCGACATGAACCATCACCGCGCCGAGGGCATCTTTATAGTGCGCCGCCGCCTTTACGGGATCCCATGCGCGGCCGTGGCTCACTCGGGCCGCATACGCATCCGCCACTGCCTTTTGAGATTGGGCCCAGGCGGCGGGATAGGCCTCTCGCGTGAAAACTTCCAGTGAATTATTGCCGAGCTCCGCGGCGGTTCGAAGGTTCTTCCCGCGGTCACCGCAGGTGCGGTTTGTATATGAGGTCGCGAGGTTGCGCATCGCCGTAGCCCAGCCTTCGGGGTTCCTGTCGCAGGTCCAGACATCGAAAACCTCGTGGAAACCCTCGATTGCTTTTTCGACATTCTCGGCGGGATCTCCCGCGGCGCGATCCAGGTAGGCGTTGGCAAGGTTGACGCGGGACATGGCCCAGTATTCCGGATACCTGTCGCGCGTTCTCACCTCGAGAGCACCCTCAAAGAGGGAGATCGCCTTCTCGAGGTTGGCGGTCCGGTCGCCGCGGAGCCGCTCGCAGCGGATCACGCCCATGCTGTGCTGGATCAGTCCCCATACGAAGGGGAACCTGTCCCGGGTCATGATGTCGAGGGCGGATTCCAGGAATCCGAGCGCCCTGTCCAGGTTTTCAGCCCGATCGCCGCGAATCCGGTTGCGGTACATGACGGCCAGGTTCTGGAGGGAACCCGCCCAGTTCTTGGGGAAATCGTCGCGGGTGTAGACCTCGAGGGCGGCGTCCATACGGGCGATGGCCGTTTCGAGGTTTTCAAGCCGGTTTCCCCGTATCCTGAACAGGTAGGAGGTCGCCATGTTGCGGTTGATGTTGGCCCACTGAACGGGGAACGATTCACGGGTGTGCACGTCGACGGCTTCTTCGAGGAACGCGATGGTCTTTTCGATATTCTCGGCGCGATCGCCGCGGACTCGAAAGTAATGGGCCATCCCGAGAGCGTGCGCGGCGGTGGCCCAGCTCTCCGGGTGCATATCTCTCGGCCGGGCTTTCACGACCGACTCGTATACAGCGATCGCCGTTTCTATATTTTCGGGGCGATCGCCGATCGGACATTCGAGGCGGGCCTTGGCGGCCTTCATCCGCAGCTCGGCGATGAGGAGCGGATGATACTCGTCTTTCTTTTCGGCGATCAGCTCTTCCAGCACGCGGAAGAGCTCATCCCACTTCGAACTTTTCCTGAATTCGCGCCACTTCGCGAGCACGGGCGTCACTTCGGCGGGCACGGATGATTCGAAATAGTTCCTGTCCGCGTCGTTCAGCGTCCTGCCGAAGAATGCCCGTTCAGGGCCGATCGACCTGCATCGCTCGAAGAGGAGCAGTTTGGAGGAGAGGTCCTGGAGCCTGTTATAATCCTTTTCCCGCCGGGTCTTCCGGCGTTCGCTCTCGGCATGGGCGACCCCCTCGTCGCTCCAGAGCGCCGGATTCTCCGAGAGGATCCGCCACGCATCGAGCCTGAACGGCGCATCCAGATACTTTTCGAAAACCGCCTGGACAGTATCCATTTCGAAGTCTCGGTCTGGAGGATGGGTGCTGGTATCTATTGCTCCGAAAAAACCGGTCACCGGGTTACCGGCCCGTCAAGATAATAGACGCAATCCGCCGGCGGGCGCAACGATCAACTTATTCCGATACTGTGACGGATCAATGCCGGCGAGGGGAGCTTTGAGGGTAGCGATTCGATAAAATGTGTGGCCGTTGATGGAATATCCGCCGCGATACAGGAGTCCCAAGGCAGAAAAGTCACGTGACAAAAATACGACGGAATCTGCCGGGGAAGATTACTCGATGCCGCTTCGGTGTTCGACCACGTCGAACTCGAAGTGGTCCAGATCGTAACGCCTCCCGCAGTAGCCGACTCCGGCGGCGAAGGAGTAGGTTCCGGGGAGCCAGCCCTGCGGCACCTGGAAATCGAATTCGTAGGAAAGATTTCCGGACGGGCGAATCGATGCGTAGACCGGGCCGACAATCGGATTGCCCGGCCAGGGGGAGCCGTCCGGAAGACGGATTCCGGCTCCGGCGTCGAAGTTTGTTTCGTAAGGGTTGGAGTTGCATATGGTCATGCTGACCGAACCGGTTTCGCCAGGGTTGATTTCATTGGTCTCCGGCGAAAGGTAGATTATCAGCTCTTTGGACTGGTCGAAGCTGTAAGCGCCCATGTCGCTTCTCGTGCCGTCCGGATCGAGTAATCCGGGGTGACCGGCGTCGATGCAGGGAGATCCCCAGAGTAAATGGTAATCCCCCCATTCATCCTTCACGAACCTGGGGTCGCCGTCGATATTGCCGGGGCCGGGCCACCCCCCCTCTATATCCGAATATAAAACCACGGGATCGCCCGAGGGAGCGTGGATTTCATCGGGAGAGTCGTCCCGGAGTATGCAGTTCGTTATGGTCGGATTGCCGGTGGTATATATACCGCCGCCGAAATCGCCGGCCTGGTTCTTCTGGAAGGTGCAGCTTTCCAGGATCGGGGAACCGGAACAATAGACCCCGCCTCCAAATGCTGATCCAAGAGTGCTTTGAGCGGTATTCATTATAAAAAGACAGCTCGATATTGTCGGGGCTGATGCCTTACAGGCTATCCCGCCCCCCTGTTCGGCCGAATTACCTGAAAATGTGCAGGCAGTGATAACGGCATCGGACCCGTCCGAAGAAAAGATCCCGCCCCCGTCATAGTACGCGACATTATCGAGTATAATGCAGTTTTCTATTATCGGGTTCGATGGACCTTTCAAGAAGATGCCGCCGCCGATCAGTCCATCATGTTCTGATACCGTGCAGTCCGAGATCGTCAGCGAATCTGCGTCTTCACAGTAGATGCCGCCTCCTCCGCAATACCCGGTGTTTGAAGTAACAATACAATCTTTTATGATCGAGGAGCCCTCGCAATAAACCCCGCCTCCGTAATCTTCGGTCCGATTATCCAACAAGGTGCAGTTTTCTATAACGGTACAGCCATGCCTGGAACAGTATATTCCTCCACCGTAACCCATATCATCGTAACTTTGTACGCTGTTGGAGGTTATTGTGCAGTTTGAGATTGTACTCGAAGAATTTGCGTATATCCCGCCGCCGTCAACGGATTCGACTGCTCCTGTCGCCGAATTTCCGCTGATTATGCAGTTCTCGATTGTAGAGGACAGGCAGTAGATACCGCCGCCGCTGCTTCCATATCCATAATAATACCCGATGTGATTCGATCTTATTTCGCAATTCCGTACGACGGTTCCCTTGCAGTGGATTCCTCCGCCGAAGGCGCTCATACTATGGCATTGATTGTTGGAGACTACACAGTTTTCGATGATCGAAGATTCATAACAATAGATCCCGCTTCCCCCGCTATTCCCTGAGATGGTGGAGTTCAATATTGTCAAAGGAGAGGGATAACAGAAGACACCGCCGGTACCTTCGGCGCGATTTGATGAAATCGTGCAGTCCTCGATTGTCGGATCGGAAAACGAAGAATAGATACCGCCGCCACCGGACGAATCGACCGAATTCGCGGAAATCGAACATCCGGTGATTGACGGGGTGGATCTGTAGAAATAGAGGCCCCCGCCGCGGTTTTCAGCCCTGTTGGCGGTTACATTCGAACCGGATATGGAAATGTCGGAATGGGAACAGAAGAAACCTCCGCCGTTGAAAGCGTAATTATCGCTTATGAAACAATCCTCTATCGCCTGAGATGAGCTGTTGACATAGATCCCTCCGCCGCCTCCCAACGCAGTATTCCCCGAAATGGTGCATTTCGAGATGGAAGGATGCGAGGAATGGCAGTAGATTCCGCCTCCGTTATAGTTTCGGCAGTTTTGGATGGTGCAGTATTCGAGCGTCCCCGAACCGTTGACGAACCTGATCCCGCCGCCGGCATCTTCATCCAGGAATTTCGTGAAAAAAATGGAGCTGTCTTCAGTTCCTTCGGCCAGCAGTTCACCATGTACGAATACACCGCATCCGTTATGAAGATGGATTTCCACGCCCGGTTCGACTGCGAGGGTTGTTCCCTTTTCAATCACGAGGTCGGATAACACGATGTACGGCGAGCCGTCCGTGGAAAGAATGCCCGAGACGCAGCCGCCAATAGTTCCTTCGGGCAGTTCGCCCAGCCCGCCGAAACAACCCATGTCATTGGCGGAACCGTCACTGTCGAGCCTCGAATGGGGATCTCCCGCATCTATGCACGGCGAACCGGGCTGCAGGCGGTAATCGCCGGATTCCGGGTCGACGAACAGCGGATCGGCGTCGATGTTGCCCTCGCCGGGCCAGCCTCCTTCGATGTCTGAAAATGTGATGTCCAGTTCACCCGTCCGGGTTGTGGCGATCGAATCCAGCCAGATTATGCAGTTCGTGATATTTGCGTAGTCGGCGTAGATTCCGCTGCCGTCGGAAGCGGAATTTCCTGAAATCGTGCAGTTTGAAATGGTGGGGTACGAGTCGCAGGAATAGATTCCGCCGCCATCGTCATATTGCCCTGTTACTACATTCCCGGTAATCAAACAGTTCGTGATGGTCGGGAAGGAATCGTAACAACAGATTCCGCCGCCGTCGCCCCAGACGGTGCTGTTGCCGGATATGGTGCAGCCGGTGATCCGCGGTGATGAAGATGCGCAGTATATCGCCCCGCCCTCGCCGTTTCGGCAATTTTCGATCCGGCAGAAGGATAGAGACCCGGCTCCTCCGAGGAACCTGAACCCTCCGCACGTGTCCCATTCTTTGTATCTTGTAACCGTGATAGAGTCGTCCGGCGTTCCATCGGCCGAAAGTTCGCCGTAAACGATGATGCTGCTGTTATTGTGAATCAGAAGCTCGACACCCGGCTCGATTTCGAGTTCAGCGCCGGTTTCTATCACGATGTTTTCCGACACGATGTAGGGGGAATTGAGCTTGGACAGTGTGCCGGACAAACAACCTCCGACAGAGCCGTCCGGCATGTCGCCGTTCCCCCCGAAAGCGCCCGCGTCGTTTCTGGAGCCGTCCGCATCCATCCTCGAACAGGGATCTCCGGCATCGATACAAGGGGATTCGGCCTGTAATCTGAAATTCCATGAATCCGGATCCACGAAGAGGGGATCGGCGTCGATATTGCCTTCGCCGGTCCAGCCTCCCTGCACGTCGGAATAGGTGACGACCGGACCGCCTTCTCCGGATACGTAAAACTCGGGAGGATCATTATCCCAGAGTATGCTGTTCGTTATTACCGGGTAAGAATCTTCGGTGTGGATTCCTCCGGTTTTCACATTGGCGCAGTTCCCGGTGAGGGTGCAGTTGGCGACTACCGGCGTTGAGTTCAGGCAGTAGATCGCGCCGCCGCCGTATTTGGAATGAGTGGTTTCGTTCCCGGCTATCACACAATGCCTGATAGTGGGTGAAGACTTGCTGCAGTAGATTCCGCCGCCGTAGGAGGCGGTATTGCGGAAAATCGAACAATCGATTATTTCCGGGTTCGATTCGTAACAGTAGATGCCGCCTCCGCCTCCGCCTGCAATAATGTCGTATATATCGCAGTTCGTGATAATCGGCGAGGATTGCCGGCAGTATATTCCGCTCAAGCTGCGTTCGGTATACCCGGAAATCGTACAGTCCGTGATCCTCGGGGAGGAGCGCGCGCAATAGATCCCGCTTCCTTTGGCTCCCCCAATCCCGGAAATCATGCAGTTCCTGATTGTTGGAGAGGAGCCTTCGCACTGGATCCCGCCGCCTTCCCAGCTGGTACCTCCGAGGATTGAGAAACCTTCCAGGATCGACGATAGTTTTTCGCCGCTCGTGAACTCGAATCCCCTGTGGTCGCACCGGCAGTCGATAATGGTGGCGGCCGGCCCGTTTTCCGACAGCAAGCTGATTGCTCTGCCCTCAAAGTCGATTCCGATGTTCCCGGGGCCGGAGTAAGTGCCGTCGGCGACGAGCACGGTGTCACCGTCGACCGAGGCGTCGATGCCGGCCTGGATGGTCGGCTGGTCGGAAGGGACGCGGATTGTCGCACCGAATCCCGGCGATGAAAAAAGAATCAATAAGAAGCAGACCTGTGCGAGGACGGCGGCGATTGTTCGCGGCATGCGGGGCTCCTTCCTTTACAGTGTGTTCCTTGAATACATGGAATTTTAGCAGCGAAAACCCTGAACGGCAAGCTCGATGGTGAAGAATGCCGGGGAGCCCGGTGCCGGGGACTTCGGTTATACGGGTTCGTTACATTATTGAATCTGAGAGGGGATTGGGGTACTATATGATTGTCAGCTATTTCAAACAGAGTTGGTTCCTGCATCCCGCAGCCAGTCAATAAAGCGACGGTGCCGTTATGGTCGATTTCGAAAGTCTGTTCAGAGAGATACTCGCTTCTCCCATCAGGAGCTACACCTGGCGTATCATCGTAGCGCATCCCGAACTGTACAGCGACGAGGGTATGGTCTTTCTGGAGCGTATGCGCGAGGAAGCGAAAGCCGGCAGCGACCACGCCGGGGTGAGCGGGATCTCGTCCAACATGTATCTGTTCAACCGCTGCAGGGAGGTCGGAATCGAGCGGGCGTTTTTCGGCACCAGGTTGAGCGATGAATGCCGCGATGCCTTTTCCAGGGTGACGCATCCGCGGGTTGTTCAGCAGTGCCAGGAGGCAGTGAGGCTTTTCAGGCTCGACAGATTTGACGATGCGGGAGAACTGTTCGAATCGGTCCTGCAGGATCTGGATGGCGATGAACATCCGCTCCTCCGGGCTGAAGTGGAACATCAGCTCGGATTTTCGCTGCTCCGCTGCCAGCGGGGGAGCCGCGCGGACAACATCGAAAGAATGATCCGGATATTCAACTCTCTCTCCGGGTTCTGGGATCGTCTCGACATTCTCGCCGAGCGGATCAGGAGCAGGATCAACCTCGGAATAGCTTACCAGAACCGTCTCACCGGAGATCAGGCCGACAACATAGAATCCGCCATCGAACTGTATGCCTGGATCCTGGATAACGGCACCCCTGAAGCCTTTCCCTTCGAGTGGGCCTCTACACTGACGAACATGTCGGTGGCGTTCAGAAGACGGCTCAATGGAAGCCGGGCTGCGAACCTGGAGCGGGCCATCGAGCTGGCCCGGGAATCTTCCGCCATCTGGACCAGGGACGAATACCCGGATCACTGGGCCCGGTTTCAGCACAACCTGGCGCTCCTCTACAGGCATCGCCTGAGGGGTGACAACTCGGTGAACGCCGAGGAGGCTCTCAGGTGCTACGAGGCTGCGCTGACGATCTGGACCGAAAACGATCAACCTTTCAGGTGGTCGACCGCTGTGAACAACCTGGCGGCCGTCTACGAAAAACGGTTAAGAGGAGACCGGGCCGGGAACCTTGAAAAAGCTATCGATCTGTACCGGCGTTCCCTCCGCGTCAGGACAGAAGAAGCTTTCCCCAGGTACTGGGCGATCACAACGAGCAACATGGCCGTCTGTTACGGCGACCGACTCCGCGGCGATCGCGACGAAAACCTCGAAAAGGCGAATGAGCTCCTGGAGGCGACCCTCAGGATCAGGCGTGTCGACAGTTCGAAACGCGAGCATGTCAAGACGCTGTTCAACCTGGCCTATGTAAATTATTTCCGCAAACGGGGCGGGCGGCGCCGGAACCTGGAACGGTCCGTCCGGCTATACGAGGAATACATCCGGCTTGCCGATCCCGTCGACGACACGAGGTCCCATATCCTGGTCCTGAATTACCTGGCCCTGGCTCTTATCGAGCTGGAAAAATGCGGCGGGGGCTCTTTTTCGGAGAGGGTTCTCGAACTCCTGAAAGAAGCTTTTGAACTCGCGGATATCCGCTCCTTTCCGAGGGAATGCCGGGGAACGGTCGTAAACCTCACCGGGATCCTGCTCGGAAGGGGCGACTTGCGGGGTGTGCTGGATACGGCGGAAACAGGTAGAAAAGCCGACCGATACCTCCAGGGGCAGGCTACTTCGATAACCGGGCGCACCCGCGAGACCGAGGAAGGCTCCGTCCTGTATTACCATGCATCGCTCGCTTCGGCCCGCCTGGGTGATATCACCGGAGCACTCGAATGGCTGGAGCAGGGAAGAACGAGGGAGCTCGGCGAATCGCTCGAGAGAGACAGGAGGCTCTTCGATACGGAAATTCGCGAGGGCGACCGGAGAGACTACCTCGAAATAGTCGAACAGCTTAGAGAACTCGAGGCAGAACAGAGAGGGATGGTTCCGGGCGGAAGACCTTTCCTGGCCATCGCCGAAGAAGTCGGAGGGAAGTTTGAAGAGTTCGAAAGCTTGATCGGCCGGATCCAGACTTACGCACCAGAATTCTTCAAGACCGAACGTATCACACTGAATCAGGTCGAGACTCTCCTGGCCGATGAGAAAACATGCCTGCTGGTCTGCAATGTAACGGCCCATGGTTCCGCCGTGTTTCTGCTCGCAGTATCCGGCGGTTCGCTCGTCACCGAAACGTCGTTCAGCGGAGAATTCACCATGGACAGGATGGCGGCGATAACCGAAGCCTGGCGATCGGGCCTCAACAATTCCGAAAAAGAACTGGTCGGGGATATCATCGAAGATACCGCCCGGTCGCTTTTCGAAGAATTGTTCGCCGGCGCTTTCGGGCTGCTGGATGAAAAGTTTCAGGGTATCGAACGCCTCGTCATGGTTCCCCACCTGCTGCTGCACATTCTTCCCCTCCACCTCATGAAACATCCGTCCGTCGTCGGCCGCAGATACCTGCTCGAAGATTACGAGCTCTCCTTCGCGCCCGGCGTAAGCGTGCTTCTGACCCTGTCGCAGGTTGCGCCGGCGAGAATGGATGATGTCCTGATCGTTACTGATCCGACGGACGACCTGGACTGGTCGATGATGGAAGCCGAATCGGTTGAAAAGCATTTTCCGGGGAAGGTGCGCCGCCTGGCCGGCGCCGGGGCGACCAGGGCCACGTTTGTCGACGGGGCGAAGGAGGCGGATGTGCTTCACCTCGTCTGCCACGGGTTTTTCGACCCGGAGGATCCGTGGAGTTCGGGGATAATCCTCGCCGGGCAGCCGGATACCGGCCGGGAAGGTGCACCGCTCGAGGAGCCCGTTGCGGCCTCTCGGGAAGATCCGGAACAAACCCCGCTCGAGAAAAGCGCCGCCGTCTCCCGGGACAGCCGGAATCAAACCCCGTCCGATGAAACAGGCGAGGTCCCCCGGGGCGACCGGGAGAATTTGACCCTGAAGGAGATCACATACGGAATCGACCTGAGCGGCGTCGAGCTGGTGGTGCTGAGCGCCTGCGAAACCGGCCTCGTCTCCCCGGGCGACGGTTCCGACGAATTCATCGGCCTGCCGGGCGGGTTCCTGAGGGCCGGAGCCCGCACGGTGGTGGCCAGCCTCTGGTCTGTCGACGACCTGTCGACTTCACTCCTGATGGCGGAGTTTTACCGCCTCATGAAGGATGAGGGGCTGTCTCCTCTCCAGGCCCTGAAAAAAGCCCAGTCGGGGTTCATCAACAACCCGAGCTGGAATAACCCCTATTACTGGGGCGCCTTCAGGATATTCGGCATGTAGGGGGATTGCCGCCCCCCGGAACAGGCCTTCGGCAACAGGGGCGGTGCCGAGTTCACGAAGCGATGTCTCATCCTCGTATACGCTCCCCGCGCTTCGAACGCGTCTTCGGTTCAAGGAATCACTTCGATATCGAAACCGTCGGAGTCGATGTGCTCCCCCGCCAGGTATATCGAGACCTCGACAGAATAAGTTCCGGCCGGCGCGATGCCCGGCACGAAAACCTCGATCGGCGCGCTGAGGAATTTCCCCGGCTGTAACGTGACGGCTCCCCCGGCATAAAGCGGAATCTCCTGGGGAGGTATCGGCCCTGCAGCATCGAGCACCGCTTCGTCGAAGCTCCCGGGATGCGAACCCGGATTGGTAATCGTTCCGGTGAAGGAGAGTAGGTTTCCGCGCTGGATGGTCTCCGGCATGCCGCTCAAAGTCACGACGAGGCCGCCGAATTCTTCATCAACGATCAGTGAGTTCGAATAGATGTAATCGCCGAACGTACCCCCGTTGTTATTTGCGGCATTGCCGGTAAAAAAGAATTCCACCGCTCCTGTTCCCGCCGGTGGAGCGGTCCAGAGGAATCGCCAGGAAACCGGACCGTCAGGAGTTCCCCGCCATGTTCCGAGGCTTGTATGGGTGATATAGTCCCTGGCTCCCGAACTCTTTATCAACGTCGAGTCGGTGCTGCCCGGAGCAAGGTCGCCGGCCATGGCATCCTCGTCATCGAGCGGTATGAGCTCGAAGCCCCAGCGGCTCATGCCGGGATCCTCGAGGTGCACACTTAGCGTATAGACTTCATCCGGAGCATATCCTTCCGGAGGGATGTCGGAGGTATCCAGAAAAAGACTTCCGTTGCCCGAGTTCAGAGGAAAGGAGCTGTGGCAGTTCGTGCATGTAAAGAAGTCCGGGGGGTCGCCCGCCATGCCTGCCGGAGCTCCGCTGCTTCTCGCTCCCGCGGTCGTGCTCCATCCGAGGAGCGCTCCGACCGCCAGGCATGTCAAAAGAAGTCGTATCGCCTTGCTCTTGCGCATCATTGTATCCTTTCGCTGACTACTCTCCAGGTCACTACCGTGCTCCAGTGCGAAGCATGTCGCCTGCCTGCTTAATAATAAACTATAACGATAGAAAAAGTCCACTATTTTCAATCGGGAACAGCCCTCGCCGGCCGGACCCGCCTTATCGCTCTTTCCGAAGGTCAGGGCCCGGCCCGAACTGCGCAAGGTAATAAAAGCGGGGTCAATTTCCGCTCTGCCCGGTTTTTCTTGATGCAGGAGGAATCGCCGGAGCGCCTGCGCCGCTCCCGAACCTCCGGGTCGAACGGACCTCCGGGTCGAACAGCCATCCGGGTCGAACGGTCCCATCCGGGTCGAGCGGCCGTCCGTCCGCAGTATCTGCAGGAAGCGACATCCGCGCCGGACTCAGCGGGCTCGCTCCCGTCCGGATCAAGATTCGAGTCAAGCGCTTCAGCCGGCTCGACGCAGGTTTCAACAGGGGAGAGGAATCATGAAACATCCGCGAACTCTCATCGCGAAAACATTACTCGCCGCGGCACTGGCTTTCGCGTTCGGCGCTGCGGGGCCGGATGCGGCCACGCTCCACGTTCCCGCCGATTACGGCACGATCCAGGAGGGGATCGACGCCGCCGCGCCCGGAGACATGGTGCTCGTGACGCCTGGCACCTACACCGGCCCCGGCAACAAGAACCTTACCTTCTCGGGGAAGGATATCGTGCTCGGATCGGACGGGCAGGAGCACGTGGTCATCGACTGCGAGGCGGACGGCAGGGGATTCATTTTCAACGGCGGGGAATCCGCCGCCGCAGAGGTAATCCTCTTCGAGATAATCAACGGGAACATGGGTGGATACAGCCCAGACGGGGGAGGCGTTTACTGCGATAACGACTCCGATCCCACGTTCACGGATTGTGTCATTGCAGGATGCAGTGCGGATTCCGGGGCCGGATTCTTCGCCAGGGGCTGGTCCAGGCCGACATTGAACGGCTGCACCATTACCGATAACGTCGCCGGGAAGAGCGGAGGCGGCATCAGCCAGAGGCACGGTGACATCACCCTGACCGACTGCCTGATCTCCGGGAACAGGGCGGAGCTTTACTCAGGCGGCGGTATTCTGCTTATAGACTGCAATAATCCATCCTACCTCACGGATTGTACCATCAGCGGCAATTCGGCGCGAGCCACCGGCGGCGGTGTCAGCGACATTGACAACTATTTCACGGTCTTTTCCGGCTGCACCGTATCCGGCAATACCACCGACGAGGAGCAGGGCGGAGGGCTGTTCAGCGAAGATTCCGATATTTACCTGGAATATTGCACCATAAACTTCAATACGGCCCAAGCCAGGGGCGGGGGCGCTGCATTCCTGACCTGTGAAGATCTCGACCTCGTAGACTGCGTCGTGGAATACAACACCTCCCTGGAATCGCACGGGGGCGGGTTGTTTCTCGACGGAACGCCCTTCAAGCTGACCGGAAGCACGATATCCGGCAATTCGGCGTACGACGAGGGTGGCGGTTTCAGGACCATGGGCGGTTCCGGCGGCTTCTTGATCGGCTGCACGGTTTCAGGCAACACGGCCCATCTCGGGGGAGGCATCTATTTCAAGGACATCTACTTCCTGGTCGCGGACCGGAACTTCATCACGGGAAATTCCGCCGGTCCGCTCGATATGATCGGAGGAGCCGGCGGAGGGATCTATTTCGACTCCGGTTCCGGCTGCGAGTTCACGAATACCACCTTCACCGACAACATCGCCACGGGAAACGGCGCGCGCGGGGGAGGTCTCTACCTGTCCGATGTCATTGTCACCTTCATGAACTGCACTTCATCGGGGAACACGGCCTTCGCCTTCTTCGGAGAAGCTCTCGGAGGCGGCATCTACTGCACAGAATCCACTTCCCCGATCACGAACTGCATCTTCTGGGGAGACGAGCCCGACGAGATATTCTGCTCCGGTTCGATCGAACCGACCGTCAGCTACACCGACATCGAGGGAGGCTGGTCCGGTCCGGGGAGCGGGAACATCGACCAGGATCCGCTCTTCTCCGATCCCGGCGGCGGCGACTACCACCTGACCGCCTCGTCGCCCTGCATCGACGCGGGTGACGGCGCCAACGCACCGGATATCGACTTCGAGGGCGACCCGCGCCCCTCCGGCGAGGGATGGGACATGGGCGCCGACGAGTATGTATGCGACCTTTCGGTGGTGCTTTCCGGTTATCCGGATACCATCTGGCCCGGCGAAACCCTCTCCTTCACGGCGTCCGCCGTGAACGACTGCGGCGAATCCCACAGCTTCGACAGGGCCGACATGGCGATCGAGGGTCCGGCCTCCCTGGTGAACGTGCTCTACGACGGCGCTTCGATCACGCTGCCTCCCGGCGGCGAGGCGAGCGCGCCCGTGAATCTGTACGTGCCGCCCATCGCACCGGCGGGCGTTTACACGATAACGGTAACCATATACAGAACCTTCATGTGGGCGGTTCCGATTGCGAGCGACTCTTTCGAGCTGGAGGTCCTTGAATAACGTTGCTTCCCTCCATCCAGCATAGGAGGAGGAACAGAATCGAAAACAGCAGGCGAGCCGAGATGGAATGTATGTCGATTCCCGGCTTGCCTGCAAAGAGCCGCCGCAGCAGACTCCACTGCGCAGCCATCCGCGCCGGACCCGTTCATGAACCCTGTTCCAATAATGGTCAAACCTTCCGGAACGTTGAACTCATCTTCACAGCAGTGAAGACAGGCCCCCGCCCTCTAACATCACAAACCTTCTCAGGTACATGATTGAATCCGTCGGTGAATTGGAATAGTATTCGGTTGTCGGTTATCTCAAACAGGTTTGGTTCCTGCATCCTGCAACCAGCAAATGAAGCGACGGTGCCGCATTGGTCGATATCGAGACCGTGTTCCGGGAAATTCTCACAGCCCCGTTCAGAAGCTGCGAATGGCAGGTTATCTGCGCGCATCCCGGGATGTACAGCGACGAAGGGCTAGTCTTTCTGGAAGAGAAACGTAACGAAGCGAGAGTTCTTAAGGACCATCCCGGGGTCAGTGAGATTTCATCGTATATAAACCTGTTCAAACGCTGCAGGGAAATCGGGGCTGAAAAGGCATATTTCGGCGCGAAGCTGAACCGGGAATGTCGCGAAGCATTCGGTTGTGTTTCGCCGTCAAAAGCGGTTGAAGCGGGCCGGGAGGCGCGGCGGCGTTTCAGGCTGCGCAAGTGGGACGAATCGGTGGAGATTCTCGAATCGGCCCTGTCGGATCGGGAAACAAAGAACTTCTGGCTCCTGCGAACGGAGATCTCGCACCTGCTGGGACACTTCCTGCTCAGCAGCCAGAAGGGCAGCCGGAAAGATAATATCGAAAGGGTAATCGAGATTTCCCCGATCGCTGGGCCCGCATTCAGCATAACATGGCGCTCGTTTATAACTATCGATCAAGGGGGGATTTCTCTGAGAACATCGAGAAGGCCGTAGCGTGCTACGAAGCGGCGCTCACTGTCTGGACTTTCGAAGCTCACCCTTTCAACTGGGCGGCCACGGCCAACAACCTTGCGGCCGTTTACATCAGGAGGGTCAGGGGAGACAGGTCAAAAAACATCGAAACCGCCATCAAGCTGTATGGCGACTCCCTGAAGATCAGAACAAAGGAGAAGTTCCCGAAGTTCTGGGCTGATACCAAGAGCAACCTGGCGCTCTGCTACAGGAAGCGGCTGCTCGGCGACGCGGCGGACAACCTGGAAAAGGCGATCGAACTCCTGAATGAGACGCTGGATGTGAGGAGCGAAAAGAATCTTCGCAACGATTTTACCGGGACACTGTTCAACCTGGGTTATGCATACTTCTACAGGGTTCGGGGCGAAAGACGGGAGAACCTTGAAAAAGCCGCCCGATATTACGAACGTTACCTCCAGATAATCAACCGGGACGCATATCCGAGATATTATATTCTCGCCTTGAATTACAGGGCCGAGGTTCTGGCTGAACTGGCCGCCTTCAGGAGCAGGGCGGATTCGGACAAAGCCGTCGATCTTCTTAATGAAGCCCTTGGTGCCGCTGGCGTCAACTCTCTGCCGAGGGAGTGCAGGGGCACGGCTATCAACCTTACCGGGGTTCTAATCGGACAGGGACGATGGGGGGAAGCTCTGGAAGTTGCCGATACCGGCAGAACGGCGGATCGATACCTCCAGAAGCAGGCGACTTCGATAACCGGCAGAACCCGTGAGGCGGAGGAGGGCGCCGTCCTCTATTACCTGGCATCCCTGGCGGCGGCTCGCCTTGGAGATATGCCCGGAGCCCTCGACTGGCTGGAGCAGGGAAGGACGAGGGAGCTGGGTGAATCGCTGGAACGGGACAGGATGCTTCTCGACAGGAAGATCCGCGAAGACGATCGAAAAAGATATCTTGAAATGGTCGAACATCTCAGGGACCTGGAGGCGGAGCAGAGAGGAGCGGCGCCCGGTCAGCGATCGTTTCTGGAGGTGGCCGGGGATGTGGAGCGCAGGCGGGTGGAGTTCGAAAAACTGATTGCAAAGATTCAGTCATACGAGCCCGAGTTCTTCAAAACCGAGCGTTTCAGTGAAAGCCGTATCGCATCTCTCCTGACCGATGAGAAAACATGCCTCCTGGCCTGCAATGTCACCAGCCGCGGGTCCGCCGTTTATTTACTCGCCGTGTCTGAAGGTTTACTTGTATCCGAGGCATCATTCAGCGAAAAATTCACAACCGCAAGATTGACTGAAATCGCCGAAGCGTGGACATCCGGCATGAAGAAAAATGGTAATAATGACCCGGGAGATTTGATCGAAACCACGACCCGCCCGCTTTACGATGAGCTGTTCGCCGGTGCATTCGACCTGCTGCAGCGAAGATTCGAGGGTGTCGAGCGCCTCGTGCTCGTTCCACACCTTCTTTTACACATACTGCCGATTCACCTGATCAGGCTGCCTTCCGTGGAACGATCGAAATACCTGGTGGAAGAATATGATACATCCTTCGCGCCCGGAGTAAACGTGCTCCTGGCCCAGAAGGACAGGGCGCCCGGGAGTTTGAATAACCTGTTGATCGTGAATGATCCAACGGAAAACCTGGACTGGTCGGCGATGGAGGTCGAATCGGTCGAAAAGTTTTTTCCGGGGAGTGTGCGCCGCCTGGCGGGCGCCGGTGCGACCAGGGCCACGTTTATCGACGGAGCGAAGGAAGCGGATGTTCTCCACATCGCCTGCCATGGTTTTTTCAACCCGTCGGATCCATGGAGTTCAGGGATAATCCTCGCCGGTGAGCCGGATACCGACCGGGAGCGCGCACCTCTCGAGGAACCCGGCGCGGCCACCCGGGACGACCTGGAACAGACCCCGCTCGAGGAATCCGGTGCGGCCACCCGTGACGACCTGGATCAAGCCCCGTTCGAGGAACCCGGCGCGGTTTCCCGGGACGATCTGGATCAAGCCCCGTTCGAGGAACCCGGCGCGGTTTCCCGGGACGACCGGGGGCTGCTGACCCTGAAGGAGATTACATACGGAATCGATCTGAGCGGCGCCGAACTGGTGGTGCTGAGCGCATGCGAAACCGGCCTTGTCTCCCCGGGCGACGGTTCCGACGAATTCATCGGCCTGCCGGGCGGGTTCCTCCGGGCGGGAGCCCGTTACATAGTGGCGAGCCTCTGGGCCGTGGACGACCTGTCCACTTCTCTCCTGATGTCGGAATTCTACCGGCTGATGCTGGTGGAACGGCTCACACCCGCACGGGCTTTGAGAGAAGCCCAGACGGCTTTCATCAACCACCGGAGCTGGAACGATCCTTATTACTGGGGAGCTTTCAGGATTTTCGGCGCTTAACCCGTATTTCTCACAGCCTATGCAGATTTCAGTGTCAAAGCCGTTGGGCGGCCTGCGTGCGCTTTCACCGCTTTTTTCTTGCATCTTGAGCGGCGGACGTCAGATATTTGGTGATTTTTCGGTATTTACATGATTTAATAGTCGATTACAGGCTCGAACAAGAGTAATACATAAAAAATGTTCATCAATTTGAACCAACTTCGGGAATTGGTCGGTATAAGTCCATGAGCAGGAGAATAGCGGGAAATGGGTCCTGATTCGAAAGCTCGCCGCCGCGAAGGGCTGAATAGAAGAACGGCGGATTCAAAAGTATTCGAATCCCAGGACTGGGAATCGATCACGGTCGAACTGGTGGCGTTCGTGTCGTACGTATTGAAACTTTACGGATATGCTCCGGGCGGGGGCGGCAACCTTCCCGGGGGATCGTCCCCGGTCGACATCGCGTCGACGGTCATCAAGAAAGTGCTCTCCGGAGAACGTTCGTGGGATTACAGGAAATACCCCAACCTGGCCACACACCTGAAGCTCATCGCGAGGAGCGAGATCGATCACCTGTTTCAATCCTGGACCAGCAGAAAGGTCAGGACGTTCGAGCAGCCGGAGATCGAGAGTTTTCCCGATTCCGCCGGCGATCCGGAGCAGATTTACCTCGAAGAGGAACGGGCCGGGGAAATACGCGGCGTGATTGTGCGGATTCGAAGCGCCATGGCTGACAAGCCCGACCTGCTCACCGTGCTCGACCAGATACTCGCCGGGAGGACGAAGTCGGGAGACATCGCCTCGAGGCTTGAACTGGACGTGACCGAAATCTACCGGCGGAAGAAGAGGATACGCAAGCTGGTGCTCGGGTTGAACCTGTCGGTGAACGGGCTTTTCTGAATGAGATGAGGGGAACCATGAAAGACGAAAAAGATCCCCGAAAGCGGATTGACCGGCTGATCGAAGCGCTGGGTTTCGACAATCCCCAGACGGACGAGGAATACAGGCGCGAATTGAGCTCAGCCGGGCTGGACGCAGAATCTGTCCGGCGCGAATTGAAGCGCGATGTCGAAGCCGGTATCGCCGATATAAAGCGGGAAGAGTTTCTCGAGAAGGCGAAAACATGGCTGAGCGAGTTTTTTCACATGATCTTCTCAACCGATTACCTTCAACCCGCCCGGGCCGCCGTCGTGAGGTCGGGCGACCTGGCCGCGGAGGAAAACGGCGACCTGCCGGATACCGAATCCCGGTACACCGAAGCCGTCACCCTCATGAGAAAAGGTGATTTCAACGGAGCACGCACGATCCTCGAAACCCTCCTGGCTCAGGATGACGAAGAAAACCTCGACAAGTACCGTTTCACCCTGGCGCATGTCCTTCTCGCTCAGAACGATCCTTCAGGCGCGCTCCAGCATCTTGGTGTCGCCGGCGGAGAATTCAAGGCTAAGGCCCTTGAACTCATCGAACAGATTGAAGATTTGACCTGATCACCCCGCACTTCCCATCCGCATATCTCGCCGAAACCCCGATTGAAATTGCTTTCTTTGTGTGCCCTCACTCCTTCTTATGTGTTCTCATTTAACGAGTTAGCGAAAAACATCTGTCCGATATAAAAAACAAGAGGCAATTTTCATAATATCCGGTATTAATATATGGAGGTGAAATCTGTAGTATATCGGTGTCGATTTCAACCTCCCGCGCGAGCAACAGAGGTTTACAACCGCATGTAATGACGAAGTGGGAAATCATCAGTTGTCAGTTGGGGAGATTCATTCGAGACGAAGCCCGGATGATGATCGTTTCCGACAGCGAGTGGTTTTCCGAAAAGCAGGAGGAACTCGATAATGAAAGTCAAATCAAACCTAATTCATTACCTTCTCTTAACGATAATAATCTGCCTGGCGGGCGTCGCTCCCCCTTCGAATGCCGCTGAGATCCGGGTTCCCCACGACTATCCGACAATCCAGCAGGGCATAGACGCCGCCGTCGCGGGAGACACCGTGACCGTATCGGCCGGGACCTATACGGGTTCGGAGAACACGGATCTATACTTCGGCGGCAAGGATATTTTGCTTCGCCGGTCGGGCTGGCTCTTTCCCGTAGTCATCGACTGCGAAAATTTACCCGAGACGCGGGGTTTCATATTCTTTCGGGGCGAGTCTCCTGCGGCGGTTGTGGATGGTTTTACGGTCATCAACGGCAACCATCAGGGAGGTGGCGGAATCCTCTGCTTCTCCTACTCGTCGCCAACCATAAAAAACTGCACCATCACCGGAAATTATTCGACCATCTCCGGAGGCGGTATTTACTGCGACCGTTCGGATCCCGTTATTTCGAACTGTATCATCTCGAATAACACCAGTCCCGCATTGAGCAGCGGCAGCGGCGTGTTTTGCGATGATTCCAACCCCGTACTGACCGATTGCTACATCAAAGAGAACAGCCCGAGCGGAGGATTCGCCTGCGAGTATTCCTCTCCGATTCTGCAGGTCTGCGACATTGCGGATAATATTGGTGGCGGAGTTTACACTTATTGTTCTGATCCCCTCGTCGAGCAGTGCACCATCACCGGCAATACGACACCCGGGCTGGGCGGCGGCGTCTACGGCCTGCTGGCCAACGGCTCCTTCATCGATTGCACGATTTCAGGTAATACCGCAGAGATGCACGGTGGCGGGCTCTATTTCGAATTCTATTCGGAATGCGTTCTGGATGACTGCGTAATCTCCGACAATGCAACCGATCCTTCTTCCTCGGGGTACGGCGAAGGAGGGGGAATCTTCTGCTCCAGGTCGGATCTGGAAATTACGTCCTGCACCATCACGGGCAATTCCGCAACAGAGCAGGAGGGCGGCGGTATTTACCTGTTGCAATCTTCTCCGTCGATCTGGAGCTGCGAGATATCCGGCAACTCCGCCGTATCCGGCGGCGGCATATTCTGTGTCGGCGATTCGACGCAACCGGCGTTGTACGCCACCGTGATTCATCAGAATACCGCTCAGTCGGTCGGATTCACCGAGGGGGACGGCGGCGGCATCGCCATGGAAACCGACGCATCGCCCACCCTGGTCAACTGCATGATCACTGACAACTCGGCATTTGGCTCCAGCCTCGCGTACGCCCGCGGCGGCGGCGCTTTCATCTCCAAGTCCACGCCTTATTTTTCGAACTGCACCATATCCGACAATACCGCCATGGCCTTCTTCGGTGACCAGTTCGGAGGCGGTATCTACTTCGGTTACGATTCGGTGGTCGAGATGCAGAACTGCATCCTGTGGGCGGACTGGCCTGAAGAGATCTACTACACGTCGTCGCCGTTTCCATCGATCATCTACTCGGACGTGGAAGGTGGGTGGTTCGGAGAGGGCAACATCGACGCCGACCCCCTGTTCGCTGATCCGTTGAACGGCGACTACCACCTGACCGCCGGCTCCCCCTGCATCGACACGGGCACATCCGTGGGAATGCCGCGGTCCGATTTTGAAGGCGATTCCCGGCCGCAGGGCGAGGGATGCGACATGGGGGCCGACGAGTACACGGAGGGGCAGTCCTGCGACCTGGTAGTCGAACTCTCCGGATATCCCGCCACGATAGGACTCAACGAAACCCTCTCCTTCACTGCAACCGCCGTTAACGATTGCGATGAAGGCCTGACCCTCGACGAGGCTATACTCGACGTGACCGGACCCGCGAGCCTCGTCAGGACGCTCTACGCCGGCGCACCGGTAACCGTCCCCGCCGGGGGCGAAGTAAGCGCCCCGGTGAACCTGTTCGTACCGGGCAACGCACCGCTCGGCTTCTATACGCTCGAAGTATCGATATATCGCGGTGGAACATTGATCTCCAGCTCATCCTTCATGCTCGAGGTCATATAACAGCGGCCCAGGCATGCGGTGAGGTTCAAAACCCCGCCGCATGCCGCTATGCCGCCCGGCCGCATGCGGTTCACCCCCGCCTCCCGCCGCTATGCCGCCCGGCCGCATGCGGTTCACCCCCGCCTCCCGCCGCTATGCCG
>CAYMWF010000016.1:0-81168 GCA_964394085.1 uncultured Gemmatimonadota bacterium | reverse complement strand
GGAGGAAAAGCCGCTCCTCTTCTCAACCTCCAGGCGACTCCCTTCCCTCACGAGCCCCCCCCTCGACCTCCCCCCCCTGAGCCGCCTCGATCGCATCGAAATCTTCACAACGCTTTCCCTCCCCGGGCCGGGGTCCGCCGCCGGCGTCCCCCGCGGCACTCCACCCATCCTGCGCACCCGCTGGTCCCCGGCAGGCGCCGGCAACACATTAGAACCTGGCACCCGCACCATCCCAATCGATCCAGGCGCCGGCAACACATTAGAACCTGACACCCGCACCATCCCAATCGATCCAGGCGCCGGTACTAACACCGGCATCACCAGCCCAACCAACCCCGCCCCCTTCACGGCTCCCAGCATCCTCATGGAACCGTCAACCATCAAACATCTGGAAGACCCTCCCGGTTATCTCTACACCATCAGGATCACCGAGAACGCACGAGTCTGCCTCCTGCAGGAAGGACATCTCACAATCTCTATCGAGGTTGAAGAACCGGGGGACAGCGACATCCGGCTTTCGAAAATCACCTTCTACCTGCTCGCCGCAAATTAAGAAACGTTTCACACCGGATACCGGGTCGCTGTTTTTTCTATTGAAGGTCGAAAAGCGTACGCGACGGTGAGGCAGAACCTTCCTGCTTCAAATTCGATCCGCAGAGCGCCCGTGGTCGGGCCAATTGCTGAGATCCAGGCTGAGGCCGTCATCGCTCTTGATTCCCTTGATGTAAGGGCGGGGGAGGAGCGGATCCCTGTTGTATGACCAGCTCCCCGTATTGAAGCACTTGCCGCTGCCTTCGATGGTTATCGATTCTGAACGGTGAGTGTGCCCGAAAAGGATGAAAGGCGCGCCTACCAGGTCGATAATCGAATCCGCGACCTCTGCAAGGCGACGGCCCGGCCGGAAACGCCTGAACAGGGCCAGGGTCTGGTTACCCGCCAGGAACGACAACCAGCCCCAGGCCGCTGCGGCGATTTTCCAGAAACCGGGAAGCAGGCTGAAAGCACCCGCGGCGCATACCAGGACTCCGAGAACGAGCAGGAACCGGTCAAGGTAGAAAAGCTGAAGCACCTTTCTGAGGCTCAGGTAGGAGGAGACGCTTTTAAGCCGGTCAAGAGAAAGCAGGACTCCTGGCGGCAGTCCGGTCTCGGTTTCGAGCTTCAGAAGGCGAAGCCTGTGCTGGGAGCGGATCCAGGCGCTCTGTCTTTCCGCCCGCTTGCTCATTCGCCACATCAGGGCGACCTGCAGTATATAATAAAGATAATTCGCTGAAATCTTGATGGCGTTTTTCACACCGAATTTACTTCCCCAGCTGAAAAACTCGCTCATCGTCATTCTTTCGTAATCCACGGAATCGATTCTCGGCACCTTCTGAATGAAATACCGGATGCCGAGCGAAGCGAGCGACGGTCTTATGAACCTGATCCCCTCGCCGTCCGTCGGATGGAGGAGGTTATCCATCGCGCAATTCTCGTCGTACTGATGACCGTGCTCGACATAGAAACCTCCCCCTTCCAGGTAGAACCAGGGGAAGAACCGGATTCGTTCAGCCATTCGCGAAACGGCTTTCTGCACCCGCCAACCCGCATCCTCACCGGCCAGGGTTGTCAAATTGCCGGTGAATGCCCGGCGAATCTCCTCCCAGTGGAAATGGGGGTCATGATTGCCGTAGATGATTACCAGGTCGTTCCCGGCCAGCAGAAATTCCGCGAGGGAGCGGAACACCCTCTCCTGGTGATTCATAACTGCATCGAGAACCTCCACTGCTCGTGCGGGTCCGCCCTCCGAGGGTAAATCTTCTCCCCGCATTTTCGTGAACCATAATCCCAGGAATTCGAAAAAATCCCCGTTGATAATCAGGGTCCAGGGCCTGCCGCCCTCCCGGTGCTCCCGGAAATGATCTAGGAATTCCACAAACCGGCTCATAGCCTCATCCTGGGAGCCGTCGCTATCCCCGTACCTGAGATCGAGCCCGATATGCAGATCCGAAACAACCAGGATATTGCTGCCGGAGTCGGTCGTTCCGCTGGTTCTGAACAGAGGCAAAAGCTCCTCCTTGATTCCGCTCTACATCTTACAAATATCGACGATAATCAGGGATAATGCAATCAAATCGGGAGGGATCCCGGACATCGCCCGCAGGAACGGCCGGTGATTCCGAAGGGACATCGTCCACGGACGAAACCAGGAGAAATCTGCGTTTTCTTGACACTGCGGGGGGCTTTCGGTAGTCTGGAAACGTTGGTGCTAACAGCAGGTTGTTTCATGAGCCGGAACTTATCGGGCCGCAGAAATAGAATCATTGTCGGTGTAATCGGCGGTGCATCCGCAACGGAAAGTCTTATTTCAGCTGCGGAGGAGGTCGGCATGCTTATTGCCGAAGCCGGCGCCATCCTGGTTTGCGGGGGGCGCACAGGCGTTATGGAAGCAGCCTGCCGCGGTGCGTCGAACCGGGGAGGCATCACCATCGGTATTCTTCCCGGTTCCTGTAAGGCCGAAGCCAACGACTATGTAACGATTCCCATAGTCACCGGGTTGGGTTTCGCCAGGAACGCCGTGATAGCCCTCACCGCTGATGTTTTGATCGCTGTCGGGGGAGGCGCCGGCACCCTGTCGGAAATCGCCCTGGCCTTGAAATACGAAAAACCGGTTATTACACTCGACTCATGGAACATCGATGCGCCGGTCCATAGAGTGACGACACCGGAAGAAGCGGTTTCCAGGGCTTTAGGCCTGACCGGAACCGCAGAAAAAAAATAATTCGACTCGGCGGTCCGGCAGCGGTTTTCGGTGATATGCAAGGTTGACAACGATTAGTAGTAATAGTCTAATAAAATCTGAGGGAGTTTTCTTTCCCCGGTGGTTGCTGACCCTGTTGCTCGTATGTTATCTTGCGGTCGTCAACGGTTGCACCGGTCCTCCCAGGTTCAGATCTCCGATGGAGGTGGGGGAACCTCGGGTAAGTTCACCATCCGATCCCGGGATAACCTGGCCGGTCGATTCAGCGAGCGGTTTCAGGCTCACGTCGAGGTTCGGGGCTGAACGGGCAGGCGGCAGGACTCACCAGGGAGTCGATATCGCCGTCTGCAGGGGAGAAGAAATCCTGGCTGCGGCTGATGGCCTGGTCATCTTTGCAGGCAGCCGTGGCAAAGCGGGTAATACCATCGAGATCGATCACGGTGGAGGGTGGCTCACCCTGTATGCTCATAACGAAATGAACCTCAAGAATGCCGGTCAGCGGGTATCTCGAGGGGATGTCATAGCGCTTATGGGAGATACCGGGCAGACTTCCGGAGTACATCTCCATTTCGAGCTTCGCCGGCTGAATATACCGGTGGATCCACTTCAGTATCTGCCCGAAAGAAAGCCTTGATATGGACAAGGGACCTCACGATACACCCGACCAGTTCTATTTCAGGGATATAAGTAAAATACCCCTTCTCACCAGGGAGGAAGAGTTAAATCTCGCCCAAAAAACCCGAGAGGGTAACGAGGATGCGAAGAAACAACTGATCGTCTCGAATCTGCGCCTGGTGATTCACATCGCGAAAAACTACGTCAACAAGGGCCTGCCTCTCATGGATCTGATCGAAGAGGGGAACATCGGCCTCATGATTGCGACTGATAAATTCAATCCCGACTTCGGTTACCGCTTCTCTACATACGCCACCTGGTGGATAAAACAATCGATAACCAGAGCCATCGTCAATCAGGGGTCGACAATCAGGGTGCCGGTCCACGTGCTGGATACCGTCCGGAAATTTTATAAAGTCCGCAGCGAGTTCATGCAGAAGCACGGCAAGGAGCCGACTCTGGATGAAGCCGCCGAACAGATGGACATCGATCCTGAAAGACTCGACACCCTCGTCAATCTCCTCGACAAGGTCCGGTCATCCGACAATCCTCTCACACGGGAAGTATACGAAAATTTTCTGAGCAGGCTCGAAGATAAATCAACGAAAACCCCCGCCGAATTCGTTGACACCCACCTGAGAAACAGGCGGCTGCAGAACCTGGTAAGAATGCTTACCGAAAGGGAACAGGACGTGCTTCAGATGCGTTTCGGTTTCAGAAACGGCAAATTCTACACCCTGTCCGAGACGGGCGACGATATAGGAGTATCCCGTGAAAGGGTCAGGCAGATTGAAAAAAAAGCGCTGATGAAACTCCGCCGTCTTATCGAACGTTCCGAAGAACAGCTCCTCCTTTGAACAATTTTTCCCAATCCCCATTCACATGGAGAAACGAAGATGGATTTTGAATCGTATATCAGAGAAATTCCCGATTTTCCGAAGGAAGGCATCCTCTTCAAGGATATTACCACCCTGCTGAAAAAACCCGGTGCCTTCGCCGCGGTTATCGAAAAGCTCGCTGCTCGATACGAAAACGAGGGAATCGAATTCGTGGTAGGAATCGAAGCCAGGGGGTTTATCTTCGGCGGAGCGCTGGCAATCGCCCTGGGAACCGGTTTCATCCCGATCAGGAAGCCGGGCAAGCTGCCGGCGCCGGTATATTCGGCGGCATATTCGCTCGAATACGGCGAGGACAGGGTTGAGATGCACAAGGATGCGATCCCGCGCGGTTCCTCTGTTCTGCTCGTCGACGATCTGCTCGCCACCGGCGGAACAGCCGCCGCAGCTGTCTCACTGCTCGAAGAAACAGGGGCCGTTCTCAGGGAAATCGTATTCCTCATAGAACTGACCGGGCTTGAAGGACGAAGAAAGCTGACCGATCACCCGATATATTCCATGATCATGGCATAACCGCACCCGCGCCGTTCATCGAAAAGCGGAAAACTACAACATTTAGGTTGATCTTAAAAACGGGATCACATATACTCCGTTCCCAATCGGATGGACAAGCCGCGCGCCCGCGCGGCTTCGCATTACGTATTATGCGTGAGCCCCCGTAGCTCAGGCGGATAGAGCAGAGGTTTCCTAAACCTCGTGCCGGGGGTTCGAGTCCTCCCGGGGGCACCATAAACCGAAACATTGAAAGGCAGCTCGAGTGACTTTCAATATGGCGATTGTAGCTGACGGCATTCAGCCCCAGCTTTCCCTCTAACGGTCTGCAGGAGGAAACTATGAAAACCAGGGCCAGGATGTTTGCACTCCTGATGGTTTCATCGTTCATATTCACCGGATTCTGTTTTGCGCAGGACGAACCTGCACCGGAAGATACCGGTATCGGCGAAACCGAAATCGGGCTTGAAGCTGAGATGGTTGCGGAAGAAACCGCCGAAGTAGATGAGGTTGCGGAAGAAACCGCCGAAGTAGATGAGGTTGCGGAAGAAACCGCTTCGGAAGAAGAGGCTGCGGAAGAGATTACCTCGACGGAAGAAGTCGTACTGGAAGAATTGAAAACACCGCTTATTCTGCCGCCAATCCCGGGTGAGGGTACCCTCGCCGGCGACAGGGCCCTGCCGCCGATGCCCGAGCTCGTTAAAAAGACGGCGCGGAGAGAGGTTAAATCCAAATCCGGAAAGCTCGCGGGACGATACGGAATCGCTTACAACTTCGGTTATGCGGATGCTTCTTTCGACGGTGTGAACGATTTCTTCACCAGAGCCAACACGTATTACGACATTCCTTATTATGAAAAATATGACGGCGGGTTGTGTCACTACGGTGAAGTATTCAACTGCCTGACCGAAAATATCCGCGTATCCCTGGGTTTCGGATATTTCAGCGACAGTTTTTCTCTCGAAGTCACGGGTCAGTCCCAGATTATCGGTGACGAGAACAAGCAGTACAACCTCGAACGAACCGTTACCACGAGAGTATTCCCGTTCAGTGTGAATCTCGCGTACTACAGAGAATGGATCTACGGCATACGATTGTTCGGCGGCGCCGGAATCGCATTGTATCAACTTGATTTCTCGATAGACAGCTGGTATGACCGGCACGATTTCATCCCTGATGAGCGATACTTCGAATACGATTTCGGAGAAAACGGCAAACGTCACTGGACCGGGTCTTCACCCGGGCTTCAGCTCCGGGCGGGAGTCGAGTATTTCCTCAACCGGAATCTCGCAGTCGAACTGCAGGGGGAATACAGGAGCGTAGAGATCGGCCAGGTCGAAAACTTCAACGCGGATCCGTTCCTCTACATTCATGACAGAGACGATACCGAATGGGCTGATGACACCTACGATTTCGACGGTGACGGAAGCGGTAAGAATCAATGGACCACTGGTGAAGCCCCGGTGCCGTTCGATCTGACGGGCTTCAACTTCGGTCTCACCCTGAAGTATATGTTTTAGTGGGTAGAAACATTCCGGGTTCCTGCCGGGCTCCAGATTTCCATACTGAATGAAACTTTGCATTCTAGGAATCGACGGCGGTGATTTCAGCATCCTCGATCCATTATTTCGAAAAGGTCGACTCCCCCACCTGCATTCCCTTGTAAACACGGGTTACAGTGCACGGCTTATTTCAACGGTGCCGCCGGTCACCGCGCCGGCCTGGGTTTCTTTCATGACCGGCGTGAATCCGGGCAAGCATGGGCTCTTCGATTTTTTCACCGCCGTCGAAAACTCCTACTTCAGACCGTTTTCGAGCTATCTCGATATAAAAACCAGGACAATCTGGAAAATCCTCACGGATTCCGGTTTCAAGGTCGGACTGATCAACGTGCCCCTCACATATCCACCTGAAGAGGTGAACGGGTTCGTTATTCCCGGGATGCAGTACAGTATGACCGGCGGCGGATTCACTCATCCTCCTGAACTGGCCGATAAACTCGGACCTGATTACCGGGTCGGCGCTGAATATGATGGTTCACTGGAACGTTTCGTTGAAGATCTGAAGACCGTGATCAGGGAAAGAACCGCCCTGGTACGTCGCCTCATATCCGAATACGAGCTCGATGTTTTCATGATCGTGTTCAAGGCGACCGATGTAGCCCAGCATTTCTTCTGGCGATTCTACGACGATTCCCATCCCGCTCACGATCCCGTCCTCGCACAGAAGTTCGGGAATGTCATACCCGATATTTACAGGGAAGTGGACGAGGCAATCGGTAACCTTTTCGACATTCTGCCGGGCAGCCCGGCTTACGCCGTGCTCTCGGACCACGGCACCGGTCCTCAGATACGCGACTTTCTCGTCAACCGCTGGTTGATCCGCGAGGGTTACCTGACCCCCCGCAGGATACTCGAACCTCTCTGGCGGTTCAGATATCCGCGTCTGTTCTGGCGTTTGCTGCACAGGATGCGCGTTCCCGGTATCAGCGCCCAGCCCGGAGCCCACTGGGAAAAAGAAGTGAGGGACCTGATCGATCCCAGGCAGGCCCTGTATCACGATATGCTGATCGACTGGAAAAACACCAGGGCCTATTTCGGGAATATGACCGAACAGGGAATCTACTTGAATGTGAAAGGCCGGCAGCCCTCCGGAATCGTGAATCCAGGCGCTGAATATGAAAGACTTCGCGACGAAATTTCTGAGAAACTTCTGGCTTACCGCGACGTTGAATCGGGTCATCCCGTTGTCCAGGATGTTTACAGGTCTGAGAATATCTACTCAGGCCCCTGGACGGATAAAGCGCCGGACCTCGTGATACATCCGGATGAAAAAGGGTACCTGGGCCATAAATACTTCTACCCTAAGGATGTCTGCGTCGATTCAGTGCGGATATCCGGCACCCACAGGATGGAAGGCATCTTCTTCCTGAAAGGGGACGGCGTGACCCCCGGTCGCCGCATCGAAAATCCGGAAATCATCGATGTTGCGCCGACGCTGCTGTACCTTCTGGGCCTTCCCGTACCCGAAGAAATGGACGGCCGGGTAATCAATGAAGCATTCAGCGAAAATTACCTGGAATCGAATCCTGTAAGGACGATTCAATCAGAAAAAACTTGTAAAGGTAAGAGCGCGGCAGACGGCGAGGATGTATATTCCAGGGACGACGTAGAAAAGATGTCTGAACATCTGAAGGGCCTCGGATACATCTGATCCACCCGCAAAACGTCAACCTACTTAATGTGAGAGGTTTCATAAAGGCGGCTCATTTGAATCTGTTAAGATTACATCCCTTGACAGTCCGGTAAGATACAAGTATGTTGCGGATGAAGTAGTACGACTTTCTACAGGATAAAACAATGGATGAAAATAACACCGCTTCACCGGACATCGAGGTTCTGATAGTAGACGATGAAGAAGGTATAAGAGGCGTTCTTAACGACATGATGCTCTACTTCGGGTATAAACCAATGGCGTACGCCTCGGCTGAAGAAGCTCTCGACGACTTTCAAAACCATAATTTCAGGCTCGCCTTGATCGATGTTATTCTACCCGGAATCTCCGGCCTCGTCCTGGCCGAAAAACTTCACAAAATAAAACCGGAAACCTTGATCTTCCTCACCGGAGGATATGACAAGTATATAGAACCAGAAGACATGGAAAAACTCGGGGTTAAGGGTTTTATCTCTAAGCCGTTTAAGATGAGCGAGATGCGCAACATCCTTCACGATTTACTTTAAGCGGAATCCTTCCAATGCATCAAAATCCCACCTTCAACCGTTCCTGACTTCAGCCGATGCTCAGATACCTACCAACACTTTTCACCTGTTTCTTTCTGGCACTGGCGGGGTGTTCCGATTCGGACCGACGGGAGAGACAGATCGGCTCGGATGGTTCCGGAAGAGCCTGGATAGAACCTTCCGAACCGGTAGTCGCCGGAGCAGTGGGATCGTGGCGTCTGGGATTCATCGCGGGCGACGACGGGATCTCCCAGGGAGGCGGCGTTGTCTTCCATTTCCCCTTTTTCTGGCAATGGACCAGACCTCAATCGACCTCGGATGAATATCCCGGATATGTATCCATAGTGAAACAACCTCCCGGAAAAAAACTGAAACTCGACGTAAACCCCGGTGAAATGTACGCCCTGGTTTCGGTGGAAAGGGGCGGTTTCAACGGGGGAGACACCCTGATTATCAGCTATGGAGGTGATAGAACCTATAAAAACGGCGTTCGGATCGATCCCTATTCGGAACACCGCCAGTATTTCAAAATCAAAGTGGACGGCGACGGCGACGGTCTTTACTCCGAAATAAAAAATCATCCATATTTACGGATATTAGCCGCCGAAGCCGTCTACCTGCACCTGGTCGCTCAACCGATTGTCCTGCCGGGAGATACAATGAGGGTAACAGTGGCCGCCCTGGACCGGTTCGATAACCTGGCGTTTTCATTCAGCGATACCGTGGAAATCATCGAAAGCCCGAACGGAACGGTTCACCGGGTTCCGGTCAACCGGGGAACAGGCCTGCTCCTTTTCGAAGCGCCGTCCGATACCGGGAGGGTCTCTTTCCGGGGTCGCGGACCGGATGGCCTGGAGGGAGAGTCGAATCCTTCCTGGATAATTGAATCCTCTCCGGTACCGAATCGGACCCTCTACTGGGGGGATCTGCACGGTCACTCCGCCTGGAGCGACGGCACAGGTTCCTTCGCCGAATTCTACAGATACGCAAAAGATGTCTCCAATCTCGATGTTGCGGTGTTAACCGACCACGATTCCCACGGCATGTTCCCGCTGGCCGGCGAAGGATGGAAACGTGCCGCGGCAGTGGCTGATTCGTTCAATCTCCCTGAACGGTTCGTCACATTCCACGCTTACGAATATACGAACTGGAAATCGGGGCACAGAAATGTTTACTACGCCGACAGTCAAGGTCTGGTTCATGATTCCAAGAATCCCGAAACGGATGAACCTGAAGAACTATGGGAGAAGCTCGTTCCCGGCAAGGCCATGACCATTCCGCACCATCCCGCCGGTGAACCCGCGCGAATCGACTGGGACCGGTTCGACCCCGGGTTCGATCGTCTGGTCGAAATATCCTCGGTCCACGGTTCCTCTGAATATCACCGCTGTCCGAATGCTGTCAGGGGCTCTACTCCCGGTTATACCGTGCGCGACGCTCTCGACCGCGGACTCCGGTTCGGCATCATCGCCGCCGGAGACGGCCATATAGGTCATCCCGGGAAACGGATGAAGCCTTTCTTCTGGGGCGCCGCCGGCGTCTGGGCGGATGAACTGACCCGCGAATCGGTCTGGCAGGCTCTTTACGACAGGTACACATACGGAACGAGCGGCCAGAGGATAGTAATCGCTTTTTCCGTAAACGGCGTCTTCATGGGGCGCTCCATCGCTCCGGGAGGGCGGGGGAGGATCGAAGCCCATGTATTCGGTACGGCACCACTTGAGAGCCTGGTCGTAGTGAAAAGCGGATACGATGCCGTTACATATAGCCCCACCGGGGAACGCTGCAGGTTCGAGTGGACGGATCCGATACCGATCATCGAAGGCGATTATTACTACCTCAGAGTGCGGCAGGCGGACGACGGAGTCGCGTGGTCCAGCCCTGTCTGGGTAGAACTGATAAAAAGCTGACCTTCGGCAGCTTTTTATATCGCGGATGAAGCTGACGAACCCTACAGGTTCGCAGCTTATCCGCGATTACAAACTGTCCGGGCTTCCGGGAACCGGCTACGACCCTCCTTCGAGGAACCGGATCCCGAAACCACGAATCCTCATCGAACAGCTCCAGCCTCCTCTCCGCGATAGCTTGATCGATTCCTTCCTGAACCCCGGATCTTCTTGACACGGATACGATTGGTGGTGTTTCCTTTCGGCATGAAAACTGATCGTGTCATAAACGAAAGCACACAGGATGAGAACCGGAGTCATCGCTCCAAAAACCGGTTTTTTTACAAACTGAAGCCTATTCTCATCACGGTTCTCTTCATTCTCATGATCACGGGATGCAAAAGTGCGCCTGACATTCCCGAGTTGCCCTGCTTTATTCTCTACTGGTTCGTCGCCGGGGATTACCAGGAGCTCTGTCTGTGCACCGAGCAGATGCGTCAGGGAGATATCGCGGATGTGACCGACTGTACAGATGACATCGAACCCGACAGACAGGCAGATCTCCTGGTATTCTCCGGTGATAAAATCGAAACACGGATCTACGGCGAAGCTACATCTCTTCTCCTCGCCGCGGGAATCGACGGGGACCTGCTCGACTGCCTGTACCGCGATCCGCTGATATCGATACCCCCCGAACCGGGTCTCTGCTGGCAGGATACATCCACCCTCATCCAACCTCCCGCTGATCCGGTGACAATGATTACAAGATGCAGTATCGAAGAAACCGGACTGGAGCTTTCGACGATTTTCGGCCACACCTTCTCCGGTGTCATGAGAATCCATGTTGAGGACGATCAGGATCAAATCGCAGCCGATTATTATTTCGCACCCGGAATCGGCATCGTTGAGTTCACCAGACTGTACGTAGAGTACGATTTCGAAACCGGCGGCGAGCTGGAGTCCTGGGAAATCCTGGAAAACCGCGATTGCGACTGTTACGAGCTTGCTGAAAATTTCTTCCCGGAAGGAAACGACAACAGGTGGACCTGGCGGTTGCACGGTGAGCAAGATGAGATGTACCAGACATACGCCATCCTCGGTAAAGTGTGCGCGGGTGAAACCGCCTCCGGACAGGGGGACGACTACGATACCGATCCTCTCCTACTGCAGCAACCTGAAAGAATCCTGCAGGAGAAGAAATTCGCTACCATGCTGAGAATACAATTCGACTCTTCCGGTGAAGGTTCGATATCGATCCACGCACCGAACGGGCACCTTGTCCGAAGTCTTTACTCGGGTTCCGTGCGGAATGGCCTGCACAGGTTCATCTGGAACGGAAAAGACGATTCCGGAACGCCGGTCGCATCCGGGCGGTATCTCATCAGGGTCGAAAACAACGGAACCAGCCGCACCACCGGTTTTACCTGTTTACGTTGACATCATGCAATACGATGAATCGCCGCCCAAAAGCAAAGAGTCTCCCGGCAATTCCCCGGTCTCTCTGTTCGTCTGCGCGGGTGAAGTATCCGGCGACCAGCGCGGCTCGGAACTGATCGCCGCGTACCGGAAGATGTTCGGGCCGGTCAATTGCTTCGGCGCCGGCGGCGATCTTCTCGAAGCCGAGGGTGTCCGCCTGACTCACCATGTCGACGAATTGTCGGTAATGGGCATCCAGGAAGTACTCCGCCATGGTCGTTCTTTATCCAGGGCGCGCCGCAACCTCGCCCGTCTGATTCGTGAGAAGAAACCGGACGCCGCGGTTCTTGTCGATTATCCGGGCATGAACCTGCGACTGGCTCGAAGCGCATCCAGGGCCGGCGTCCCGGTGTTCTATTATATCAGTCCCAAGATCTGGGCCTGGGGTGGCCGAAGGATAAAAAAAATCAGGCGCTGGGTGGACCTGATGACAGTAATCTTCCCTTTCGAAGAAAGTATCTACAGGCAAGCCGGGGTTCCCGTCTTCTACACCGGACATCCGCTCCAGGACCTGATTCCGGAGAGACGAAGATCCGCCAGAAAAGACCTGATCGCTCTCCTTCCGGGCAGCCGGATCCAGGAGATCGTTCGGATACTCCCGGTCATGCTGAGAACGGGTGAATTGCTCCAAGAAGAAAGCGACCGGGTATTCGAATTCGTTATAGCGAGATCCGCGAATATCCCGTCCAGTCTGTATGAAAGTATCCTCAGGTTGTCCGGTTTGCACGCAAGGGTACTCACCGGCAGGACGCATCATCTGCTTGAAGGATGCGGGGCCGCTATCGTAGCCTCGGGAACCGCGACTCTCGAAGCTTCGCTGGCAGGCGCTCCCATGGTCGTTGTTTACCGTACCGGTCGGCTGACATATGTCCTGGGTAAAGCTTTACTGAAAGCTCCCTATATCAGTCTCGTGAACCTGGTGGCGGAACGCAGGCTGGTTGCCGAACTTATCCAGCACGAAGCATCTCCCGAGCGGTTGAAGGAGGAATGCCTGAAGCTACTGCAAAACGGGGAATACCTGAAAGGACTGACCGACGGATACGCGGAGGTCCGACGAAGGCTCGCACCCCCGGTCAAAGACGGAAGAACCGCTGCGGAGAGGGCGGCTGACGCTCTGCACGGATTCCTGACTGCCGGGAGCGATTCATGAAACGCGGCGGACCGGTTCAAAACAGGATGTTCCTGACTCTGGCTCCCTTCGCAGGCAGGATAATTTTAAGATTGCTGTATGGCTCTCTGCGCTTGACGGAAGAAGGCACCGCGAATATCTCCGCAGCCCGGAAAATGTCGAAAAACGGCAATGTCATCTTTGCATCCTGGCACTCACACCTGGTAATCCTCGCTTATCATCTCAGGGGCAAGAATATTCATCTCCTGATCAGCAGGCATCGCGACGGTCAGTTGATAACGTCGATCCTCGAGAAGCTCGGTTACAGTGCGGCAAGGGGGTCCAGCACCCGCGGAGGTGTAGCAGGATTATTCGGAATGGTAAAAGGCGCCGCCGATACGGATCTCGGGATTACACCGGACGGCCCCCGGGGACCTGCCGGGCAGGTGAAGCAGGGGATCGCCGCTCTTGCCAAAATCACCGGCATGCCCGTTATCCCGCTCGGCTATTCGGCTACCAAATACTGGAGGTTATCGTCCTGGGACAGGCATGTCGTTCCCAAGCCCGGTTCCGCATGCCGTATCCGGTATGGCACCCCGGTAAAATACGAAGGGAACTCGGCTTCTTTCACAGATTCCCTGACCAGCGAGCTAGCAAAAGTTTCCATCCTTGAACCGAACCCGGAGAACTCCGAAAATCCAACGTTTGTAAATCAATCCCGGAACTGCGATCATTCTCTGAGAACCAGGCCGCAACCTGAACGGATCACCGGGGGAGGAGGGAAGATGCTGCTTCACCAGACGCCCTCTTCCCGGACTCTTCGTCCGGTCCTTCTTCCTCTTTCGATGCTGTACGGCGCGGCTGCGGCCCTGCGCTATTTTTCTTTCCGAGCCGGAATACCTGGAGCGAAGCGACTCCCTGTCCCTGTTGTCAGTGTCGGCAGCCTGAAAGCCGGTGGAACGGGGAAAACCCCCCTGATTGCGGAACTTGCACGCTTTCTTCTCAAAAACGGGTTGAAACCGGCGATTCTCAGCAGGGGATACGGAGGTCGCAGTTCCGGAACGAATCCCGTCGTTCTTTCGGATGGCGACCAACTTTGTATTTCGCAGGAAGAAGCGGGTGATGAGCCATGGATGCTGGCTGTAAATAACAGAGGCGTTCCGTTGATTCTGGGAAAGGACAGATACGCCGCCGGCCTTGTCGCTGTGGAGCGATTCAACGTTGACGTGATGCTCCTGGACGACGGGTTTCAGCATTACAGGTTGAAACGGAACCTGGATATTCTCGTACACGGAGCACCCTTGGAGATCACGGATGGGAATCTTCTCCCGGCCGGATTCCTGAGAGAACCCCCCGCCGCCGCCGGCCGCGCGGACATGGTAGTGTTTACCGGGTTGGAAAAATCGGGAGAGGGGAGGAGCTTTCTAGGCAAACCGGTATTCAACGGCGCTCGGAAACTCCATGGAATGATCAGAAATCCTGGTGAAGTGTCGGACAGTCTTTTTATCTCAAAAGAATCGGGAATCGCCGTCCTGACCGGGATAGCGGGTGCAGAACGATTTATGTATGATCTCCGGCAGAACGGGTATGCTCCGATAGTTCATTTCGAGTATCCCGATCATTTCCCTTTCACGAGTCGCGACATCGACAGAATATCACAAATCGCGAAAGCTAAAGGTGCTGAATTCATTATTACGACGGAAAAAGATCTGGTCAGAATCACAGGTTTCGAGTCCCGGCTGCCTGTCCTGGCGGTAACGATGCGGGTCGAAATGCCGTCTTCCTTCTACCAGTCAGTCCTGGACTGTATAGGAGAATATGAAATTGCGGATCAACAAGAGTGATTATCTCGTAGTCGGTTCCGGAATCGCAGGTCTTTCCTTCGCCCTCGAAGCCGCCCGAAAAGGCTCGGTGATTCTGATAACGAAAAAGGACAACACGGAGTCCAGCACGAATCTCGCTCAGGGAGGAATCGCTTCGGTCCTGGGTTCGAAGGACAGTTTCAACCTGCATATAGGGGATACCCTCAAAGCGGGCGCGGATTTGTGCAACGAAGTAGCGGTCCGGATTCTCGTGGAGAACGGTCCCGCCCAGATCGAACGATTGATTCAATTCGGTGTAAGATTTTCCAGGGAACGCCGGAAGGACGGGAGCGCTCCCCTGTCTCTCGGCCGGGAAGGAGGTCATTCAGCACGTCGTATAGTTCATTCAGCCGATCTGACCGGAAAAGAGATCGAACGGGCACTGGTAGCCGCTGCGCTCGCCAGAGATGGGATTCTCGTTTATGAAAATCACATAGCCGTTGATTTGATAATGACCGAGATTGAGCATCAACGCAGATGCTCGGGCGCCATTGCGCTTGACCTGGTTGCGGGTGAAGTCGAACTGTTCCTCGCCGGGGAAGTATTTCTTTGCACCGGCGGGCTTGGGAAAATTTACCTTCATACAACCAATCCCGCAATAGCCACGGGTGACGGCGTCGCGATGGGGTACAGGGCCGGGGCCGAAATCAACAACATGGAATTCATCCAGTTTCATCCGACTGCGCTTTACCATAAACATGCCGATTCGTTTCTCATTTCTGAAGCGTTGAGGGGAGAGGGCGGCAAACTCCTCACAAAGGCCGGTGAAAGGTTTATGCCCGGATACCATGAAGACGCCGAGCTCGCGCCGCGGGATATCGTTGCGCGGGCAATCGACGCAGAATTGAAAAAATCGGGTGAGCGTTGCGTGTTTCTTTCGATCACGCATTTGTCGAAAACAAGGATCATGGAGCGTTTCCCGACCATATACAAGAAGTGCCTGAGTCTGGGGATCGACATCGCCAACAGTCCTATACCGGTAATTCCTGCGGCGCATTACCAGTGCGGTGGTATAAAAACTGATTTAGATGCTCACACATCGATACCCGGTCTATTCGCGGCTGGTGAAGTAGCCTGTACGGGTGTCCACGGTGCAAACCGCCTGGCTTCGAACTCCCTGCTGGAGGCAGTGGTCTTTTCGCATAAAGCAGTCCAGGCTCTGAACGCGGAATCTGAAGCTCCGGCGATGGAAGCCCTGCGGCCGGGAAACATACCGACGTACGTTTATTCAGAGAGCTCCGATCCTGTCCTGCGGCAATTCAGAAGAGAAATTCAGAATATCATGTGGCACTATGTCGGCATTGTAAGAACCGGAAAACACCTTTCATATGCCGCAAGAAGACTGAATCTGATACGTGAAGAGGTTGATGAAATTTTCAATGAAGGTAGGCTGAGCACTGACCTCGTCCAGACACGGAATATGGCATATGCCGCATGCCTGGTAACCTGGTGCGCAGGACAGCGCAAGGAGAGCAGAGGGCTGCATTTCCTCAAAGAACATCCTAAAAAAGACAACCGGCGATGGAGAAAGAACACACGAATTATCCTGGAACCGGCTAAAGCGTGACAAACCTTGACATGATTCCTGTTAAATATTAATCTGCCGGAAGTTACGTTCTTTGAGGATGACTTGTTCAACAAACGGAGATTCTGATGCCATTCAAAAAAACCAAGCACTGTTTACAGATAAATCCAGTTGTATTATTTGTCTGCATCGCTCTTCTTGCCGGTGGTTGTACCACTGTCGAAAAGGAGATCGCACCCGTCGATAAAACCGCTGAAGAAAGCGTTACCGCTCCTCCCGCAGCCGTACAAGAAAAAGATCCTGCAGAACTCGAAATGAAAAGGAACTTGAGCAGGGGATATGAAGCATTCAAGCAGAAAAACTTCAGTGAAGCCGAGAAGCGGTTCAACACAGTAGTTGAAATTGAACCTGATAATATTAAAGCCGCCTTTTACCTGGCGGAGATTTATTTTCAAACAGAGCGCCTGGAAGAGTCTCTAAACAAGTTCCAATACGTGATCGACAACGAAAAAGACCCGAAGAAATATTATGACCGGGCTCTTAATCGCCAGGCTGCAATTATCAGTCAAAGTAGAGAAGACATCGACAAGCTTCTAACGGTATACCTCGAAATCATCAACAACAATCCCGAAGATGTTGACACTCGTCTACGGGTTGCCGCCATGTATGAAATGCAGGGTAACACGGCGAAAGCAATAGAATACTACAAAGAAATCCACTCAATAGCGCCCGATGATGCCACCTCAGCATTCAGGCTTGGGAAGCTCCTGTATCAGGAGAGGGATTACAAAGGTGCGGTAGAGGTATTCCAGTCAATTGTCGACGGAAACGCTCAGGATGAAGAGGCTCTCTACTTCCTGGCAATATGTAATAAAAAACTCGGCAAATTATCCACTGCCGAAAAGTTGCTGCTGGTTCTTCTCGATCTCAGACCCGATTACCCGAATGCGGCCATGCATCTCGGAGATATTTATAAGAAGCAGAAACAGTATACTCGGATGATCAATACTTACGAAAGGCTGCTTATCAGAGAACCGAACAGCGTGAAGTTCCTGAATCAGATAAGTATCGGCTGTATCGAAAGCGGTCAACTGGATCGTGCTGAAGTTTACATAAACAAAGCATTGAGAATCAATCCTCTGGATGGCGAGACACTTGTACGTCAGGGAGAACTTTTCGAAGCCCACGGCGACAAATCGAAAAAAGCTTTCGAGAAACAGAAATGCAAACGCTTCGGAAAACAAGCCAATAAATATTACAACCAAGCCAAACAATCATATTCAGGGGCGGTCAACGACCCGCAAATGAGCAGTTTTGCATCGAGCAAGCTCGAGATTGTAGAACAGAAACGAATTCCCGACGAAGAATTATTCTTCGCCAAGGATTGTTAGTTGAAACAGCTTGACTTACACAGCTTATACGTGTATTCTTCAGGTGTATTTTCCGTACTACGGAAACTCCAGGTATGAATTTGTTTTTTCATTTGTCGATCAGAGTTGGTGTAAGAGGAGGTTTCGATGACAAAAGCGGATCTTGTTGAAAGAATTTATGAGGAAACAGGGTTGACCAAGAAGGATATCGCGCTTGTAGTTGATCACCTCATAGAGGTCATCTCAGAATCGCTCGCAACCGGAAACAATATCGAAATCAGGGGTTTCGGTAGCTTCAAAGTCAAAGAGCGCAAGGGCCGTATCGCAAGAAATCCGCGAACGGGTGAACCTGTTGAAGTGCCGAACAGAATGGTTCCGGTTTTCAAACCTTCAAAAGAACTCAAGAACAGGGTAGCTGAATAATTACCACCTTTTGGCGGTAGGTTATTACTTCAAGCTGACTTTTTGGTTATACGGCTATGTCCGCCGCGCGACTTGAACCGTATTCCAGCGGCGAATAGACCGGTATTTTTATTCGGTTGCAATCTGACATTGCTCTCGCCGATGAAAGGTTGCAGAAAAGGAGAATCGACTTGCCCAGCGGAAAAAAAAGAAAACGTCATAAAATTGCCACACATAAAAGAAAGAAAAGACTCCGGAAGAACAGACACAAAAAGAAATAAAAAACCGGCCTTAAGCGGCCCGGATATCACAATACCTACTGCTGTTGCGGCCTGTATCGGGGTCGCAGCTTTTTATTTCTTCACAAAAGCGCCTACAGTCACATTCGTTGACAGCGGAGAGATTGCCGTCTCCATACGTCTGGGTGGCATACTGCACCCAACGGGATACCCACTCTATTCCCTACTCGCCGGTACCCTCCAGGCCGTCTCCGGCTCGTTGCTCGAGCCTGTCACATTAACCAATACCATGTCAGGCTTGTATGCCACTCTTTCACTTCTTTTCCTTGTATTGGCTGCGCGGCTTCTTGGTTACGGACGAGCGGCCCTGTTCATCTTTCCCACTGGATTGGCTCTTTCAAGAACTTACTGGGAGCAAGCAACAATCACCGAAGTTTACTCCCTCTCGGCTTTATGTTTCAGTATCCTTATTTTCCTTTTTATCCTCGGAGAGAAGAAATCCGCAGATACAACTCTTCTGACCGGTTTGGTCGCGGGACTTGCAGCCGGGAACCATTATTCCGCCTTTTCCATCATTCCGGGGCTTCTGCTCATTACAATAATCCGCAAACATCCGCAAACGAAAAGCCTTTTCGGTTTTTTTATCTTTTTCCTGCTTGGTGCATCCGTATATCTCTATCTCCCTTTGCAGGAGGGGAACAATCCTTTATTTTCCTGGGGAGGGGTGGATAGAGCCCGAGAATTCTTCTATCATATTTCCGGCGGGCAGTACTCGATATGGATGTTTTCTGTTTCACCTGCGGAGTTTGTGTCAAATATTTCAAGATTACTGTTGTCTCTAATACGTTATGATCTGCATATTTACCTTCCGCTGATATTAGCGGGTTTTCCGGTGCTGTTACGAAACGATACCGCCGCAGCCTTCATTTTGGGAGCCGCAATAATATTCAACCTTTTGCAGGTTGGTGTTTATGATATCCCGGATATCGAGGGCTATTTGCTTCCGACCGTAATCTGTCTTTTTTTCCTCGGGGCGACTGGTGCGGGTCACCTAATAAATCTTCCCAGAGACAAAAGATATCAGAAAGCCGCATTCGGTACGTTGATACTTTTCGCCGTGACTGGAGGGGTGTTTTCTTTCACCTCGAACAGGGATTACTGTAATCACGCTTCCGACAGGATTGCATACGAAATCTCCCGGGATATCCTGATGAACTGTGAAGACCACTCTATTCTGCTAACTGATAATTGGGACATATATGCTCCGATTCTCTATATGCAGCATGCAGAGGGGAAAAGACCCGATGTAACGGTTATTGACAAGGAACTCCTCAGGAGAAGATGGTATTTCGATTACCTGACCCGTTATGACACGAAACTGATGACGGATGTAGTGGAAGAAAAAAACCATTTCCTGGCACAGTTGAGTCTTTTCGCAAATGATCTTCCATACGATCCCCTCGAAATACAAGCAAGTTACATTTCTTTTCTTGAGTCCTTACTTGTCTCCAGGAGAAATGAAGAAGGTGAAGCTTACGTGTTATTACAATCAGACCGGGAGGCTCTTAGAAACTTCATGACATTACCGTGGCCGTTGGTCAGTCGGTTGGGATTAGGAAATCCAGATGGAGAGTTCATCCCTGACTTTACTTTCGTCAAGCGGCTTTCGCGACCATTTACTCTACTTTTCAACCGTACCGATTACAGATATCTTTCAATCCAAAGCGACTATTTTCACTCTACAGCTCTATATTTTTCAAGTCTGGGCCGGCATCATGACGCATTGCGTTGCGCCGACTACTGTTTATTCCTTCTTCAATACCTGCCCGAAACAGACCGGTTCCATATAACAGAACGGCTTCTCATCGACAAAGCACTGATTACATATGCATCCGGGAACGTACAAGCAGCAATCAATCTCCTGAAGCAGGCTGTTAATCTCACCGGTTCTTCTCGCGCTTCGACTATACTGGAGAGACTATCCAACCAGAAAACGCGGTAAACAGGCATTCTCCGCACTATAAATACTCATAATTGATGTGGGGTCTTAAGGGAAGATGGTTTTGTGAGCGCCCGAGAAGGGGAATATACAGGAATCAACCCTGAAAACTGTTGATATGTTTCTGCATTCTCGATTTTTTGCGGTTTACTGTATCTTTCTTCAGAATATTTCTTTTGACCGCTTTATCGAGCAAAGAGAAATAATTTGCCAGGACCTTTCCGGCATCGCTTGTCGATTCAAGCTTTCGAAGCTTTTTTTCTTCTGTCCTCAGAGTCGAACGTATATATCTGTTGGCAAGGTTTCGTTTCTTGTTTTGCCTTAATCTTTTTTCTACTGATTTGTGCTGCGGCACTTCATGTCCTCCTGAATACTCTTAACATTGCCTCCGTTGGGGCGGAACCGTAGAGCTAACACCATCCCAATTGCTTTGTCAACTCTTTTTGTCTTTTTCAGGCCGAAAAACTGGACAATCCCTATGAAATAGATACGATTTTTGGTTTAGAAACCGTGGAAGCACTAGAGCTGTAAATTTTGCGCATAAAAACGAATTGGTTTACATAATATATATTATCGGAAGTTCGATCGATAAGGTTTTATTTACCCGGTATCAGGTTCTTGCGGGTTTTTAACACGAGGAGTATAATAGAATCGATGCCTGATGCTATACGACACCATCTTCCCTCCCCACAGCCCTCCGGAACCGGTGTCCGGATTCCGGCCGCGGTCTTTGGTATAGCCCTCCTCGCACGCCTGCTTCATCTTTTTTTTTACAAAAGCAGCCCCTATTTCATTTACCCGGTAGTAGATGCAAAAGTTTATCTTGACGAAGCTACAAGGATTGCTTTCGGAAACTGGTGGCAACTGGACGGAGTATTCTATCAAGCTCCACTCTATCAGTATTTTCTCGCAGGAACCCTTCTAATCGGCGGGCTGGATCTCCCGCTTATATCGAGGGTGATCCAGGCGCTGCTTGGGAGCGCAACGGCCGTTATCGTCTATCTGACCGCTCGCGACCTTTATCAAAGTCGATCAGAGTATCAGAACAAGCACGCTTCAGAGGTCAGCAAAACAGCAAAGCCACTGATAGCCGGTGTTTTGGCGGCATTTTACGGACCACTGATATTCTTCGACTGCGAATTGCTCAATCCTTCCCTTTTGCTTTTTTTCACATACCTCTGTTTATATCTTTTGGTCAGAGAAGTCGCACATGGGAAGAAGATCAGGCTGCCGGTTACCGCAATTGCCGGTGTTTGTGCAGGACTGTCGGCTATAACAGGCGGCGGGATCTTATTATTTATACCGTTTTTTGTTTATATCCTGCTCCGAAGATATTCCTTCAATCACGCACTAACCCGGACCATTACGTTTATTTGCGGAATTGCACTGGTTGTTCTGCCGGTCACCGTGCGAAACCTGGTCGTAGGAGGAGAACCGGTGCCTATCTCCTCAAACGCAGGATTGAATTTTTTCATCGGGAATAATCCGGATTATGAATCTACGGTCAAGACCCGCCCGGGAATAGAATGGAACCGCCTGGCCAACGAACCAATGGACCATGACATAACAACCCATAGAGGTTATTCCTCTTATTTTTTCAAGAAGAGCCTGCGGTCGATCCTCTCTGATCCCGCCGGCTATGCAAATGTCTTGTATAAAAAACTGGCGATCCTCGTAAATGCAGCGGAAGTCCCGAGGAACCAGGAAATATATCCCATAAGATCGTACTCCCCGGTCTTCGCCTTCCTGTTCTGGAATGCGGGATCCCATTTTGTATTCCCGTTCGGGTTCATATTTCCTTTCACTTGTTACTTCATAATTTTCGGCACCTGGAGAAAGAACCCCGGATACTCGCTGCTCCTGTCCTTCATCACTTCTTTGCTCCTTTTTGTATTCATATTCTTTGTTACCTCCCGGTACCGGCTCCAGGCTGTGCCGGGTCTTCTCATTCTATCCTCGAGCGGAATCTGGCTGGCGGTTAACCATTTACGAGAAAAAAAAATCTACTACCTTCTGGTTCTGTTGCCCTTCATTGCTTTGTCGAATCATCAAGCCGGAAAAAAAAACGATCATAGGTCGGCTGACACAGTCTATAATATCGCGCTGTCAATGGAACGTTCAGGAGATCATGACTCCGCAATCGAGTGGATGGAACAGGCTCAAATAATTGACCCGACGTACCACGAGGCCAAGATGAACCTTGCCGTGTATCTCGCCCGTTACAAAGCAGATTATCACGAAGCTCTCCGTTTATTTGATGAACTGAAAATGTCTTTCCCTGAGAACCCGGCGGTTTTTCAAAATATGGCGGAATGTTACAGGCTCATGGGCGATAATGAAACCGGAGAGTATTACGATGACCGGGCCTTCAGAATCCGGGGAGAATAAAGAGGTTGTTGCGAACTGATCTTCTGCTTGAATTGTTTAATGCCCGTGCGACTTCACGGAATCGGTTGATTTTCGTTCAAGAGTCAGTAATATCCGGCAAGTGGGGTGCTAATGCGGCATCAAGTAAATTCGGGAGGTGATTAAAACAGTACCTATCGATCTTTCACTGAATCTGATCATCGGGCTTGTTCTCGCAGGTTTAGCTGCCGACTACCTGCAACTCCCCGGAATCGGAGTATTCAACAAAGCACTCGTTTGGACAATTTTATACGGTCTTTTAGTGTTTGTTCCGATCGGTGCAGTGCTTTTTCTTTTCTGGCCGGACTGGAGCCTGATGTACTTCTTGGATCCTGAACAGCTGCCGCGACATTTATCACTGACGTTTGCCCTGATTGCCTATCAGCTTGCTCTTATCTCCGGCTTTTTTATCGGGCAACTCCTCGTAACAAACAGAAGGCTGGAAACCCTGATTCTTCTGATCAAGGCGAATATAGCCATGCTCGTATTTTTCTCCGCTATGACCCTGGATCGAATATTCAATGTCGGGTCATACGATGCATTTCATTCCAGCGATGGTTCACTCGCACTGTTCTATCGCTCTTCCCTATGTTATGCCTTCATTCCGATCACTCTGTACTTTGTTGTTCCACTCATATATACCGGCAAAAAAATAAAAAATCTGGCCGTCTCCACAGGTGATTCCGCTCCGAAGAAATTTCAACCTGCTGAAAAGCTGTCAGACTGAACAGAATTGCTGTAATCGATCTTTCAGAGAGGTGAATCTCTCCCGGATTTTGTCATTCCTGACCGCTATGGCAAGAGCTTTTTTCGTTCCGACCAGAACCACAATCTTTTTCGCTCTGGTGATGGCGGTATAAAGAAGATTGCGCTGAAGCATGATATAATGCTGTGTCGTAATAGGGAGAATTACAGCGGGGAATTCTGAACCCTGACTCTTATGGACGGTAATTGCGTAGGCAAGGGTAAGATCATCCATCTCGTCAGGTGTGTATTCGACATATCCGCTGTCGAAATTGACAAGAAGCGCATGTGGATCCTTTGTGATTGTATGAATGAATCCAATGTCTCCGTTAAATACACCCTTCTTGTAATTATTCTTGAGCTGCATTACTTTGTCGCCGGGAGTGAATTTCTGCCCGCCGGACTCCCTCCCTCTATCCTGCCCCCTGGTATTCAAGGACCGCTGCAACATCATATTTAGGTTGTCAGCACCGACCGCCCCTCTGTACATAGGCGTGATAACCTGTATCTCCGTTCGGGGATCGAAGCCGTATCGGGCCGAAAGGCGTTCCGTGACGAGTCTGACCGTGATTTGTGAACATTCTTCCGGATCCGGATTCTCTATGAAAAAAAAATCGTCGTTACCGGATAACATCGGCATTCTACCCGATCGGATCTTGTGAGCGTTTATGACGATGTTGCTTTTCTCTCTCTGCCGGAACACTTTTGACAGCCGGGATACCGGGACAACGGCGGATTCGATGATATCCCGAAAAACGTTGCCGGCCCCGACCGACGGAAGCTGGTCGCTGTCGCCAATCAGGATCAGGCGGGTGCCTTGTTTCAATGCATTCAGGAGCGCATGAAAAAGAGGTAGGTCCACCATCGACATCTCATCTATCAGAACAGCATCCGCGTCAAGAGGTTCTTCTGAGTCATGCTGAAATTGTCGTGAATCAGGATCGAATCTCAACAGCCTATGGATCGTTTTTGCCGATATTCGGCAGCTCTCCGCCAGACGTTTAGCCGCCCTTCCTGTTGGCGCTGCAAGAGCGATATTGGAAGTATGTAATAGTAGTATCCTCGTTATCCACCTGGTTATCGTGGTCTTACCGGTGCCTGGTCCGCCCGTTAAAACCGTAACCGGTCCAGACAAAAGGCAACGGAGTGCGGCCGTCTGTTCATCCGAGAGTACCAAACCGGTATCCAAAGCCCCATTCAACACTTTTTCAATCTTGCTGGAAGCTAAGGAAAGTGAAGGTGCTGAGCCGATCAGCCCGTGAAGGAGTTCGACGGATTTTCGCTCCATTGCCAGAAGCCTGGGGAGATAAACCTTCTCATCCTCCCGATCGAGCTCCCCCTCTTCCACGAGGTTTAGAACATCACTCTCAACATCTTCATGGTCGAGTTCCAGAAGTTTCGAAGTATTAATGGTAAGCCGCTCAAGAGGTAGATAAACATGACCGTCATCCTCAGCCTTCCTCATTCCGTATAGGAGGCCAGCCCTTATTCGTCGCGGATCGTCTGGATTGATTCCTGAACCTCTAGCTAATCGGTCGGCGATTATAAATCCAATTCCTGATACTTCCCTGATCAATCGATAAGGGTTCTCCCGAACCTTCCGAATAGCGTCTTGACCATATTTCAGGTAAACTTTCCTGGCAAAACCGGGCGTGAGACCATGCGATTGGAGATAAAGAAGGATTTCTCTGGATTCTCGTTTCTTCTGCCACGATTCTATTATAAGGGATGATTTCTTTCTGCCGATTCCTTCAACATCGAGAAGACAGGATGGACTCTCATCCAGAATCTTCAAAGTCTCATCCCCGAATCGTTCTACGATTCGTTTCGCAAGACCCGGACCGATTCCTTTCACGGCTCCTGATGCAAGATATAATTCGATCTCTCTACCGCTGGAAGGGAGCACCAGCCGAAAATCAGAGAAGCTGAACTGCTTGCCGAATTTCGGATGGTTTTTCCACCATCCGAGCAGAACAATCTGGTCTCCCTTAGACACACCAGTCAAACATCCCGCGGCTTTTACGACTCCGCTCGCGGTTCGACCGTCCGCTTCCAACGAAAAAACTGAAAATCCATTCAGCTCATTTCTGAAAACAAAATGTCGGATTGTTCCTTCAAGACGTTCCATCAACTATATGAAATGTGTCCGCGGTTTATTGTTTCGCCCCTGGATGTTTCGTGTCTGATGCATCAACTCCTGATCCGGTCGACTGTTTTTTTCCATCCGGTATATAATTCCTGCATTTCATCGCTGGATCTTGTGGGCTCGAACAACCTCTCGGAAACGCGTAGCCTCCTGAGGTCGTCCGGCCCGCTCCATACGCCTATCCCTAACCCGGCCAAGTAACCCGCGCCGATTCCGGTCGATTCGATTCCGACCGGTCGGTCAACCGGAATACCGAGGAGATCCGCTTGAAATTGCATGAGGAAATCGTTAGTTGTCGCCCCTCCGTCTACTTTCAGTACATCGATGGGCATGTGTGCATCAGTCTTCATGGTTTCGAAAACATCCTTGGTCTGGTATGCGATCGATTCCAAGGCAGCCCTGACAATGTGAGCACCTGTGGTTCCCCTGGTCAGGCCGAAAATCGCTCCACGGGCAGCAGGGTCCCAGTAGGGCGCTCCGAGCCCGACAAAGGCCGGTATAAAATACAAACCTCCGGAGTTATCGACTGAAAGTGCAATATCCTCAGACTCATTCGCTCTCTTAATCAGTTTTATACCGTCTCTTAACCATTGTATTGCGGCTCCAGCAATGAAAACCGAGCCTTCAAGAGCCCAACATGATTCACCATCCGGAGAAGAGGCGGCTGTCGTCAGCAATCCATTAGGTGAAACAACCGGGTTTTTCCCCGTATTCATTACAAGAAAACAACCTGTGCCGTACGTATTTTTTAGTTCCCCGGGCTCGAAGCAGGCCTGACCGAAAAGCGCGGCCTGCTGGTCTCCCGCGATACCAGCAATCGGTGCGCGGATCCCGAGAAATGAACCGGGATCACTTTCACCAAATTCGGATCGGGAGGGCCGCGCTTCAGGTAACATTGAAACAGGTAATCCGAATACTTCCAGAATCTCAAGGTCCCATTCGGACTCCATCGTATTAAAAAGAAGAGTGCGGGATGCATTTGTCCAATCCGTGGCGTGCACAGCTCCGTTTGTTAGATTCCAGAGCAGCCATGTATCGATCGTTCCGAATTTGAGCTTGCGAGAATCCGCAAGTTTGCGGATCTCAGGATATTGCTCAAGGAGCCATACCGCTTTCGTCCCGGAAAAATACGGATCGAGTACCAGGCCGGTTGAGCGCTTGACCCGATCTTCGAAACCGGATTCTTTGAACCGGATACAGATTTCTTCGGTACGCCTGCACTGCCAGACAACCGCCCTGTGGACAGGCTGACTATTCCGACGATCCCATAGCACGACAGTTTCACGCTGGTTTGTAATCCCGATGCCCTTGATCATCTCCGGTGTCGCACCCGACTCCTTAAGAATATGGCTGGTTACCCAAAGGACCGATTCCCAGAGTTCTACCGGATCATGTTCCACCCAGCCCGGATTCGGATAGTATTGTTTGATTTCCTTGTAACCTCTGGACTTGATACGACCGTCTTCATCCAGGAGCAGCGCCGTGGTCCCGGTGGTTCCCTGGTCAATCGCTAATATATACATGTTCGAATCCCTCTAAAATCAGATGGTAAGGTGAATTATTGAAAAAGCAGTGCTTAATCCGCGCAAATAAATCAGGCCGGAGGATGTTTTCGTGGTTCAGTAAAAACACCTGTTTTCACTGAAATCGATTTTGACCAATCAGAATTGGAATCGTATCCCCAGAGAGTAGATGACATGTGAAAAGTTGATTTTCCCGGCATACAGCTCTTCGCCTTGGATGGTCGCGTCATCAATATATAATGTGTTATATGTCGCGTTCAAGAATATCGGAAAATCAGGGAACTCCATCCTGTCAATGAAGGGAATCCTGAAAAGCAGACCGCTTTCGAATGAGTATGCCAGCGTATATGGCACGTGGCCGTAAGCCTCATGGGCGAAAAAAATATTCTGGCTGTCTCTCGATTGATTCTGAAAGAGAGATCCCCCTCCCATTCCGCCGCCGGCTCTGAAATACATTCCTGTATAGTCGGTCAGGAGAGGTGTGACCAACGTTACGTTCAACAGGATCTGGTACATCGACGGATGGATGACCCAGTTGTCGTCATTATCAGGGAAAAAAGTCTTTTTCCTTGCATATTCGGTTTCTGCAAGAGGTGGCCCAGCTTCTCCTCGAGCCCAGAAAAATTCAATTCCGAAATAGGTGTACATCTGCTGTGGTTGATACCCGAGTTGCAGATTATATTCGAACGAATACGCGCCGGCGTCATCGGTCAACCCTCCCGGGTACAGGTAGCGGTAGTTTATGGATGGTGTATATGAAAACGCGAATTCTTGGTTCCAAGGGGTTCTGAAAGCGTGCAAGGGTACCGCAAACATAAAAATGAAGAGAGCTGATAGGAATAGATGTCTTGAACTCATTTTCACCCCCATTCTTGCCAGACGATTCAATGAAGCATCGAATTGTAGCATAAGATCTACGTCCGCGTCCATCATCAAAAACCCGACAAGAAGAAGCGGAGCGATATTTCACGCTCCGCATCTCTTTGTGGTTCACCATTTACCGAACGCTATTTCAACATAACCATCTGCCTGGTTATCTCGTTATCACCGAAGGTGATTCTGTAGAAATAGACACCGCTCGCCGCTTTTTCACCTGAATGGGTGCTGCCATCCCAGATCACGGAGTGCTGCCCTGACTGTAACCGTTCGTCAGCAAGCACCTTCACCTCCTGTCCGCTGACATTGAAAACAGCCAGCTTCACCTGGTGCTCCTCGTCCGGAGCACCAGCCAGCGAGAACGTGATAGTGGTTTGCGGATTGAATGGATTCGGGTAATTCTGGGCTAGAACAAATCCATGAGCAGGAATTTCACTTCCTGATACACCCTCACCACCGGGGCTCGCTGCAACCTGGTTCGAGTAGCCGCTGTATCCTTCGGCATACTTGGCGGCGGTTGTGTAATAATACATATCCCTGGGAGCGACATCCGTATCCACGTATGATGTTGTCCCACCATCGACAGAGTCGATTGCTGCGAACAGGCCACCCACGGTTTCTTTTCTGTATATCAGGTACTGCAGGATGCTCAGGGAATTTGGGCTCATCAAGCCGTTTCCAGAAAAAGGAGCGGCACATTCCAGACGTTCCGTTGCATATGGACCGGTTTTTTCCAGTACTCCCGAACGAGTACTATTCGGGTCGGTGATGGTGGTCCTGCTGTCCTCTCCGGTGTGGTCATAGGGTTCCACAAGGAGATGGATTATCAGGTCGGAATTAATCGGAGGCTGCATCTTATAGAGTTCCTCCCAGTAATTCCCGTTATATCCCCAAGAGCGTTTGTCGAGCGGAGGACTGGAATCGAATGTCATCTGGGGCTGGTCAGCCTCTGTTTGCAGGAATCCGAAATAAATCTCACCTTCGTCGACAATGATATTCTCCTCGCTGTAATCCACCGTCACCCATGTCCCGGGATCAACATCGATCGAATCGGGTCCGACAAGTATGCTGCCAGGCGCACCTTGCGCCCCGTCATCATCCCACATCCTTGCTGTTACTATCGTCGGAACAGCACCAGCCTCCTCTCCGAGCAGAAATTTCGCAGCAACTACTTTTGCCGGGTAATAAGGCATTTCAAATGCTACAGACCAGCCAGCACCGCCGCCAGTCCACCATATCATTGTTTCTGCGGTGCCGTCGTCGTAAGATATTTCATAAGCATCATGCTCATGGGGATTATTCCATGAGAGATCCACCTTCAAAGAATCAGCGTCGTCCGCTTCAAGGTCCTTCGGTGGGAGCAGGATAGTAAAGTCGTAATACACTCCATCCGGTGGATCTGTGCCTTCCAGACCGGATAAGTCATAGGCAGACACGTAGAACTCGATCTTGTTCGAAAAGTACCTGTGCGGGATATAGCCTGAATACGTATCTCCACCTCCGGAATATAATCTTGCTGAATATGAATGCGCCCATTCATCGCTCGAGTAGTTTACATAAACCATGGAAGTATCTATACCGACATTGTCTGTGATTTCAGCTTCTATATAGTACGGTCCCTCTTCGATTACAATCCCTTCTGGTTTGGTTATCGTCGAAATCGCAGGGGGTTCACTGTCGGTTGAGATTGTATATGAATAAACCCAACCTCCGTTGGTGCCTAAATATACTTTCAGATCACCTGGTCCGAAAGAGACAAGGTCCATCGATATCGAACGGCAGTTTTCAGGCAGCCCTTCACTCGCGTCCTCCCATGTGTATCCATTGTCTTCAGTCAGCCAGATCCCCTGCCCCGACGTTCCACAGAACAGGCGGCCTATTTCTTCTGGATCGATAACCAGATCAACCGCATATTTGTTGAGATCCGTTTTCAACGGCCAAGACGCGCCCCCGTTTGTAGAGGCGTAAACGCCCTTCTTTGAACCGAAATTATCAGCGGCGATGTACATAATTGACGGATTGTCCGGATTGATTGCAATACTGTTGATCTGAAGATCATTAACGTCGCCGGTTCTTGTCCACGAAAAGCCGTAGTCATTGGACTTGTAGAATCCAGAATCTGAGCCGGCGTATAAAGTTGAACCATCCGTGGGATGTGGTTCCAGGCAGTTGACATTCTGGTTGGAAGGATTCATGGAGGCTTTCGTCCAGTTTCTTCCGCTGTCAGTAGAATAATAGACCCCCTTCCCTAGGATGGAAACGTAGACATATGTTGGTTCATCCCTGTTTACCAGTGCCGCTGTTGGGTCATCAAATCCGGTTCCTTCGAGTGTGGCTTTGTAGAGCCAGTATTCACCGGCATTGCTTGTATGATAACAAGCCGGAGGACTACCCGCCCCCGCTCTTCCGAAAAGATACATGACGCTCGGGTTGGTTTCGTTAATCGCCAGGCATTTCGAATTGAACGTCATGATACCGGAATTCCGATTCGACCATGAATACTGATCGAACATTTTTACATTGGAATCATATGCACAGATAAAAACGGTATCCGGCTGGTCCGGTTTCACAACAATGGAATAAATGTCTTCCTGAAGATCCGGACCTTTCGTCGTCCAATACCTGTTACCTGCGGAGGATTCTCCTATTACCATTAACATTACTGCGAAGATAGAGCACAAACGCATAATCTGTTTCATCATTCTCACTCCTCGTTGTTTCCAAGCATAAAATTCTACGTGGACTTTACAGACAGCAGAAATTCAGCAACTACTCCTCCAGTTGATGATCCTTTCGAAGGGTATACAAGACGCAACTCACAGGCGGCCTGATCGAACAATAGCGACCAGGAGCCATAATCCAAGGAATACCGCAAAGATGTATCCGACAATGCCCAAAACGGGATAACCGCCAATCAATGGTTTGCTACCGAATGTCCAGAGGAAAGACGATGCGATAATCAGTGCTCCGACTACCAGACTGAATGAGATTCGGTTTGAAGATTTCTCTATTTCAAGAATAAGTTTGTCGAGGCCTTTATGGCTGAATTCAACATTGAGCCTACCTGCTCTCAGTTTTGAGAGGATCAGACGGAGATCTCCCGGGAAATGTCGCAATAACTCAACATATTCCCCGCCGATCCTGCCTAATTCCCTCCGCAGTTTATTTGGCTTGAAACGATTCCAGATAAGCACTCTTATATAAGGTTCAGCCGCTTTAACCATATCGAAATCAGGATCGAGGAGTCTCCCGATATCTTCGTAGACAACGAGTGACTTGACCAGTAAAAGGTATTCCGCCCTGATCTTGACCCGGTGACGTTCTATTGCCGAAAACAGATCGTCCACAAGGGACTTCATATCCAGCTTGGCTAAAGGCACACCGGTGTATCGATCAAGGAAATCTGCAATATCGATTCTGAATTGCTTGATATCGATCCGATCGCTTTCCAATGAACCGGATTCTACGAAGAATTTAATAATTCCATCTGTATCCTTCCTGGTAACTGCAATCAATACATCTGCAACCTCGGTCATCATCTCTTCATCAAGCCTGCCGGTAATGCCGAAATCGATTGGTGCAATTACATTTTGAGGAAGGATGAACAGGTTTCCGGGGTGGGGATCCGCATGGAAAAAACCATGCTCGAACACTTGCTGAAGGATCAGTTCTGAACCCCTGGATGCAATTTTCTTCAGGTCGAAACCTCTTTGCTGCAATTCATCAATTTCAGAAATCTTGATTCCTCTAATACGCTCAAGTGTCAGTAAAGCCTTGGTCGTATAATCCCAGTGAACATCAGGAATAAAAACAGCGGGATCATCACTGAAATTCCTCTGAAAGATCTCAATGTTTCTCGCTTCGTTTAAAAGATTTGTTTCACGACTTGTGGTATAAGAAAGCTGTTCAACAATCCCAGATGGATCGTAACGTGCGATTTCAGGTATTCTCCGCTCGATCAACTGCGCCAGATCTCTGAGGATCGAAAGATCCGTTTCCATCAATTTTTTTATTCCGGGGCGCTTGACCTTGACGACAACTTCGTCACCGTGCGGTAAAACCGCCCGGTGAATTTGAGCAATCGAACCGGAAGCAAGAGGTATTTTATCGAATTCCCTGAACTTCTGCTCTAAAGAACCACCCAACTCCTTTTCTACCGTTTCTTTTATCTGTTCAAATGGAACCTTTGCGACATCATCTTGAAGCTTGCTCATTTCCACCACGAAATCGGAAGGCAGCGCAAAAGATCTAAGGCTCAATATCTGACCGAGTTTTATGAAAGTCGGTCCGAGTTCCTCGAAAGACAATCGAACACGCCTGGGGAATGACAGCCTCTCGGTTTCGATCCGGCTTTCCGAATGCACTTCCCGTTTACGATCTATGTATGAAGAAAGGTTCAACTGATCCAGTAGATGCCCGAATCCGTAACGAAGGAAAACATTGAGAATCTGCTGATACCGCTGCAGATTTCTGATAGTTAAATCGATTCTGGGTAGCGAAGGGGGTGTCATTCCGATGATACTTCGTTTAGTGTGACTTCAATTTCATCTGGAGAATTCATCTTCGAATGGTCCATATTCCTTTTCGATCAAATCTGCTAGAAAAGTGTTCTTATGAACACCCATTAAACGAGAAAAGTACTCCGTCCTCTCCCGATTCGAAAGTTCGGATGCCAGGTTGTAAATGACTTTTCTGCAATATACAGATTCCGGGTATTGTTCAAGGAAGCTTTTATAGTAAGAAAGCGGGGCTTCTTCCATTTGCGACAACAATATGGTTACATAATAACCTGCGAGATCAGACTATGGTTTCTCATACGCCTTCATGTCGGCGAGCTTTTTAAACTGTTCAATAGCGCTATATTCTCTTCCTTCGGAAAGAAATTTCCGACCGGATTCAAGCGTTTCAAACATCTCGATCTTTTCATCCTTGAAACCTTCAATCCTGAATACCATCGGTTTGCCGACTAGTTCGACATCCTGCTCACCATACTTAAAGAAATACTTGACGCGAACGTGGTAATCATCGGAAATATCAAGGAGATATCGGCAGCTCGAAAAGGGGTGTTTTAATTCAACCCCAAAGTAATCCAACAGGTTGAAGTGGAATGTCCTCGCTTTATAAGAATCTAGGAAAATACGTTTCGGGTAATCGATTGTTTCACTGGAAGCATGGAACGGCAGTTTTGTTCTTCCCGTATCGCTGCCTGCTGATTCCAGGAGAATTTCGAATCCGCCACTTCCTGGAATCGGGCCCGGGAGATCCAACAAATCGAATCCTGTATTCTCAACGTATACTTCGATCCAGATCGGTTCGCCAGGTGAATAGCATTCTTTTTCGGACCTTATCTGCAGCTTACAGGGTACTGCTGCAGATTGCGTCCTGGCCAAGAAAGAGCATCCGGTAAAAGAACAAGCCACCGCAAGTGAAAGAATCAGCGCTGAAATATTTTCGAACCTTTTCAACTTTCTCTCCTTTTTAAAGTCACTTTTCGTGCTAGACCGGTATAAGATACAGTCGCCCCTCCCCCCGGCGGCTTCGTTTTCCATCTTCTGTGAGGCCAGAACCAGAGTTCCGGATATTCTCTGACATATTTTTCAATGACTTCGGTAAAACCTTCTGTGAGTTTCAGAGAGCATTGTTCAATACTTTCATTTCTACCGGGATAAATGGGATTTTCAATATGAATATGATAGTTTTTCCCGTAAGAGATCATAAATACCGGAAGAATAGGCGCACCTGTTCGACAGGAGAGATATGCCGGCAACCTTGTTGTTGATGCAGGCATGCCGAAAAAGGGAACGAAAATCCCGCGTTTCCCTGCGTCCTGATCGGCCAGGACGGCAAGAACCCCCCCTTTCTCCAAACGTCGGATCGCATTCAACAACCCGGTTTTTTGATTGATAACATCAATGCCCCATTTTTTCCTGGTTTTATTCACAGCCCCTGAAATGTACGGGTTGTGCAGATCGGCTACAAGGTAAGCGATATTTATCCCCGCATCCGCGGCTAACGCACCCATCCATTCCCAGTTGCCGAAATGCCCTGTTACAATGATTCCACCCAGGCCATCCTGGTTTACTTGGTCCAGTTTCTCTTTTCCTGATATTTCAAACATCCCGTTGTTTTGGAAAAAACTCGCATTCGGTCGAGCGAGGAATTCCGCGCCCGCTCTCCCGATATTTTCAAGAACCTTTTGACCAATAATGTCCGCTTCGTGAAGGCTGTAACGGTCCTGGAATGCCGACCGTACCGCATCAAGCTGAACAAGAATTATATCTCGGCGAAGATTGAACCACTTGTACGCTGCCGCTCCGATTGCGCTCCCTAGCCTCGAATACACGGTGTGGGGTAGAATCCTGAACATAAGGGAGGCAGCCTCGAAAAAAACATACTCGGTGAAATAACGTAATTTAACAAACACTGTCACGAGGGGTGCACGATACAAAACGTCTACCGCCTATCTCGCGGCAGGCGCCTTTCAATTCAAGACAGAGAAGAATACGTGACAAGGTGCCGACATCGAGTTCGGTGCGATTCAAAATCGAATCGAAATGCACGCCCTCCCGGGACAGGCATTTGTAAACATTCGATTCAACCTCGTTTAGTATTATCTGTTTGTTAGACACCGCCGCTAAATCGGGAAAGGTTTCCCTGATAATCCTGCCTGTGGATACTGCGGGAATCGCTCCATCGTCAAGGAGACTTAATGTTCCTAATGACCCCGCGCTGAAAATATTACCGGGAACTGTATATACATCCCTGCCTTGATCCGCTGCGGTTCCGGCGGTAATCAGAGCACCACTGCGCTCGCCGGCCTCAATTACGATGACACATCGCGAAAAACCGCTGATAATTCTGTTTCGTAAGGGGAAATGATGTTTCATCGGGGGCGTACCGGGCGGGAATTCCGTAACAATTCTTCCCGATTCAAGAATTCTTCTGAAAAGCCTGCCCGAAGTCGCAGGATAAATTACATCCGGTCCGCAACCGAGGACTGCCACTGTATCTCCACCGAAGTTCAGGGCGGCCTGGTGAGCTACAGAATCTATCCCTAATGCCATTCCGCTGACTACGGTAATCCCGACAGATGTCAATTCTTCTGAGAAGAATGACGCGACCCTTCGACCGTAACTCGAGCATTTGCGAGTTCCAACGATGGCCGCGCATAGGTTGTTTCCGCAATTGAGCGCTCCTCTAGAAAAAAGCACCGGCGGAGGTTGCCGGATCTCTTTCAATAAGGGTGGATAGCCAGGTTCACCCGGCAGGATAACATCAATTCTATTTCTATCGATCGCTCTCCTGAGAGTTCCCAAGCGCTCCTCAGATGGTCCCCGGATCACCTTTTGCTTAATGCCGTCCCGAAGATTCACACTCTCCAATCTGGAAAAACGAGATGAGTCGCCAAGAATTTCATGCGGTTCCGGAAAATGTTTTACAAATTCGATAACGTCGTACGGCTGTAATCCCGCAGCGTATAACCATAAAAGTGATTCACGGTAGTTCACAGAGCCTTTTCAACCTCTCGGAAAAGTCTTGGATCATTCAGTCTTGCTGATGAAGGAGTGATACAACCCCTTGTCTTTACGACTGAGAAGGGTCAGTATCTTTTGTGCAATTTCCGAGCCATATTCGGTAGAGACGGATTCGAGAATCTCTGAAATGTTATTCTCATCAAGTAAAGCCATAATAGCGGATTCAGCCGCCTTCCGAACAGTAGTCGATGAATCTTCGAGCAGTTCTGCCGCAATCTTGACCACCTTGGGGTCGGCTATTCCGATCCTCCCGAGCGCTGAGATCGCATTTGCTCTTACATACCAAACGCTCCCCGTAATGATATTGTATAAAATATCGACGGCATCTTGTCCAATCGCGACCAGAACATCCTCTATCTTTGAACGAAAATGCCAGCTCTCATCATTAAGAAATTCAGCCACCTTGGCGATTTGATCCGGCTCTGAAAGGTCTTTCAATTCACGCAGCACTTTTTCTATTGTCGTTTTTTGACTGCTTCTGAGACGTTCTGTCAGTGCCTTAACATTTATACCTTTCTTCTTCGTCATTTCACTATTCCCTGTATTTGAAATATTCATGTTATCCCAGAGCGTACCCTGATGCAATTCAAAAAAAGAATGACTATCTGAATCGTTGGTCAATTCAGTAATTTCATTCCTCCTCTTTATTAATCCGCCCGGCAATATATTCCAACAATTCTTGTACTCCATCTCCCCTGATAGCAGAGATGACGAAACTTCTATCATCCACTTCACCTGCAAGTGTTTTTAGAACATTCCTGTCATGGGTTGCTATATCGATTTTGTTAAATGCCAGGACTCGACCTTTCTTCAATAAAGCTGGATGATACAATTCCAGCTCCCTGAGAATTGTGCGATAATCCTCGATGGGATTGTTTGCTGTCAAATCAACCAGGAAAAGCAGGAACCCTGTTCGCTCAATATGTCTTAAGAATGTATGTCCCAGCCCTCTGCCCTCATGCGCACCTTCAATAAGTCCGGGTATATCGGTAACTGTAAAACTGCTAAAATCGCTGGTGTTTACGGTTCCAAGATTAGGAGTAAGCGTCGTGAACGGGTACGACGCAATTTTAGGTTTTGCTTCGCTGATGCATGCAAGCAGCGTGGATTTCCCTGCATTTGGCAAACCGACAATCCCAACATCCGCTATCAGCTTCAACTCCAGCAGCAGCTTACGGTAGGCACCCGGTTGACCGCGCTGAGCTTTCCTGGGTGCTCTGTTCGTAGAAGTTGCGAAAGAAGCGTTTCCCTTCCCCCCCCGACCACCTCGAACAACTAAAAGTTCATCCCCCTCCCTCAGGAGTTCACCGATGATAACGCCGGTAGCTGCATCCATCACAACAGTCCCGGCCGGTAGTTTGATTATCCGGTCGTCTCCATTCTTGCCTGTTCGTCTATTTCCAGAGCCTGCCCCCCCCTTTCCGGCATGAAAAACGCGGAAATACCTGAAATCCAGCAGAGTATGAAGGGATTCGGAGCCTCGCAGCATTACAGACCCACCATTCCCCCCCGCTCCACCGTCAGGGCCACCCTTCGGGATATATTTTTCACGCCGGAAGCTTACACATCCATCGCCGCCATTTCCCGACATTACTTCAATCGTGACACGATCTACAAATTTCCTCAATTCAGTTCTCTCTGGGTTGGAGCAGGTTACCTTTGGCAACCTCGAAAAGGCATGCATTTTATGGATACTGAGCTTCTAACTCAAGCATCCGAGACAACGATCATAATCCAACCGAATGTCAGTTTCATTGAACATAGCCGAGGCTTCTCAGGGATTCAAGGAGTTCGCCCTCGACATGAACAGAATCCCGGACGCTTCTGTCCGAAGACATCCCCGTTCTTTCTGAAACTAATTGATTGCTCAGTGAATCGAAATGATTCAATTCCGATTCGAACCTTTTAATCAGCTCCGGCTGGTCCTGGGAAAGATCAAGAAGCTCGCGGGGATCCGTCTCCAGGTCGAAAAGCGTCTTTTCCGTACCAATAGCAGAAGATATGTATTTCATAGAACCTAATCTAATAGATCTTCTGCCGTCCTTATAAAGTGTTGAGCCCGAGAAGACCGGCCTTTCCCCTGATAAAGACCCGATGATAAGAGGAGACAAACTACGTCCCTGAGAAAGCTTCACACTTTCGCAGCCGGCAACTTCCAGAACCGTCGGGAATATATCCACCAGACTGACCGGTTCTGCCACTGTTTCCCCACCATACCGGCCGCCGGGGAATTTCATTAAAAGCGGTACATGCACCAGCTCTTCAAATAAAGTGTGGCCATGCTCAAAACCGCCATGCTCCCAAAACTCTTCGCCGTGGTCAGAGGTGATTATGATCAGACAATTCTCAATAACCCCATTCTCCTCTAAAAATTCAATAAAACTTCCGATCTGATAATCGACATATCCGACTTCGCCGTCGTAAAGGCTTCTGATGAAGCCTTTATCTGCCTCATCGACTTTCAGACCCCCTGTTCTTATATCGCCAAGACGATCGAACGGCATCCTCAGGTCGCCCCCATATAATCTGGATGTTTCAAGCATAAAGTCTTCCGGCGGGTCATAATTGAGGTGCGGATCAAAGAAATGAAGGAACAGGAAAAAGGGACGGGAAGGTTCTGAAACTAGAATTTCCGATGAAATCCAGGACATCCCCTTCCCTACGACCTCTTCGGCTTTACGCATGTTGTAGTTATTTCCTTCGAAAAAATCATAGACTTCAAAACCCCGGGCAAAGCCGAAAATTGGTGAAAGGAAAGGTCCGTTCACGATTGCGCAGGTTTTATATCCATGTTCACTCAGAAGCTCCGGAAGCGTGGGGAGCCCACGCTGGATACTCCCGAAGTTCCCGGTAAAGGAGCCTGAAGCGCCGTGTATTTCGGGATAAACCCCTGTAAGGATCGACCCGAAAGAAGGGAGAGTCCACGGTGATGTGCTGGTAACACTCTCAAACTTAACACATTCATGCGTAAATTTGTCGATCTCAGGAGTCAACGAATATCCGTATTCCCTGATTATCCCGACACGATCCCACCGTAGTGTATCTATGGCGAGTAAGATGATATTGACAGGTGGTTCCCTACTGCAGCCGGTAAAACAGAGGAGGAAGAAAAACAACAGAACGAAGGAAATTAGCACTCGGGTCAATGGGACACTCATGGGGCACCGTAAAATTAAACCCGGCAGGTTGAGAGTTGCCGGGTGGACGGCAGATTATTGCGCTATTCGCTGCCATATTGTGAATTATGGTTAGCATAATATTGCAGGTTTGTCAAGATGTCGAACCGATTGATCTGGAAACAAGGTTACAATGCTCTCGCTTCTCTACTAACTGGTTTTCCGCAATTCAACGCGTCTGGAGCTTCCATCCTCAACGAAATACTGCAGACTTGCAGTTTGACAACGAATCTTGTAGTCTTGTTTCATCCGGGAGGAGATGTATGAAAGAAGATACAATTTTTGAACAGTGTCTTGGAGTTGTCGGGGTAATCAAAGTATTCAAGCACCGCGAAGGCCGGGAGCCGGGAATAGATGAGTTGTCCGATTTTGTGGGTATTCAGAAAGAAAAGGTGATCCATTTGTGCAACAGGATGGATAAATTCGGTATAGTCGGCCGGGTTGCGACTCCATTCGGCGACAGGATATATATCAAGGATTTAAAGAATTTTATTCCCTTGATCGAAGCTGAATCAGACATATCCGCAGAAGAAGAAACCCGAAAGGTGCAGAAACACAAAGAAGAAAAAGTACGCAAGCATGAGAAGATGTTGACTTCCGATTCATTTACGATTCAGAAGAAAAAGAAGTTCGCCGAACTCGAAGAAATTTTGAAAGATCCTGCCAGGCAACAAAAAGATAACCCCCTGGATGCGCTCTTCAAATCAGAAGAGGATGAAGAAGATAAAGATATTTGATCGCATGATTTCTTTGATTCAGATGCATATTAGATAGAATTCTGTATTTTCATTTCAGGAGACCTCTTTCTTACCTGAAATCTTCCGGGTTACAGCAAGTTTAACTTCTTCTGGCACGAATGGTGAAATATCTCCCCCATAGGATGCAATCTCTTTAACCAAGGTTGAACTTAGATAAATATGCTGCTCGTTGGGCATCAAGAACACTGTTTCAACTTTTGGTGCCATCCGTCGGTTGATAAGCGCCATCTGAAATTCGTACTCGAAATCCGAAATGACCCGGAGTCCCCTTACAACAACGTCAGCCTTCTTGTCCTGGGCGAACTCCACCAGGAGGTTTCCGAAAACCTCAATGTGCACGCGCTCCTCGTATCCCTTCAAAACAGATTCCAGCAGGGCAACTCTCTCTTCTATTGAAAACATCGGATTTTTCTCTATTTGCGTGCTGACGCCGATGACCAGTTTGTCCAAGAACTGAAGCGATCTCTCCACAATCTCAAGATGACCAAAGGTCACAGGATCAAAAGTACCCGGGTAAACACCTGTTGCCATTTACTCACTCCTTGTTTTTTTTTCGTTACTTTCGGTGCTCTTTTTTCGGATAAATGAAAGAGACAAACCTTCTTTCCAGATCAATAAAAGCCCAACTGCAGTAATCGAAATATAATTGACTGCATGCATAACAACGGCATACGCAGCTGCATCCGCATTTTTCCCAGGTGCGAAAAACAGTACTGTTTCTTTGACGAATTCATGAAATACACCGATGAAACCGGGAACAGGAACCATGACAGCGATGCCGACTGCTCCGAGAATGAAAATAGATTCCAGGATCGAAATCTGCAGGTCTGGATATGCAAAACCCATTACATAGAAACCCCCGATAGCTGTAATCCAAATAATAAGGGAATATGCAAATACACCTGCTATTTGCCTTGGATTATCGAGAAACCCCAATCCCTTTATAAACGAAGCGACGATCCGTTCGAGTGCAGCACCTTTCCCACCCGGAATCATGCGTCCGAATTTCTGAGTGATTCTCTTAACGGGTTCGGGTTTGCTCTTTAATAACACCATGAAAAAAAACAGGCCGAAAAAAAATGCTGCGCCGAGATATCCCGCCGTCCTGATATGAACCGGGCAATCGGGAAGCAGTAAGATGGCGGCTGCGACAAACAGGATGATACTCATGCCGTCGAAAAGCCTTTCTACAACAATCGTTGCCAGCGTGGTGGTTTTGCTCACACCGCTTTTATATTCAACGATAAACAGTCGGGCCAGTTCTCCAATACGTGCAGGCATCAGGTTGTTTATCGTGAACCCGATCATTATGGCAATGAAAAGCGTCGATGCCTTTATTTTCTTGATCGGCATAAGAAGAATCTTCCATCTATATGCCCTTAACAGACATGATAAAAGAAGCAGTATCCCGGCTGGAATGGTGTATAAAAGGTCTGCGGAAACCAGTGAGTCGAGTAGCTCTTCCTTGGCTACAGTTCCCAGCGCCCGATACAGGAAGTACCCTGCGATTTCAAATATCAATATTATTTTGAGGATATAAATTATCGGATCAATCATCTTATTTTCAGCTCTCCCACAACATTACAGTTACTTTACTTGTGGCGATCTTGATTCGCTTTTCAATTTTCCATCCCTGACCCAGGGGTTCTTGAATCTCGGTATCTCCCGATGATTCCAGAACGAAGATGCCGGTTCCATTCTTCGTTAGCAGATCTTGGTTCCCTATCAGATTAAATAAATCTTCTTGATGCGCTTCCAGCCAGTGATATGGTGGATCGGCGAAAATCAAATCGAACGGACTAAATTTCCTTGCAAGCAGCTTACCTGCTCTGAGTGCATTCATTTCGATGACAGCCGCTCTGTTTTCAAAACCCAAAGTTTTTACTTTCTCATTCAATTCACTGACCCGCTCGTGGTTGTCTTCGACGAAACATGCGAATGCAGCGTTTCTACTCAGAGTTTCAAGACCGAGACTACCGGTTCCCGCAAACAGGTCGAGAACTTTAATCCCATCAAGCTTATCCCCCAGAACACTGAAGAGTGCTTCCTTCAGCCTGTCAGGTGTTGGACGGCATCCCTTTTTACCAACGACCCTTAGACGAACGCCCTTGGCAGTGCCGGCAATTATTCGGACCATGAGGGTCCTGCAATAATGAGGATACTGTCTTCCGAAAAACTCCAGGAAAGGTCACGCGAGGAGAGCAGCTTATCAAGGATTTCGCCCAAATGGTCAGCTCTGAATTCACCGGATACCAGCAAAGTATCTGGTCTGCAGGCTCGGTAAATCACCTCGCTTTGGGCCAACATGGCGAGACCGTTAAGAATATCAATAAGGCGGGTTTCATTGAAACTTAAATCTATCCTTCCCTGCCTTGATTCTGAATCCGCCAAGTCTTTTACTATATCCTCCGTCTTCGAAAACGTGGACTGCGTGGATTCTTCGATTTTTTCCACTTTGGCCGGCGGTGATGAATAGCTCGGGATATTCCGACGCCGATTTTGAAACAATAGAATATTGATAACTTTACCGGTATTGGAAATATCGTATCGGACCGGGTTGTCCAGGTCGAAAACGAGCCTGGTGATGGGATTCGGCAGAGGTGTAAACTGGCTGGAGCGAATGGAACGCAAAAAAGTTCCGGATTTGGTTTCAATCTTTTTCCTGCTGAGGTTATTCACGGCGTTTCGGAAATCAATAACCAGCCTGTCATGATCCGTGAGAAGAAACGAACTGGTACGAGATGGCGGTTCAGTGAACTCTACCACCGCACCCAAACTGTCGCCATTCCAGTATGTCAGGGAAACCTTGGTCAACCGGGCGTCTCCTGAGACTACCGATGGCAGAAGAAACAACGAAATAAAAATTAACCGGCCACTAAAAATCCGCACAGATTCTCAACCTCCTTCTTCCGCCTGTTTTGACCAGGATTACACATTGTTCTGTTACGGATTCTACAGAACCTCCCGCAATCTCGAATCCTGCACCCAGTATATATGTACGACCGGTTGGGGCGGCAACTATTGCGAGTTTGCGTTCAGCTGTCGAGAGAATACCCTTTAATATAAGTTGCTCTCCCCGCTCCGGAAGCTTCAGCAAATCCATTTTTTCTTCCGGCTCTGCAAAAGGATCTCTACAGTGTTGTGCGGAATAAACGAAACTGGTTTCAGCGGATCCACTTTCTTCCGAATCAATCGCCCATATATTGCGGATCTGCGAGTCCGAATAAGAACTGGACAACATCTCATAGACCGTTTCCGGTTGACTTGCACTCCCGGCGAACGAAAAACACGCAAGAAGTATTAGAATCACAGAGCTAATTGTAAATTTCGTCGACAATTTAAGGCCTTTCTTCAATGAATGACGTAATTCGCATTTTACATGCAACCGTATTACCGTCAGTGCCATCAATACGTGAAAGTGAAACATCAGACCATTGAACCGGAATTTCTCCGTCCGCAAGGTTTGTCAAGAAGACCGCAAAGTCATGATACCGCGATCGGATTGAAACATTAAAAGCGATAGTACCGGGGGTGTCCAAGCTATCTGAGGAAACTGGTTCGTTTTTTATAATACTGACTCCGCATCTCTCTCCTTGGATCTGAAGATAATTTGAAACTTCTGAACTTGTTGAAGGAAATGCTTGGGACACAAGAACATATTTCCTTCGAACTTGTGCCACTTCCTCGAATTTTTCCTCAACGGTATTGGCAGTTTCCAGTTTTTCAATATATTCGCGCTGCCTTCTCTCCAATTCTGTGGTTTTTTCTGCCATAATCTGAGGGATAAAGTGATAATAAATTCCCACGATCCCTGAAATCAGTGCAATATTGACCAGTATATATAATACCAGTTTCATGAACGACCATCCGAAACTGCTTGTGCTCTGAAACTTAACACAAAAAACACTTTGTTGGTTTTATGCCACATGGTTTCTAATTTCGGCATATATATATTTTCATTCTGCTCCAGGCGCGCCAACAATTCCAGAACAGAGAAGACGCTCCTGGTGCTCCCTGAAAGAAGCGTACTGCTCCTTGTTCCCACCTTGATTTCCTCAAAACCGATATCTCGAGGTGCTGAGAGAGCCAGCGTCTGCATGAGAGCGGGTAAAAGGTATTTATCCTCTTCCCAGAGCGTCAATCGATCCAGGATCGTTTCCATCCGTAATTGCGCCTTTTGTTGAGTATCAAGAAAATCAAGAATAGGCATAATCTCGGCTTCTTTTTCAGCCAGTTCATTTTGAACGGCGTCAAGTCTCTTCAGGGAAGTCAATACACCCGAAATAATTATCGACACAGCGAGTATCAGGATCGTAAAAGAAAGCAGATACATGCGACCATAACGGAGTGCAGGCTGCTTGGAAGGTTTTGCATCCTGTAATAAGTTGTCCAGGAAATTGATCCTGATCCCGGGCGGGTTCATTTCAGACCCCCTCCCACACGGCCAGCGATGCTGCATTACATAAAAGCTCACCGGGAACTTCAGAATTCATATCACCCTTCCTCGTTCGCGGTATGGCGGTGGCAACTTCAAACCTTCCGTAAAAATGCTCGGTCAAACCATTGATAAAAGCTTCAATTCGACTCCCTCCCCCTCCAACCCTCATAATTGAAACGCCGGTCATTGAAGTTTCAAAATCATCCAGTGCGGATTCAACGCCTTCGATAATCCTTCCCAGATAGTCACGCCAGGTCGAAACATCATCAAGTTCGTCGGAGCTGGCATTTTCAATTTTTTGTTCTGATTCTCTCAGGATTTCAGAACTATCTCCAGCATTATGCAGGTCGGCGAGTCCGATACGCATATATCTTTGACCGAAAGGCTCCCCGTTTTTGTACATTACAAGTTTTGTACTCTCAAAACCCGCATCAAGGAATATAGAAATAGATTTTTTTACTAAGAGATCGGGAAAAACTTCGGGAAGGGTGAACACAGGGGAAGATACAACTTCAGGATTAAATCCTGCATCTTTAATCAGGATCGTCAGCTCTTCTACAGTTTCGGATCGTACCACTGTCTGCAAAACCCTGGCGGATCCTCTATCATTATCGAAACCAAGGATTTCTCCCGCAGCCAAGACCTCCGCATTATCCAGCAGGAAGTTATATTTCAAATCGACTTCTGTCGGTGTGCAGTCTTCTTGACTTCTGTTTATCCCAATATGCGTGATTCGCATTTGAAGATGCATCGATGGGAATGCCACGGCTATCCTCATTTTGGGATTTTGCCTGCGCGAAAGGAGATCCGTCAGGGCAGGTACTAAAACGCCTCTGTTGATCACCTCGGACCTGTGATAAACAAGCGGTTCTATATTACGGATTGAAGCCCAGAGGATTCTGCCCTGATCGTCGAGTTCTACAGCTTTGATACATCTCGAACCTATATCAAGACCGACAATATTCGCTTTTGTCCTTCGCTTACTCATACTCCCCTAACACAAGTTACTGAAAGACCGGAGGATCTTCAAAACGGCCATTCCAGAATAGCGAACCAATCAGCATCCGCATAGAGTATTCCCACCAGCCCCCCGATTCCGAGCATAGGGCCGAAGCGGATTCGGCTTTTCATTGATCTTCGTCCCGAAAGAACCAGCAGGATTCCCATCGCTCCGCCGATAAAAAAGGCCACCTTGAGAAACATGATGCTTCCCCATAAACCTGAAAACCCTCCTGCCATCGCTGAGAACTTCACATCGCCCAGTCCGATCCCCTTTCGTCTAGTTATTAAATATAGAAAGAGCATAAAACCCGAAGCCACAACCGCTCCCAGAACGGATCCACGAATCAAATCGAAATCTCTGAAGGGCAGTACCAATATTATACTCAGCAACAATCCTGATACTGTGAGAAAATCGGGAAGCAACCCGTGTTTCAGATCGATCCTGGCTGCCATCCAACCGATCGGAATAAACAGGAAAAGACGAATTTTCGTTACAAGAGGGAACGGCAACTGCGCAACCGAAATAAACACCAGTGCGAATAAAATCTCATTAAGATAAAGCTCCAGAGGTATCGCTGTGCCGCATTTTCTGCATTTACCTGAAAGCAGGACGTAACTGACTAGCGGGATTTTGTCGTACCAGGCAATACCGATTCCACATGCATTGCACCTCGAGCCTGGTGATATAACTGATTCTTCGGGATATCGCTCTGTAACAACGGAAGCAAAAGAGCCGACACTCCCACCCAGAAGGGCAAAGAGAGACCCACTGATTATTTTAGCTGCGACAGTTTCAGAATACGTGTCATTTACTCCGAATATTCAAGGGAAATTCCCTGGACGCCGGTTGAATTGATATTAGCCATCCTGAGAGCTCTCTGTAAAAAGAAAAATAAAAAAAAACGCCGCAACAGCGTCTGGAGCATGCTTCGTCTTGGAGATGTTATTCCATACTTGCTTCGTTTGATCTATTCAATTTGTACTTTCTGATTTTTCTGTAGAGTGTTGAGGTATCGATGCCCAGTACTTCGGATGCTGCATTCCTCTTCCAGTTGTTGTTAGTCAGGACATCCAGTATATATCTTTTCTCAAGAGTATGAAGTGTCGGATAATCCGTGTTTCTTTCCAGGATTGAGCCCTGGTTTTTCTCTTTCAGAATCTCTTCTGAAATATCTTCAAGGGTAACCGTATCGAAGTCTTCGAGTATTACCGCTCTTTCTATAATATTCTCCAATTCACGGACATTCCCCGGCCATGAATATGCTTTCAGGATTTGCTTGACCTCCGGCGCTAAGGTTTTTGTATTACACTTTTGTTTACTGCAGCTTTTTTCAAGGAAATAATCGGAAAGCAGCGGGATATCGTCTTTTCGCTCTCTAAGCGGAGGTATCGATATCGGAAAAACGTTAAGACGGTAAAAAAGATCTGATCTGAAGCTGCCTGTTTTCATGAGCGAGCGCAAATCACAGTTTGTAGCGGCCACAACTCTCGCTAAAACCTGGATGGGCTTCGTACCACCTACCGGAATGATTTCTTTTTCCTGAAGCGCCCTGAGGAGTTTTACCTGTATTGCCGGTGAAGTTTCGCCAATTTCATCGAGAAAGATCGTTCCCGCTTTTGCAGTTATGAACAAACCTTCTTTGTCTCGAATCGCTCCGGTAAATGCACCCTTTATGTGTCCAAACAATTCACTTTCGAGGAGATTTTCCGGAAGGGCTCCACAATTGATCTCTACAAACGGACGATCGGACCTGGAAGAATTGTAGTGTATCGCCTTCGCAACCAGTTCTTTACCGGTACCACTCTCACCTTGAATCAAAACGGTACTGTCTGTCGGCGCTACTTTTTCAATCATTTTAAAAACGTTCTGAATAGCTTTACTCTTACCGATAATATTCGAAAAATCGTAATTTCCGGTTAGTTCTCTACGAAGGTAGGAGTTCTCTTTCTTTATTGCCTGAAACTCGAGAATTTTATTAATCGCCATGCGCAATTCATCATTTTTAAATGGTTTCCGGATGAAATGGTCGGCTCCTTTGTTGACTGCATCGATGGCCAGGTCCAACGAAGCTTGTCCGGTTAAAAGTATCACGGGCATCTCAGGGTTAAATCTTTTTGCCTCATCCAGCAGTTCCATTCCCGAAAGGCCGGGCATAACAATGTCGGAAACGAGTAGATCGTATTCCCGATCAGCCAGAAGTTCTTTCGCTTCATGACCATTCGAAACAACTTTTACTTTATATTCGTTTCCCGCAAGGATGGATGAAATTACGCTGCAGATACTCATGTCGTCATCTGCTACGAGGATGTTTATTTGAGTCATTGCCACCCCCAATGGTGTGTTCGCGGTGTCAAGATCTTTATCGGCTGGGGGGAGTTCAAATTTATTGCATTCTGCAATAATTGGCATTTTGCATGAAAAGGATGCAATATAAGCGTTTTCACAGGCATAACGCCGATCGGAAACAATTATTGCAGTTCGAGCAGCGGAAGGATGACCTCGATGGTGGATCCTTCTCCTTCTCTACTGAACGCCTGGATTGAACCTGAATGGTTCTGAAGAATCTTTTTCGCGATCGGAAGGCCCAGACCCATTCCTGTTGATCTTGATGATACGAAAGGTTCGAAGATAGTCTTCAGTTGGTCCGGATCCATTCCGATCCCGGTATCGGTAAAAGTAATTCGGACGGCGTTCCTTGAATGCTTCAAATTGCAGGATACCGTTATTTCTCCGGCACCCTTAATCGCCTGCATTGCATTGATCAGCAGATTCGTGAAAACTTGTGTAAGTTGAGCCCTGTCACCTTGAATTAGAATGTGTTCAGCAGAAGAATGCCGTATCTTGATGGCTGGATAATAACTGCCATGCAACTTCATGGTAGATATCACCTCTTCAAGTAGTTCCTCAATATTAAAGCTCTCCATGATCAACGGTTTCTCTCTGGCGAAATCGAGAAAATGGTCAATCGTTTCTACCAGCCTGGTTGTTTCTCTGACAATAAGGTTGACCATCTGAGGATTAAGATTGCGGCGCTTCGATTCTTCCTGCAGCAGCTCCGCTGCTCCGCTAATCGATGCAAGAGGGTTCTTGATTTCATGTGCAATACTTGCAGTCAGTTGGCCCACAATCGCGAGCGAATCACTTATTTTGAGTCGAGATTTCAGATACACCTGCTCGCTCACATCCTTTAGCGTCGCTGTTGCAACAGCAGGATTATCATCATCCCCTGAGAGAACTTGTGTGCTAACTGCCAGGATTCCGGAAGGACCAGGGACTTCAACATGCTGCTGGCTGATGCCATATTCCAGACATTGATGAAGCAACTTTCCGACAGGACTGTTTAAAAGAGCCTGAACACAATTACCTCTATTACCGACAAGAGAGAACCCGAGCATCTCCTCGGCACACAGGTTTGCGAAGAGAAGTTTCTCGTCTTTTCCAACAACAACAAGTCCGATATCAAGACTCATCAAGATATCCTTGGAAAGACAGGGATTCATCACATTCTCAACGTCCTTGGAAATAGTCCTTTTTTCTTCAGTGATGACTTTCGGGTCGACTGTTTTTTTCTCCTGGCAACATTCTGCCGGCTGAGTCGATGCGTGTCTGATGTGCTTCCCTCTATTCTTTCTGTTCACGTTTTTCTCCATCACCCGTCGAGCAGGCCACAAGTTCACTGATGGCGGCGAATTTTTTGGCTCCTATCCCCCTTATCGACAGAAGTTCATCAATTGTGTGGAATCCACCATTTTTTTTTCGGGCTACAAGTATCCGGCCGGCCAGTGCCGGTCCGATCCCGGGAAGTGCAATAAAGTCATCTGCGGATGCCTGATTAATATCCAGAGGTGCGAGGGATAATCCAACTGACCGGTCTCCCACTTCATCGGACCGTTCTACTGCCGATTCAGTTTCTTTTGACAGGATTGCCAGTAGTTCCGGTGTTGACAAATATTCTATAAGAGAACCAATAGTCAAAATGGTCAGTATGAACAGAAGAAGTCTGCATTCCTCAGGTGTAAAATATCGGTTCATTTTATAGAATATAGAAATTCAAGGAGGGCTCGACCGACAGTTTCCAGACTTCGGGCGGAACAGTGTTCTGGAATATCCTTTGTTGTATGCCAGAAGCTATAATCGAAATCTATTATGAGGATAGTTGAAACACCCTTTTGTATCAGAGGAACGTGATCATCTAAAACTCTGTACCTCACTGTATTGAAAAATGTATGCGGAGCCGTCCTAAGGGCAATATCCCAGAATGCATCAACCAGCATTCTACAATGTTTATTCGATATCCCTTCCCGGTAAATTTCTAAATCGGCATCACCAATCATGTCGATTATTATCCCGAGTTGGTAATATCCCGATGGAATGTTCTCAGCAAAATGCCGGGAACCAAGGCAAAATGTCCCATCGTTACCCGGTTCACCGCTATCCTCACCGTCAAAAAACACCAGATCGACTTCGATTTCCGATAAAACCTTGCTATCCAGCTGTCTGGCCAGTTCCAGAAGGACCGCCACTCCAGAAGCGCCATCATTAGCGCCCGTTATCGGAGTCGTTCGATTCGCAGGTTCAGCATCGTGGTCAGCGAATGGTCTGGTGTCAAAGTGCGTACCTAAAAGGATCCGCCTCCTTCCTGTAATATTCTTCCGTCCGATAACATTTTCCATCCTGCAGGTTCTGCCGGCTGATATTCCATTAAACCTTTGTATTCTCACCTCGTCCACCAGAGGTTCGAGTTGATCGATCAGCCATGGTTTGAACTTTGCATGACCCTCGCTTCCGGGATGTCTCGGCCCGAAGGAGCACTGAGTTTTCAACAAGGCCATCGCTCTGTTTCCATCAAAGTAAAATTCAGGCTTCCCTGTGCCGGGCTGACATCCGGAAATTAAACCGAGAAGCAAAAAATAGATCCAAAAGCAAGAAATGCGTCTGGCAAAAACCATTCCTTCCACTCTAGAATCTAAGGAGCATGCTGAAGAATAAACCGATGGTTCTGACTTTCGTATTATTGTTCTCCCTGTCCAATGATTCACCGAATACAACCCGGGCACTGCCTTCAATATTTCGTGCAAAAGTATATGTTACAGAGGGTTCAATGTTAAGATTAGAGCGATCAGAAACAGGGGAAAGCACCTCGGTCCCGGTCTTGGTACTAGTTGATGAATAAGTGCAGTCCAGGTTGAGTTTCAGGTCGCTGTTCAACTTCCAGGCACTGTCCCCGAACGGAAGCCGAATCCCCTTTTGCGTCTTCATGGTATAAGTCATTTTATAGAGCAGGCTCCAGGAATCGTCTACTGTTCGCTGCCCACCCTGTAGATATCGAATAGTCTCACCCGTGCTTTTGGTGATTGAAAAATTGGTTTGAAGCTTATTCTTCCACCTTCCCTGGAACGAAATCAATGGATTCCAGGCAAACCGTTTAGTTTCGGTGTCGACATCTCCCCAAACATTTTCACTCCCTGACCACTCGTGATCTACTTTATACCATATCCGGATAGTACCGCTTTCAAGCAATTTTGAAAACATCGGAAGGCGGGCAGGTTCCGACCATGAGAATTCCACATCCGGAAAATCCATTTTCCATGTTGCCCTGTTGGAACTGTACTGGCGCTGTTCATTTTCATAGTATCTCGCCGACGTCTTCAGAGATATTTTCGCCGGTAAGGTAATACCCGATGAAATATGAGCAGTAGTGCTCCACGACTCGGTTCGGTCATTTGAAGCAATCGTTTCGAAGATCGGCGAATCCAACATTCCGAACAGCTTGAACTTCAGATCGGGTTCGCCGGAAAGATTACGGTAATCTTTATCCAGAGTGCGCACGATCGAAATAGAAACAGGTTTCAGGTTCCCAAGCATGCCAGGCACCGACCCGAAGAGTCTGAGCCAGGGATTCGTGTCGTCTTCACCACTGTTATTCTCGCTTTTTCCATCATTTTCAGGGTTGTTTCCCGAGCCGGAAACTCGATTCTGAATCCCGCCTGGTGAACTTGTCTTAAATAAAACAGCAGGTCTGAAATCCATGCTGAAACTGGCACGGGAATTATGTTGAACATTCCTGCGGGTTTCTCCTTCAATATATTGAATTTCCGGTCGCTTATCCTCTGTATAGGATACGCTGAATCCCAACCGGGGAAGAAGCCAGGGAGTTATAGTGGGAGATATGTGAGTGTCAATCCGCTCTGTCAGCGAGACTTCGCGTCCGACGGGTATATTGTACAGGGATGTTTCCTTCACCTCTGTGGTATCGCGTTGATCCACCGGCAGCGATTTCCAATTATACAACAGGTCTCTTCTGGACAACCATGAGAGATCTACAGTAAACGGTGTCAACGGATTCAGTCCGATGTCGAAAGAGTTTTCCAGGTTCCTTTCCTTTGAAGATAATCTGGAGTCTTCAAGAATATCCCCTCTCTCTTTCCTGTAACTTGTTGTCCTTGAATCGGTATAGACTGAAGAGGCTGATAAGCTGGAAGGAGTCAATTGCAAGTCGAAATAATCCAACGGTTTAATGCTTTTATGGCGGATCGGCGTCCATTTATACTTCAATTCCATCCTATTGTAGTCGGATGAGTCCGATTTCGTATAATAGTCGTTTCCTGTGTCGGTCCATTCTGCTTTGAAGTCGAGTCGATCAACAGTGTTTTTGCCTAGCCAATGTTTAGATTTACGCTTTTTTGACACACTGAGGGTTGTTTTGGATTTTTTTCTTGAAGTCTGCTGTTCTGTAGCGGATTCACCTTCGAGTCTGGCATCCGATCCGATTTCAAACTTTGGTTTTTCTATACGATTAGTAAAAATGTTTCGAATGGGAATGTCGTAGCCCCATTCCGGGGGCAATATCTTCTCGAGGTTCACCTCAGTGTCCAGGGATAGATCTTCCAGAAGATAGCCGCTTCCCCTGTTCCTTCCCAATCCATGGAATTCACTATCTGTATAGATTAAATCTCCCTTTATCGATGCAAGATCTGCCAGAGCAAGATCTAAAGTTATTCTTCCGGCTGCACCAGGTTCTTTCCTGATTTGGTCAAGTCGGATATCATCGATCCAGAATTCATCAGATACCGGTTCTCCACATGAGGGATCGTTGTTATCTCCATCACCGGAACCGATAAAGGATTGAGAGTTGCAAACGCCCAGCTCGAGCCGCTTGACATTCGTCAGTGAAGGTCTTCCAACAATGAAAATTGAATCACCCTCAGAGTATTCAAGCATTTCCCCCGGTGCAACCTGCATTTCGGCAGACTGTTTTAATTCCACGAGTTCATCTAAATCGACTCTGATTTTGCGCCATGTTCCGGGAACTGTAGTTTTTTTGACTTCATAGTAGTTCAGGGAATCCGCACCGAATCTGAAAAAAAGATCCGTATCCGTAAACTTACTGCGTATCCAATACTCAAGCTCCTTATACAGAGTATAGTCCTGCTGCGTATATAAAATCTGAACCGCTCGGCCCTCATGACCTTCCTGAAGGTTTTCCACATTAAGTACAAGTGACTGTTCGTTCTGTTTATTCCCCTCCAGGTCGTAGCCGGGATCAATCTCGTGGGGCGGATTGTATTCGCTTGAGTTTTCCCTTAGATTTTTTACGCTGACTTCGAGTACTTCGTCATTTTCAACAACCGGGCTGCCACCTCTCCTGCGAATTCCCCTTTCGATCCAGCTGTTACCGACGATCTCCAGGGAATGAATAGAAAGAACGGTTGTAGTGTCAGCGCCAGTCGTCCATAACCTTACATGCTGAACCTGTTTCCAGTCAGGATTGCCTATCGGCACCCCTTCGGTAAGAGGAACACGGTACAGTTTCCAGCGGTAGTCACCAGAACCGGATTCAATAAGAAATGCCGACTGCTCTAACTGAATTTCAAATCTATAGAATTCTTCTTTGGTATCGAGCAATCCATCTGCATCCATGTCCTCACTGTCCAGGAGATTATTTCTCTCGGTTCCGTTTACGCCACTGTCATCCTTGAAATATACTCCTGCTTCATAAAAAAAATCATCATTTCCATCATCTCCGGCAGTTCCGGTAAAAAGCGTATCCAGCCCGGTATCCTCATCGTACTGAAGGCTTCCATCCCGATTCCTATCTTCTGTATCCAGAATTCCTCTACCTTTGAAAGCACCTTCCAGGTTCTTTCTTATATTGTCTTCCGAGACACGCCCGATATCGATATTAAGGATACAATCTTTCCCGCTGTTCTTTTTTACCCAGACGTCCAAATAGCGTCGCTGGCTGAAATCGACACTATATCGGGATAGGGCTTGTTGAATCGATGCAAAAGAGTTCTGACCATCCAAACCGGGTTCGAATCGAACCTTCATCATGGATAAGCTTTCTCTGCTTTCATTAGCTGAAAGATCAGAATAAATTGAAGATTTCTTTTCTGATTCACTACCTCCGGGGTCGGGATTATACCACTTGATTTCTCCAGTGCTCGTCTGGAGGTAAGCCGTATCCGGATTGAACATGTCTTCCGGAACACTCCCGGGAATCCAGTTCTGCCTGGTTCCAAGAAAAGGATATGAAAGGCGCGAACTTTCCATGTCATCGATATAGCCATATCGTTTCACATTGGGGTCTGGCAGGCTCCCCGCAATCTCGCCTGAAACGGTCAGCACTGATTGAGCGTCTGTTTCAACAAGTGGGAGGGCGTCGACGGCAGCGGTTAAGAATCCGGGATTGCCGGTCGCATTAAAATCGATATCTCCGACAAGGATTCGGCCTGCTTCTTCTCCGACTTTCACCCGATCATCAAGTGTCCTCTGGCTCTCGAAAAGGAGAGTCGAGCCAAGGTTCCCCCATGTGCCCAAGCTGAAGTCTGACCTTAAACCGAGGAGTGATTTCTGAGCGAGTCCGAAAAGCCCGGTATATTCGTAATCGATTGTAACAACCGCGGTAGGTGAAGGTGGTTCCATAAAAGAAACTTGTCCTATATCGTAGACTATAAAATAGTCCCTGTTCCTGACAAGTTTTTGACCATCTACTTTAACCACTTCCGAGTTTTCTATAATGCCTGCATGACCCAGGAAGAAGGTTGTCGCCATACGCGTGATCGTCGCTTTTATCACATACTTGCCATCCAGGTTACGTTGAAGGTAGCTGTATTCCTTGTTATATACCGCATGGTTCTGTTCTGGAAGAGAGTCAGAGAGGAACGGCATTCCGGTATGAGCAAAAACACCATCCACATCTGGAAGAGTCAGGATTCCGGTATCAAAAAAGTACTGATTTTGTGCAGAGATATCCAACCGTCCGTCACGGTTATCATCCAGACCGAAAATCTCAAGGAAAGAACGTCCCGAATTATCAACGGGTGAAGTTTCCTCCTCTCCTGCAGTATTATTGATTTTTTCGATCGTCATCCTGAATCCATCTTCACTAATCGGGCCGACACCAAGAGAGTACTTGTTTCTTTTTTCGTAATACCATGTGGGATCGCCGGGTCTGGGCTGTTCTTCATGTATCACTTTAAGCATTAAAGGGACACCTGAAATGTCACCGACTTCCACCCCGTCTTCAGTTTTGTAGTAAACCGCCAGGATGTGATGATCCTGGAGTAGGAATGACCTGGAAAGCTGGATCAATCCGGTTCCCGGATCGTAATTATAGTCCACCTGATCGGTTAGCAGGACGCATTTCCCTGAGTCCGCAAGTGCAGTACCTTCGTTATCGAAGTAGTAATGTGCAGAAATGGCACCTGTTTCCTGGTAAGTATAATAATCCCGGTTATCTCTATACACCCTCAGCTCGACTATTGGTGACGGGGTTCCGGTAACAACACTCAAGGTGTCATTAATTTCTTGAAGCTCGAGACCGAAGAATTTGTTGTGCATATATTCGATATCATAAGTCTCACTTTCCTGCAGGGATGCCTGACCTAGATAATTTCCTTTCTCCGAATGACCCTTCTCTTTTGAGGCAATCATAGTCAATTTGAGATTCCCGATCTGACCTTCAGCTTTGATCCCGAAAAGCCCTTTGTGTGATGTTGAAATTCCAACAAACTGCGATGATGGCAGGGAAAGTTCTGTATCGCCCGCAATCAAGGACTGAATAACCTCATCTTCATCACCGGTATAGCTAATCCTAATTTGATTCTGCCGTGAGCTTTCTAGTGCAGAGTTATGCTTTACATCGATATGAACTTTCTCACCAACTGTTCCCTTTAGATTCAGAAGCAATTCCTGATCCATCGTTATACTGGGAAATTTCGAATTTCTATTCCAATCGGTGACGGGTGCATCTACAGTATATGACGATGATCCTCCCAGGCTTATTCTCTGATAGCCGGTTACCCGGAGGTTCCCGCCTTCTCCTATTGCCCGGGTTAACTTTCCCGGCAAGCGAACCGGCAGGGAAATGTCAGGAACTAGGCCTTCCCCCTCCCCCAGCGTCCTTTTACCGGAAGATTCCAGGTTAGAGCTGACCGCTTCGCTCCATCTTTTTTCGCGATTCTCCCTGAGCAGCACTGAAGTATACGAAGAGAAATCAAGATACCTGGCTCCAACAAGCTCCGTCCCTTTCATTTCTTCACTCCGCCGCACAATCAAACCAGGTTGCATGAACGAGATTTTCCGCACTCTGACACGGGAAATCAAATCCCATGGATCGGTATCCGTCGGTTCAGCGCCCAGAGAGTATAAACTTCTATAAAAAAAGGATTCCGAAGAAAGGGAAAGGGAATAATCAACCTGAGACCACCCATTCTTCAACGGCATGACCAAAACAGCTAACAGGAGGATATGTCTAATTGTCGGGCACATGTTGTCCGGCTACGTTCTGACGACCAACGTTACTATCCCGAACAATCTGTTCCCGAACCACCTCCAAGTATATTCGGGTGATCATTAAGCTTGTATAATTGTTATCGAACCTATAGAGGACATGTCAAGCTGTAAAATAGACAAATCCCAATAAGTACCGGGCGGGAGACAAACACGCTCGAGCGTACGTAAATCTTACCGATGTCTGTATTTGGGTTCTGTGTAGTTCGGGATCAGTTCCTTTCTTTTCCAGCCTGTCATGTTCAATTGTTCACATAGACGCCTATTGCTTGACTGTTGAAGCCGGAATCCAGAATGGGTATACTTCGTCCAAACAGGTAGGAAGGATTTCCATCGATGATTCTCGATCGATATATCCTAAAAGAGCATCTTTCTCCCTTTGTATTCTGGACCCTGGTGATAACAGTAATCATGCTTTTCAACCACATTCTAATCATGATGAAGATGCTGGTTGAAAAAGGAGTTCCAGTGCTGGCGGTGCTTGAGCTGTTTATCCTTATGCTTCCCTTCATAATAGTGCTCGCAATTCCCATGGCGGTGCTCTTTTCTTCGGTGCTTGCTTTCAGCAGGTTCGGCAATGATTCTGAACTGGTTGCTTTGAAAGCGAATGGTATCAGCCCTTTTCGTCTGAGTGTGCCTGTTTTACTTGTAAGTCTAATCTTATCAATGGGGCTTCTTTATTTCCAGGATCGGGTACTGCCGGAAACGAACCATCAGATGAAAAGCCTCATGTCGGATATAATGCGAAAGAAACCCGCTCTTGAAATCAGGGAGCGCGTTTTCATCAATGATTTCAAGGGATTACGAATCTACATCGGCGAGGTCGATCACCGCACATCGGAAATAAGCGATATCCTGATCACAGATTTTCAAAAAAGAGGATTACCGCGAACCGTTGTTGCTCCTCGGGGCTGGATAATTTCATCCGAAGGCGGTTCTGTCATTACGCTTCGTCTGGAAGATGGAGAAGTCCTGGAATTCGAAAATGAACAACCCAAATCATCAAGACTCGGCCGGTTCGGCGTTCTTGAAAAGTTATTGGATATCGATTCCGAATTAGAACGACACGATAGGGATGTCCGCGGCGATCGAGAGATGAGTTTTGCCATGCTCCTGAGCAAAGTGGCTGAAAAAGAAAAGCAATTGTCCGAAATCGAAACAAAAATAGCAGAGCTGATTTCTGAAGAAATTTCTATTGAAAAGGACAACTCCGAAGCAGTAAAGCCGCGAACAGAAAAATTCGAAGCACGTATGGCTTCCGCGCTGAAACACATTAACAAGTATAAAGTCGAGTTGCACAAAAAAATCGCGATTTCTATTGCTTGCCTTCCTTTTGTGCTGATAGGAATACCTCTAGGATCTTTGGGGCAGCATCGGAAAAACGCTATTGGAATCATCCTCAGCTTATTTGTTTATATCTTCTACTGGGCTTGCCTGATCGGCGGTGAAGATCTGGCTGACAGGGGGATGGTGCAGCCCTGGTTGGCGATGTGGATCCCCAACATTGTGCTGACGATAATCGGAATAAGCCTCTTCTACAGGTCGACACGAACGTCAAAGACGGGATGAGAAAGAGAAAGAGAACAGATGGTGTCGATTCTCGATAGATATATTTTATCCAGGTATATAAAAATCGTGATTTTTTCCGAATTCGCGTTCGTTGCGATATTTCTTATCGTTGATATTTTCGACAAAATGGATAAATTTATTGACAGAGATGCCAGTATGGGGATTCTCTTAGCCTTTTATTTCTACCAACTCCCTTATATCATCACTCTCGTTCTTCCTGTTGCTCTCCTCATATCATGTTTCTTTTCACTAGGTACTATGGCCAAGCACTTCGAGTTGATTTCCATGAAAGTCTCAGGGAAATCACTCCTCAGAATCCTATTACCCGTGTTTGTCTTCGGTTTGATCCTGAGCGCCCTGATGATATGGATGACTGGAGAATTGGTACCCCAAATGAACAGGATTGCCAAACAGATAGAAGAAGAGAAGATAATTGGAAAGCAACCAATCGACCTGCTTAACAGAAACAGTTTCAGCTTCATTGGGGATAACAATCTTTTTTACTGGGCTTCCCACTTTGATGGACGTAAGAAAAAACTTACGATGCTGGAAGTCATGCGGATTGTCGATGGAAAACTCAGCGAGATTATTATCGCAGATAAGGCATTATGGCAGGATGGAGAATGGTTACTATCAAACGGTTACCACCGCGTCATTTCAGATGAGGGTGAGGAATACTATGAGTTCGAAGAAAAAACTTTCCCAAAATTGAATGTCACACCTGAAGATCTCGGAAAACCCTCCAGGGCCAGAGACGAGATGTCCATATCGGAACTGGCAGATCATATGTCGAAACTGGCACGTCTTGGTCGCCCTGCAGTCAAAGAAAAGGTTGACTACTATATTCGATTTGCTTTTCCCTTCTCCAATTTCATAATGATTTTTCTCGGAGCCCCACTCTCCGCATCCTATAGAAAAAGCGGCAGTTGGATGGGATTCATCATATCTATTCTGATTTGTTTTATTTTCTTCGCGTTTGTAAGGTTTCTCCAGACGCTGGGGTATACAGGACGGATTACACCTCTAACCGCAGCCTGGGGGACGAATCTGGCCTTTTTCTTCGCTGGCGGATTGTTTATTTTGAGGGAAAATCGAAAATAACCGAATAGTCAATGTACTCTGGAATCTTCGAGGTTTTCAATAAAGGCGTCAATGCGGGTTTCAGCCTGAGCTCTGGAATAGCAGCGGGGATCCGTCATGTCCGCATCAACGATAACACCGGGAATCCCATCCAGTTCCAGGAACAGTCTTCTGAGATCATACTGGCCGATTGAGTATGGTTTACAGCTTCGTGCTGAATGGAACAAAATACCATCGATTTTAAAGTCCCGAACCATGTCACGCATAAGTTCCAGCCGATATCCCAGAGACCTGTTGAGTACCACGCCCGAGTAAGTTCTCGCCATTGATATGAAAGGCTTGTCGGGATCGATCATCCGAGCAGTTTCCGCCCAGGCACTGGTGTATGTTGATGCAACAAAGGTACAGCCCTTCCGTCCGAACATCGACGCGTAATCTCTAAGGAGGAACCAGACTGCGATATTATCCCAAATCAATCTGAATCGTTCGGGTTTTATCGCTCCTATCGATTCGATAGTTCTCCATTCCAGTTCGGACGTCAACATTTCATAGTATTTATTTGCAACCTCTAATCCTCTTAAACTCACAACAGGGGCTAAATGTACAAACGCGTCAAATACTGTCATGGGAGACGGCCGAAACTGCATGTAGTCCAGGGCTTTCCCCCACATTTCCGAAGCATCTCGCGCGCGAGACATGACATCAATTGTTGCGCTCATATCGAAAGATTTACCGGACAGTTCTTCAAGGATCGGGATAAATCCCTCAAGCTGCTTAACCATGTAGTCTTCATCAGATGAATCTATTTTCTCGTGAATATATGGCGTGTCGAATACCAGGATTGGAATACGATACCGATGAGCCAAAACCCGGAACCACAGCAGAACGGTCTGACAAATATTGTTCGAGATGAAAAGCAGATCCGGCTTCGGTAAAACACCTACAGGTGTGTCGCCTGTGTATGAGTGCGAGATATCAATTTTAGCGTAAGAGCATAAATCTTGATGGAACCCTCTGGATTCAGCATCTTCACACATGGTTTGTCCCATATGCCGTGCGCCGCATATCGCTCCATGGTTTTCCGGATATACGGTATAAAACCCGAAAGGCCGGAGCAACTCAACCGGTGCGCCGCTTGTAACCCATGCAACCGGCATATTCCCGCCCGTGTACCGCGAAAGAAAGTAATGGCGTGTCATAATCCTTTTTAGCTCGCCCGCACTTTTCAGCGGTGGGCTGGCCCAGGATTCCGGGCTTCGTGTACGTAGCTTCTTTCTTCTAGCCAGCTTTTTCTTTCGTTCTGAAATAGAAAACAGAACCGGCGCTCCGATGTCCTTCATAAAACGAAAGCGTAATTTGTTCAATAGTCTATCCTGAAACCAATTCTTTGAAGGCTTCTATCCTGGTGACATGCTGACCCGAAAGTTTCGAATTCAATCCAACTTCAATTCTGAGCGAAGGTATATCCTTCAGTTTCAAAGCTTCCTCAATCAATGGGAGATCGAACTGCTCCGGTTCGCACATCTGCATTTCAACGAAAACCACCCCATCAGCACCAGTGTGATCGATGGTTTTCAAGATATGAGATATCCTACCTGTCAATGCTCCACCTCTTGTCGGACATGGTGGGAGATTGAAATACTTCCTTGATAAATACTCCAGGGGCGGGATATTTGAATCGATCGATTGTGGACCGATTCGACGTGATACACCTAAGAGATCATCGGCGACCACGGAGAGCCCGAGTCTGTCAAGAAGTGCAGGCAATCCTTCAGGAGCAGGAAGGACTCCGGAAAGCAGTATGCCGAGCCCTTCCGAAGGCGCATCGCTTTTTCTTTTCTCGATGAATTCCTCCAGTAGTGCTGAATAATCCGAAAGAGTCATGTACTCTATACACCGCAGTATCTCAAAGAATTCAACATTCGACGATTTAATCCGACCTTGCGCACGAAAATCAAGCAATTCGAGCATCAGTTTCTCAACGGCGAATTCTCTTGCGATCACAGTGGGTAATTCCTGCCTCCAGTCCGCACCTGTGATTGCAGATAATCTATCACCCAGTTTCTCAAGCTGGGCCTGGTAGAATTTTCGCGCAATCTTCTGATCGGAATGTTTCGGATTGTAGAAATGTAGACACGACTGATCATTCTTCACAAAATCTGATACGATGGAGGAGACATTCTGGAGGGAATCACATGTATGAGGGAAAAGAAAGCCCGTACAAAGCTCAGCTGGTTCTGAATAAATGAATGATAGGGCGGTTGATGCAATGGAACAAGTAAATGCAGGCACATGCCGAGCGGAAAGATCAACCAGTCGAGGAGGATCCCAGATTTCGACCGGGTGCATTCCCGCCGCCCGGATAACCTCCCGGGGTGATACGGCGGGAAACACACCAAGCAACGGGATACCCTTGGAAAGGACTGTCCGGATATAGCCGGATCTACTCAATTAAATCAATTCCTTGAGCCGTTCAACTAGATCCGTCCGTTCCCATGTGAATTCAGGTTCTTCTCTACCGAAGTGACCGTATACGGCGGTTTTTCGATAAATAGGATTAAGCAGCTCTAGATTTTTAATAATCGCTTTCGGTCTGAGATCAAATAACTGTCCGGATTTAAGGATGCTGGAGAATTTTTCATCCGGGAATTTCCCTGTGTCGAAAGTATTCACCATGATAGAAACCGGTTGAGCGCGACCGATTGCATAACCAAGCTGGATTTCACATTTGGCAGCTAAACCCGACGCAACTATATTTTTAGCCAGGTATCGGGCTGCATAAGAAGCTGACCGATCAACTTTCGAAGGGTCTTTTCCGGAAAACGCCCCTCCACCGTGGCTACCTACTCCCCCGTAGGTATCAACAATTATCTTTCGCCCCGTGACACCGCAATCAGCTTTGGGTCCACCTAGAATAAACGAGCCGGTTGGATTGATATGGAACTCTATTTCATCCGGTTTCCAGAAGGTGTCCGGAATCACGGGACGTATGACTTCCTCAATAATAGAGCCCTTGAGATCCTCATAAGCGACGTCAGCTGAATGCTGGGTTGACAACACAATTGTATCAATCCGCACCGGTAATCCGTTGTTGTATTCAATAGTCACCTGGGCTTTGCCGTCCGGCCTGACAAAGTCAAGGATATTATTCTTCCGGACATCTGCCAGTCGTTTAACAAGCCTGTGCGCAATTTGAATGGGCATCGGCATCAATTCGGGTGTTTCGTTGCTGGCATATCCAAACATGATCCCCTGATCACCTGCTCCCTGATCGGTATCCAGCCCTAATCCTTCCGTTACACCCTGTGCAATATCTGGAGATTGTTCATCAATACTCGTGATTACGGCACAAGTCTGTGAATCGAAACCGAAAGAAGAATCATTGTAACCGACATCCTGGATGACTTGTCTGATAATCCTCGGGATATCAACATAAGCATTCGTGGTTATTTCACCCGCGACAAAGGCGAGCCCCGTTGTTACGAGAGTCTCGCAGGCTACCCTGCAGTTTTTATCCTTTGCGATGAGACCATCGAGAATTGCATCCGATATCTGGTCCGCTACTTTATCGGGATGACCCTCGGTTACTGATTCAGAAGTAAATAGATGCTTATCTGAAGCCATTCTGTCTCCTCCTAATAAAAATTTCCTTCTTGATAACTGAGCATTTTCGTTTCGTATTGTCTCGACCTGAAATGGCTGGAAAACCGGTCACAGCGATGTGACTGAAGGCTTGCTCCACCTTCAGCTCAGGTCTTTCTTTAATCTGGCGATTCTTTCGATTGATGTGGGATTCACTTCTTTTAGAAGAGCCAGGTATACAGAGGCGAGGTCTCCAATGTAAGCCATTGAAAAAAGACGCTCTATGAATGACCCCTCCCGGGTTTGAACATGTTCCGGTTTACTTCCGTCATCTGAGAATATCGAGTCTATAATTTCGATCCGGTTACGGTTACGTGGATGCTCATGATAATCTCTGAGAAATATCGGTTTCAACCCGAACTTCGAGTTGCCCCATCCTTCGATCTCATTATGATTCCACTCCGGAAATACAGAGTGGAAGCAGGGGTGCTTCGCGTTTTCGTTGAATTGACACTTCCACCTATAAGCCGCAACGTTATAGATACTGCCCGGTGCGTAAACGACAGGGATCCCATCAATCATCCGTCCCGCAAATTCAACCAGTGGATTATTTGCACTAAATCCTAATTCTCGCTGCTCGTCGCTAATTGCTCGGAGACAAGATTTTATCGCTTCCAGTTCGCAGGAGGATTCTTCGTTACGATTGAGGATAGTCCCAAGCAGTGACCAGACCCCTGAGAAGATATACCCCAAGGCTGCCCGGGGCGGTAAGCCGGCCGAGATAAATAGTGCTTTATCTTGAAGTATGTCACCCAGCTTGCCACCTGTTGTGACGGCGCAGCAATAAGCAGGGCTGTTTTCAACAAGCCCGGCTAATTCAAGAACCTCTTCGGTGTTGCCGGAATAGCTTACTAGAATCACAATCGTCCGACTATCCAGAAGTTTCGCCGGTATCACATAATCGCTGACAATTCTGATATTACGCGGTCTGATTTCGAGATCTGAAAGTGAATCGAAACAGGAAGCAGCAAATCTACCTGCAATAGCGGAGCCGCCCATCCCTCCGATTAAAACCGTGTCGAACTCCCGGTCAACCCTATTAAGAAAATCAAACTTCTTCATCCCGAATTGCGAAGGTAATGAATAGACATTCTCAAGCATCCCTTCGGTATCTGGTTCTAGTGAAAAATTGTGGTTCATCGATTCCCTCTTAGTCCTTTGATGAATCCGAATTCTTCAAGTCATCGTGCCCCTTCAATAAATCTCCGAAACTGGATGCAATCGGGATGCTCTAAATATTGGGATCTGGTTCTCTTCAAGCTTGGAGCCAAGGCAGAGTTTCACGCAACCTTTCACCTAAAACTCGCTTTATGTCCCTGTAATCATGAAGTTCAAGCACATCTTTTGCCAAAGCCCTCGAATCCTCGAATGTGATGGATCTGATGATTTTTTTCGCTTCGGGAACCACAGATGGTGTCACGCTTAGAAAATCGAGTCCAAGCCCTGTAAGAAATGGAATTAGTAGCGGGTTTGCGGCCATTTCACCACATACTCCCACTTCAATATTATTGCGGATCCCCGAGTCGACTATCAATCTTATCAATCGCAGCACTGATGGGTCGAAATGCTGAAACAGGTCGACAACACTGCTGTTCTCCCGGTCTGTAGCAAGGGTATACATCGTAAGGTCATTGCTGCCCACACTGAGAAAATCTACATATTTAGCAAGTTCTCCCGAAATCAGGGCCGCGGAAGGAGTTTCTACCAATACTCCGATCTTACAGTCAGGATCATAATCTATTCCATCCCTTTCAAGACAGCCTATAATTTCATCGTATACCTCGAGAACCTCCCTGACTTCATCGATCCTGGTCACCATGGGTATTGATATGCACAATTTCCCAAACACTGAAGCTCTCAAAATAGCTTTCAGGTGTATACGAAGCTGCTCAGGCACTGATAGAAGATATCTGACCCCGCGCAGACCGAGGAACGGGTTTCTTTCGGAATGAAACCCTCCCCCCTCGATTTTATCACCGCCGAGATCAAACAACCTTATGGTTACCTCATCGGGATCCACCAGCTCCAGAGCATTCTTGAAGGATTTAAACTGATCCTCTTCTGATGGGAAACCTCCCTCCCGAATGTACAGATACTCACTTCTGAAAAGTCCTATTCCTGAAGCGCCCTGTGCTTTCACCGATGCTAGCTCTTCAGGAAGATCAACATTGGCTGCTATCCGTATATTGAAACCGTCGGATGTAATAGCCTCCTTCAATCGCAGTTCGGAGAGATCCTGGATAAACACCTGGAAAGATTCCATTTTCTGTAGATATCGCTTGATACTCCTGCGTGATGGACTGCAGATCAAGACACCATTATTACCATCGAGTATAACGGGTGTCTCAGACTGCACCAGTTTCGTGGCCTTGCGAAGTTGTGTTAGGGCCGGAATACCCAGGGATTTAGACAGAATCATGGCGTGAGATGTAACTCCACCGAACTCAACGGCAATTCCTTTGACTTTCTCTTTCTGCAGGTTAATCGTTTGCGATGGTGTCAAGCGAGATGTAATGATCACTGCATCGTCAGGAAGATCTGCAAACTGGAGAGAAGTCTCCTGACCAATGATGTAACCGATAATCCGATTACGCAAATCTTCAAGATCATACTGACGTTCTCTGAAATAAGTGTCGGGATGTTTAGCGAACGAGGAAATAAATCTATCTATAACTTCTGCGAAGACAGCTGCAGCACTCCTTTGTAATTTACGGATATTGTTTTCTGTTTCCTTGATAAGCCCGACATCATCCAATACGAGTAAGTGAGCATCAAAAATTCGAGTCGGTTCTGTTCCAAGCGTCTCGGAATGAACCTCGCGAACTTTGCGAATTTCCATCCTCGTTTTATTGAGGGCTCTCCTGAAATGCTCTACTTCCATTTCCACTTTATCAGGAGAAATTGAATGCTTGGGAATCACAGCTCCGGTATTATTTATTACATAAGCGACACCTAAAATGATTCCCGGTGAAGCAGCTACACCTTCGATAACTTGTTCTTTCAATTGTTTCCCCGCGGAGATGCGTTCCTGGAAGTCATCATACTGGCCTATTCCTGCTGTTTTCAATCGTCATCTTTGAATTCAGATGCAACAAGGGCAACAAGTGAATCAAGAGCTTGCTCTGCATCAGCACCTTCAGCCTTGAAGGTCAGCACGGAACCTGCCATCGCCGCCAGAGATAGAACACCAAGAATGCTCTTGGCGTTCACAGTGACTCCGGGCTGACAACCGACCATGACTTCCGATTCGAAGCTGCTGGCCAGTCTTACCAGTTTTTCAGCAGGCCTCATGTGTAAACCTAGCCTGTACGTCAGGGTGACCATTCTATCAAGCATTCTTGCAATATCCCCCTTGTATATCGAATGTGATTGAGAAGCTAGATCTTTCTCCGGGATGAAGCTCAAGCCGTCTTACCGGTATAAGTACGGAACCCTGATAGTTTTTTTCAAATCCATCCTCTGACATTGAAACCGTCTCAAGCGGAAACCGGAACCAGCCGGTTCCGGGTTCAGATGAAATCCTGATGGTAAACTTGTACTGTTCATCAACTAAACCCATCATACCTGAAGATTGAACATATCCGGTAGAATCCAGAAATATAGATCCCAGTCTGTCAGTTTCAGCAATATAGTATCTATCTTGGGAATGCCCCTCTATCATTGATAAACACATTTCTGATCCGAATAACGTCGAAAGAACCTCAACATCGGAAACATTGAGAATATTATAAAGCACTTCAAACGAGTCTCGGCCTGCCCGGATCCGGATCCTCTTTTCGACTCGCACTGGCAGCTTCTGATCATTCTGACGCACATGACCGTCCCTGGTCATAGATATTTCTACCGTTCCTGCGCCTTTTTCAATGGATTCCAGTTCGTATTTGCCGCTCGTAAAATCTCCCAGTTCGTCGTATTGTTCGCTAATTATCTGATCGACAGAAATATCTTCGGGAAAAAAATGGTCAACAAGAATTCCTCGCCGGTAACGATCATAAAAAAGATACCCTTCAAGGCCCTCCTCTTTTGATCTAACCTGATCATGTATACTTTGTACCTTGTCATCTGCACCAACGCGTTCGATTTTCTCAAGTTTGTAATGGTAAGGTTCTCTATATCGCCCGAGAATATCAACTATGTTCATACCCAGGGGGAGATAGTCCAGTTCGATAATCTTTCCCCCATCCGCCGGAGCGATGTAAAAGTTTGCGCTGGTTCCGGATACCAGCACTTCTCTGAATCCGTCACAATCATAATCAACTTCGGTGACTCTCTGTTCATCATCTTCGAGTTGGATTCCAGCCAGCCTCTCTGCTGAAAGCAGACGCCTATAGACCGCATTACGGAGGTGTTTAAGATATAATCCCCCGAAAATCCCGTGCCAATATGCGCAGTTGCATTGACCCCGCCATAATTCCTTCAGAATTTTAAGCTGTTCTTGCTCATCTTCAGTTTTTTCGATGGCGATTTGTACTTTCTTCGAAACCAGCAGCATTTTCTTATGCATCTGGTTGCTTTCCGGATATTTCACCAGAAAATTTCTGAAAAAACCTCCACTGATCATATGGCGCCCGTTATGAGGGCCATATTCTCTGAAAAGAGCCTCACGCTCCATGGTTCCGATCGGCAGCAATGACCATTCCATCATCTCCATATATGAAGAATCAGGAAGATAGACACGGCCGGCATTGGGTATATGCAAACCCTCAGAGGGTAAAATCGTTTCAATCCAGTCCCTGTTATCCTCGAGAACACGGAAAAATCTTTCCAGCCATTTTTCACGATAGCAGAGATGATGCGTTTCAGGCCAGATACCGAACTTTTCTCCGTCATCCGCGAAAACGGCAACGACGTTTTGTTCTATACCCGAACGCCGGCGGAGATATTCGATTGTATCCTCTGGTGCTCTGAAAGGCATCGAATATCTGAGAAACTGGGATATAGGATAAAGATGAACCGTTCGCCCCTTATCCTCTGTTATGAAGTGAGAATACAATTCTTCATCGGCCAATCCAGCCATTTTAAAATGGAAATCATCCAGGAAGGTGAATCGGGCCCCGGTATCATGCAGCAGGGATGTCAATTCCTGCTCCCATACACGCTCCGCGATCCAGATTCCCCGGCTATCGGTATTGAAATGCTCTTTCAGCCATCGCGACATCAGCTGAAGTTGACCAATCCGGTCACGGGTTGGGATTAAAGGGAGAATCGGCTCATAGAACCCGCCGCCCAGGAGTTCGATCTGGTTTTTCTCAACTAGATCACTCACAAGATCCAGGTATGCCGGATGGTGCATATCCAACCATTCCAACAAACAACCTGAATGGTGAAGAGCAATCTTTATCGAAGGATGCTTAGCCAGCGTTTTAAGGAAAGGGTAATAAGCTTGATCTAGGGCATTTTTTATAACGTGGTCGAAATTTCCATCAGGTTGATGATTGTGAATAGTTATTACGAAATGGATTTTATTCAAAATTCAATATCCCATAAAGTTGAAGGAGTAGGTTCCGGAAGGCCAACAGGTTTCGGAGTTCGGGTTATTCCGGCTCTTCCAGCCGACCTTTTTCGGTAAGCTCAGGAGTTTCCTCTTCTTTCAACATTTTCACAAGCCTTTGCGAAAGTTCTCTCGCAGGAAGAATGCCGTAGATCTTGGCAAGGTGATGAAGAGCAACCATTTCAACCAGAACCGAGATATTTTTCCCCGGAATTATCGGAATCCGAATTTGTGGTATTTTCACATTGAGATACTCTTTCAACGTATCATCGATATTGATTCTTGGGAAGATATCACTTTCCTGCTCGGGCGAAAACACGATCTCAACGTCCACTTTCTTTCTGATTCTGACAGATTTAAGCCCATAAATCGTTTTGATATCGATTATACCGATACCCCTGATCTCCATTAGATGTCCCAGGAAGTTGTTTCCCCAGCCGATCAGAGTATCCTCGTCTATCCGTCTTAACTCAACTACATCGTCTCCTACAAGGCGATGTCCACGCGTCACCAGATCAAGTGCACATTCACTCTTCCCGATCCCGCTGCTACCCGTTAATAAACAACCGACTCCGTGAACTTCGACGAGTGTTCCGTGGATGGTCACACGGTCAGCCAACTCTTCATTCAGGTAATTTGTAATCCTTTGAATGAACGGAGTTGTATCCTGATTTGTTTGGAGCAGGGCAGCACCTGAAGACAGAATAATTCGTTCCAGCTCAACAGGCAAACGCAGACCTTTTGTTAAAATAATACAAGTGAGTTGTAAAGCCGTGATCCTTTTAACAGCTTTTCTGCTTAGACTCGGTTCAAGTTGAGTGAGATAGGAGTGTTCGGTTTTTCCGAGAATTTGAATCCGGTTTTGTAGAAAATAACTGGTATATCCAGCAAGAGCCAGGCCTGGTCTGTTAATAAATGGCGATGTTATGCGATTTTGTCTGGTTTTCTTTAAAGAAAGGAGGGAAATGTTCCATATCTCTCCTTTTTTTTTAAGCAGTTCATCAACGGTTATGAAATGATGGGTGACCAACATCATCCTGACACGTATGCATCAAGAACGCCGATGTCTCCGTCGTCCTTTCGATACAGTAGGTTGATACGCTCCGTGTCGTGATTCTTGAACATAAAAAAGGTTTTGTTTTCTTTTCTGAACAAGCTTACAGCTTCTTCCAACCACATAGACTCTACAGCCTGTACCTTGATGTCTATCCCATCTAATACGCTGAGCCCCGGTTCTTCGTCGTCAGATAAATCACCTGATTCAATGAAAGATGTGAACTCCGTTTCCTCTTTGAATTTCCGTTCCTTAAGTTTTTCTTTGTACTTCTTCACCTGTTTCTCTAATTTATCTACAGCATTATCCACCGCGGTACGCATATCTCCCGCGATATCCTTACCATTCAGCGTGGTTCCATTAGCAAGAATCTTCACTTCCGCCGAATGTCTGTACTTCTCTACATTTAGTGTCACCTGCGCTTCAAGCAATCTGTTGAAAAATCGATCGAGTTTATCCAGCCGTTCTTCAATATAAGTGCGAAAAGGGTCGTTGATATTATAGTTTCGAGAGGTGACTGTCACCTTCATACTCACTACCTCCTTTTCAGAAATGTAACCGCACTTTGAATGGAATAATACGCATTCTTCTTTAAGATCTTCTTTAAAACAGTAGGCTTTCCCCTTCTACATGACTTTTCTCAAGCGAGCCGGCAATATCTTCAGCTGCTCCCGGTATTTTGCTACCGTTCTCCTGGCTATGACAATCCCTTTTTCTTTCAGTTTCTTGACAATTTCTTGGTCGCTGAAAGGTTTCCTGGCATCTTCCGCTTGAACAAGATCAAGGATTTGCTGTTTTGCACTTCTAGCCGCAATCGCATTGCCATCTTGGGTATTTATGGAGCTGCTGAAAAAGAACTTCAATTGAAAAACCCCACGAGGGGTTTGAACATACTTGCTATTAGTGACTCTGCTGACAGTCGATTCGTGCATCCCTATCGCGTCGGCGACTTCTACCAGAGTTAGTGGACGAAGAAAGTTAATTCCTTTTTCAAAAAAGTCTTCTTGATGTCTGACAATGTAATTCATGACTTTCAACATTGTTTGTCGACGCTGCTCAATTGTCTTGATCAGCCATTTCGCTGAATTCAATTTCTCGCTAATATACGCTTTTGTATCACCATCGGAATATCGGCCTGTCTTTAATAAATTCCGATATGCGCGATTGACCTGGAGCCTTGGAACATTTTTATCATTCAGATAAACCAGGTAAACATCCTCGACACGTTCAACGATCAGATCGGGTATCACATATCTGGATTCACTTGTCGCATATATGTATCCTGGTTTTGGTTCGAGCTTCCTGATTACATCTCTAGCTTCAGTCATCTCCTCAGTTGTGACTTTTAAAGTTCTGACTAATTGAGAATATCTATTTTTTTCGATCTCAGCAAAATGATCCTTTACTAATATCCACGCCAGCGTGTCTTCCATTCCCTTCCGTTCAAGCTGAATCAACAGGCATTCCCGGAGATCCCTTGCCCCAATTCCGGGAGGTTCGAATGATTGGATTATCTTTAGGGTTTTCTCAACATCTTCAATATCGACTTCGAGGTCTTCAGCGATTCCTTCGACAGTACAGCATCCAAGATACCCGGATTCATCCAAGTTCCCAATTAAGTACTCCCCGATCCGCATCATATCCGTGTCAATTCTGGTCAACCGAAGCTGTGATAACAAATACTCCTGGAAGTGAGGTAAATAAATTGGTGTTTTTTCATAAAACTCCTTTTCTTCCCTTTCTTCCCTGGAATAGTAAGTATCAGGATCATCGAATTTATCAAAATACTCCTCTATCGGATCTTCGGTTTGCTTCTCCTCTTCCTGCTTCTCCTCTTCCTGCTTCTCCTCTTCCTGCTTCTCCTCTTCCTGCCTTTCGTCATTTTCCTCAACCAGCTCTAGCATAGGATTGAGTAAAATTTCCTGTTTCAAAGTCATTTCTAATTCGAGTGTAGGAAGTTGGAGCAGCTTCAGCGCCTGTTGAAGACGAGGTGTCATGATAAGCTGTTGCGTTTGCTTTAATTGCAGCTTGGGCTGCAGATCCATTATTTCCACTCCTTTCTAAAGCCGGAACCTTTCTCCAAGATAAAGGCTTCGTGCTTCCTTGTTGGTTGAAAGGAAATGAGAATCTCCAGAAAGAAGAACCTTTCCACTGTGCATAATATATGAGCGATCGGTAATCTCGAGAGTTTCTCTAACATTGTGATCGGTGATTAATACACCGAGCTTTTTCTCTTTTAGACTTAAGATAATATTTTGAATATCCTCAACGGCAATCGGATCTACACCCGCAAAAGGTTCATCCAGAAGCATGTAAGATGGTTTCAGAACCAGGGCTCGGGCTATTTCCGTTCGTCTTCGTTCTCCTCCCGATAATTGATAGGCCTTGTTTTTCCGGACGTGTGTGATACTCAATTCTTCTAATAGAGAATGGAGGAGTTCTTTGTGTTCGATCTTTGGAATTCCGGCCGCTTGAATTATCGAAAGGATGTTCTCTTCCACCGTCATCCTTCTGAAAATGGATGGCTCTTGGGGTAGATACCCGATACCCAACTTGGCTCTCTTGTGCATCGGGAACCCTGTGATGTTAGTGCCATTAAGAAATATAGAACCTTTATTCGGTTTTATCAAGCCTACGATCATGTAAAAAGAAGTCGTCTTGCCTGCACCGTTTGGTCCGAGCAAGCCGACGATTTCTCCCTCATCGACCGTAACTGAAACGCCGGCAACAACTTCCCTTTTGCGATACTGTTTTACTAATTCCGTTGTTTCAAGCATTTAACCGGGTATAATTCCCAAAACTTGGACAAACCTTACGGCCACTAATGAAATAAAATTGAACTTTTCTTCCAGATTGCAACATTAATCTCGTTTTTGAAATCGATAAGATCCTGTCGCCATCCCGTGCACTGTCAGATCCTCAGCTTTTTCGTCCTTAAATCTAATCAGAATTTGTTTCCCTGCCACATCAACAATTTCACCTGTCACGAATCCGGAGTCGTTTTCCGGATAATAGATCCCCCTGGCGTTTCCACGTGATCGTATGGAGTCGGGCCTTTCTTCTCCGCTCCACAGCCAGAGGCTGTCTCCGTAAAGAGAATTCATGAATGTTTCATTGATCTGATCGGTACTTCTGGCTCCTCCGACAGCGCATATCATTTCTGGTACCCGAAGAGTCATTTGGATCATCGCCTGGTCCGATACAACTTTCGTCCTGTTCTGAACGATTTCGACTTCCCCGATCAGCATTGCGCTCTCAGTTCGAGAATAGTAATGAAGGGTGTCTGCTTCTGCAATCAAATCAGTCATCATGATTGTTGCACTATCGCACGCCGAGTAAGTTTCTTCTTCGGCATCAACCGTCATTATTCTTCCCGAGATCACAACCTTCCCATTTTCTTCGGTTGAAAGGTTAGCAATGGTTAGAACCGGCTCTATTGTTGCTATTGCCATTCCAGACCTTCTGGAATATTCAAGGCAACCCGCACTCAAGACAAACTCCTCTTCATTATCAATCAATCTGATGTTTCTTTGGAGTCTAAGAAGTCCTGAGTTCCTGCTATATTCTGCATAATCTGCCTCAACCGTTAAATTGTCCCATTCGCAAAAAACGTTTCCGACCAGGATGATATTCTTTCGCACCGAAAACCACTCCGCCTGATCACATTTGAGTGTTTGGTCATCCGCGCGAAATCGAACATTCCCCTGCCAGGAGAAAATGGTTTCTTCGTTTTGCTTCCTTATTTCGGTAAAATCGGCATGCTCGAGTTTAAGGTAATCGATAACCAACTCTTCCGAGGCAGAATTGTTGAAAAAAAGAAAACTGATGGCCAAGGATGAAACAAAGAATCCACCCAAAAGGGTTAACCGGCAAATCCCTTTCACTGAAATAACCTCAGAATTCATCCTCCTGAATTATTACACGCTCGGACTTACCCCTGACATTCTTCTTCAAAACGACAACCTCCAGGGCTGCATCTGCTTCCATACCTTCTCCCCACATTTCACTCGCACCATCTACAAGATGGACTACGGACTCAGTACTCAAACGTTCCGTCTCATTGTTCCAGACCAACGAGTCCGCCTCGATAAACAGACTATCAGCCGCTGCAATGACCACATCTCCAGTCATGATAATTCTTTTAATTTCAGGAAAAAGAAGACCACTCTCTGCAGTAAGTCGTGAATCTAATTCTCCATCTTTGTAAAATAAAACCTGCGGGTTATCTAATAGCACTCTTTCTCTGTTATCGAACATAGATGCTTTATCAGATTCCAGAATCCAGGCAATATCCGATCGATCCATCTGTTTCATTGTGAAGTCGAACATGATTTCTTCCAGAGACTCAGTTTTTTTTTCTGAGGCCCCGTTGTTTGCCACAGGCATATCAGAACAGCTGATCAAGAAGATCGATAACAGCGGGATCAATCGATGTTTCAGGTTTAAAATCCGTGAGAAGAATCGCAGGGTGCAGTCCATCTGTCCGTGGTTAATGAGAATTTGGGGCCGTCTTCCAGCGCTCATGAAACCATACCCACTGTTCCATATGTGCCATGATCCAGCGACTCAACACTTCATTGAATTGCTCGGTGATCACTCTGATATCATCATCTTGATCTCCTGTCCGAACAATATCAACAGGAGGTTCGAAAGTAATTATATGTTTTCGCACCTGTTTGTCAAAATATATGAATGCAGGGATGACCTCAGCCCTGGTTAAGATGGCCAATAAAGCAGGGCCTACTGGAGTGTATGCAGATTTGCCGAGGAAGTCGGTGAATATCCCTTTTACTTTTGTATCCTGATCCATAAGGATAGCCAGCAGCCCCCCCTCGTTGAGAATCTGTTTTAGGCTCGCGAATGAACCACCGCGTGCATGCGTTTGCAATCCGTTACGATTCCGGAAATCATCCAGCAACTGATTTAGATTTTTATCTTTCAGGGTTTTAACAAGCGCATGGGGTTTGTAGCCCTGTTCGGCAAGATATGCCCCCAGCAGCTCCCAGGCACCCAAGTGACAGGTCAGAAGAATCACGCCATTTCCAGTATTCAAAGCTTGTTCAAGGTGTCCTTCTCCTTTGACGATGATTATCTTTTTTAGCGATTCTTTCTTTTTTCGAACCATTCTAAAGACTTCAACAACATTCACTCCAAGCATAGAGAGCACTGATTTGATTAAGGTGTCACCTTGCCTGGATGCAGGATCGATATCGAGGATATTCTCAATATTCTTACCGATTTTCCTTTTTGTCTCTGAATCGAAACGTGAATAGTATGATCCCAGATACCATCCAATTTTCAAGACTAAGAATCGTGGTAATACTCCGAGTAAACCGATTATTAGAATAAGCAGTATATATCTTGTTTTTCTTTTTTTCTGTTTCGAGATTTTAAAACGAATCAATTATCTCGCGCTCCGGCGGTTTCCTTCTCTGTGCGCTTCATGACTAATGCGGCTTGAATGAACGATTCGAACAGAGGATGAACCTGCAGAGGACGCGATTTGAATTCCGGATGGAATTGAACTGCAATAAACCATGGATGATCATCACGCTCTATTATTTCAACCAATTTCCCATCCGGTGACAGGCCTGATATGTTCATCCCCGCTTTTTCAAGCTTCTCGCGATATTCATTATTTACTTCGTATCGGTGTCTATGCCGTTCTTCAATCGTTTTTTTTGAATAGATCCCAGCTGTTTTTGTTCCCTTACCCAATATGCACGGCCAGGCGCCGAGTCGCATACTCCCGCCCTTTTTTTTAATGCTCCTCTGCGATTCCATAAGGTGAATTACCGGATGCTTCGAATCTTTGTCGAACTCCTGGCTGTTTGCACCTTCAAGTCCACAGAGATTTCTCGCAGTTTCAATAACTGCGCATTGGAGGCCAAGACATATTCCGAAAAAGGGTATTTTGTTCTCTCTCGCATATTTGACTGCTTCTATTTTCCCTTCAATTCCTCTTTCACCGAACCCACCCGGGATAAGCAGCCCATGGATATCATGTAGATAGGGCTCTGGATCAGATTCTCGTTCAAGGATTTCTGAATCAATCCAGGATACCTGAACTTCAACATTATTTGCAATTCCAGCATGAGAAAAGGCTTCAAAAATACTCTTGTATGCATCCTTCAGTTCAATGTATTTACCGCATATGCCAATTGAAACAGTTCCCTCGGGATTCGTCATATCCTGGATCATCTTTCGCCAGGCGCTCAATCTTGCTCCTCCGGAGGGTAATCCGAGTTTGCGGAGGATCATTTTATCCGTTTCCTGCTCATGGAACAGGATGGGAACTTCATAAATATGTTTTACATCCCTCGCTTCGATAACCGAAGCCTCATCCACACTGCAGAAAAGACCTATTTTTCTCCTGGTCTCATCACTCAACGGCCTTTCGGTTCTGCAGAGAAGCATGTCCGGCTGTAATCCAATTTCTCTTAGTGTCTTCACACTATGCTGAGTGGGTTTTGTCTTCAACTCACCCGCGGCTTTTATAAAAGGAATATATGTAAGATGCACATTCAGGACATTATCCGAACCGACTTCCAGAATGAATTGCCTGAGTGCTTCCAGAAAAGGTAAGCTTTCGATGTCCCCCGTCGTTCCTCCGATTTCGGTAATTATTATTTGCACTTCGGGATCTTCGCTCAAATTGTAAATTCTATTCTTGATTTCATTAGTAACATGCGGAACGATCTGAACAGTGCCGCCAAGGTAATCACCTCGTCTTTCTCTCGTAATAATCGAATGATAAATCTGACCTGCAGTCAAATTGTTTATTCCTGCAAGGCTTCGATCGAGGAACCTTTCATAATGTCCCAGATCGAGGTCGGTTTCAGCTCCATCGTCTGTAACGAATACCTCACCATGCTGGAATGGGCTCATTGTTCCCGGATCAACATTTAAATATGGATCGAATTTCTGGATTGTCACCCGGTAACCGCGTTGTTGGAGAAGCATACCGATTGAAGCACTGGCAATTCCTTTCCCGAGTGATGAGAGGACACCGCCTGTTATGAAAATATATTTGTGATCCCCCGATTCCCTTGCCATGGTTAAAGCCCCCTAAGGATTTGAAAAATCGACAAATCAGGATCCAGGTGGTTCTGCAACTTACGTCGCTTCAACCTTTGAAGATTATTTCTTAAGGAATAGCGTAAACAAATAGAGGAGCGGTCTGAAAACCTGCTCCCCGAAAGAAAATTAGTATAACCACTTATTGTTATTGAAGGGTCGGAAGAACGTTCACGGTTTTTCTATTCTTTCCCTTTCTCCCGAATTCGACGTACCCGTCAATAAGAGCAAAAATTGTATAATCCTTGCCGAGGCCGACATTCAACCCCGGATGAATCTTAGTTCCCCGCTGACGAACAAGAATCGATCCTGCAGTAACAAATTCATTTTCGTACTTTTTCACACCGAGGAACTGCGGGTTCGAATCCCGTCCATTTTTTGAACTTCCTACACCTTTTTTATGTGCCATTTTTATGGTTCTCCACTGGAATGAAAAACTAGATATCTATTCCGGTCACCTTGATTTCTGTAAAGTCCTGACGGTGTCCTTGAAGCTTTTTATAGTCTTTCCGCCTTTTAAACTTGAAGACCTTTATCTTTTCCCCTCTCCCGTGCCGAATAATCCTGGCCTTCACTTTAGCACCTTCGATATACGGCGCGCCAATACTCACATCTCCTTCATCTGAATAATAAAGGACATTATCAAAAACGATTTCACCGTCAACCTCGCCTTGCAGCCTGGGTACGATGAGAATCGACTCTTTTTCCATTTTAAACTGGGTTCCACCAGTTTCTACGATCGCATAACTCACGGGCCAATTCTCCTTTCAATCAAACAAAGATGTTTTGTATAATTCATTCTGGTTCTCATGTCAAGGAAATCTTCATGTCTGAGGAGGATCGTTGATAGTTCGATTGTTGAATCTATACCTGAATTTGCTGGCCGGTCTTCTTGGAATGAAAACTGAAATCTCCAAAATTGTAGTCATTGATCGCTTTGATTTCTATTGTTGCGTCAAGTTCTTGAACAAAGCATCCCGGGTCATCTGATATTTTCCGCCGTAAATAGTCAGCCATAGCCGGATGCACTCCAATCAGAATCTCTTTCTCAGAAAAGTGGCTGCAAACCCTTTGTAATTCACGCATGATCATTGCGGCAAACGCTGATTTGGATAAAATACTTCCTTTCCCCTTGCATGTCGGACACTGTTCCGTCGACAACTGAAAAAAACTGGGTCCGATCTGTTTCCTGGTTATCTGCACCAGCCCGAATTCACTGAAGTCAAGTATTCTCCGACGTGACCGATCCTTTGAAAATGCCTCTCTTAATTCTTTGAGAACAGCCTTCTTATGTGCTTCTGTTTCCATATCAATAAAATCAATAACGATAATGCCACCTATATTTCGAAGCCTCACCTGACGTGCAATTTCTTTGGCGGCCTCGAGATTGGTATTTAATATTAGATCTCCACCGCCTTTGCGACCGGTTGAACGAGCAGTATTCACATCGATGGCGACCAGTGCTTCTGTGTGGTCAATGGTTATGACGCCACCGCTTTTCAACCAGATATATTTTTTATTCAATTGTTCAATTGCGTTCTCGATGCCGAAACTACCGAAAACCGACTGATTCCCGGAGTACAGTGAAATCCTGGTTTGCATCTCGGGTACAACCTCAGCCAGATAATCGCGTATCTTTATATAAAGAGAGGTTGAACCGATAATCATACTGTCCCGTGGCGATACGAATAGATCTCGAATGATATTATTGTAAAGATGAGCCTCCTCGTATAGTAAGCTGGGAGTGGTATCCGAATGGAATTTCCGGAGAATTTGCGACCAAATCCTGTCGAGGAAATCGACATCTCGTTTTAACTCATCCTCATTTGCACCCATTGCGGCGGTTCTAATTATGTATCCGTTGTCGCTATCTATATTACACTGCTGAACAAGGTGTTTGATTTTTTCTCTTGTGGCCGGATCGTCGATTTTCCTTGAAACGCCGATGTGAGGAATCCCGGGAATCAAAACAAGACACCTGCCCGGAATGGCTAACTGGGCTGTTACTCTCGGTCCTTTTGAACCGACCGCCTCTCTTTCCACCTGGACGAGAAGCTCATTTCCTTTTTTCAGTTTCCTTCCAAGAGTGTTCTGGAGGCTCTCGACTGAATCCTGTTTACAATTACTTTGCCGTTGCGGTAATCCGTTTTTATTGCCGGGAGGCTTGATCTTGTTCGGGGTGCTTAAGTCGGAGAAATGTAAAAAAGCATTTTTTTCAGAACCGATACCAATAAAAGCGGCTTGCAGATGCGGGAACACCGCTTCAACTTTTCCTTTATATATATTCCCTGTTAACCTGGATCCTGACTTCTGGTCAACGTGATATTCGACGAATTCACCATCTTCAAGGATTGCTATCCGAATTTCCCACGAATCCTCGCTAATGATGATCTTTCTTTCCGGAACAGAAAGCTTAGGGGGTGGAATAGAAGTAATCCTCGATTTCGGTTACTTGCTGAAAAAGGTCCAGAGAATTCCCAGAATTATCCAGAAAGGAATTGTGAACACTGCAAGCCAGAACATGCCTCGGAAAAGCCCTAATTGCCCGAGCAGGCGTTTCTTTTCCAACGCTCTATCCAACACAACTTCCAGTTCTTCAATCTTAAAAGGCTTTGTGATGTAATCATAGGCGCCAAGTTTGATCGCCTGAACAGCTGAATCTACAGTCGGAAATGCAGTGATCATTATTACCACTGCATCATATTTTAATTTTTTTATCTCTTCGAGCAGTCTCAAACCATCCATCTGTGGCATTTTCAGATCGGTCAGGACGATATCGAAACTGCTCTCTCTGAACTTATCAAGGGCTTCTACACCATCACAAGCGGCAATAGCCTGATGCCCAAGGTTCGTAACAGCATCGACAAGTACTTCTCTCAAAGACTCGTCATCGTCCACAATCAAGATATTTGCCATTTTTTGTCTCCCAGAATATCATCTTCGTTCCCTCTATCTCAGGATTGTAGAAGGACCTCTGGATTCTCATAAGAGCATATTAGGTTTACGGATATCAGCATGCAAGAACTTTCTGGTTGTTCTATATGAAATAATCATTGGATACACTCTGCAATCCAACTGTCCTCAAATGATCTCTCGCCGGGTGTATCCTTTTAGAAAATAAAGCCTTCTCCGTAAATAAGATCGTGCGAAACTTTGTTGTACGCTTCGTATTCTACTCGGAATTATTCAGGTTCTTTACCGATTTCAGGAATGGAGTAAAGAGATCTATGGGAACCGGAAATATTGTCGTCGAGTTCTTTTCTGTGGCAACTTCAGACAGTGTTTGGAGAAACCTCAATTGCATTGCCATGGGATGATCTCCGATTACACCGGCAGCTTCTGCAAGTCGAGTGGAAGCCTGGAATTCACCTTCAGCGTTAATAACTTTTGCTCTCCTGTCTCGCTCGGCCTCCGCCTGCCTCGCCATTGCTCTTTGCATTTCCTGGGGAAGGTCCACATGTTTCAAAGCGACGGTCGTAACCTTGATTCCCCATGGATCAGTGTGGTGATCGATGATTTCCTGCAGTCGTTCATTGATTTTATCTCTGTTTGCCAGGAGATCGTCAAGTTCCACTTCACCGAGTGTACTTCTCAATGTGGTCTGTGCAATCTGGGATGTAGCAAACAGATAATCTTCTACTTCGACCGTCGCCTTCACGGGTTCCATAACCCGGAAGTATATCACTGCATTAACAGTAACCGAGACGTTATCTTTTGTTATGATATCCTGAGGAGGTACATCCATGGCTACAGTTCGAAGGCTGACTTTGGTAAGCTTATCAATAAGCGGTATGATGATGATGATGCCGGGCCCCTTAGCTGCGATTACTCTGCCAAGTCGAAAGACGACTCCCCGTTCGTACTCCTTCAAAATCTTGATCGCGCTCGATAGGAAAAGGATGACAAGAATGACGATTGTGATTAGTGGCATATTTACCCTCCTGAATCAGATGATTGGCAAAGTTCAACTTTCAAGACCAGATTATCTATTGAAATCACCTTGACCTTATCTCCCGGTTCAAGATCGGTAGAAGAGGTGAACCGCCAGTATTCTCCCCGGAGGAATAGTGTTCCATTATCGATCATCCGGGCGGTCAGTTCGATTCGTTCACCAATCATTCCTTCAATGCCTGTTGTAACCTGCTTCTTGTGACCTTTGATGACAAGCCCCAGAATAATTACTGTAAGAACTGAAGAGAAGAAAACAACTGGAATAATCACCCTGAGTGAAATCTGGAAAATTTGTTCGGTCGAATCGATCATCATAAGAGAACCGAGTAACATGGCAATTATCCCTCCTATTGTCAATGCACCGTAACTCTGAACTTTGAATTCCAGGAAAAAAAGAATCAGGGCCAGTCCAATAAGAGCAATGCCTGCATAATTTATCGGGAGATACTGGAATGCGGTAAAAGCAAGGAGAAGGCATATTCCTCCAAGCACCCCCGGGAACACAGCCCCGGGATTACTCAGTTCAAAATAAATGCCATAAAACCCAAGCATGAGAAGGATATAAGCAAGGGATGGGTTCACCAGCATGGATAGAAGCTTGTATTTGAATGAAAGTTTAATTCGTTCGATTTCACAGCTCTTTGTATCGAGAAGGTACTCCCCCGATTCAGTTGAAACCTTCCTTCCGTGCAGCTTGTCAAGCAGCTCGGACGGATTATCGGCAATTATTTCTATTACACCTTCTTCCAGTGCTTCCTGTTCAGTCGCTGAAATGGAATTCCTGACTACACTATCAGCCCAATCGGCGTTTCTATTATTTTTCAGCGCCAGACTTCTTGCAAAAGCGGCTGCATCATTCTCCATTTTCTCTTGCATTGTCTCATCGGTGCTGCCACCGCCGACATTGACGGGGTGGGCTGCTCCGATGTTGGTGCCAGGAGCCATGGCAGCAACATGCGATGCCAGGGTAATGATTGCACCGGCGGAAGCGGACTGGCTTCCGGAGGGTGAGATGTATACAACAACAGGAAGTTCCGCTACCATCATCCGCTTAATAATGGCACGCATCGATGTTTCAAGACCACCCGGCGTGTCGAGTTCAATAACTAAACATTCATATTCACCGAGCTCTGCCTGCTCTATCGCCCGCACGAAAATTTCCTGTGTAACCGGATGTATCGCCCCGCTGTATGTCAACCATAAAACACGCCCTGACGCAACACTCTCAAGAGAATGGAGTTGCTGGCTCAAACAGCAGCAGACAAGGATTATAAATAATCTCAACTTCATAACGCCTTCAATCTAACATATTGAATAGACCTTTCAAGGAGTATTCTTTTCTATATTTACCCATGTATCTTTTTTGTAAAAGAAATACTTTTCTTATTAAGAGCACTTATACCAATAATTGTGGGCATGAGCAAATCAGATTCCAGCATCCGGTAATAACCCATTGTCCATCGATGAATCCTCCATGATAATTTTGCGCAGGAAAGAGTTCCATTTAACCGACGGCGGTAATATTCACTAAGTAATCACGGGACTCTGCATTTTGAGA
>CAYMWF010000015.1:26285-83078 GCA_964394085.1 uncultured Gemmatimonadota bacterium | reverse complement strand
TGCAATCCCGGGAATAGTGGTAATTCCTGGCGGAAATCCTCTGAAAAACACCTGCGGCGCAAATGACTCGTGACAAGATTCGGTTGACAAATCATGCCTTGTTGCTAGAATGCCCGTTTCGGGCTCTCGGAGCGTTTTTTTTTGGAGTCTGGAAATAGTGGCGGGTGAAAGACGAACAAGAACCGTTCCGCAAGAGCGGAACAGCGCCGGCAGGATACTCGTTCTGTCTTCGCTCGTGATACTGTTTCTTTTCCTCGCTCTCCTCAAGGAGATGAAAAAAGAGGAATTCGATCCGGCCGCGCGGGTACATCTTTTCGCGGGGCGCTTCACCGAAGCGGTGTACCGGGTCCTGGACACGAACTATATTCCGCGGGTCGAGCTGAAAACGGAAACAGGCCTCAGGCGCAAAGGGGACCGGGCCTGGTCTTTCTACAACATGAAACTTTCGGTTCCCGCCCGAACGTCCCTGACCAGGTTGAACCTGGCGATTACGGAGGCGGCCGAATCGTGCGGCGGTCTCATACACAATGCTGTTCTCGATGATGAAGGGCGGATTCTCGAGATAAAGGCGGGCACCGACTCGGTCGAAACCCACCGCCTGTTCGTAAAAAAACTGAATGAGCTTCCTCTGGTAGCCATCATCATCGACGATTTCGGCTATGGCCTGGGAGATGTGGAGAAAGGTTTTTTCGGAATCTCGGTACCGCTCACTTTTGCCGTGATTCCGGGGTTGCCTTTCACCCGTGCAGTCGCGGACTCCGCGGCAGCCGCCGGTATCGAGGTTATCCTCCATCAGCCGATGGAACCCGAAGAGCCCGGGCAGGATCCCGGAGCCGGCCCGATACTCGCCGGAATGAGGGCCGGGGAGATCGGGAAGATCCTGGAGGATGGTCTCGGCCGGGTACCCGGAGCGGTGGGCGTGAGCAACCACATGGGCTCGAAGGCGATGGCCGATGCCGCGGTGGTGGAGGCTGTCATCCGGTATCTGGAGGACAGGGCTCTCTTCCTGCTCGACAGCAGGACATCGGCGAAATCCGCTTACAGGGGGGTTGCGGAGAAACTCGGCGTCGTTCATCTCGAGAATGAGTGTTTTATCGATGCCGTTGAAGGACGCTCCGCCCTGAGAAAAGCCCTTTCACGGTTGATCGAGAATGCAAAAGAAAATGGATCCGCGGTGGGTATCGCCCACAACAGGCGGGAAACCCTTGCATACCTGAAGTATGCTCTACCGCGGTATCATAAGAAACAAGTCCTTTTCACGCCGCTCTCGAGACTGCGCGAATTCCGGGGGGACGGCGACGAATGAATATGAAGTCCGGTTCCATGTAACAGGCAGGAGCCGCCGGCGGATTTACGAAAAGGCAGGTGACCCATGGTCAGACTGGGAGTGAATATCGATCATGTCGCCGGGCTCAGGCAGGCCCGGGGCGGTGTCGAACCCGAGCCGGTGTACGCAGCCTGTATCGCCGAGGCAGCCGGGGCCGACGGTATAACAATCCATCTTCGCGAAGATCGTCGGCACATCAACGACCGGGACCTTGCTTTTCTGAAAAAAGTGGTGCAGACCCGCATCAACCTTGAAATGGCTTTGACCGATGAGATGCTGGGCATCGCCGAAGAGTTCAAGCCGGAATCGGTTTGCCTCGTGCCCGAGCGTCGTGAAGAAATCACCACCGAGGGCGGTTTGCAGATTGCGGACAGGGTTCCGCTGTTCAAAGAAGGGATCGCCCGGCTGAAAGACGCCGGAATCAAGATTTCGCTTTTTCTCGATGCCGATCCGGCGCAAATGCCGCTGGCGGTTGAGACAGGAGCGGATTGTGTTGAAATCCATACCGGTCCGTACGCCGGAGCTCCCGAGAGGGATAGAGAAACGGAGCTGATCAGGGTTGCCGAATCCGCAAGGCTTGGTCACGGTCTCGGACTGGAAATGCATGCCGGTCACGGGTTGAATTATCATAACGTGCTTCCAGTGGCTTCATTGCCCGAGATTGTGGAAGTCAACATCGGGCACAGCATCGTTTCCCGGGCGGTTTTCACAGGCCTGTCACGGGCGGTAAGGGAGATGGTGGAGCTGGTGCGCCTTGCCCGAGAAGCCGCAAACGGATAATCGCGGGACTTTCGCGCTTGAGTTCTTAAAACGGACGAACAAGCATCAGCCTGAACAATTAGAACCTGCGGCCGGGTTGCAGCCCGTTCGCTTAATGGGGAGAGTGCCCCCGAGCGGCGCCCGCCCCTAAACGGATGTTGAAAGACAGGGATGAAGGAACATGAGCAACAGAAGTAAATGGATACTCGGTCTGACTATCGTCCTGGCCATAGTTTCGATATGGGAACTCGTTCCCACGTTCAAACTCATGGCGAAATCGGATGAGGAGATACAGATCCTGAGAAACGAAGATCCCGAGGCGCTGACCGCTCTCGAAAAAGAGTCGATAAACCTCGGTCTCGACCTGAAGGGCGGCATGCATCTCGTTCTCGAAGTGGACAAAGAAAAACTCCCTCCTGAACAGGCGGATGACGCGCGTCAGCGGGTCCTTGAAATTATCCGCAACAGGGTGGACGAGTTCGGCGTGGCCGAGCCTGTAATTCAGCCGCAGGGTGAAGATCGCATCCTTATCCAGCTTCCCGGCATCAGCGACCAGGAGCGGGCCAAGGAGATCATCCGCCAGACGGCCCTCCTCGAGTTCAGGCTGGTTGAAGAACCGGAAGAGACTAAATTCGTCCTCGACAGAATAGATATGCTGCTTCGCGATCGTCTCCTGCTCGAAAAAGGGGTGGAACCGCTTGAAGAAGATATCGAAGAACCGGCGCGTGAAGCAGCCGATGCATCGGAGACGGGCGTTTCGGAGGAGTCTGCCGGCGAGTCGCCGGACCAGGGCGCCGGCTCTGATGCGGAGGGGTCAGCCGCGGACAGCATGGTTGAAGCTGAGGATGCTGAAAAGGACGAACTCGAAGAGCTCTTTATCGGCAGTGAAGAAGAAACACCTGTTCCGGGATACGAGTCGAGCGACGAGCAGCCTTTCACATCACTTCTCGGATTCTACGGGAGCGATTTCGTAATACCGGAAAACAACCTCTCTCAAATCGAGAAATATCTTGCGGATCCCGAGGTAAAGGCTCTCGTTCCGGAGGGCCTGGAACTGGCACTCGGGATGAAGCTTCAGACGGTCAAGGTTGAAAACGCACCGTTCAGGCGATACAGAACCCTGATGCTGCTTGAAAAAAACGCAGAATTCATGGGGTCGAATCTTACCGACGCCAGGACGAGCTCCAACTACCAGACCATCGAACCGATTGTTCTTCTCTCCTTCGAACGGAAGATGGTGCGTAAATTCGCCGATTTCACGGGTGAGCACCTGGGGCGGCGGCTTGCCATCGTGCTCGACGGCAAGATCCATACAGCACCCGTTCTCAGGTCCCGCATTCCCGACGGTTCCGCCCAGATCGAGGGGAGCTATTCCTGGGAAGAAGCTACCGACCTCGCCATATGTCTCAGGTCCGGCTCTCTTCCCGCGCCTATCAATATCGTTGAGGAGCGCACGGTAGGGCCGACCCTCGGAGCGGATTCAATCAAAGCCGGAACCTATTCGGCATTATTCGGGCTGATCGTGGTTCTAATGTTTATGATCTTTTATTTCAAATTCTCCGGGATAATCGCGAACCTGGCCCTGTTTCTCAACCTGTTTTTCGTGCTCGCGCTCCTGTCGATGTTCCATGCGACACTGACTCTTCCCGGAATCGCGGGCATTATTCTGACTATAGGTATGGCGGTGGATGCGAATGTTCTCGTTTTTTCGCGGATCAGGGAAGAGGCCCGCACGGGCAAGACGGTGAAGGCAACCATCGACAGCGGATTTTCACGGGCGGTGACGACCATCCTGGATGCGAACATAACCACCCTGCTGACCGCCATGTTCCTTTATTACTTCGGCACAGGGCCGATCAGGGGGTTCGCCGTTACGCTTTCGCTAGGCATAATCTGCAGTTTATACACGGCGATCCTCGTCTCCAGGCTGATTTTCGAATCGGTTTATTTCGGAGGCAAATTCAAGAAAATCAGCATTTGACCCCGGCGGAAGACCCGGGAGGAGTGGGATAAATGGAATTTTTCAAGGATCCTGACTACGACTTGGTATCGAAACGATACATCATGTTCGCCGTTTCAGGCGTTGTCATTCTGATCGGCATCCTGTCGATGATCCTGCACGGCGGTCTCGAATACAGCGTCGATTTCGCCGGCGGAAGCGTACTCTGGCTGAAGTTCTCCGAACCGGTGGCCGTGGAATCGCTGAGATCGAGTCTTGCGGATATCGGATTGGGCGACAGCGAAATCCAGATGATGGGAGAAGGCTCGGCCACGGGGGTCTCTCAGGAAGTGATCATCAGGAGTGCCCAGTCGGCGGAGGGCGTTTCGCGTACAGGAGAGATCAAAGAGACCCTTCGTACCGCCTTTCCGGGCATCTCTTACAACATCCTCGACGAGGAATTCGTAGGGCCGAAGATCGGGAGCGAACTCAAGGGGAAAGCCATCAAGGCGATACTTTTTTCGCTTCTCGTGATCGTGCTTTATATTTCCTGGCGTTTCGAGTTCAGGTTCGCCATAGCGGCCATCATCGCCCTGGCTCACGACGTGCTGATAACCATCGGCATCTTTTCGCTTGCAGGGAAGGAGATCTCTCTTCCCGTTATCGCGGCGCTGTTGACCATCGTCGGTTATTCTCTCAACGACACCATCGTGGTCTTCGATCGGATCAGGGAGGAGCTTCGCCTGATGCGCCGCAAGCGCTACCCGTTCATCATCAATGCCAGTATCAACCGTACACTGAGCAGAACCATAGTTACTTCGACCACCACCCTCTTCGTGGTTCTTTCCCTGTTCGTCCTGGGCGGGCACGTGATTCACGATTTCGCTTTCGCCCTGCTGGTGGGGGTTATGGTGGGAACCTACTCCTCGATTTTCGTCGCGAGCCCGGTGCTTGTCGAATGGCAGCAGCGATGGCCGGCCCGTAAGAAGAAGTAAGATCGTTATGGAATGGCTGCTTCTGATACCTGTTCTGGCGGCTTTTCTCGTCTCTTTTCTGTTCGTTCTACTCGGTTTGCCCGGCAACTTTCTGCTTGTCGGGCTTGCTCTTTTATACGGCCTGGGCACCGGGTTCTCCGAAATCACGGGGCGCGTCATGCTGATGCTGCTGGGAGCGGCGGTCGTCGGCGAGCTTCTGGAATTCGCGTCGGGAATTATTTTCAGCCGCAAGTACGGCGCATCAATCCCCGGGGCGCTTGGCTCGGTGGCGGGCGGCATTGCGGGAGGTGTGATCGGAGCCGGAGCCGGCCTTGTCCTCGCGCTTCCGGGGGCTTTTCTCGGTGCCTTCGCAGGTGCTTTCCTCGTAGAATACCTGCGCTTCCGCAAGCTGGAAAACGCCGCCCGCGCCGGAACGGGCGCTTTTTTCGGCCGGATCGCCGGTGTCCTCTTTAAAGGTCTTGCCGGATGCGTCATATGCATCATCTTTCTTTCGAGCGTAATCTGAGAATAATCCGTCATAAGATAATACAGGCAGCTACCCGGCCGGCAGGTAGAAAAAGACGGATCAGTTCTTGCAATATTCCTCAGTATGTAGACAATAAAGGATGCGAGGTTTGCTCGGGGGCAAGAAAAAAATAACGTTACGCAGGTAAGCTGCAATGCCTGTCCGGTTTTTCCAGATCAAATCCTTACTACGCTGTTTCACGGCTTCACGAATATCTATTTTCAAATCCTGTTACTGCATGCCGTTTCTCGGAGTCTTCCTTCCGGCGACCGTAATTCTGTGCCTCGCACTGCTGCCGGGGGCTGCCTTCTGTGACGAAAGCACTGATGACTCGCCACGGAAGCGGGGTTACCAGGAGCGCCAGAAAGACCGCGAGATCGAAATCGTCATCGACAGGCCGCTCGAAATCAACGATTCCGCGATCACCGGCGAAGGTGAAGAAACGCCGAGCATGCGGAAAAAACGGTGGGCCATGCAGCTCAGGGAACTCGAAGAATTACTCGACTCCCGCGATATCGAAGGGTTATACCGCATCCTCGACCCCGACAATGTCGTTATAAAACTCGATCCCGGTCTGCGCCGCAGCCGTGCATATACACGTGAACAGGCGCTCCTGCTTCTCAGGAAGAAATGGGGGAAGGGGCGCACGACCTCTTTCCGCATCATCGAATATATCGGTCTCGACAGCGTCGACGAGACACCCTACGTGATTGTTCAGCGTGAATTCGTTTCGAGGCCGGGCGCCGCTCCCCGGACAGAGAAAATATTCATTTTCCTCTCGAAATCCCAGGGTCGCTGGATAGTCAACGGAATCAGGATGGTTCCAAGATGAAGAGCGGCGGTGTGGAACGGTTGTCCCGAAGGGAGCGTTTCAGACTCCGGGCGGGATTGATCGTTCTCTTTCCGGCGACCGCCGTCCTCCTGGTTTTTCCGCTCCTTCTTGGTCCTGATGCGTTCAAGGGAATCACGCCCCGGGAAGCCGCCTCCCTGGTCGCCGAACGACTGACCGTCCTGGCCGGAGCCCTCGCTCACCATGCTGAAGAGATCGCCGGCGCGGCAGCTCCGGTGGAAGACTTTCCTGAACAATTCAATACGCTCGAGGCTTATCTCCAGTCGGAATTTCCCGAGTTCGCCGGATGGGACGGCGGTGTTCAGGTGGTTGCCGGCGACGGAACTCCCCTTTCCTGGGCCGGTGATTTGACCGGCTGCTGTCCTCAACGGCTGAAAAGAAAAGAATCCGATTCGGAACACAGTGCCGCCGGATTGTCGAAAGCGGTTTCGAAGACCCCGCGTGTCACGGTTGAGAAGCACGGGGACATACTGTGGCTTACAGGGCGTGCCGCCGCCGGTCTGGACCATACGGTTGAATTGTTCGTTCCCCTCGAACGGCCCGTTCCGTTTCGCAACGAGAGGCGGAACCAGCTGATAACGCCCACCGGGCTTTCAGGTGTGGATGTCGAACTCCGGGAGGGCAGCCTCGAGCCCGGCCCGGATGGGGCCTTCACTGTATCCGTCCCGCGGAGAATTCCACCGGAGGGGACGGGCGGCTCTCTTGAAACACGAGATGATTCGGACCCCCGGGGCGATTCTTCCGAAAACCGGGTAATTCCCTTTATCAGCAATTCCGATCCGGATGGCCGCGGCGATATAGTCAACCTTATCCAACCTGACGGGAGCCCTGCCGGCGAGGTCCGGTGCCTGGACGCCGGCCTGATACGCTCCGGAGGTCTGCGTCTGACCGGGCGGGCGGCCTGCTGGTTCGCGACCGTCGTCTTCACGGCGGCTTTTATCTTCGCTGCTCCGGGGGGACGGCCGCTTGCAGGGCTGATCCTCGTCACTGCCGGCCAGATAATCCTTCGTACAATCCTTCTGCTCGTTCCGGGTCTTACAGGACTGATGTTCGGCGAGGTCCAGAGCGGCCCGGAACATTACGCCTCCGTTGCCGGGTTCGGGCTTTTGAGATCACCCGCCGATCTTTTTTTAACGGCACTCCAGCTTTCAATCGTGGGTGTCTGGTGGCTGCGGTTCGCCCGGGGCGGAAGGAGCGGTGTCGCCGCCGGCCGGTCCGGTCCGGGCGTTTTGCTGCGTTATTCGCCTCTTTTTATTCTGAGCGCATTCGCGGCCTGGGTGTTCGCGCCGGGCATCCTCTTTTCAATTCCGTCATCCGCCCCCGGCGTATTCCCTCCCTTCCGGGGAGTTTTCTTCGGGGCTCCCGAAATCCTCCTTTCTGCCGCCGCAGTGATTCTCACTGCTGTTACAGTATTATTCACCGGAACCATCTCCAGGCTGGCCGCGTCTTGCGGATGGAGGAAACGCGGCATTGCGGCGGCGATATTGATCCCGGTAGCTGGGGGATGGTTCACCGCACCGTCGACGATTGAAAATGGAACAGCAGCGGTGCTGTACTTCCTGCTTCTGACCGTTTTCGGAGTTTTCCTCGCGGAAGGTCCATCCGCTAAACGCGGCTCGGTTCCCATTTCAAGGCTGATTTTTTTCCCGGTGATATCGGCAGTATCGATCCTGTTCGCCCAATACGGGATGCAGGGGGGCGAAGGCGGCTGGAGGAGCGCGGTCAAAGCCGCGAACGAAGGGGAGCAGGTCTGGATTCGGATGCTGGTGGAAGAGACCCTCGAGGATTTCGCCCGTTTCGGCGCTGAAGGGATTATCGGGAGCGGCATATCCGCAGACAAGGAAGATTCTCCACCGATATCCCTCGATGCCTGGGGCGCCGGAAACAGATCGGCTTACCGGGCCTGGCTCCGCACGGGTCTCGCCGCCGAGGGAATCCCCTCCGCCGTGGAGCTGTACTCCGAAACCGGAGAAGCTTTAGCCCATTTTTCAGCGGGATTTCCCTCCTGGTTCAGGCTCGGTGCTCTCGATCTGCTCGAGAAGGTCGGGGCCACGGGGGAACTCGTGATCCTCCGTGGCTGGGAGCATCACCCCGGCAACGGTGACATGGAGGTGCCCTTCTATACCGGACGGCTCCGCCTTCGTGCGGATGAAGGAGAGAATCTCCAGGTCATAGTTACAGCCCTTGGCCCTCAATCCGCCGGGGGAGTTTTCGTCCCTCCCGGGGCCGCGGTTTTCGATGCCGCACCCGGCGGTGAGGACGATGGAACAAGATGGCGAATAACGTTCCTTCTCGGGATCCTCGGGCTTGCGACGGCTTTGATGCTGCTTGCGGCGCCGGTGTTTCTCCGGGATGCCGGCTCTCCCGGCAGATGGCGATCGGTGTTCGATTCGTTCAGGTTCAGGCTCCTGGTGGCCATGGTGGTGCTTTCCCTGCTGCCGATCCTCTTCTGGGGCGCTTTTGCTGTGCAATATCGCACCGGGAACCTCAGGGAACAGCATGAAGAAAGGATTCGCCGCGGCATGGAACAGCTTACCGGCGTCCTTGAGAGCGGCAGATTGAAATTTGACGGTCGGCTTCCGGAGAGCAGGGAAAAGGCCGAAGAATCCGGAGGGATGCAAGCCATAGAGCCGGACAGGATGCAGTTCAGAGCTGCCGGTTTCTGCACGGACGGTTCCGGCCTGGGCCTTATCATGATAGGTGATTCGAAACAATCGGGCAGCGTGGAGCTGAGCCTGGACGGGCGGTTCTGCCGGGACATGGCCGCTGTGCTGACCGGCGACGTAAGGATCTATACCGGCAAGGATATATCCGCTGATAACAGGCCCGAATATCTTCTTGCGGGATTGCGGCAAGGCAGGATGGACGGCTCGGTCTACAGAAAATTCATGTATGAGGGTGAGGTATCCGTTATCGCCGAAGAATCTCTCGGGGGCATCACCCATTTAACGGGATACAGGGCGCTCGAGGACGAAGAAGGGAAATACGTTGGGGCCATCGCAGTGACATTGCAGGCCTTCGAAGAAAAAGCGGCCGTTGAACGGAGCCTGTTCACCGCCAGCATCGCCGGGCTCGCCGCTCTGTGGGTTCTTTTGACAATGACGGGCAGCCTGGTCCTTTCGGCCAGGATTTCCGTGTCGATAGCCCGTGTGACGAGAGTGACCGAGCAGCTGGCCAGGGGCTGGTTCGGGCGTATCGGGGCTGTCTCGAGCCTTGATGAAGTAAAGCGGCTTGTTTCCTCATTCAATATCATGTCCGACCGTTTAAAAAAGAACCGGGACCTTCTTGAGAGGAACAGGAACTTCCTGTCCTCGACTCTTGACAGCTTGGATGCGGCCGTGCTCGCGGCGGATAGCGGCGGCAGGGTGGTTTTTGTGAATCGCAAGATGCGCAGGGAACTTCTGAAGCAGGAAGATCCCGAGGACCGCGGAGAGGAGGATGGAGTTCCGGTACCGGATGAAGAACGCGGTTTATCGGCATCGGTATTGCTTTCCACCGCCGGCTATGCCGAGCAGGCGGGCATGCTCGAATCCGTCTTGACGGGCGAATCGAATTCCCTGCAAAGGGAAACTTCTCCGCCCGGCGGCAAGGGCGGCGGAACATGGCGGATGACAGCGCACAGGCTCGAATCGAGCCAGGGCGGTCTTCTCGGTGTAGTGCTCGTAATAGAAGATTTATCTGACGTCATAAGGTCGAAAAAGCTCGTTGCATGGGGTGAAATGGCCAGACAGGTAGCCCATGAAATAAAAAATCCTCTGACACCCATGAAACTCCAGGCTCAGCATATCAGCCATGCATGGCGTGACGGTGCTGACGGTTTCGACGAGATTCTGCACGAGAGTCTGGAAGTTATAATCGAACAGATCGAACGTCTGAGGCGCATCGCCACCGAATTTTCCTGGTTCGCCGGCCGACCCGACCGGGTTCCGGTGGAGGTCCGGGTCGACGGGATCGTGAAAAACTGCCTCTCGGACTACGGTCACCTGGAAAGCCGGGGTATCCAGGTTCGGACCAGCCTTCCTCAGGATCTGCCCCCCGTGCGCATGGCCGAGGAAGAACTCCGGCGCGTCATCGTAAACCTGGTGGAAAACGCCCTGCAGGCCATGGGGGAATCGGGCGTATTGTCGATTTCTCTCAGGTCGGATCCCGAGGGAGGGCAGGAGCTTTCCATAAATGATACAGGGACCGGTATATCGGACGATGCGAAGGACCGTCTCTTCGAACCTTACTTTTCAACCAAATCCCAGGGAACGGGTCTGGGCCTTCCGATCGTCCAGAGCATCCTTGAAAGATACGGCGCCGACATCACGGTGACCGCCGCGGAAGGGCGGGGGACTACGGCTCTGGTCCGGTTCCCGCTCTCTATAGAAGTCGGGAGAATCGAGCCCGTTACGAACGATCCTCACCCCTGAGTGAGGTAAACCTGCCGGAACCTCTTCCCTGCTAAGGGATTCCAAAAGTGTGTCAAATATAGTTTACAGCTGCCAATAATATACTACGAATATATAATTGAAATACAGGCTGGATTCTAAGGTGCGCTGCGGGATAAGCTTACAGCTTAAATTCGATCAACCGCAGATTTTTTGATTTTCCATCTTGACGACTATATGTTGTGGAGTTAGATTAAGGCGCATACAAAATCTTGTATGTTTAAAGGAAACGGGTGAGTAACCAGGCACCTGACCGGGTGTTTGAATATTAAGTAATCAATCTGGTTTTCCGGATGTAAATAACAGGGGGAGAAGGTGAATCCTGCACGGCTGGAGCAGTACATCGATGATGGATCCAAGTTCCTTTACTTAACCGAAAACAACTTTTATATCCGGAAGCGCAACGGGAAGATCGTGCCCTTTGACCAGGAGCGCATCACCCAGGCTATCCAGAAAGCCATGGAGTCGACCGGCACCGGCGATCGCTCCCATGCCGTCGAGTGTTCAAATGAAGTCTGCCGGCGTATCCTCCGCGCCCATCATGAACGAAGTATCCCCGCCGTCGAAGAGATCCAGGACCTTGTAGAGAATGTGCTCATAGACAAGGATTTTGTGAGCACCGCCAGATCCTATATACTTTACAGAGAACAGCATTCAAGGCTTAGGGAGACCAGGAGCCTCCTCCTCGATATCAAAAACACGATGGACGGCTACCTGAAGCAGTCGGACTGGCGGGTTCGTGAAAACAGCAACGTGAACTATTCCCTGGGTGGTTTGATTCTGCATAACTCGGGCACCGTTACGGCTAATTACTGGCTGAACCATATCTATTCCCGCGAGATAGCAACGGCCCACAGAACAGGCTCCTTTCACCTTCATGACCTGTCAATGTTCTCCGGGTATTGCGCCGGCTGGAGTCTGCGGCAGCTTATCGAAGAAGGTCTGGGAGGCGTACCGAACAAGATCAGCTCCGAACCCGCAAGGCATCTTAATACCCTTGTAAACCAGATGGTGAATTTCCTCGGAGTGCTGCAGAACGAGTGGGCCGGCGCACAGGCGTTCTCGAGTTTCGACACTTACCTGGCTCCCTTCGTGCGCAAGGATTCTCTCACATACCATGAAGTGAAACAGGCTGTTCAAAGTTTCATTTTCGGAGTGAACACACCTTCCAGGTGGGGTTCCCAGGCGCCGTTCACGAACATTACCCTCGATTGGGTCGTTCCCGAAGACCTCCGGGACGAACACGCCATCATCGGCGGGAAGCCGATTGATCAGAAGTATAAAGACTACCAGGAAGAAATGAACATGATCAACCGCGCCTTCCTGGAGGTGATGATGGAAGGTGACGCGGACGGGCGTGGATTTCCTTATCCGATTCCGACCTATAATATCACTCCCGACTTCGATTGGGATTCGGACAATGCAAAGCTGCTGTTCAAGATGACAGCGAAATACGGTACTCCATATTTTCAGAATTTCGTAAACTCGGATCTGAAACCCGGCGATGTCCGCTCCATGTGCTGCCGCCTGCAGCTCGATAAGCGGGAGCTTCGCAAGAAAGGCGGCGGTCTTTTCGGCGCCGCCGAGCTGACGGGGTCGATAGGGGTCGTCACTATCAACCTTCCTCGAATCGGTTACCTTTCAAGAAGCAGGGGTGAATTTTTCATCCGTCTGACGAGAATCATGGAACTGGCGAAAAAATCTCTTGAGATAAAGAGGGAGGTGGCCACCCGGTTGATGAACGAGGGTTTGTTCCCGTATTCGAAAAGGTACCTGAAAACCTGGGACAGTCATTTTTCCACCATAGGCATCGTTGGGATGAACGAGTGCAGTCAGAACTTCCTGGGCAAAGACCTCTCCCATGATGATGGTCGCGAATTCGCCGTCGAAGTGCTCGATTTCATGAGGGAGCAGCTGGTCAGGTTCCAGTCTGAAACCGGCAACCTCTATAACCTCGAAGCCACCCCGGCCGAGTCGACATCCTTCCGTCTCGCCAAGATCGATAAGAAGCGGTATCCCGGAATAAAAATCTCAGGTGATGCAGACCCTTACTATACCAACTCCACACAGCTCCCTGTCGATTACACCAGCGACATTTTTGAAGCGCTGGATCTGCAGGAAGAGCTTCAAATCAAGTACACGGGCGGTACGGTCTTCCATGCGTTTCTGGGTGAGCGCATGGACGAAACCGAATCATGCAAGAAACTCGTCCAGCGCATAATGGCGGGTTACCGAATTCCGTATCTCACCATCTCGCCTACCTTCTCGGTATGTACGGAGCATGGTTACCTGAGGGGCGAACACGAGAACTGCCCCCGCTGCGGCGGAGAAACCGAAGTTTACGCCCGGATCGTGGGATATTACAGACCGGTCCGCAACTGGAACAAGGGTAAGAGAGAAGAGTACCGACACCGGACGACTTTTGCCGTGGAACAAGTTTCGGCATCGGGCGGCAACGGCACACCCGGGTTTGATGAGCCCGGATTATCAGCTTTCGATCCCGGCGGCAAGATGCCGGGCCGCGGAGGGCTGTCGGAGTTTCCCCGGTTCAACAACGGCTCCCCCGATAACGGCGACTCCGGCGGCAAAGGCCCCAAGCCCGGCGAAGTCAGTGAGATTTCAAAGGATGAGCGGCATCAGGATGTCACTTTGAAACTGTTCAGCGTTCCCTCGTGCAGCAAGTGCGAAGAAGTAAAAACCAGGTTGTCCGAACTCGGACTGGAATTTGAGAACTTCAATTTGCGCGAGGCAGGGGAGAGGCGAATTTTCAACCGGTATTATCCCCACATCAGGAAAAGCATCGAGAGGGCTGATGACGGCTCACTGCCTCTTCCCATAATGTTCTGGATAGGCTCAGAAGGCGGTATCGATGCCTGGGCGGATGGAAAAGAGAAGATTTTCGCGGAGCTGGACAGCAGCACGGAATCCGCTGTCGCTGAGATGAGCTGAGCCCCGCCCCCGCAGTTCGATTTATTCAGGTTTCAGAATGAGAGCGCCGAGAGGCGGTATATCCGGCATGACCGAGTGATCGAAACCGTGCCACGGTATCGGATCGGTCATGATCGGCTCCACGGATCCCGCCCCGCTTCCGAAATAGACATCTTTGTCGCTGTTGACAAGAACCTTGTAAAGCCGGCCCGAGGGCATTCCGATTCGATAATTCCGTCTGACCAGCGGCGTAAAGTTGAAAATGAAGACGGTATGGTCCGCTGAATTCCGCGCAAACCTCACGAATGCCACTATTCCTGAATCAGAATCCCTGAAATCTATCCAGCGAAATCCCTCGAAGCTGTTATCCACTTCATACATTGAAGGTTCGGAGCGGTAAACCAGGTTCAGGTCACGTAGAAACCTCATCAGGCTCGAATGCGGCTTGTATGCGAGCAGATGCCAGTCGAGGTTCGAATCGTGGTCCCATTCGGAATACTGGCCGATTTCACCGCCCATGAACATCAGCATTTTACCCGGGTGTCCGAACATATAAGCATACAGCAGGCGGAGATTGGCGAAACGCTGCCATTCGTCCCCGGGCATTTTACCCAGGAGGGAACCTTTGCCGTGCACCACCTCGTCGTGAGACAGTGGGAGGATAAAGTTTTCGTTGAATGCGTAAAGCAGCGAAAAGGTCAGGTTATTATGGTGGAATTTTCGATGAATCGGGTCTTTGGACATATATTCCAGCATGTCGTGCATCCAGCCCATGTTCCACTTCATGCCGAAACCCAGGCCGCCGGTATAGACCGGGTGCGAAACTCCCGGCCAGGCGGTTGACTCTTCGGCGATTGTCATGGTACCGGGAAAGGAGCCGTACGCGATTTCATTGAAACGTTTAATAAAGTCGATTGCGTCCAGGTTCTCTCGACCGCCGTACTTGTTCGGCAGCCATTCTCCTTCCTTCCGGGAATAATCGAGATAAAGCATCGAAGCGACCGCATCGACCCGAAGCCCGTCGAGGTGGAAGAATTTCAGCCAGTAGAGCGCGTTTGAAATCAGGAAATTGGATACCTCGCGACGTCCGAAGTTGAAAATCAGGGTGTCCCAGTCCCTGTGCACTCCCAGCCGCGGGTCTGCATGTTCGTACAGATGTGTGCCGTCGAAAAGCCCGAGCCCGTGAAAATCGTTCGGGAAGTGGGCCGGCACCCAGTCCAGTATCACTCCGATGCCGTTCTGATGGAGCTTGTCGACGAGATACTGAAAATCGTGGGGCGTTCCGAACCTGCTGGTCGGGCTGTGAAAGCCTGTCACCTGGTAGCCCCAGGAGCCGTCGAAGGGGTGTTCCATGATCGGGAGAAGCTCTACGTGGGTGAATCCCATATCCTTCACGTGGGCGGTAAGCTTTTCAGCCAGCTCTTTGTAGGACATCCAGCCATGTTCATCGTGGTGGGACCGCATCCATGAACCGAGATGCACCTCGTAAATCGATATAGGTGCGGAGAATGAATTGGCCGATTCACGGCGCGCCATCCATTCTTCGTCCTGCCATTGATATGCGGCCGTATCGAATGTGACGGAAGCGGTTCGGGGCCGCACCTGGGAAAAGCGGGCAAAAGGGTCGGCTTTGTAGAGTTCACTGCCGTTGATATTACTGACGATGCGGAATTTATAAGGAGTCCCCGGGGGGACATCCGGGATGAAAAGCTCCCAGACACCGGTGGTGCCCCGGTTTCGCATCTGGTGGACCCTCGCGTCCCACCAGTTCATTTCACCTATCACGCTCACACTGACCGCATTGGGCGCCCAGACGGCATAGAGTACACCTTTTTCGCCGCAGTGCTCAATGTATGCGCCGAATTTTTCCGACAGCTTATTGAAACGGCCTTCGCCGAACAGGTGAAGCTCGTAATCGGTCAGAACCGGGAGGAAGGTGTATACATCCTTGACAACGCGCTTGTTGCCGCTCGTATCGTCGATTTCCAGGAGGTAATTGATAAAGGACCGTCCGATGGGAAGCAGCTTCTCGTATAAACCATCGGGATGTACCGGTTTCATCTGATGCCTGATAGTATCGCTTGCGGTTCCGTCACTCTTTTCGGGCACCTGTTCGAGAATGGTGACACTGTTGGATCCGGGCGCAAGAACCCTTATGGCGATGCGCTTGCGGCCGTTCACCTTCACCTCGTGCATGCCGAGCACCGAGAACGGATCCCAATGGCGGGCACTAACAAGCAGTTCGATATCGTTTTTACTTATTGAAGGAGTATAAGCACGGCTCATTTTTTTACCCGTGGTTTTCGGCATTTTACCTCCCCGTACAAAACCAGCACCCCGGCAGGATTACACCTTGCGCCGTGCAAAGGACCTACCTGGTCTTCTTCGCAGGCTTACCGGAACACCGGGAAAATCTTCGGCTCCCCTACCGAATTCCGGCTCGATTACAGATTCCGCTGTTCCGGCATGTGCGTCCTCGGCGGTTTCATCCGCACCAGGTTTTTTTGATTCGGCTATAAACACGCGGGATCTGTCTTTCACGATTCCGTAGGATTGTTCAGCGAATCGGAGCACTTCCGGTGTAAGCCCTTCATCAACGATCTCGCCGGTGAATTTCTCCCGTCCGGCTACGATATCCTCGAGGTAAGTGTCGATCTCCTCCTTGGAGTAATAACGGGCCGGGTCGTACTCGGCCAGGCTTCCGCCTTCGCACCGGACGATTTCGCGGGTGCCGAACCGTCCCTTTTCGTAACGGTTAGTGCCGTACAGGTCACCTCGCTGAAGGGCGGCCATGAGATCGATTGGCACCCGTTTCGCCTTTCGGATCATGTTCTTCTTTTTTCTGCCGTCTTCCACCCGTTCTTCCAGGATTTCTCCGATGCCCCCGGTGTTGTACTGGTAGAACGAAATTTTGTCCGGGAACCGTTCGCAGAGTTCCGAAATGATTTCGAAGAAGGTATTCACCTTCGCGGCCCGCGACCCGATTATGAAGGGATCGGTTCCGACAGTGCGCACCGATTCACCCGCTTTTGCAGGTTGGGATGCGAAGGAGTGGGATGATTCTCCCCAGAGGTAGGCGAGCACGGCCTGTTCGGGCGTCAGCCTCTGGGCGAAGGGCATGATGGTGTTGCGGCGAGTGATGAATGCGAAAATAACGCCGTCCAGTTCTTCCGCCGCCGGCAGGTTGACACCTTTTGCTTCGATGCGGATCATCCTGTTGCGGTGCTTGATCCTGAGGTGGCGTTTCTGAATAACAGCCCGACCGTTCCCGCAGAGAGACTCATCAAGAAAATCGGGTTCCCCGTTGGCATCTATCATGACGTTTTCATAAAGGGCTGATTTGTGTATGAGCGCGTTGTACATCGACTCCTGGAGCGTCTTGTCGACATCGGTCTTTACGAAAAAGCCGCCTTCCGTCCCCAGGGCGCCGCCGTCCCGCTTCATGAATACGATGTCGTCCTGGTTGACGCGCGTCATTTCCTTTTTCTCGAGGTTGAGACCTAACTGGTGACACGACCAGGTCGATTTACCCGTCGCAGAAAGGCCGAACAGGTATACTCCATAGTTTTTCAGCCGCCCTGTTTCGTGATCGCGCACCGTTACCGTCTTTGTTCCCGCGTGAAGCCCCAGCATACCCCTGCCATCGGCCGTCCACATGGCCTGTCGGAGGAAACCTTTCTTATCCTCTCCCATGTAGTCGGTTCCGAGGGCGATGTTGAGGTTGTGCTCCGGGATGGTGAGCACCTGCTGCCGGATGTTATGCTCCTCCGGGATATGAATCATCGTAAATTCGGGACCGGGCCGCTTGGTCGGCTTGAACTGGGTGTTCCCCCACATATAAGCGAGCCGGTAATTCTTCGGGTCGGCCACCGAGACGTAGAGATTGCAGACCGGGTTGTATTCACCATTCCACCCCATCTGTCTTCGAAGATGAATAAAAGGCAGCGTCCGTAAAAAGTGCAGCACGTTGTGCAGCTCAGCGGGGGCCTTTTCAATCAGATCTTTCTGAATGTCAGTCGGGCTGGGCTGGACTACCGAATCGCTTCCCAGGTAGACCGTGCGGGGGCCGATCCTGCTGGAGACCATGGAGCGCCATCCCAGAGAGTTGAACCTGGTTCGCCATGCCGTTGATTCAGCGTATTTTTTCAGCTCCCTGAGCTTCATGGTTTTGATATTCGGCCCCTTGAGAAGGGGCAGCAAATTTTCGTAAAAGCGTCTGTATGCTTCTGTATCGTAGCTGATTCCACTCATTTACTCATACTCCGTGGAGAAAGCAGGATCGATTAATACCCCGCGAGACGGCATCTCTTTTCTAACGGCCCTCTTTTCGCGGAACAAGCGGGGATTCTATAGCAGCCTGCAAGGGCAACGCAATCTTTTTCGGAAGCCGTCCGCCGCGACTCATGCAGCCGGCCTGTAACGGGAGAAAGCGTCATTCGCAATGCCTGAAATCGATTTGATTATCATACAGATGTAGAAACATCGAAAACAGGTTGATCGAAACTTCCAGGTTTACAGAATAACTCTTCACGTGGCGAACCGGTTGGCCACGGGAAAGTGATCTATTTGCGATGCGCAGAACAGACTATATGTCAGGAGGATATAGAAGCATTGCAAATCGATTTACCCCCGATGGCGACCAAGTTTCTTGAACATACGGCATCGACAGCTGTTCGAGTCGGGAAATTGACCCCATGGATACCGGTACGTTCCAGGCGGTGAGGGAGCGTCTTCCCGCCCTGCGGAGCACGCTGCTGACCCTCGCTCCGGGAAGCGCTGAACCTCGCTGCTTCCTCCTCCCGCTGCTCGCACCTGTTCGCAGCATCCATCCCCCCCGCAGCTCAAACATCAGCGCTTCTGATCCTCCGCTAAGGATGTCTCGCCCCTATCGTGGAACCGTATCCTCCTATTGTCCGGAAACCCGTGAAATACGAAATATGAGTTTCGGCGGGTTCGAGAAGGACAGAGATACCCTGAAATACAGATGTCACGCCGTGCATTACGGAATCAGATGCAAGGGCATGAAAGAGGGTGCCGTCGGTAAGGCTTCGCGAATCAAGCGGTCTTTTGAACCGAGAGTCTTTACCCCGCCGGCAAGAAGCAGTTATGCCCGGGAGCGGGAATATAAAAAGCGGACCGCGGTCGGAAGGATCAGGGAGAATCAGAATGAACTGATGAGGAGTCTGGTCAAATCAGCTGCATGGACTGAAGACAGATGCAGCGGAGGGCAAGCCGGAGGGTGAAGTATGTGCAACACACCACCATACATCATGATAGACGACACAGCTCCAATATTGTGAATCCCAAGGTCCATGGAGCACTCATCGAACAAGCTGCGACACCGGGGAAAGAGACGACTCCTTGGATAACTCCCCTGAAAAAACACCTGCAGCGCAAATAGCTTAAAGTGAAGAAACATTGCATATCGAGTTATCCCCGATTATAAAAGGTTCTTATGAACATGATTGCCGCCTGGTGGGACCATATGCAAACCATCACGGCAATTTCGTGATTATAGCCGAGGGATGATACAGGTGCGAAAAGTCAGCAAAGATCAACGACGGATATTACCGGCAGCCGTTTTCATCTTGGCCATATTTGGGCTGTTTCCGCCGTTGGATGCGGATGAACGTGAAGGCGCGACTGATGCGGTAGAAGAAACTGAAGGACTTCGCAAGCTTGTCACGGCTGCGCCGGAGAAGGATGAGGTTACCGAGGTTGCTGGGCTCGAGGGGACCGATAAGCGTTCATGCCCCGAAGGCCTGGTCCTGATCCCAGGCGGAACTTTCATGATGGGGAGTCCGCGAACCGAGGAGGGCCGTTATCCAATTGAGGGTCCTGGTGTTCAGGTAACAGTCAGCGGCTTCTGCATGGGCAGGCATGAGGTGACTCAGGGGGAGTGGTTTTCGGTAATGGGAGATTCTCCAAGTTATTTCGAGGATTGTGCTGATTGACCGGTTGAGAATGTCAGCTGGTATGAGGTTTTGAGTTATTGCAATCGATTATCGGAGCGGGAAGGTTTGACACCCTCGTACACGATTTCCGGATCCAGAATCACATGGACCAGATCGGCGAACGGCTACCGATTGCCTACGGAGGCTGAATGGGAGTACGCCTGCCGTGCGGGGACAACGACTCGCTTCCATACCGGGAACAGCGAAGCTGATTTATCAAGGGCCGGCTGGTGGGGGAGCACTGCCGGACGACGGACACACCCGGTGATGAGTAAGGAGGCGAATGCCTTCGGGTTGTATGACATGCACGGCAATGTATGGGAATGGTGCTGGGACTGGTATGGTGCTTACCCTCCCGTAAGTGTAACAGATCCGGTTGGCCAGTCTGTCGGAACCTCTCCCGTCCTGCGGGGCGGCGGCTGGAGCAGCGACGCGAGGCACTGCCGTTCAGCGTATCGCGGCGGAACCGCCCCCGACGGCAGGTACGATTATCTGGGTTTCCGCCTCGTGAGATCAGCGCCTTAGTCGTTAATGAGCAGAATGCACGGACGCAGAAAGGTGTGGCAGGCACGATCCGGCACGGCCGGGTGACAACCCCGACCGACTGAACCGGAGAACAGCACGTCAGCGCTTATCAGCAATCAGGATTGGCGGAGAGGATAAGATCCCAGCGGTAAAGGACTATAGAGGAGAAGAAACTTGATGGCGTCCGAGGCATGCATCACCAAACAACCCAAGGGCCTGAACATCTTCGAGAAGTATCTGACCGTATGGGTGATTCTGTGCATAACCGCAGGTATTTTTCTTGGCAAGTACGCTCCATCGACTGTCGCTTTTCTGGACGGTTTGGCGATCAGGGTGGATGGCGCTCCCATCGTATCGATCCCGATTGCGATCTGTCTTTTCTTCATGATGTATCCGATCATGGTGAAGATAGACTTCGGCGATGTTCTGAAGGCGGGAAGGAACATCAAGCCGGTCGGCTTGACGTTGTTCATTAACTGGGCCGTCAAACCGTTCACCATGTATGCGCTGTCGGTCTTTTTCCTCGGCACTCTTTTTCTCAGGTTCATCGGTCCCGAGGCGATCGATTACATCAAGATGCCTCTGGGCCTTGATTCACCGGTCGGCTCCGCGCACGGCGTGGGAACGGTGGTGATGGTCGACAATGTGAAGATGCTCGCGGTACCGCTCTGGCGGAGCTATCTGGCGGGATGCATCCTCCTCGGAATCGCGCCCTGTACGGCGATGGTGCTCGTCTGGGGCTACCTGGCGAAGGGGAATGACGGTCACACTCTCGTGATGGTGGCGATCAATTCCCTTGCGATGCTTTTTCTGTACGGCCCGCTGGGCGGATTCCTTCTGGGCGTCGGCAGGCTTCCCGTGCCCTGGGAGGCGCTGCTGCTCTCGATCAGCATTTACGTGGCGCTTCCCCTGGCCACGGGCTATCTGTCCCGGAAGTGGATCATCGCAGCAAAAGGGGAGGCCTGGTTCAGGGATAAATTCCTTCACATCCTGACTCCGATCACCATATTCGCCCTGCTGGCGACGCTGGTCCTGCTCTTTTCGTTCAAGGGCGGGATCATAACATCGAATCCGCTCACCATACTCTGGATCGCAGTACCGCTTTTTATCCAGACGGTCCTTATTTTCGTCTTCGGATACGGTTTGGCGAGGCTGTTAAGGTTATCCTACGAGGATGCCGCGCCCTCAGCGATGATAGGCGCATCGAACCATTTCGAGGTGGCGATAGCCACAGCGGTCATGCTCTTCGGGTTATCCTCCGGTGCTGCTCTCGCTACGGTGGTGGGAGTGCTGATAGAGGTCCCGGTTATGCTTATGCTCGTAAGAATCTGCATGGGAACCAGGGGCTGGTTCGCTCGGAGCGGATCCTCCCGGATCAACCGACCAGGCCGAGGAGCTTCTTCGGTTTGACAGCGTGCCTGTTGATTCCGACTTCCTGCGGCGTGAGCCCCTGGGCGAGGCCGAGCAGCTGGAAGTAGTAGACGGGGGCGACGTTGAAATCGGTTTCATATTTCTTAGAGAGCCGCACCTGACCCTGGTCGAATGATCCGAAGCAGGAAGGGCAGATCATCCCCATGATCTCGGTGCCGGTGCTGGAAACGGAAGAAAGCACGTCGCGGGTCATCATGTCGGGAAGCTCCTCGTCCATACACGATTTTCCGCAGCAAAGCAGCCTGTCGTCGTGCTGGACCGGGTTGGCTCCCAGGGCAGCGATCAGTTCGTCCATTATCTTCGGGTCATCAGGATCGTCCACGTTCATGATCTTGCTCGGTTTGAGGAGGTGGCAGCCGTAGTGGATCGTGATATCGATTCCGTCGAGCGGCCTGGTGACGGTTTTTTTCACGGCCTCTATGCCGATGTCCTCCCGTATCACCGTCACTATGTGCCTGACTCTGCTCGTTCCCTTGTATTCGAGGCCTACTCTTCCCAACCGCTCATTGACCTGCTTTAACAGCTCTTCGTCTTCGTGGAGAAGGTGCCATGTCTCGGACAGCGTCGCCGTGCATCCGGAGCATATGGTGAATATATCGAGCTTCTCCTGATCGGCGACTGCGAGATTGCGTGCGGCCATGGTGAGCCATTTCATCTTGTCTTCAGGTTTGAAATGTATCGGATCGGGGCAGCAGGTGAATCTGGGATTGTCTACGATTTCAATGCCCAGTTTGGGTACTGTTTTTCGAATGGCTGCTTCCATTTGTGGATACCTGGCCGGTATGAGGCAGCCGGGGAAGAATAAGAGCCGCACGCTCTTCTCCTTTCGGATATGGTTGTTCCTGAAAACCGCCGGCGTGGATAAAATTGAAGACGGTGTTTAGTCGCTCCGGACGGTCGCCGGTTACTCCAGGATTTTTGCGATTTCATCCATCGGCAGATCTTCGAGGGGCGGAAGATCGAACCGGGCCCTGATCCGGTTGGTGGCGTTCGAAACGATGACGCTCCTTCCGGATTCGATTATTTTAGCGGTCATGTCGGTAACCTGCGCGGGTGCAATCCCCTCTTCCGCCATCATGTTCTTGAGGGCGATGATTACCTCGACCGGCCTTACTCCCTGGGGGCACCTTTCGTAGCAGTTGTAACAGTTGGTGCATTGCCAGACCAGGGAATCCTCGCCCCAGAAACGGTCGACCAGTCCCAGCAGCGATTCGAGCAGTATCTCTCTGGGGTTGAATTCCGGGTTATACCGGGCCGCGGGGCAGTCGCCGACACAGGCGCCGCACTGGTAGCAGAAATTTACCCTGTCTCCGTCGATGAACTTGCCGAGTTTGCGTCTGAATTCGAAATCGATACTGTCTGGAGTGGACAATTTACTTCTTCTCCTTCATCCGCCTGATGCTGTTGCTCTTGCACTTCGGGCAGGCGCGTTCCACCATCTCGGCGATGGTCGCTTTGGGTTTGAACACATCCTCGTATTCGTACATGCACCTCAGGCATTTGAACTTTGCAGTATTCCCAGCCATTTGCTAGAGCACCTCCATCGTATGGGCTACTTCCTCGCGGGTAACCTTCTTGCGCATCTCCTCGAGGGCCTCCATTACCACCTTGAACTTCTGACCCTCTGCGGCGCTGATCCATTCGAGCTGAAGCCTCTCGGGTCGAATCTTCTTGCGCTCGAGCTTGTTCCAGAGCTTTTCCACCCTTTTCTCGGTCCAGCGGTTGGCGTTGATATAGTGGCAGTCGGCGTAGTGACATCCCGAAACGCAGACGATCGGCGCACCTTTCTTGAAGGCGTGCATAACGAACTTCGAATCGGTGCGACCCGAGCACATCACCCTTATGAGTCGGTTCGACGCCGGGAACTGCAGCCGGGAGATGCCGGCCATGTCGCCGCCCGCGTATGAGCACCAGTTGCACGCGAATACGACGACCTTGTCCATGTTGTCGTGCTCGAGGATGGCATCGACCTGTGCAATGATCTGATCGTCGGTGAAGTGGCGCATGTGCACGGCCCCTTCAACGGGGCATTCAGCGCCGCAGGTGCCGCAGCCGGCGCATGCGGCTTCGATGACCCTGGCGGGTGTCTTCGCTTTGGTGTCGACTATGACGGCATTGTAGGGGCATGCTTTCGCGCAGATTCCGCAGCCTTTGCACAGTGCTTCATCAATACGGGATGTGATCGCTTCAACTTTGATCCTTCCCGAATTCAGAAGGATGCTGCCGCGGGCTGCGGCCGCTCCGGCCTGTGTTACCGAGTCTTTTACATCCTTGGGGGCCTCGCTGCACCCCGCGAAATAAACCCCCCTCGTCGGGGCGTCCACCGGCTTCAGCTTCGGATGGGATTCCATGAAGAAACCGTCGGATGTGTTCGACAGGGTGAGCATTTTCTTTATTGGTGCCTGGTCCTGCCTCGGGAGCACACCCACCGACAGAACCAGCATGTCCAGGTCGTATTCTTCCAGATCGCCCGCCAGGGTGTTCTCCACCAGGACGGACAGATTCTTGGTATCAGGATTCTCTATAACCGAACCCGGCAGCCCTCTTACATAACGGATGCCTTCTTCCTTGCTCCGCATGTAAAGATCTTCGAACCCCTTGCCGAAGGCGCGGATATCCATGTAGAAGACATAACACTGGGTGTCGGGGTAATGGTCGACGATGAGCAGAGTGTCCTTCACCGTATTCATGCAGCAGATATTGGAGCAGTAGGGATTCCCTTTTCCGTTGCCGCCGCCGATTTCCTGGGTTCGCGAACCGACGCACTGAATGAACCCGATCTTTTTCACCTCGCTCTGGTCGGAAGGTCTCACGAAGTGCCCCTCGGTGGGACCTCCCGCGCAGATCAGCCGTTCGAATTCCATCGAGGTGATAACGTTTTCAAACCGGGTGTATCCGTACTCGTCGAGCTCGGTTGGATCATATACGTCCATGCCCGTGGCGACGATTATTATACCGACTTCGACATTGACGTACTGATCCTGCATGTCGTAGTCGATACATTTCTTTTCGCACACATCGTAGCATTTGCCGCAGGCGATCGGGTTGTTGCCCAGGCAGTCGTCCATGTTGAGTACGTACGAGGAGGGAACCGCCTGGGGGAAGGGGATATATATCGCCTTTCTCGAGGAGAGCCCCATCTGGTATTCGTCCGGGACCACCACAGGGCATATATCGGCGCATTCCGCGCAGCTCGTGCATTCGGATGCGTCCACGTACCGGGCTTTCTTGCGGATTGTCACATTGAAATTACCTACATAACCCGCGACGTTCGATAGTTCGCTGTAGGCCATCAGGGTAATCTTGGGATGCCGACCGGCATCAATCATCTTAGGGCCGAGTATTCATATAGAGCAGTCCATCGTGGGGTAGGTTTTGTCAAGCTGAGCCATCAACCCCCCGATACTGGGCTCCTTTTCGACCAGGATGACTTCGTGACCTCCGTCTGCGAGGTCGAGTGCCGCCTGTATACCCGCAACTCCGGCGCCTACCACGAGGGCCCGTTTCGTCACGGGCAGAACCAGCTCATCCTGGGGCTCCAGATGCAAGGCCCGGGCCACGGACGATTTCACCAGGTCTTTGGCTTTCTCGGTGGCCTGGCTCTTATCGTGCACGTGAACCCATGAGCAGTGCTCCCTGAGATTCGCCATCTCGAGGAGATAAGGGTTCAGCCCCACCTCTTCGAGACATGCGCGGAAGGTCGGTTCATGCATACGGGGCGAGCAGGATGCGACCACGACCCGGTCGAGCCGGTGCTCCCTTATCGCGTCTTTGATTTCGTTCTGACCCGGGTCGGCGCACGTATACTTGTTACGTACGGCGACCACAACGCCAGGCAGCGTCTCCGCGTAATCTGTCACCGCCTGGGTATCGACAGACCCGGCGATATTCAATCCGCAGTCGCAGATGAACGCTCCGATTCTGATACCATTATCTGACAAGAGGGTTACCTCCGTTCTGGAAAACGTTTCTTTTGTGAGGTGTCGCAAAAGAACTTTCACCGGTCGCTTCTTGCGCCCGTGAAGGATTCGGGGTTGTACGGACACCTTTTTTTCGATACGTTTTCAAGGTTTTTAAGAGTCTCATTTAAGCCGTCCGGCAAGCAGGCCGGCCAGGTCCTTGATTTCGAGATTCAGTTCTTCTTTAAGCACAGGGTCGCTCGCGGCGCATTTGAGATGCACTTCGCATTTCGGACATGCCGTTATCAGTGTGTTCGCCCCTGTAGCCGTGGCTTCCTTCAGCCGGTCCGCCTGTAGTTCTTTGTTGGCCGAGTTGCATCCCGTGAAGCAGGAACCTCCGCAGCAGATGCCGTTTTTTCCGCTTCTGGCCATTTCACTGAACTCGATACCCCCCATTTTGCCGATATACTCTCTCGGCAGATCGGGAAGCGCGAGATGACGCGTGAGACGGCAGGGATCCTGGAATGTGTAACCGGCCTTATCTTTTTTGCCGTCGAAGTCGGGTGGTCCGACCTCTTCAAGGTATTCATAAAGATGTTTCACTTCGAACGGAAGGGGCGGATAATACTCTTTGAATGTCAGGTAACATTCGGGGCAGTGGAAAAGCACTGTTTTCGCTTTGGCTTTCGATAACTCCTCGATGTTCCTCTGAGCCAGCTCGAGGCATGTTTTTTCGTCGCCGAGCCAGAGAGGATCGTGCCCGCAGCACCGTTCGTTAGGTGAGAGTACCGGCGTCACCCCTACCGCGTTCAGAAGCTTGATCGCCCCTTTGATTCCCGCGAGGGTATTCGTTCCGAAATCAGAGAAGAATGTGTCGAAGTAGGGAGCGCACCCTACGAAAAGCAGAACGTCGCCGGTTGTTGTCGAGACTTTCAGATCGCCGCTCAACCAGCTCAGCCTGTCCTGCTCCATCCCCTTGGCGGTCATAAGATTATAGATCGATTTCAGGGTGCCGCCATGGGAGTAGGGGGGCTCGTGATCGTTAGAGCGCACAAAATCGCGGATACCCGGCATCATGCCGGTAAAATCGATTCCGGAAGGGCAGCGTGAATCGCAAAGGCCGCATGTATAGCATGACCATATGGGTTCTACCGGCAGCGAAGTCTCAGGAGATGAAGATGTTATCGCCTTGCCGACGAGTCTGCGCGGGGAGAAGGCTTTTTCATATCTCGTTATCGGGCAGACACCGGTGCATTTACCGCACTCGAGGCATAATCTTGCCCGGTGTCGTTTCACCAGCGCGTCGAAATCTTTCATCGAAAACTCCAGTTAATGCGGTTTTCAGCCGGCGCCGTTTTTGAAGGGGGACGGCCCCAGCACCTTAATCATTTCAGTGAAGTCATTGATCACCCATCCGAACCGGACCCCCTCCGCAGCGGAAATCCACTCAAGCCTGATCCTCCTCGGCTCGAGGCCCAGAAGCTCGACGAGCGCCTTGGTTTTCTCGAATTGTTTGACCGCTTCCTCGTTTCCGAAAATATAGTGGCAGTCTCCGAAATGGCACCCGGATACGAGCACGCCGTCGGCTCCCTTTTCAAAAGCTCGCAGCACGTGCGACGGCTGGATTCTGCCGGAACACATGACCCTGATAATCCTGAAATCGGGAGAATACTGGATCTTCGTGATTCCGGCGGTGTCCGCGCCGGCGTAAGAGCACCAGTTACAGGCGAAAACTATGATTTTCGGAGTAAAGGAAGTTTCCGCAACAGCGGTCTTTGCAGACGCGGTTGAGGTTTTTTTCTTACTCTTTGATTTTTTTGTCTTCGGTTCAGCCATCAGATCATCTCGCTCAACGCCGCGTCGATCATCGACTCGATTTGGCTCTCGGTGAAATGAAGCGCTCTTATCGCGCCTGTCGGACACCAGGAAGCGCATGTCCCGCAGCCTTTGCAGAGCGCCCGGTTGATTTTTGAGATCATCCTGCCGTTCAACTCGGCGAGTTCCGGTGCATTGAACTGGCAGATCTCCACGCAGACGTTGCATGCCCTGCACAGTTCCACCGTCACGTCGCAGACGGCGGCGTCCAGGTTGATGTGGTCGTGCATCAGGATGGCCGCGGCCTTGGCTGCGGCGGCCGATGCCTGGGCCATACTGTCGGAAATATCCTTCGGCGCCTGGACGGTTCCGCAGATGAAAACCCCTTCGGATGTCGTTTCCACGGGTCCGAGCTCAGGGTGGCGTTCTATGAAGTAGCCGTCGAGCCCGCGCGGGATTTTGAATTCCTGCTGCAGCTCGGTGGTGACGGGCTCGGCGGGCACCATGCCCACGGCGAGAACCACGAGGTTCGTCGGGATAGCGATTTCCTTGTTGAGGAGTTCATCGAACACTACCACGCTGCCCGCAAGCTTGCCCTTGCCTTTTACTTCAGGTTTTCGTTCGGGAGAGTACTTGAGGAATATCACCCCTTTGCCTCTGGCTTCCCGATAAAGTTCTTCTGCGCCCGCACTCACCATCCTCATGTCCCGGTAAAGCACGACCGCTTCGTGTCCCTTGTCCGCAAGCTGTATCGCCTGGCGAACAGTAGCGGGGCAGCAGTATCGCGAGCATACGGGATTCACTTCGTCGTCTCTCGAACCCACGCACTGGATGAAAACCGCGATCCCTGTATCACCTGCGCCGGTGGCTTTCCATTCTTTAGGATCCTTGAATACGGCTTCGAACCGGCTGGATGTAACAACGTTGGTGAATTTACCAAAACCGTATTCATTCTTTGCAGGTTCATAAAGCCCCGCGCCCGTTGCCAGGATGATGGAGCCCACTTCGAAAGTTTTTCCGGAGGGTTTCTTTTTCCCCTTCCCCTTTATTTCCACGTCAACCTTGAAGTTGCCGACGTAGCCGTCAACGGATTTGAATGTCGCGCCGGTATAGAGGGAGACGCTGCTCTCTTTCAGCCGGTTCTTCAACTGATCGAGAAGTTCGCTCGCCGGGGTGTCGCCGGGATACAGTATATCGAGATCATTTAACGTGCCCCCGATATCCGCCTCTTTTTCGATCAGGTGGGTTTCGATACCAAGAGCATCGAGATCGAGAGCGGCGGTGAGTCCCGCAACTCCGGCGCCTACCACGAGGGCGGCGGCCTTGACTCCGACGGTCGTTCGCTCGAGCGGCTCCAGGTGCCTGGCTCTTGCTACTCCCATCCTTATCTGGTCCCTTGCTCTGAGCTGGGCTTTTTCGGGAGTATTCGCATGCACCCAGGAACACTGGTCTCGAATGTTGACCATTTCGAACATGTATGGATTCAGGCCAACTTCGGCGCATGCCTTCTGGAAAACGGGTTCATGGGTTCTCGGGGTGCAGGCGGCGACGACGAGACGGTTGAGATTATGCTCTAATATGAGCTCTTGAATCTCGCGCTGTGAACCGTCGGAGCATGAGAAAAGCTGGTGGTTGGCGTATGCGACGTTCGGAAGGGTTCTTGCATACTCCATCAACTCTTCCACATCGAGAAGACCGGCGATATTGACGCCGCAATGGCATACGATGACACCGACCCTGGGCGGCCCGGATACATCGACCTGCCGTATTTCTTCTTCCTCCCTCTCGATCTTGTTCTCGAGCATGTAAGCGGCGCTGCGGGTTGCGGATGCGGATGCCTGGGCCACGGCTTCGGGGATGACGAGCGGACCCGCCGAGCCGCCCGCCAGGAAGATGCCTTTTCTGGACGAAAGGATCGGGTCGGCATGGAGCTCGCTCCGCCTGAAGAAACCGTGTTCATCCGTTTCAACGTCGAGCACGCCGGCAAGCTTGGAGACATCGGCCGACGGCACCGCTGAAGAAGATAGAACCACCATATCGGTTTCGAGTTTCAGCGGGTCGCTGCTGATCGTGTTCTCGACGAGTACTTCGAGCCGGCCCGTATCTCCGACCTCGACGATCTTCGAAGGGCGTCCCCTGATATACTCGATATCTTTTCGTCCGGTGGACCGCTGGTGGAAGGCGTCGAACCCCTTGCCGAAAGCACGGATATCGGTGTAGAGGATCGTCATCTTCGAGATCGAAGGCAGGTGCTGCTTCACCAGCATCGAATCCTTGACCGCGTTCATGCAGCAGTAGCGGGAGCAGTAAGGACGTCCTTCTCCTCTTGCGCCTACACATTGCACGAAAACGATGTTTTTCGGCGGTTTCATGTCTGACGGCCGGACTATATGCCCCTGGGTCGCGCCGGAGGCGTTGAGCATACGTTCGAACTCCAGGGCGGTAAGAACGTTCGGATAATGTCCGAAACCGAAACTTCTGAGGTTGACAGGGTTGTATTCGTCGAACCCTACGGCCACGATGACGGAACCCACGTTCAGCCGGATATCCTCGGTCTGCATATCATAATCGATAGCTTTGAGGTCGCATGATCTGTAACAGCGCTCGCAAACGATGAATTCATCGTTCAGGCAGTTTTCTTTATCTATGGTGTAGGATACAGGTACGGACTGAGGGAAGGGGCGGTAGATCGCCTTGCTGGCTTTCAGCCCCATATCGAAGGGATTCGGCGCAACGACCGGGCAGACCTGCTCGCACAGCCCGCATCCCGTGCATATTTCTTCTTTCACATACCGGGGATGCCGCCGGACGACAGCTGAAAAATCACCTTCATCACCCTCCAGGGCGATGACTTCCGAGTAGCTCATCAGAGTTATGTTGGGATGCCGACCGGCATCCATCATTTTCGGTCCGAGTATTCAGATCGAACAGTCCATGGTGGGGAAAGTCTTATCGAGCTGGGCCATTTTGCCGCCCAGACTCGGTGATTTCTCCACCAGGTACACCCTGATGTCTGCACTGGCTAGATCGAGGGCCGCCTGAATGCCGGCGATACCTCCCCCGATTACCAGGACGCCTTTTTCATCAGTTTTTGCCATTGAAGTAGTCATACCCTTTCTGGAACGCCGAAAGATTCAGCTCTTCCGTGCCGGGCGGTACCGATGTTTCAACCGCTTTCCGCATTGCATCGTATTCCACGAGGTCTGCAGCGGCGGTGAAAAACCCCAGCATTACCACGTTCTGTATGAGCGTTCTGCCCATCTCTTCCGCTATGCGTGTGGAGGGAACCGAGTACGCATTCACCGATTTCCTGATCTTTCCGGGTTTTACCAGGTCTTTCTCGTAGATGAGAATACCCTTATCCCGGAGTGCAGGATAGTGCATGTCGAAACCTTCCTGGGACATGGCGATCATGATATCGTTGTTTCTCAGGTAAGGGTACAGGATGCGTTCCTTGTTTACCAGCACCTGCGCCGAGCATGCGCTTCCACGTGCTTCCGGTCCGAAACTCTGGTTGAGTACCGAGAACCGGTCGTCGAAGATGGATGTAGCTTTGCCTATGATGTAACCCATCAGGATTACACCCTGTCCACCGAAACCTGTGATGCGAATTTCCGCATTAGTCTTTTTTGTTTTCAATCCTCCACCTCCCTGGTGAAGCAGTCGCCGGAAGGAAGTTCATCCGGCACGCTCAGCCATTGTAATCCTCGTAGTCGTCGCCGAAAACCGTCTTGAACCGGCTGTTCATATTGTCGAGGAACGTCGGTCTTTCCGTGTCGACGAATTTTCCGACGATGATCTTATCCTGGAAATCGATGGCAACCTCTTCGGTGGGTGCGCCGTGACGTATTTCGCTGTTGTCGTGGTAGAACTTCATCAGGTTGTACCCCGTTCCAAGCTTGTTGAGCCTGGCGTAGAGGGTCGAACAAGGAGCGATAATCTCGACTATCCGGAAACCCGGTTTTACCAGCGCCTCTTCGAAAGCCCTGGTCAGTCTGCGCACGTGAAGGGATGTCCACCTGGCAACGTATACGGCACCGCAGGAAGCGGCAAGGTGCGGAATGTTGAAGGGCGCTTCGAAATTTCCGTACGGGGAGGTCGTGGCCTTCGCCGTCAGCGGTGTGGTCGGTGCCACCTGCCCTCCGGTCATTCCGTATATGAAGTTGTTCACGCATACGACCAGGAGGTCCATGTTGCGGCGCGCAGCATGGATGAAGTGATTGCCGCCGATGGCGGTAAGATCGCCGTCTCCCGAATACACGGTTACGGTCATTTTCGGATTGGCCAGCTTGAGCCCCGTAGCGAAAGGGACGGCTCTGCCGTGGGTTGTATGGAATGAGTCGATTTTTACATAACCCGCGACCCTGCCGGTGCAGCCGATGCCGGAGACGACGGCCAGATTGTCCATCGACAGCTCGAGATTCTGGATCGCCTCGGCGAAGCATTTCACCGTCGTGCCGATTCCGCATGTAGGACACCAGATATGCGGCATCCTGTCCATACGGAGAAAGGGTGATATCGGATGATCTTTTGTTTCTACGCTCATTTCGCCGCTTCCTTTATCTTATCCAGGATATCCTGGGGGTCGTGAACGTCTCCTCCGGCGTGAGGGACGAGGTGGATATCGGCCCGGCCCGCCGCGGCCCGTTCTACCTCGTATACAATCTGACCGAGATTTATTTCCGGCACAACGAAAGCTTTTACCTTCGATGCCAGTTCGCGAATGCGGTTGTCCGGGAACGGCCAGACGGTGAGCAATCTCAGTTTACCTACCTTGATACCGGCTTTCCTGGCATCATCAATCGCCTGGATCGCCACCCTGGAGGTAATGCCGTAGCTGACAACCACCACTTCGGCGTCGTCGAGAGCTTCTTCCTCCAGCATTACGATGTCGTCCACGTGGTTCCGGATCTTGTCGACCAGTCTTGTCACCAGTTGCTTCTGGCATGCGGCGGACATGTCGGGGTAGCCGCGTTCATCGTGGGTCAGGCCGGTGGTATGAATGCGGTAACCCATCCCCGCGTGCACGAACTCCGGGATCTCTGAGCCGTTCGTCTCGTACGGCAGGTACTCTTCCGGTTTTTTGGAGGTCAGTTTTCGTTCGACGAGTTCGATTTCGTCAGCCTCGGGGATGATCACCCGTTCAGTCATGTGACCAACGCACTCGTCGAGCATAACCAGAACCGGTGTGCGGTATTTTTCGGCGAAGTTAAAGGCCTTGATCGTCAAGTCGAACGACTCCTGAGGGGAGTCGGGAGCGAGAGCGATCACCTCGTAGTCTCCGTGGGAGCCCCACCTGGCCTGCATGATATCCGCCTGTCCGACCATTGTCGGCAGCCCCGTGGACGGTCCGCCCCGCTGGACGTTGATGATCACGCACGGCGCTTCCATCATTGCGGCGAGGCCTATGTTCTCCATCATCAGCGAGATGCCGGGCCCCGATGTCACCGTCAGGACCCTCTTCCCCCCCCAGGCAGCGCCTATGATCGCGGCCATCGAGGCAATCTCGTCTTCCATCTGGATAAATACGCCGCCCATGCTGGGAAATCTTCTGGCAATCCGTTCCGCGACCTCTGTCGAGGGTGTAATCGGATAGCCTGCGAGAAACCTGCAGCCGGCGGCCATCGCGCCTTCAGCCGCTGCATGGTCGCCGTCAAGGAAATGGGCGCCGGTCAAAACGCCTTTCGGATCGGCTTTCACATCCTCCTCCTGTTTTTGAAGCTGCCGACAGAGAGCCTGAATCACGCACTTTTGGATTCGGCTTCATCTTTCGGCATGCAGTAAATTGCGAATTCGGGACAAATCATCTCGCATAGATCGCAGTTCACGCACTCGTCGGGTTTGACGGCCACGGGTGGATGATATCCCTTGATATTGAACTCGGTCGACATCTCCAGGACGTCGCAGGGGCAGTATTCCACGCAGAATTCGCACCCCTTGCATCGGTCTCTGATTATGTACAGTTCACCCTTCGGTATGGACATTTTGTCAGCGTCGAGAGGCTTGCGCCAGAACTTCATCGTCCGACCTCCTGAACGAACCCGCATATCCGGTTTCCATCAACGGCGGGCCCACAAAAAAAAGCCGCAAGAATATACGCCGGCGGCTCGAAGAATATATATTCGACGGAGTGATTAAACTTGGTTGTCGAGGGAGACATCTATATTTGTGTCAGTCAATTCCTGTTTAGGGGTGAAGGGCTCAAAAACCGCTGCCCGGGCGGAAGAGCCAGCAGAACATTCTTCTATAATGGTTGATTGGATATTTGTCAATCAATAATCTGAGAATCTTTACGCGATGCGTAAAAATAAAATGAACCCCGGTTCAGTTTGAGAAATCAAGGTTCGAGCGGGCGGTGCAGTATCGTGCGATTAATAATTCAAAGAATATTTGAAAAAGAATTTGACAAATTCAAATATTCTTGGTAGAATACGGGTACTGGGGGGAATCGAATACAATCAACAACGCTCCGAAGGAGGTTGTCCAGACTGAATTGAGCGAGCCGGTCGGCTTGACATGTCGCGATTCCGGCGCTTGCGCCTTTTGGAGCGGGGCGGTATGACGGCGGGAAACAACCGAGGGAGGTTGAAAGGAGCAACAATGTATTTTCGTGAATTTTTATCAACCGGTTGGGGAATTCGAAAGGAATTGCGATTCATGCGGGCACGCATCCCCGGCGCTTCCGTCGCGGTTATTCTTACCATGCTTCTAGCCTGCACTGTCACCATCTCCCACGCCGCTCTCAACGCTCCGGTGAAAGGCCGGGTTCACCCGTCCCTACTGCCGGGCGCCGCGGATGGAGAAGAGCCGATCTGCCAGAGGAAGCTTACAGATTCATCGAACATGTGGCTTCTCGCGTCCAACTGCGGCATGTTCGGGAACCCGTCGGCGGATTTCGGAAAAACCGACGGTCACAAGGGCTTCATATCCTGCGGATTTCCTGCTTACTCGGGATTGGATTATCTGTTTCAGGGCTCCGTCTGGGTAGGTGCGGTAGTTGAAGGCGATACCCTCGTTTCCACTGGTTTCGACGGCTGGAGACTGGAGCACGAGATGTTCCCCGGAACCGCGCCGGGAGACACCCTCGTTGAATATCACATCTGTCCCGAACATCCGCAGTACAACCCCGCCACCATAGGCGATCAGCAGTTTACCGCGGTTTATAGCGACACGATGCTGACAGCCGATTATCCGGGCGTTTCTCCCAACCATCTCAACCCTCTCGGTATTGAAATCACTCAGGACATATACTCGTGGGGAGGTGAAGACCACTCCGATTACGCTATTCTGAAATTAACGGTCAGAAATATCGGTGACAACATGCTGGAAGATGCTTTTATCGGCCTCTTCATGGATGCCGACTGCGGACCGGCGCCCAGGGGCTGGACTACTTATCGACACCTCGACGATATCTGCGGGAGCCGCCTGATCGGCTCCGGCGGAGATGCCCGGTTGACCGCATGGATGTCGGATTACGAACAATCCGGGCCGGGGGACGGCATCATTGCGCCGTCCGCCTACTGCGCCGCCCTGGTAAGCGCTCCCGTTCCGGTCTCGCGGATCGAGCAGAACTTCAACTGGTGGATGTCGGACCAGCTGCCCGACCTCGACTGGGGGCCGGGTCCGGTGCTGCCGTGCGGTTCCACGGGAACCCCGGACGATGATGTAAGCAAATACTGGGTTCTTGCCGGAATCGGCCAGGACCCGGGAGATCCGAACATCGACGACAACGGCAACGATGTCGACCAGCTCGAAGCCATGAAGGAGGGCGCGCCCGTAGGGGTCGCCGACACCAAGTTCCTGTTATCCTTCGGGTCGGACGACCTGGCGCCGGGCGGGGAAGCCGAGCTCGTATTTCTTCTTTTCGCGGCGGATTTTATCGACGAGGAGCTCGTTATCGATTTTTCGGCGATGGAGGTCTGCCTGTCCGAAGGCGTCGCCATGTTCGAAAGCGGTTTTACGATCAACCCGGTTCCGATGATCCCCAGGGAGCTTTCCAGCGACCTCGTCTTCGATCCGGATCCGGGAATCGAGCTCGACTGGTGGGTTTACGGCGATGTCTGCAATATCGAGGGCTTTTACCTTTATAGAAGCGACATCCCCGGTGTATACGATAAGCCGCTCAACGAGGACCTGATCCCGGTGGATCCGGTGTTCAACTTCGAGCGGATCATGACCTATCTCGATACCGACGTCGAGGAAGGCGATCTATATTATTACATTGCAACCTCCGTCGATCCCGAAGGTCTGGAAAGCAGCCCCTCGAATGAAATCGCGAGGAGAGTGGGGCGGAACCTGATCAGGGTTCCCGAGGATTCTCTCACCATACAGGCCGCTATCGAGGGAGCCTGGGACGGCGACACCGTCCTCGTATCCGCCGGGACCTATTCCGGCGAAGGCAACACGAATCTCGATTTCCAGGGGAAGAAGCTGATCCTCGAGTCAGCGGACGGCGCTGAAACCACGATTATTTCATGTGATCCTGCCGGTTCCGGGATTGTTTTCCGGAACGAGGAGCCGCGCGAAACCGTGGTGCGCGGTTTCACCATCACGGGAGGCGTATCCGGAATACGGATCGACGCCGGTTCTCCGGCCATCGAAAACTGCATCGTTACGGGTAATACCGGGTTCGGTATCGCCGGCGGGACGAGGTCGGGTTCTTCGCCGGAAATGCGCGGATGCTTCGTGACCGGAAATGGCGGGGGCGTCAGCTGCGGCGCTTCAGCCCTGTTTGTCGATTGTACCGTTTCCGATAATGCCGGGCCGGGCGTCCGGTGTGCGGATGATGCCCTGATAGAGGGCTGCTCCGTGACCGGGAACTCGGGATGCGGAATCGAGTGCGGCCACGGTTCGAGAATATCCGGCTGCTTCGTTTCGGACAATACCGCGGCTTCGACGGCGGGAACTGCGGCGGGCATAACATGCGGGGACGTTGTTATCGAAAAGTCGATCATCTCGGGTAATCATTCAGACTCGGGTCCCGGTGGAATAACGATCAACCAGTCCGTTTCCGCTGAAATCGTAAACTGCTTTGTTTACGGAAACTCAAGCGATGGCTTCGCGGGCGGAATCGCCTGCTGGACTTCATCCCCGGTGATTGTTAACAGCACGATCTCCGGAAATTCGGGAGCTTTCGGGGGCGGATTGCTTGCGTACGAGAACGCGGCTCCAAGCCTGAAGAACTCGATATTCCACGGTGACGAATCTCCTTCCGGACCGGAGCTGTGCGCCATGAACGGTTCGACGATTTCGGTCGGTTTCAGCGACGTGGCCGGGGGGGAGGGCGCCGTTTACCTCGACGAGAGCTCGACCCTCGAATGGCTCGAGGGGAACATCGATGCGGATCCGCTGCTTGCCGTTGAGGGCGACTACCACCTGGATACCGATTCCCCGTGCATCGATGCGGCTTCCGCGGACGGCGCTCCCGATGAGGACCTCGACGGGGAAGAACGCCCCTGGGATCATCCCGGGCATCCCGATATCTATTCAGCATACGACATGGGAGCCGACGAGTACCGGATCTCCGGGTTCGAGAATGACGAAACCGATACTCCGGGGCCGGGTTTACCGTCGCTGCTTTCGGCGAGTCCGAATCCCTTCAATCCCGTGACCTCGATTCCCTACAGGCTCGCAGAGCCCGGTCGGGTCACCCTGCAGGTGTTCGATATAACCGGCAGGCTGGTAAAGACACTCGTCGACGAGGAGAAAGAGAAGGGAAGTTATGTGACCGTCTGGGACGGTACTACCGGGTCGGGCGGCAGGAGCAGCTCGGGCGTTTATATCTGCAGAATGACCGTAAAGGGATATTCCGGGAGCAGGCGCCTCGTGTTACTCAAGTGAAAAATCCGGATGATCGGCTTCCTGCCGGTTATCCGGTCGACCGGTCTCGAAACCGGCATGAACCAGGAGGCCCGTCCGTTCCCGGATGCACTGTCCGGTAACCAAACACTGCCATCTCAAGTGGCCATTCAACGAACCGGGTCCGCATTCTTGCGGACCCGCTCCTTTTTACTCTGGAACAGTGAACCAGCGGCGGGATAAATTTTCTGCAGAGACTGGTTTTATCCGGGAAGGGCGCTTCTTCCGCGGCGGGTCGCGGATTGTTTTCCCGGTGCGGCCCGTGATTCAGGACTTTCTTACAAAAACGAACTCGGGCTTGATCTTGATCGTTTCGCCGTTCGATTCGAACACGGGATAGGCGAGGAAGTTGATCGGTCCGGAGGCCGGGCCCGGTTTCACCACCAGATCGCGGCCCCGGCTGAGTTCGATCCGGTTTGCCGGATGGTGTCCGAAGTAATAGGTCGCCAGGTTCGAGTATTTATCTCCCTCGCTGATGTCGACCGGCCACCATTTGCCTTCCGCGTAGAATTCAGCCCAGCAGTGATAACCGTTAATGCCGCCCTCGTTCCGCGCTGAAGGGATGGCCGCGCCGATTGCGAAACGCGCCGGTATGCCCACGGCCCGGGCCAGGGCGATGAAGTAGGAATGGAAATCGGTGCAGTTACCCGTGCGCGCATCGCATGCGTAAACTGCGTCGCCATTCCCCCAGCCTTCTCCGTATTTTTTGTAGCTCATCCGGTCTATCACGTGATCATACAGCGCGCGGGCCCGGGCCAGGTCGCCCTTTTTGCCCTTGACCACTTCGGTCCCGATGCTGTCGAAATCTTCGTGGACCGGTATGAACCTTTCCGCATCGAGATACTTTGCGGGATTGCAGCCTTCCTCTATATACGGTGTCTTTTCCAGGCGTTCCACCCGGAAGGATATCTCGACAATCTTCCCGCTGTCCCCGGAATCCAGCTTCAGGAAAAGCACTTTGTTGCCGTGCTTCTCCTCGTCGAGAACTTTTTGCCTGCCCGGAGCATTGAGCGACATTATCTCGATGGTTTGAAATGCATCCGAACTCGGCAGCGGAAGCCATATACGGGCGGATTTTTTTATCTCGGGCAACGCAAATTGATAAAGGAATTCGAATTCATCTCGATCCGTGAGCACGCCCAGCAGGTGTTTATCCGCCTTTTCCACGGGGACTCGATGCCAGGTCTTGTCGGCGGCCTGTGCCCAGGCATATATGGGCTGCCCGTTTATCTTATGTATCGATGTTTCGGTGACCCTCATCTTTCCCGGGTCGCCTTCCAGGAAGAAATCCACATCGTACACGTCGCCGTCCGTGCAGGCCAGATCCACGCAGGCGAAATGACTGCGCGGACCGAGGTTGGCCAGGTATTCCAGGTGCACGCGGACAAGCTTGAGACGGAGATCCCTGCCGTCGAAGTTCAGGTTGAAATAACCGTCGCCCTCGCGGCTCCGGTCTTCTATGTGTTTTTCGATACCGGCAGCTATATCCGACGTTACCACCGGGACGATCCGATCGACCTGGGGTACGGGAACGGGAGGGGGAGCTTCAACCGGTTTCTCCCCCCCGCAGCCGGAAAATACCATACAGGCGTAAATCGGCAGCGCCTTTCGCAGTCCTCGAGAGAATCGTAGTCCGACCGGTTGTGAGGCGGACCGGGCGTGACCGCGGGTAAACCGCGAACCGGAAGAGTTTGTCAGCTTCGTGGGCGATATCAACAACTGCCGAATGTCGGTTTTCATTATCTTATTTCGGATGTTCGGAGCCAGGATGTTCCTCCGTTGTCTCTTCGGCTGCCGCTTCCTCGGTCGCCGCTTCCTCAGTCGCTGCTTCCTCGGTCACCGCTTCCCCGGTCGCCGCTTCCTCTGTCACTGCTTCTTCGGCCGCCGCTTCCTCCGTCACTGCTTCTTCGGCTGCCGGATGTTCAGCTGCCGGATGTTCAGCTGCCGGATGTTCGGTCATAGGGTGCTCCTCAGCGACTTTTTCGGTCTTTTTCTCGCACCCCGCGAATGAAAGAAGGAAAATCATAGTCAGAAGGACCGACAGAAAGACTATGCTCGTAAATGCTTTCTTTTTCATCAAAACCCCCTAGGTTAATGGTTCACTTTGTGCAGTTATGCAATGTCTGACGACCCGGCAGGATGTAATCGGAGTCGTGTTGTATTTTTCCGGTTTCCGGGTTCCCGCCGACTAAACTTTCATCGTCTTCGTGTATTCAGCTCCGATCCGCCCCTTTAAGCAGGGCTTCGTAATCATGAATCCGGCTGAATGCTTTGCCTGGATACCGAGCGCCTCCGCAAGGGGTGCGCCGCACGATTCGACCACGCTGTCGAGAATCGCTTTCCTGGCGGCGCCGATACCCGGATCTTGTTTGTCGGGCAGATCCGCAGTATCCAGAGGTATCCCGGTGAGAGCGCCATCCGTTACGGTCCGTTCCGGCAGGCCTTCCCCGGTTCCCGAGGCGACGGACCAGGCGATACCGAGCGATTTCTCCAGCGAGCCGGCGTAATCCGTCAGCCATCCTACCGCCTTTTCAGCCCGAACGGCGTTGCCGGTCAGCAGCAGGCGTAAGATTTTCGGCCAGTCGGCGGGATCGGCTTTTCTGAAGGGCCAGTGACAGCCTTCCATGCCGGGAACCACCGGAATCGTAACTTCAGGCAGGCCGAGCCGGGAGCCTTCCACCGCCACGAGGTAGTGGCAGTGCATCATAAGCTCGAGAAATCCGCCGAGGCAGCGCTTCCCGTTTATAAACCCGACGGAGACGCGGAATTCGTCGTTGAGACGCCGGGCTGTTCTGGACCAGTTTCCGGAAATCCGCATTCCTGCGGTTTCATCGGTGAGGGCCGGGTAGAAATCGGTGGTATCGGCGCCCACCATCTGGGTGGCGAGATGGAAGTCGCCGGTCACGATAACGCGATCGATGCTTTCGTTCTTCAGCCAGTCGACCGCCCTGTTCAGCTCGTCATCCACATCGCTGTTGTAGCTTTCCCTGTTGATTGTGATGACGCCGACCTGCCCGTCGTGCTCTGCATTCACGTAGAGCTGCTGCCATTCCGGTTCATCCATCAGGCCGAAGGCGTCCGGATACCAGGCGCTGTCGCGGGCTTCGGGGTGGAGCCTGTGATAGGCCTCGACCCTGCTTACCGCCGCGTCCGGTCCGGTGGAGCGGAGGAGCGCGGGCATACCCTTGCGGAACTGGGCGCAAAGCTCTCCGATCGAGTTGATGAAGGAGAGGTGGCCCCGTTTTTCGTGAAGCAGCAGGCTCGTCATCTGGAACATAGGGCCGAGTATCCAGGTTTCGAATTCTTCCTGCCCGTTTTCGTCCAGCGACCAGTCGACCAGCGGTCTGAAATGATTGAGCGGATACCAGTTCTGGCCGCTGTCCTTTTGATAGACGAGCCTTTCGGTCGGCTCGAACAGCTCGCCATATTCCTTGCTCAGGTGGTGGAGACACGACCAGGTGAGGAAATTCGCCCCGGCGGCCCCGATGGCGTCGTGGGCGCGGAAAGGGTTGGGACCGAGGAGTTTTCTGACTATTTTGTCTACCTTCCAGAAAGGCATACCTGTGGCTTCATGATACTTGAGCCCCGTAAGCGTCACTCCGCAGAAGAGCACGTCCAGAACGAACGACCAGTCATCGCTCACCGGAACCGGTATGAGCCCGAGAGCCCATAGAAGTTGACTTGCCGGTGAAGGTTCAGGTTCGACTATTTCCCAGATTTTATTGATCTCGTGGGGGAATGCCGGGTGGGCGATGCCTACTCCCAGCTCCGAGCTCGGGAACCCCGAGGTGACCGACCATATATCGATGCCGGGGTAAGATGATCGGAAAATTTCATAATGGGCTTTTTTGAGTTCGAGGATCTCGGGAATCGATTCGAGAAGGAAACGGGGTTTGAAAGAATCGAGGTTCGAGGGAAGACTGCGGCCGTCGTACGTCAACTGGATGATGTTGGCCATTATCTCCCTGGCTTTTGCTTCGCCGAAGGTCCGGGAGAGCCCCGCATACTGCTTGCCGATCCCGTCCGGCGCTCCGGGTAAATCGAGCCCTACGATCGATATTCCGAAAGGCTGCAGCCGCGAACCGAGCTGCATCGCCTTGCCGGCCCCGACGATTCCGCTGGAGCCGGAGATTACGAGGGATCCCCTGTTGCCGGGTTCGCCGAATATACGGTTCACCAGTTCCCCGGCCGTCACCGGCAGGCGCCCCGCCTTGAAGATATCGAGAACGGAACCGAGCCCCAGGGTCTGGAGAGTCGACTGTCTCATGGTGTTTGTTTTCACTGCGCCCCTCCTTCCGATACTTTGAACATCGCGGCGATGCCGACGTCGCCGGCCGCGCATCCGAAGATCAAGACGTAGCCGCCTCCCAGGTCCACCGCTTCTTCGAGCGCCTCGATGACGACCCTCGTAAGGGTCGGCCCCTGGGGGTGGCCCCAGACGAGGGGGCTGCCCGTCTTGTTCAGCTCCCTCCAGTCATAATCGAGCATTTTCGCGAAGATCGCGTCATTCACCGCGAAGGGATTGTGGTTTTTGGCGACGCATATATCCGACATGCTCAAGCCGGTTTTATCGAGGAGTTTCTGCACCGCCAGGGATGGCGCCTCCGGCATAAGGCTCGGGTAGGTTCTGACCTCCGCTTTGCCGACGAACCGGATATCGATTTCCGGTTTCGGGCTGAGCTCCTTCGCCTTCTCCGGCGTGGTCACCAGCAGGCACGCCATTCCGTCGGAAGCGTGGGTCTGCGTTCCAGCGGTGACGCAGGTATCGAGCTCCCTCATTTCCCTGATCGCCGCGAGCGACAGCTGGCGGACGCCTTTGTCGTCGTCGACGCGCCCCAGGAAACGTCCCGCCACGTTCAGAATATCGAAGGGAACGAGAACCCTGTCTAGAAATCCCGAGTCCTTCGCGTCGAAATACTGCTCGTAGCGGGTGAAGGCGACTTCGTCGACTTCCTGTTTTTCGATTTTATATTTTCTCGCGGTAAGCCCGGCGGCCGAGATCATCGCTTTTTCCGTGGCCGGATCGAAACCGAAGTTGTCCCAGACATCGCTGATCGCCCGCGTCCTCTCGTGGGCCCGCCGCTCGGGAAAGACGCCGACCGGCGAATCGCTCGTGCGGTCGAAGGTGAGGACGCCGACCACGTCGTCGGCTCCGCAGTCGACTTCGGCGCCCGCGAGCATCACGGCCTGGAGCCCGGTGGCGCACGCCTGCTCCATATGAAAACCGGCTACACGATGGCCCATGCATGTGGCGACCACCGTCGCATTCCAGAATTTCCAGTGCCAGGGTATGGTGGAACCTATTATGAGATAGTCGAGCTCCCCCACCGGGACTTTTCGCAGGCTGAGGATCTTGTTCATCGCCTCCCCCGCGAATTGGCCGATATTGACCTCCGCCAGCGCGGAAGTCTGCCAGGCGGGGAAATAACTGCTCCCCCAGGTGCCGTACGGGATCCTGGCGCCGGAAAAGATGAAGTCATTGTTCTTCATCGCCGCCTCTCCTTGTTTTCAGTTAAATGTCGTTCTTCGCGTGTGGATCGAACGATGCATGGCCGCAGCGGGAAAATTGAACCACCCGGCGACCCGGCCGGAGTAAGATTTCATAGCCGCACCGATCAGACCGCTCTAGTTTTACTTCCCGCCGGAGTATAGTCAATAAAATCTTTTTGAGCGGCAGCGCAAAAACGAAATCTTACTCACCGCATCAACCGGACATGGCATTCAGAAGGCGGCCATCCTTTATACTCGGCATTGGGAAACTCCCGCCGAACTCTCCTTTTCATCCAGGTATGGCATCAGCGAGCACAGCGTCTTTACCTGCGTGCGAGCTTGCCGGTGAAAGTAGTTTGTTCTATACTGTTGATAAGGAATTTTACGGAGGTGAATGATGAAGCATCCGTTTTCTTCTGCGATAACGGGTTTGATCGTCTGTATGCTTCTTCTTCCGGCAGGCGCGGGACTTTGCTTCACACTCTCGGCCGATATTATCCTGGACAGGGGCGGGCGCGTGGACTGGTACAGGGAAGGAGACGAGCGGATCGCCGTCGATATCCGCGGCGCCGACGGGTATTACGACGTCCACACGATGAACGTGGACGGTTCCGGTATGGAATCGATCACCGACGGCAACCCTTTCCTGTGGGACCATCACAACGGGAATCCCGCATGGCATCCCGGCGGGGAGTTCCTCGTCATCCAGTCCGAGGACGAGACCCGGCCCGAGCTTCCCAACCAGAAGATCTGGGCGACACCCGGCCGGGGCCTGCATAACAGTCTCTGGTTCATCAGGCCCGACGGCTCCGAGGCCTGGAAGGTTTACAGGATACCGTTCGGGCAGGGTCTGCTGCATCCCCACTTTTCGGAGGACGGGCGGTTCCTGACCTGGTCCGAGACCGAGGAGGGTTTCCTCGGCGGGTGGGTGATCAAGGTGGCTTTCGTGAAAAACAGCGGACCCCGTCCCGAACTGGGAAAGACGCGCACCTATTTTGTCGGAGAGCAGCCGGCATTCATCGAGGCCCACGGGTTCTCGCCCGACGGCGGTAAAGTTCTGTTCAGCGGAAATCTTCTCAGCGGTCAGCCGAGGAGCGGCATGGATATCTGGCATGTCGATCTCGAGACCCAGGAGCTCGAGCGGCTGACCGAAACGTTCCGCGAGTGGGATGAGCACTCGCACTATTCTCCGGACGGTGAAAAGATCGTCTGGATGTCCAGCTCGGAGATCGACCAGATTATACTGCCGAGCGGGGCGAGGACCGACTACTGGATCATGAACCCCGACGGCACGAACAAGCGGCGCGTCACCTTTTTCAACGATCCCGACTCTCCCGGCTATATCCCCTGGGGGGTGACCGCGTCCGATCACAGCTGGGGCCCCGGCGGCTTATGCAACATGGCCTATATCATGCCCTATCAGGATGACCGCGGCAGAAACGTGCTGTTCCAGTTGATTAATTAAACGCTGGTCGCAGAGGATCGACGAACAATTTTTCAGAGAACCTGGGGCTGCTCCGGGGATGCGGGGCTGTGGTTTTTTCCCCACTCCGTTGGGTGATTCCGCGTCACTTTGTGCCGTGTACAGAAAGAAAGGTGGATTTTACGCATGTAATTGTCTGTTTTATAATGGAATGCGGCGCATTTGCAGGTTGTTCAAAATGGTGTTACAATGGTACGGAACTTGTATATATATAAGGAATCGCCACGATTTCGGCAGATGTGCGGGAAATCCGCGCATCAGGGATCCGCGACCCTGCCGGCGTTTCTTTTTCACGGTCGCGAACCGGATTCGGGATCGGTATCTTTGTTTTCAGGATATGATTTGCTCTGAACAACCGGCGCGGAGCACCATTTTGAATAAGGTAGAGAGTATTCTAGAGATGCCCGGCATGCTTGATTGCAAATACAAAGGATGATGTTATGAGGAAATCAGCTGTTTTCCTGTCAGCGATCCTGTCAGTGATATTCATGAGTTCGACCGCGACGGCTCAATTGAGCTGGGTCGGCTTGTCCGCCGCATACGTCAATTTGAACGACGGCGGTCCGGGCTGGTATGACTGTTCTTCCACTTTTGCCCCGGAAGATTTTGACGGATATACTTTTTCGAATGTTCTCAGCCTGCAGATCGGCGGCGAATGCCAGTCCTGGGACACGAGCGGCGACGATGCGACTCTGGGCTGGTGCATAAAGGACGGCGTCGGCACCGTCCTGGAAGAGGGTGTTTTGAGGCTGCCCTATAAAGAGCCGGCCGGGCCGAACGATAAATGGCAGGAAATCGACGACTATGACATGGTGGAAGTCATCAACCCTAATATCCTGGAGGCCGGCACGACATATTATCTGCATGTCTGGTTTTTCGTGAGGGATAATGAGGGGGGACCATCCTACGTATACGATAGCAACGGCGGCGCGGATTACGTAGCTACCGTGGTTACCGATGCATCGCTGTCGCCGCCTCTGCAGCAGCAGGTCAAGGTCCTGGTATGGGGAGAGCCCTTAGAGGGTCCTCATCCTTTGAAGGATTATTTAACAAACCTTGGCTATGATGCTGATGCCGATACCAGTTATTACACTCACAGGCGGTGGGTGTTGAGACGTCTCCAGTACGATGTCGTCGTCATCAAACCGGGCTGGGAGGACCATATCCGATCAAGATGGTATGGTGATTTGAATGACTTCGTGGCTTATGACGGCGGAGCGATCATCATCCAGGCTCCGGATGTCACCGGCGATGTAAGCGTGCTGGATTTTTATTCCTCTCCGGACTTATCAGTAAATGTCACGTCGACCGGAGGCAGCGCTTCCGTTACATCGGTCGACGGCTCATTGTGTCTCGGCGCCGGAATGCCAACGAGCCAGTTCCCAACCGTGACGGCGGTGAGCAGCGTCGCGTCGGACATCGGTGCCGGATGGGACGTGGTGGCTCAAGCGTCGGGCAATGTCGGAGCGCTTACGGCGGAATACGGCCGCGGCCGCATCTGTTACCTGCCGGTGGATCTCGAGACGTCGTATACGGGACGGGACGCGTTCGTAAGGCAGCTCATCAACTGCACGGCGCGAAGGCAGACAGACGCGAACACCGATATCGATTTTCTGGTCTACAACCCGTCGTCGACGGTGTGCGATGAAATCGACTCGCAACTGCAGGTTCTGGGGTATGATTCGGGTTCCATTACAACGACGACGGATATCGCCGACCTGTCGACAAGTAATCTCCAGGATTACGACCTACTGTATATCGGTCATACCGCCGACATGGGAATATATCAATCGATGGACGCCGATATCCGGACCTGGGTCAAGTTCGACCGCGGCTGCCTCTTGATCGAGGATCCGTATACGCCCGGATACCTGACGGTATTTCCGATGGACGAATACGGAAATTACACGGTCAATATCGGTTCAATCCAGGCTTCACCCCTGGCCTGTGCTGTAACAGATCCGACCTTCTCGGCGACTTACGAGCTCACTCACGACGATATTCCCGCCAGCTATTCGAACATAACCTCCGTCGGGCCCCACTGGCGCGTACTCGCCGAATCGGTATCGAACGCGGATGCCTCTCTTCTTTTCTCTGAGTATTACAGCGGCAACTTCTGCGTGGTGACCGGCAGACTCACCGACGCGATAACCGCAGACGGGAGCGCCGAGTTCTGGCGAAGGCTGATCAACAAGGTCGCGCACCCGTACAAACCGCTCGACGACGTTCTGTTCGCCGTAGCCGACGACGAGCCGACCTGGCTGGACAGCCTGCTCTCTGCGGCGGACCACTTCCCCGATACGGATTTCGAGTATTATGAATCGAGAACCGGCGCCACTACCCCTAACAACGTGACTCTGGGTCAGCATGATGTCATACTCACCTGGTCGTGGGATCCCTACCATGACCAGAGCTCGATAGGCAACAACCTGAAAACGTACGTGGACGATTATGGGAGAGGCGTAGTCGTCATGGGCCGCGCTTTCGACGATGGTACGACACGTGAAATTCTAGGCACCCTGGCGTCGAACGCCAGCTACCTGCCATTCAACCCCATAGCCGAAACGAACGTTCAGTACATCGATTACCTCAACGCGGCCACCATGACGCACAAGTTTTTCTTCGACAAGACCCTCGGGGAGCTTCAGACGATAGAGGATTACTATCGCGCCAATGTGGAGCTGACGTCCGGGGCATGCGATACGATCTCCATCTGGGATAACGACCCTGTGGCCCTCTGGGCCGACACCACCGAGCTTTACCAGTACGTGGGCGGTCTCGCATACAATTCCGGGTATCTCTACGGATGCGACCAGGATATAGATCTTCCTACTGAAAAACCCCGTTTCCTGAGAATCACGCCGACCGCGGTGGGGGGCGAGCCCGTGGTCCAGGGGAATGTGCCCTCGGCTATCGACCAGGTCCCGGAAGGTCTGGCATTCGGCGGCGGGAAATACTGGTATACCTGCTCGGGTGCGAACGAGCTTTACGAGCTTTCGGCCCTCGACGGCACGTACGACAACAAATGGTCCCTGGGTTTCGCGCCCGGAGATCTTGCTTACGACGCCTCCGGATACCTCTGGATAGCGTCTCCTTCCGAAGACTTGATTTATCAATACAATACGAGCGGCTCGCAGCTGGGCTCGTTTTCGGTAGGCGGATATATGGATGCCCCTACGGGCGTTGCACTGCAGGGGAACGAGCTTTTCGTGGGCGGTCACACCGGGTCTCCGCAGTATGATTACGGCACTGTTTTCGTTATAGACCTGACCGACACCTCGGCGCCCGTGGACTCGTTCCCCGCCACGGGCTACGACGCTACCGGTCTCGCCTTCGAGGGCTCCACCAGGCTGTGGGCGTTCTACGAATACCATGACCCCCCGATGGACGGGTACAATAAGGTATGCGGATACGAATCGATGTACTCCAACGATCCGCCGTCCGCGGGTTATCATTTCAGGCATTTCGCGTCGGTGAACACGAGCGGCGGTGCGGGGGTCGCCAACCGGGTGGCTGCGCTCAACGTCTATCCAGGTGATTCGGCGAGTTTTCTCGATGATGCAGCGGACGGCGGTCATTTCGCCGACGTCCTTGAAAATATGATCGAAATGGTGAACATCCATCCCAAGGAGAAGAATCTCGCCGTATATCTCGACAACCCTCAGCTGAACGTCAAACGGAGCGACATGGCCACTTACTTCATCGAATTGAAGAATATCACCGCCTCCACCGTGCAGTTCTATTTCTATGTCAATATCAGGCGTCCGAGCGGCACTGACTTCAATATTACCGCCCCGGGCAATCCTCAGTTCGAGATCGACGCCTGGGACAAAAGGACAGGCAAGCTGATGCTGAGCGTGGGATCCGGCATTATGCAGGGAGATTATCGGATCACAGCCTACACCAAGGAGTCCGTCGCTTCGGAATGGAACGAAAAATGCGTGGTTATGACCAATGTGAGCGGCAATGTCACCTTCCCCTCGAGTAAAAAAGACTCCGGGGACGGATTACGGATCCATGCCCCGGTCGACCGGACGAAAGACTTGATTGCGGGCGATTCGGATCAGTTCAGGATGGAAATCATCTGGGACTGATATCCAGTCACACATAACATTTATTCTCAATACACCGCAGGAGATTCAGAAGAATCACCTGCGGTTTCTTCTTGTACATTAAATTCAGTCATCAAGCGTGCCCGCGATCGGTTTATTCTCGAAATCTCCGGCCGCCGGGCGCGAGCAGCTGCCGTATGCAGCGCTCGTTGTTTCTCTCGGGGAGTTCAAGCGAAAGTAGTATGCGTGTGAATTTTCAGGGCTGATACAAAATATTTGACAGTCGACCCGGACAGGGCTAATTTAAGTACCCTAATGATTAGTGTGCTAAATATATCCCTGAGTTTTCAACGGCTCAACATCGACGTATCCAGAACATTGGGAACAACGGTTCGGAATTGTTCACCGGCACGCTCCGGGAAAGGTTTTCCGATGTGAATTCACTCGACACGAACATAGGGTTCCTTGTGGCGAGAACCGCCAGGATCCTGAAACGCACCCTCGAACACGAGCTCGGGAAATTCGGCATCACGGCCACGCAGTATCTTGTACTGACGAGTCTCGGTGAAAACGATAACCAGTCGCTGTCGGAGCTCGGCCGGCGTCTCGATTTCGACGGACCTACGATTACGGGTATCGTTGACAGGGTCACCCGTGAAAAACTTGTCGAGCGTCAGCGGACGGATGGGGACAGGAGAGTGGTGAGAGTGCGGCTTACCCGCAAAGGGGCTGCACTGATACCGAAAGTCGACCGTATCGCGAAGGAGATCAACCAGAACGCTCTCGCCCCGCTTCACCCTGAAGAACGGACGGTGCTGATCGGAAGCGCTATCCGTATATGGGAACAGCTCAAGAATCCGGAGGAATAGAGATGATTCACGGCCAGGCGCACAAATACGGAGACAATATCGACACCGACGTGATTATTCCGGCCAGACACTGCCTGATGTTCACGCCGGAAGAGCTGGCGCCGCACTGCCTCGAGGATCTCGATTCCGAATTCGCTTCCCGGGTGCGGGAGGGGGACCTCCTCGTGGCGGGTTCCAACTTCGGCTGCGGCAGCTCCAGGGAGAACGCTCCCCTGGCTATCAAGGGGGCGGGCGTGGCGTGCGTGATCGCACGTTCCTTCGCACGAATCTTTTTCAGAAACGCGATCAATATAGGGCTTCCGATACTGGAATGCCCCGAGGCGGTGGACGGGATTTCGAGCGGCGATGCCGTGCAGGTGGATCTCGGCACAGGCGTCATCACCAACCTGGCCTCGGGGCAGTCGTTCGAGGCGGTTCCCTTTCCGCCCGAAGTGAGGCGTCTGATCGAGGTCGGCGGGATGGTCGAATTCGTAAAGCAGCGGCTTGAAGAGCGGGAACCGGCTGAAGGCGTATAGCCCGTCCGGCGACGCTGAACAGGCTGTGGAAAATACCGGCTCGAAGGTCTGAAGACCGCTCAAAAGTGAATCGGACCGGCTTGACCGGCAGCTACCGGGGGCGGTTCCCCGGAGAGGAACAACAGGGGCAGGTGCTATGGAAATAAAGAAAGTCGGAGTGCTCGGATGCGGGCTGATGGGTTCGGGAATTACACTGGTTTCAGCATCCAGCGGTTACGAGACGGTAGCCCGGGAGGCGGATGAAGAGCTCGCTGAAAAAGGACTTGGGGTGATCAACAGGTGGCTCGGCATATCCGTCGCAAGGAAAAAGATCACCGAGGAAGAAAAAGCCGCGACCGTATCACGCATCCAGGTCACCACGAGCCTGGAGGCTCTCAGCGGATGCGACCTCGTTATCGAAGCGATTACCGAAGATCTCGCCCTCAAGCGCGAGATGTTTTCCACTCTCGACTCCCTCTGCGGTGACGAAGCGATTTTCGCGAGCAATACATCTTCGCTCAAAATCGGCGACATCGCCTCGGCCACGGGCAGGCCGGAACGTTTCGTCGGGCTCCATTTCTTCAATCCCGTGCCGGTGATGAAGCTCGTCGAGGTTGTCAAAACCGACGCCACGGCCCGGGACGTCTTCGATAAGGCGTTCAGCTTCGTGGAATCCCTCGGCAAGAATCCGATCGCCTGCGGGGATACGACGGGGTTCGTGGTCAACAGGCTCCTGGTGCCGTATCTCCTGGATGCGATTCGCGCTCTCGAAGCGGGCGTTGCTTCAAGGGATGATATCGACAAGGGGATGAAGCTGGGATGCGGTTACCCGATGGGTCCGCTCACGCTTCTCGATTTCGTCGGGCTCGATACTACCGTCTACATCGCAGGAATCATGTTTGAAGAGTTCGGACTGCCTCAGTACAAGGCGCCCGAGCTGCTTCTGAAGATGGTGGCCGACGGTAAGCTGGGCAAGAAATCGGGCGAAGGTTTTTATAATTACAGGTAAGCACGCGGGTCCGGATGAACCCGCCTGTTGATTCCGGTCCGTAATACAAGGTTCCGCCCTGGCTGTGGATTGGCGCCGCGCCTGAACGGGGAGTTCCCCCCGGTCGGGAGCGACTCCAGCCGGATGCCGGATCGGGAGAGGAACCGGATAACCGGGGATAAAAAATGGGCACCGATATCGATTTAGAGAAAGAATGGATTTTCGACTGGAACGCAGACGCGGAGAATCCGCCTGAGCTGCTTGACGTCGAGTTCGATGATGAAACTTTGAGAGACGGGCTGCAGTCGCCGTCCGTCACCGATCCCGACATTGAAGAGAAGAGAAAAATACTTCAGCTGATGGTGGATCTCGGCATTCAGTCGGCCAACATCGGCCTTCCCGGAGCGAGCGAGAAGTTCAAGAACGATGCGCTGATCCTGGCGAAGGATATCGTCGAGCGCAGGCTCCCGATCAGTCCTAACTGCGCGGCCAGAACCATCAATACCGATATCGAACCTGTAATCGAGATATCGCAGAGGGCGGGCCTGCCGGTAGAGGCGTCGACCTTTATCGGCTCGAGCCCGATCAGGCAGTACGCCGAAGGCTGGAGTCTCGACGATCTGCTCAGGCTCACCGAGAACGCGGTGAAATTCGCCGTGGAGAACGGGTGCCCCGTGATGTTCGTCACAGAAGACACCACACGTTCGAAACCCGAGGTGATCCGCAAGCTCTACACGACCGCCATCGAGTGCGGCGCAAGGAGAATCTGCGTCTGCGATACGGTGGGGCATATCGTGCCGCCCGCCGTGAAGCGGCTCATTCATTTCGTCAAGGGAGTGGTGGCGGATACGGGCGAGGATGTGAAGATCGACTGGCACGGGCACAGGGACAGGCATTTTTCGGTGCTGAATTCGATCGCCGCGGCCGAAGCCGGTGCCGACAGGCTTCACGGCACGGCCCTCGGCATCGGGGAGAGGGTCGGCAATACGCCGATGGATATCCTGCTCACCAATATGAAACTCATGGGATACATAGACCTCGACCTGCGCAAGCTGAAAGAGTATTGCCATGCGGTTTCGACCTACTGCAACGCGAAGATCGACGACGGCGCGCCGCTGGTCGGCAAGAACGCTTTCAGGACCGCCACGGGGGTTCACGCCGCCGCCATCATCAAGGCGGAGAAGAAGGGCTCGAACTGGCTCGCCGACAGGGTCTACTCGGGTATCCCGGCCGGCGATTTCGGCTTCGAGCAGGTGATCGATATCGGCCCGATGAGCGGCAAGTCGAACGTCATATACTGGCTCGAAAAACGGGGTATCGAGCCGACGAAAAAGCTCGTCGAGCGGATCTTCGACCGGGCGAAGCGCTCTTACAGGCTGCTTACCGAGGAGGAGATCTACGTCGTAATAGAAGAGACCGAATGAACCGGCGCGGTGCCGCCGGAGTGGATCAACCGGCGCGGCGGGGGCTGACGGCGGGCTGATGCTGAACCGGCCCGTTCCCGGCGGCGGCGGAAGCGCCGGCGCTGCCCGGGCGCGGTGGATGAAAGAACCCATCCTGACGCGGTAGAACCGCCCGCTGCTCAGGGAAGGCGCGACGCTGCCGGCGGGCGGACGGTCCTAATCAACTAATCAGAACCAGGAGGAGCTTATGTCACTGGATTGGTTGCCTAGAGATGATGAAATGAAGAACCACAACCTGTGGGCGGACGAGCACTTCGGCGACGAAGCGCCCTGCACCAGGTACGAGCTGAAACCGGTTCTGGATCCGGCCGGGAACCCGGTCGAAGGGCTGTTCACCGCCTGGATCACCCTGAACAATCCGGCCCAGCTCAACTCTTACACTACCGAGATGGTCAAGGGGGTCATCGCCGGCTTCTCGAAAGCGTCGATGGACAACCGGGTGGTGTCGGTCGTGTTCACCGGCGAAGGGGCGAGATCCTTCTGCACCGGCGGCAACACCAAGGAATACGCCGAGTATTACAGCCAGCGGCCCAACGAGTACGGCGCTTACATGGACCTGTTCAACGGGATGGTAGACGCGATCCTCGGATGCAAGAAGCCGGTGATCTGCCGGGTGAACGGCATGAGGATAGCGGGCGGCCAGGAGATCGGCATGGCGTGCGACATCAGCGTGTCATCCGACGTGGCCCTGTTCGGCCAGGCCGGTCCGCGCCACGGTTCCGCCCCGGACGGCGGCTCCACCGACTTCCTGCCCTGGTACCTCGGCATCGAGGACGCCATGTGGAACTGCGTGTCCTGCGAGGTATGGTCGGCTTACAAGATGAAGCGGCTCGGCCTCATCAGCAAGGTTGCGCCGGTGCTTAAGGAGAACGGCGAATTTATCAGGAATCCGACGGTGATTGTCGACCGTTACGTGGATGACGGAGAAATAGTATACGGCGAGATGCTGACGGGGCAGGCCGGCAAGGACGCCAGGGCCAGGCTCAAGGGAGCGGAATACGACTTCACCCTTCTCGACCGCGAAGTCGACAAGGTGGTCTGGACCTTCACCAATCTCATGCCTCACTGCCTGATCAAGTCGGTGGAAGGCATCCGCCTGAAGAAGAAGTTCTTCTGGGATCAGAGCAAGGTGATCAACAGGCACTGGCTCGCGAGCAACATGGCCACCGAGGCGTTCCTCGGCTTTACGGCCTTCAACACCAAGAAGCTGACCGGCGCCGACGTGGTCGACTTCATCGGGTACCGCAGGCTCCTGGCCGAAGGCGCCCGGATGGACATGGAAACCTTCGAGAAGGTGCTGCCGCCTCCGAAAGAAAGCTGAAGCGGACGCGAACGAAAATAAGGCCGGCGCCGGCGAAGAAACGCCGGTGCACGGCGGTCGGTGCTGTTACGCAAACCGGCAACGGAGAGGAATAATATCATGAATCTGAAAGGGAAAGCGGCGATCGTCACGGGCGGGAGCCTCGGCATCGGGAGCTCCATCGCTCTCTCGCTCGCCGAGCACGGCGCCGACGTAGCGATCAATTTCCGGAAGCATAAAGAAGAAGCGGACGAAATCGTGCGGAAGATCGAATCGCTCGGAGGCCGGGGGCTCGCCGTCAGGGCGGATGTGTCGTCTTTCGAAGACGCCGAAAAGATGGTGAACCAGGTTCGGGAAACTTTCGGCAGCCTCGATATCCTCGTAAACAACGCGGGAGTGAACTGGGACGGCGTGATATGGAAGATGAGCGAGGAGCAGTGGGACACCGTCCTGAACATCAACCTCAAGGGCTTCTTCAACTATATCCGGCTCTGTTCCCCGATCTTCAGGGAGCAGAAATCGGGTAAGATAATCAACATCACGTCCATCAACGGCCTGAGGGGCAAGTTCGGTCAATCCAACTATACCGCTTCCAAGGCCGGCATCATCGGGCTCACCAAGACCGTGGCCCGCGAGCTCGGGAAATACAGCGTGAATGTAAACGCCGTCGCTCCGGGCCTCATCGAAACCGAGATGATGGCGCAGGCGCCGGAAACGGTGAAGGATGCCGCTCTCAAGGAGATAGTCCTCGGCAGGCTGGGACAGCCGGACGAGGTGGGGTCGGTGGTGGCGTTCTTGGCCTCTGAAGCGGCGCGGCATATCACGGGTGAAGTGATAAGAGTGGACGGCGGCCAGTATATTTAGTGCCCTGGCAAACATCAAACGACGCATCCTGCTTGTCCTTTGTCGCTCCTGCTGCGTTTCGGCTTCAGTCACATAGCGCTGCTATGCTCCTTCAGCCGCGCCTTGCTGGAACGACAAATTCCTTCGCAAGATGCATCATTTGCTGTTTGCCATGACACTATGGGATACAAGGAAAATAAAGAAAGGTGTCGAGATGAATCTTAACGATATTGTCGTAATCAGCGCCGTGCGGACCCCGATGGGGCGGTTCGGCGGTTCCCTCCGGTATATACCGGCGTATGACCTGGGTGCGGTGGCGATCGGGGAAGCATTGAAAAGGGCCGGCGTCGAGGGCTCCCAGGTGGCTGAAACCATTATAGGGCACTGCAGGCAGGCGGGCAACGGGCCGAATCCGTCCCGGACTGCATCGGTGCGCGGCGGCGTTCCGACGGAGGTGCCGACCCAGACCATCAACATGGCCTGCCCTTCGGGGATGAAATCGATGGCTCTCGCGTCGCAGGCGCTCCGCCTCGGCGAAGGGCGCATCTTCATGGTGGCCGGAATGGACAGCATGAGCACGATCCCCTTCCTTCTCAAGGGAACCAGGTGGGACGGCTTCAAGATGGGCAACAAGGTCCTCGAGGACGGCTGGTCCGATTCTATAGATCCTCTGATCAACCAGGGCATGGGCGTGACCGCCGAGAATCTGGTGGAAAAGTATTCTATTCCGAGAGAGGAACAGGACACTTTCGCGGCCGAAAGCCACTACAAGGCCGCCGCCGCCCGGAAGGAAGGCCTCTTCGACGAGGAGATCGTTCCGGTGGAGGTGCCGAAAAAGGGCAAGACGCCGGCTTTCACCTTCGAGCAGGACGAAACCATCCGCGAGAGCATCTCGGTCGAAAAGATGGCATCGCTCAAACCGGTGTTCAAGAAGGACGGAACGGTCACCGCGGCGAACGCCTGCGGCATGAGCGACGGCGCGACTGCGGCGGTGGTTACAACCAGGGAAGTGGCGAAGGAGCTGGGGGCCGATCCTCTCTTCTCGCTGGTTTCTTACGCGCAGGCGGCCGTGGAACCTTCAGTGATGGGTGAAGGCCCGGGCATCGCGATCCCGATCGCCCTGGAGAACGCGGGCAGGACCCTGGACGAGATGGACCTGATCGAGGTGAACGAAGCTTTCGCGGCGCAGATACTGGCAAACGAGAGGCAGCTGAACTGGGACCGGTCGAAGCTCAACGTCAACGGCGGCGCCATCGCTCTCGGCCACCCGACGGGTATCAGCGGCCTGAGAATAATGGTGACGCTCTACTACGCCTTGAAGAACAGGGATCTCGAGCACGGTGTAGCCGCAATCTGCGGCGGCGGAGGCGTGACCATGGCCACCGTAATCAAGCGCGAAAAGTAACCGGCGACATGGCCGGGAGCGCTGAAGCGACCCGCGCCACGGCATCGGCGCGACCGGAATCGCCGTCGCGGATCCGTTGCCCGAAGCCATCCATTGCGGCGATCCTGCCGGAAATACCGCCCCACCCGCGGAGGTCGAAAATATCCACCGCGGCGGGAGCGTTACGGGATCCGCCGTTCGGAGGAAGAGGATGAAGCATATAAAAACCGAAGTGTCGGGCGGCATCGCCCGGCTCGTGCTGGCAAGACCGCCGCTCAATGTGCTCAACATCGAGATGATGCGGGAAATGACCGGTTTTATCGATTCAATCGCCGGGGAGACCGACCTGAAAGCGCTGGTGGTCAGCGGGGAGGGCAAGGCTTTTTCGGCCGGGGTGGATGTTTCGGAGCATACCGGGGACATGGCGGAAGAAATGATCGAGGTGTTTCACGGCCTTTTCAGGGTTTTGAACCGCCTGCCGTTCATTACCGTGGCCGCGGTCCAGGGCGCCGCCCTCGGCGGGGGCTGCGAACTGGCGGTTTTCTGCGACATCGTCCTTGCGGGGGAGCGCGCTTCCTTCGGCCAGCCCGAGATACAGGTGGGCGTGTTCCCGCCCGTGGCGGCCCCGATCTTCACGCAGCTCGTCGGCAGGAACAGGGCGCTGGAGCTGCTCTGCCTGGGTGACAGGATCAGGGCGGACGAAGCGCTCCGGATCGGGTTGATCAACAAGGTGTTCGAGCAGGATAAGCTCGACGAGGAAGTCGCCGAATTCACCGGCAGGCTCGCAGCCCTGAGCGCGCCGGTCCTGGCTCTCACAAAGAAAGCCGTGGACGCGAGCCTCGGTCTCAGGTTTGAGGCCGCCCTCGACAGGGTCGAGCGGATCTACCTGGACGAACTCATGAACACCGAGGATGCCAACGAAGGCCTCAACGCCTTCCTGGAGAAGCGAAAACCGGTCTGGCGGAACCGCTGAAGGTCCGGCCGTAGGCCGGAAGATCTTACTGATGACTCGTATCACCGTAACATGCATCCGCCGGGCGCAAACTGTGATGCAACGGCAGAAAAACAACATTCCGACCGCAGGCCTGTCATCCGCCCGGTCCGCGGCTCCCGGATTTGTCACGTGACAAAAAAGCCGCCCGGAGTCGTCGGAGCGGCCGGCCGGGTAAAAAGGCCCGGTCGACGGCTCCCGGATTTGTCACGTGACAAAAA
>CAYMWF010000015.1:8614-26185 GCA_964394085.1 uncultured Gemmatimonadota bacterium | reverse complement strand
GGAGCAGCCGGGTCCGATAAGGCATCACGGTGCGCGGATCGCCCGGGTCTGTGCGATACCGATTGAGATTGGCGAATTGACGGGGTACGATATCGAACCCGGTATCGATCCTGACCGGAATGCAGGTCCGGATCACGAAAGTAACCAAGGAGGAGTAATATGAAAGCCGCAATGTTTCACGGGCCCGAGCAGCCGTTGAAGATAGAAGAAGTGCCCACACCCGTGGCGGGTCCGGGCGAACTCCTGATAAAGATCGCCGCCTGCGGCGTCTGCCATACCGATCTCCACTACATCGACCACGGCGTGCCGACCTTCAAGAAGCCGCCCCTGATCCTGGGTCACGAACCCTCCGGAACGGTTGCGGCCGTAGGAGAGGGGGTTAAAGGTTTCGCGGAAGGCGACCGCGTGCTGCTTCCGGCGGTTCTCACCTGCGGACTGTGCGAGTTCTGCCGCACCGGCCGCGAGAACATCTGCCACAGCATGACCATGTTCGGCAACAACATCGACGGCGCCTACGCCGAATACGTGACCGCTCCGGCGAAGGATACCTTCCACCTGCCGGACGAGATCCCGCTCGAGGAGGGGTCGATCATCGCCGATGCGATCTCCACGCCGTTCCACGCAGTCAAGAACCGGGCGAACGTGAAACCCGGCGACACCGTGGTGGCGTTCGGATGCGGCGGCGTCGGCATCAACGTGGTGCAGGTCGCCACGGCGGTGGGTGGTTCGGTGATCGCCGTGGACGTCCAGAAAGAGAAGCTGGAGTGGGCCGAGAGGCTCGGAGCCGTCGCCACGGTCAACCCGAACGAGGTCGAGAACCTCGGCAAGACGATCAAGAAGCTTACGGGCGGCGGAGCCGACGTGGCGGTCGAATCGATCGGCAACCCCGACACCATGGCGGCCGCGTTCAGCACACTGCGGAAGGGCGGACGGCTCGTGGTTGTTGGATACACCCACAAACCCGTAACCCTCCCCGCGGCCAAGATCATGTATTTCGAGATGGACGTGGTCGGCTCGCTGGGCTGCAGGCCGGTGGACTACCCGAAGATCATCGAGCTGGCCCGAACCGGAAAGATCAAGGTTGCGGAACTCGTGACGCGCAAGTTCCCGCTCGACGGCATAAACGACGCGTTCGATCTGCTGAGGAGCGGCGATCCGACCGTGCTCCGGTCCATCGTGGTCCCCTGACCCTCCGAAAAGGGTCGGTTCTGCTGACACCGCTGATCACTGCGGAAAAGCCTGGCGCGAGTCGTTGATCACTGCGGTATAAAGTTACGATACCGGTCGACCGCCGCTGAAAAGTCGAGCGCTGAGCCCTGACCGTCGGGATAAAGACAAGCGATAGCCGCATAATTATGAAGAAACCTTATGAACCGGTGCCTGAAAATGTGAGGCGCTCCCTTGTTGAGGGCAACGAGACGCCGAGGTGGAAGCTTACGGCCGGCGAGATGCCTCCAGTATCGGTAACCTGGGCGTCGATGGCGCTCAATAAAACCGGCGCCTGGCGGTACCTGAGACCGGAATTCAGGCCCGACAACGTTCCTGCCTGCACCAGCCAGTGCCCCGCCGGTGTAGATATAGAAGCGTATTTCAGGTTGATCTCGTCCGGAAAGATCAAGGAAGCCTGGGAAATCCTCAAGTCGCGAAACCCGATCCCCGCGGTGTGCGGCAGGGTATGCTACCATCCGTGCGAAACCGGGTGCAACAGGGGGTCATGGGACGAGCCGCTCGCGATCCACAATGTGGAAAGATGGCTTGGCGACATGGCCCTGGACCAGGGCTGGAAACTGCCGGCCGCGCCTTCCACGGGCAGGCGGGTGGCCGTGATCGGAAGCGGACCGGCGGGGCTCGCCGCGGCGAATTCGCTGAGGCTGGCCGGGCACGGAGTGACCATCTTCGAGGCGGCGCCCGAGCCGGGAGGCGTGCTCCGCTACGGTATTCCGGCTTACCGGCTACCGAAAGATGTGCTCGCCCGTGAGATTGACGCGCTGCTCGCGGTGGGAATCGAGCTTACCACCGGATGCCGGATCGGCCGGGACCTTCCCTTCGAAGAGCTTGTCGCCGGCCCCGATTATGACGCGGTATTCCTGGCCCACGGAGCGGGTCGCTCTTCCGGGCTCAGGGTGGAGGGTGAAAACCTTCCGGGTGTCGTCGCGGGTATAAGTTTTCTCGAAAAACTGAACGCCGGCGGGGAAACGGGTGTCGCCACCGGCGCGAAAACCGTCGTTATAGGCGGCGGCAATACGGCCATCGACTGCGCCCGTTCTCTCGTCAGGCTCGGCGCCGAGGTCGCGATTTTTTACAGGAGGACCCGGGAGGAGATGCCCGCCCATATCGAGGAGATCGCCTGGGCGGAGGCGGAAGGGGTCCGTCTCGTGACGCAGGCCGCGCCCGTCAGGGTTGAAAAAGCGGAGACTGATACCCTCTCCATGATGCTTATCCGGACCGAGCAGGGAGACCCGGACGCGAGCGGCAGGCGACGGCCGGTTCCGGTTGCCGGTTCCGAGTTTACAATGGAATTCGACCTGGTGGTTTCGGCCGTGGGCGAGTCCGTGGCTCTCGACTTCCTTCCTTCCGAATTGACCGGAGATCCCTGGCGGGTGAAGGTCGACGGCGCGACCCGCACCGGCGGGACGGGCGTCTTCGCGGGAGGAGATGCAGCCGGATTCCCGAGGACCGTCGCCGATGCGATGGCATCAGGAAACACCGCCGCAGAATCCATTAAAAGGTACCTCGAGGGTGAAGGCTGGAATACTCTTGAAGCAGCCGCTGAAACGGCAGCGGCCGCCGAAGGCAAAACGGACCGCCGGATCGTCCGGTTCGAAGACCTGAATGCCGCGTATTTCGAACGGGCTGCGGCGGCCGGTCTTCCCGGACCCGGGACATCGGTTTCCGGAACAGCTCCGGAGCCAGGTGTCGCCGCCGATTTCAACGAACTTGCTATCGGTTTTTCAGCGGTGGAGGCCGGGAGCGAGGTGGCTCGCTGTTTCCATTGCGGACGGTGCACGGAATGCTGGAACTGCCAGGTCTTCTGCCCGGACAACGCCGTCCGCAAGGTCGAGGACGGACAAGGCTTCTGGGTGAACCTGGACTATTGCAAAGGATGCGGGATCTGCGTGGCCGAATGCCCGTGCGGCGCCCTGATCCTCGAGCGGGAATAGACGATTTTCCCCACGTGGAGAAAAACCGGTCCGGTCACCGGTCCCGGCTCCGGCCACCGGCTTCAGCTCCGGTCACCGGGCAGCTGAAACCGGTCGGACGAACAGATTCTTCCGACAGGAACCGGAGTTTGACGCAGCCCACGCTGGTGTGGCTTGATTTTTGACGCGGATTATACCGGTATGATTTAGTTTTTGACGCGGTTTAGCGGAGCGCGAGGATACGGCGATTGAATCGCCGGAGGGCGGGGTGCCGCACCATAAGGAAACTCAAAGAAACAGGGATGGGATCGAGTGGTTGACAAGCGGGTCATAGATGGAAACCAGGCGGTGTCGCTGGGGGTCAAACTCTCCGGGGTCGAGGTGATCGCGGCGTATCCGATCACGCCGCAGACATCGATCGTCGAGGAGCTTTCGAACTACTGCGATGACGGATCGATGGATGCCGTGTTCATCCACTCCGAGTCGGAGCATTCGGCCATCGCCACGTGCATCGGCGCCGCGAACGCGGGCTCACGGGTTTTTACGGCGACTTCGAGCCAGGGGCTGGCCCTGATGCACGAGCTGCTCCACTGGGCCGCCGGAAGCCGGCTCCCGATAGTGCTCGCGAACATCAACAGGGCGATGGCGCCTCCCTGGACCATCTTCACCGATCAATCCGATTCGCTCTCCCAGAGGGATACGGGCTGGCTGCAGCTTTACTGCTGCTCGAACCAGGAGGTGCTCGATACGGTGATCATGTCGTTCAACATCGCCGAGCAGGTGCTCCTCCCGGTGATGCTGGTGCTCGACGCCTTCGTCCTCTCGCACACATCGGAGATCGTGGAGGTCCCGAACGCTGAAGACGTGGCCCGGTACCTGCCGCCCCGCGAACCGATCTACAGGCTCGACCCGGAGGAGCCGCACACCATCGGCGGGCTGATGCCGCCCGACAGCTTCATGGAGACGCGCTACAACATGCATAAAGCGATGGAGGAAGCCGTCGCCGTCCTCGCCGCGGAGGGGAAGAAGTTCGAGAGGATGACCGGCCGCGGATACGGCACCGTGGAGCCTTACCTGTGCGATGATGCAGAGTTCGTTCTGCTGACTTCGGGAACCATAGGAAGCACCGCCCGCATCGCCGTGGACAAGCTCCGGGAGGAAGGCGTCCCGGCGGGGATGCTCCGGGTGCGGCTGTTCAGGCCTTTCCCGGCCCGGGATATCGCGGCTGCCCTGCCTGCGGCGAAACGTATCGGCGTTATCGACCGCAACATCTCGTACGGTCACGGCGGTATATTCGCCCAGGAGCTTAAATCGTCTTTTTATACAGATTCGGTTCGCTCCGGCGGTCCGGAAGTGACCGGGTTCGTAGCCGGTCTCGGCGGCCGCGACGTGACTCCGGACCATGTCGAGGGGATATTACGGCGGTTGATCGAGCCTGAAAGGGCACCGAGCGGAATCGAATGGGTGAACGTGAGGGAAAGTTGAAGTCAGAGGCGGTGCTGCGACGGTTGATCGAGCCTGAAAGGGCACCGAGCGGAATCGAATGGGTGAACGTGAGGGAAAGTTGAAGACTGAACAGGGAACAAAACCCGGCGGCAGACATTTTGAACTGCCTGCGGAGGAAATCCTTTCGTCGGGGCACCTCGCCTGCCCGGGCTGCGGCGGCATCCTCGCCATCAGGCTCGCGCTGAAGGGGCTTGGGCGCGACTCGATTTTCGTTATCCCGGCGTGCTGCATGGCCGTAGTGGACGGCCCCTTCCCGATGTCGGCCATAGGAGTGCCGATGATGCATACCGCCTTTGAAACCGCCGCGTCCACCGCCACCGGGGTGAGGGCGTCGCTCACCGCCCGGGGAAACGAGCATACCACCGTGGTGGCCTGGGCCGGGGACGGCGCCACCTTCGACATAGGCTTCCAGGCCCTGTCCGCTTCCGCCGTGAGAAACGACGATTTCCTCTACGTATGCTACGATAACGAAGCCTACATGAACACCGGCGTCCAGCAGAGCTCGGCGACCCCCACCGGGGCGAGCACCACCACGACCCTGCGAGGCGCCGGCGGCATGACGATAAAAAAGGATATCGGCGCCATACTGGCGGCCCACCGTATCCCATACCTCGCTACGGCGACTCCCGCCTTCCCCGACGATCTCGTGCGAAAATTCGAAAAGGCGCGCGGCATGACCGGGTTCAGGTTCATCCATATACTGGCGCCCTGCCCTCCAGGTCATAAGTTCCCCGCCGAATCGACGATCAGGATTTCGAGACTGGCGGTGGAGTCGGGCCTGTTTCCGCTCTACGAGGCGGAGGGAGGCAGGGACTACACCATCTCCCGGGCGAAGGAGCCCGACGCCGACCTTATTTCCGAATATCTGTCGCTCCAGGGACGGTTCTCCGGCATGTCGGATGCCGAAGTCGCCTTCCTGCTCGACATCGCGAAAGAACGCACAAGTGATTTGAAAGAAAAAGCCGGACGCACCGGAAGAAAGGACGAATAATGCCCAGGATAGCGGTTATTCCCGGTGACGGGATAGGAATCGACGTCACTGTAGAAGTTCTCAAGCTTATCGACGTGCTCAATAAACACACCGGCGTTTCTCTCGACCTGGAGGAATTCGACTACGGCGCGGACAAATACCTCGAAACCGGGGTGACCCTGCCGGACGAAGCCGTCGCCGATTTCAGGGAAAATTTCGACGCCATCTACCTCGGCGCCCTGGGCGACCCGCGCGTTCCTGACATGGCCCACGCGAAGGATATCCTCCTCGGACTCCGGTTCAAGCTCGACCTCTATATCAATTTCAGGCCGGTGAAGCTTCTCGACGAGAGATTGTGTCCTCTCAGGGATAAGGGTCCTGAGGATGTGAACTTCGTCGTTTTCCGCGAGAACACCGAGGGCATCTACGTCGGGATGGGCGGCAATTTCAAGGAAGGAACCCCCGACGAGGTGGCGATCCAGGAAAGCCTGAACACGAGGAAAGGCGTGGAGCGGATCATCCGTCACGCCTTCGAATACGTGGAGGCGAACCGGCTCGGAAAGCTGGTGATGAGCAACAAGAGCAACGCGATGCGGTTCGAGGGCGACCTCTGGGACAGGGTTTTCGAGGAGGTGGGGAGTGAGTTCCCGAACATCGAACAGCAGCACCTCTACATCGACGCCCTGACCATGCAGATGGTGAAACTTCCCGAGCAGTTCGACGCCATAGTCACCTCGAACATGTTCGGCGACATCGTGACCGACCTGGGCGCTCAGATCCAGGGAGGGATGGGGCTGGCCGCGTCGGCGAACGTCCATCCCGGCATCACTTCGATGTTCGAACCCGTTCACGGATCCGCTCCGAAATATCACGGAATGAACGTGGCGAATCCGCTCGCCGCCATCCTGACCCTGCAGTTGATGCTCGAGCATCTCGGTTTCCCAGAGGAGGGAGCATGCGTCGAAAAGGCGGTGAAGAACGCCATCAACGAAGACAGGACCACCCGTGACCTGGGCGGAAACCTCGGCACGAAAGAAGTGGGCGACGGAGTAGCCGCGGACCTCGTCTCGATGCTGAAAGGGTAGTGGTCGGTCGGGGACCGGTTGCATGTTTGCGAAGCCGGCATCGGCCGTCCGGTTCCGCAGGATCCGCCCGGGTCGCGTCGCCGGTTTCGTCGCCGGTATCACCGTCGAGCAGCCGGTTTCGTCGTTTCGTCGCCGGTTCCGCAGGATCCGCCCGGGTCGCGTCGCCGGTATCACCGTCGAGCAGCCGGTTTCGTCGTTGCGTCGCCGGTTCCGCCTCCGTGCTACCGGCTCCGTTGCCGGAGGGGCGGCCTGGCGGTCCGGCAGCCGAAAAAGATGAATCGACTGCAGTCGGGTGCAGATTATAGAAGAGTCCCGAGGGGGGTATGTCGACGTCAGGTATTCCCGGTTCACGGAAAGAGCGGCCCGGACTCATTGCGATTTTCCCCACGTGGAGAAATCCCGGTTCCGGTCACCATCCGGGTTCCGGCTACCATTTTCGGCATCGGTCACCGTCCGGGTTCCGGCCACCGGTTCCAGCTTGGGTTACCGGTTCCTGCTCCGTTTACCGGGCCGATGAAGGTTGCCGGGAATCGAGAAAGAATCGCGAGGCAAGCGACAATTTTCCCCACGTGGAGAAAATCGCGGTAGCAGCGATAGAATCCCGGCGGGACGGACGCCTCGGTGAAGCGGGGATTTTTACCATGTGAGAAAAAGGCGGAAGCCCGGAAGACGGTAACCCGGCCGTTGAACGCAGCTCCGGGCGACGAAGAGAAGAGATAAAGGAGAAACGATGCCTGAGCACAGACCGATGACCCTGGCCGAGAAAATCCTTGCCGATCGATCCGGTCGCGAGGCCGTCCGCCCCGGCGAAATCGTCTTCGCCCGGCTCGACCTGGTCATGTCCACCGACGTTACGACTCCCCTTTCGGTGAAAGTTTTCAGGGAGATGGGCGCAGGCAAGGTTTTCGACCCGTCGAAAATCGCTCTCGTGAACGATCATTTCGTGCCCGCCAAGGATATAGCCGCCGCCGAGCTCTCCGCCACCATGCGCCGCTTCGCGCAGGAGCAGGGGATCGAGCATTACTACGAGGTCGGCTTCTCGGGCGTGTGCCACATCGTCGTTCCCGAGGAGGGGCTGGTCAAGCCGGGAGACCTGGTCGTAGGAGCCGATTCCCATACCTGCACGTACGGCGCCCTGGGCGCGTTTTCAACCGGCGTCGGCAGCACGGATCTTTCGGCGGCCTGGGCTCTGGGCGAGAGCTGGTTCAAGGTTCCGCCGACGATCCGCCTCGAGTTCGAGGGCGAGCCGGGCCGGTACGTCGGAGGAAAAGACCTGATCCTCCACGCCATCGGCGACCTCGGCGTTGACGGCGCCGTTTACAGGGCCCTCGAGATCGGCGGCGCGGCGATCGACGCCTTGTGTATGGCCGACAGGCTGGCCATGTGCAACATGGCGATCGAGGCGGGCGCCAAAACCGGTCTCATCCCGGCGGACGAGACCACCTTCGACTACCTCGGTCTCGGCCCGGAGGAGCGGAAGAACGCTCCCGTCCCCGACCCTGACGCCGAGTACGAACAGAGGCGCCGCTACGACGCGGCCGCCATCCCGCCCCTGGTGGCCGAACCCTACCTCCCGTCCCTGGTAAAACCCGCCGCCGAAGCCGCCGGGACCGGCGTCGACCAGGTGGTCATCGGCTCCTGCACCAACGGAAGGATAGAGGATTTCCGAACCACCGTGGAGGTTCTCGGGGGAGAGAAGGTCCACCCGTCGGTGCGGCTCCTGATCCTGCCCGGCAGCCAGAAGGTGCTCTCGGAAATGCTCGCCGAGAACCTGGTCGACACGCTCGTTTCGGCGGGCGCCACGATCTGCCCGCCCACCTGCGGCCCGTGCATCGGCGGCCACATGGGCGTGCTCGCGGCCGGGGAGATCGGCCTTTATACGACCAACCGCAACTTCGTCGGCAGAAACGGCCACATCGACAGCAAGGTCTACCTGTCGGGCCCGGCAGTGGCGGCTGCCTCTGCGGTAACCGGCGAGATCACCTGCCCGGCGGATTCGTGACACTGCGGTAAAGGTCCGTTTCAGCAGGATCTATCTATCCGGCCCGGCAGCTGCGGCAACCTCTGCGGTGACCTGCTGTGGCGGCGGCGTCCGCGGTCCTGGCGAAATCATCTGTCCGGCCGATCGTCGACACCGGCGATCTCCGGGTGAACCGCTCCACTGTTCTGATCCGGGGCTCCATCCGGCTCGACCGGGTGTACAGCGCCGTACGAGGCTGCACCTCGTCGTACGGATTTTCGCCAGCCTGCCCGGCGATGGCGGGGCAGGCTTCGATTTTTTCGGCCTGATTCCACCCGCCGCCGGCATTCAAGCCGCCGTTTTCGAAACCGGGCCGCTTGAATTCCCCTCGGATCCGCCGTTTTCGAAGCCGGATCGGCTGAAATCTCCTGAAATCAGCGCCCTTTCCCGGGGAAAATGTTCTCCGCCCATCCTGAACGGAGGTTACAGTCAGAGGGGGCACGATCATTGCGGTGAGCATTATCGGACCTGTCCACATGCGCGCGCCCTCCGCCCGGCTTCCCTGCGGAACCGGCGCGCGCCTGGAGCGGTCCCCCCCCTGTTACGGTCCGGTTTAAAGATGGAATTCCGGACAATCACCGCGAGCCGCACCCGGCTCGATTCACGTGGAGGTCACTGTGATACCCCTGCTTATTCTCTCGCTCCTGGTCGCACCCTATCCCCTTGATCCGGATCCGGCCGGTTATACACTCTTCTCTCCCACCAGTTCTACGGAAACCTACCTCATCGATATAGAAGGCGATGTCGTTCACTCGTGGTCGAGCTCGTATGAACCGGGACAGGCGGTCTACCTGCTGGGCGACGGCAGCATCCTTCGAACCGCCCGGGTCGCGGAGGGCGGCGGCGGCGCGGGAGGCGGCGTCCAGCGGATCGCGTGGGACAGCACTCTCCTCTGGGAGTATGTATGCTCCGGCGGCGACACCCTGCAGCACCACGATATAGAACCGATGCCGAACGGCAACGTGCTGATACTCATGTGGGAATACAAGACACGGGCGGAAGCCGTGGCCGCCGGGCGGGATCCGGCGCTGATCCGCGGAACTCATATCACGACTGAATACATCCTGGAAGTGCGTCCGGACGGGAGCTCCGGCGGCGAGATCGTCTGGATGTGGCGTCTCTGGGATCACCTGATCCAGGACTTCGATTCGTCCAAGGACAACTATGGCGACGTGGCGGCTCACCCCGAGCTGGTCGATCTCAATTTTCCACAGAGGCGGACGGACGACTGGGCGCACGCGAATTCCGTCGATTATAACGAAGAGCTGGACCAGATCCTGATCAGCAGCCGCGCCCTCCATGAAATCTGGATCATCGATCACAGCACCACTACGGAGGAGGCCGCCGGCCACGAGGGCGGCGCGAGCGGCATGGGCGGCGACATCCTGTACCGCTGGGGGAATCCGATGTCATATCGAGCGGGCGGGAGCGAAGACCGGAAGTTCTACGGCCAGCACGATGCCCAGTGGGTGGAAAAGGGACGCCCCGGAGAGGGCGATATCATCGTTTTCAACAACGGCGTCGGCCGGCCCGAGGGGGACTATTCCTCCATCGACGAAATCATCCCGCCCGTCGACGAATACGGCACATATTACCTCGAGCCCGGCGGAGCGTTCGGCCCGGAAGAACCCGTCTGGACCTATACCGCCGATCCCCCCGAATCTCTCTTCGCCGACAGGATATCCGGAACCCAGAGGCTGCGGAACGGGAATACCCTGATCTGCGACGGTCCGTCCGGGCGCTTCCTCGAGGTGACCCCGGCGGGAGAAACCGCCTGGGAATACCTCAACCTCTATCCCAACCCCGAACAGAACAGCGTATTCAAGGTTCGCCGTTATGATCGGTCGAACAGGGGCACTCGTAACGACGAACTTTAATCTGCTTTCTCAAGCAGGCGGTCGCTGTCCGGCCCCGCTCCCGGCGCGGCCGCCGCTCTTTTCCGGCCCTGCATCCGGCGCGGCCGCCCAAAATTTCCCCCTCGTGACGTTATGTTCAGAAGGCTTTCGGCACGCAGCCTGTTGGTGACGGGAGTGCAGATCCCCCCGGTTTGGTGTGCCCAGGGACTCCAGTTCCCCCCGGTTTGGTGTGCCCAGGGACTCCAGTTCCCCCCGGTTTGGTGTCCCCAGGGGCTGCAGATCCTCCCGTTATGGGATGGCGTCCCCGTTCTTGACTCGAACCGGCCCCGCGGTTAAAGTCTTTGTCCCGGCCCGGCCCGGCCCGGCCTGGCCCGGCGGTTAAAGACTTTGTCCCGGCCTGGCCCGGCCCGCCCGGCGGCTGCGCCTGTTTTGATTGCCGACGGATCCGGGTCGTACTTCGGGAATATACCGACGAAAGGCTGAACGAAAGAATAATTGTTCAAGAATCGTTTTAACTTGGAACTCACTCTCCAGTAGCACCACGGGAAAAGGAGAAGAACTTCTTCCCATGGCATACATATTTTTCATATTGCTGCCGTTTTACTTCCTGATTTTTTTCGTCGACAGCGAGTTCTTCCTTTTGCTTCACAGGGAGGATCGCTTTATAGAAAACTGCACTGTCCTGTTCCTTGTCAGTTCAACGGTACTGGCCGCAAACCTGGTGAGACGCTCTGAAACAAGGAGCGCGAAAGTGGTTCCGTGGTTGCTGATTCTCGGTTTCATCTTCTGGGCTCTTGAAGAGATAAGCTTCGGCCAGAGAATCTTCTCCTTCGACACCCTCGGCTTTTTCAAAGCGCATAACCTTCAGAATGAAATGAACATTCACAACCTGTCGGTGCTGGATATGAATCTCAGCCGGGATCTCTTTTCCAGGGTCGGCGGGTTCGTCCTGGTTTCCCACTTCATCCTTCTGCCGCTTGCCGCCAGGTACCGACCCGCTCTGAAAGAGCGTTCCGAAGCGTTGATGATTCCGGTTCCCACGCTCCCCCTGATCTCGGGTTTCATCGTGGTGCTGCTCACCGGCGTGGTATTTCGCGTTACCGGAGTCCTGACCGGAAAAACCTCGTACGAACTGTCCGAATTCGCCAGCTCGGCGGCATATTTCGTGCTTTACTTCACTTTTCTGGCCCGGATTCAGAAGGAAAAGAACTTCACATGGAAATTCGGCGCGGTGATCGTATCAGCCGTGTTTGTTTGCGGCGGTATCCTCCACGGCCTTAAGCAGCTCTGACTTCGACTCCGAACGCGAGCAGGCGTCACAAACTGACTCCGGCGCTTATAAATCGCAGGTAAGAGGCGTCACACGGCGTCGGAAACTTGCTTCGGTCCTGATGAAAGCCGGTAGGGAGCGTCACCCAGTGTCAGGAGCTGACTCCGGGCCTGTGAACAGCTGGCAGGGGGAGCCGCCCGCCCGGCGTCAGAAGCTGACTTCTGTTCCGATGAACAGCCGGTAGGGGGCGTCGCCGGCTTCCTTGAGAAGCGGTGCTGCAACCGTGCAGAGTATCACGCGTCCGGCGGAGCTTTTCAGGTTGCCGAGACGCAGACCCGCGCCGATATCGGCGAATAAACGGCTCCAGCGGCCGGAGTCGATCATTCGCAGGGCGCCGGCGTCGAGATAGAGAATCCCTCCGAGCTGCACGAGCCCCCAGAGCCGGATATCCGTGAAGGAGCGGTCTTCCACCTGGACGATCCATCGCCGATCCCCGGTGAGAAGGTGATTTCCGTACCCCCTGAGCCCGTCGGACGCTCCAACCGTGAGCCATCGCTCCGGGGTGCAGGCCGTGATCTGATCGAAGGCGCATGTCGCCGCAATTACCCGGTTCCTCAAGCCCGTGCAGTAGAGGGTGCCCCGGGCCCGGGCAGCGGCATCCCGCCATCCGTCACGCCCGTGGAGGGTCTCTGCCGCCACCCGGAGCCCGGCAAGGAGACCGGGTGCGGGAAGCCAGTTCTTCTCCGCCTGGAGTTCGCCGATCCAGGCGGCCGGGTCGAGCTCGCGATACGGCGCCAGGATACCCGCGGCCGCTTCCGCTTCCCATCCCAGGTTGACGTCCTCCGACCTGCCGACTGTGGACAGGTTTCTGAACACCTCGAACCTGTCCTGGCAGATGCCGGCGGTGAGGAGCAGGCCGTGCAGATCCCTGTCTTCCGGCGCGGAGCCGACCGGTCGCGGCTCTCCGAAATCGATCCTGGCGCCGTACCGTGTCCTGGTCGCCAGGTACCCGGCGCCGAGCCGCAGGGCGGTGCCGGCCTGAACAGAGACGGCCTTAGAACCCCCGCACCGGAAATTCCGGGTCGAAACGGGGTAAAGGAAAACCTTCGATTCGTCTTCGAAAAAGGAGCTGTTCGCATCGCGTTCGGAGAAGGCGAGCCAGCCCGACCAGGCGGTTTCGAGGGAGTAGAAAGGGCGCGTCAGGGAGACGTTTCGCTGCCGTCCGTCGGACAGCTCTTCATACAGCGTATCGATATCCCAGCGGGTTCCGAAGAACCTCGGATCACGGTACCCGAGAAGGCAGCGGGACCGCTCCACGGTCTCTTCCCATCCTCCGCGGACGTGCACCCCGAGTCCGAGAAGGTTCACCTCGTCGACGGAGACCGCCCACTCTGACGCTCCGCCGAGGCGGCCGAACCGGAGGGAGCTCTTCAGACTCCAGGCGTCATGAACCTCCACCTTCGCTGCGCAGGAGCCGTTCTGCATCACCGGCAGGATGACCGCGTCCCTCACGAAGGGGAAGGAGCGGAGGTTCCGCTCGGTTTCCCGGACGGCGCGGGCGCGCACGGGAACCCCGGTCGCGAAGAGGAGCTCATCGGCAACGGTCGATTCCCGGGTTTTCAAGTGGAGGGCGTTCGCCAGGAAGCCGAACCAGTGCCGCTCCTCCGGGTTCGACAATTCGAATACATCGTGGATATCGATTTCGATGGCGGCGAGGGAAGCGCCCTGCCGTTCGAGCTCCTCCCAGGTGAGCGCGGCATCGGCGGCGGAGGGTGTGGCAGGAGCGGCGGCGGTGGTCGCGGCTGCATCGGGGGTCGAGGTCGCTGCAGCACCGACAAAGATCGCGCCGGCACCGGCGGTCAAGGTTGCGGTTGCATCGGGGGCGGAGATCGAGGCAGCACCGACAAAGGTCGCGCCGGCAGCGGCGATCAAGGTTGCGGCTGCATCGGGGGCGGAGACTGCGGCATCGGCGGCGGCGAGGGCCGCAGTTACACAGAGGGCGGTGCCGGTAAGGAGAAGCCTCTGAAACCGGGGAAGTTTTCTTCTTCCCGGCAGTGTGGGTAGAAATACCATCATTCCTGCATAGTCATATTATTAAAGCCGGTCCGGCTGAGGAACCGGGCCGTCGGCCCGTCGAGATTAAGATTTTACCTCGCGGATTTCCTCCCGGTCCACCACCCGCAGCTCGAGAACTATCCGCCCCCAGCCGCCGCACTCGACCCCGACGTCGAAGCAGCCGGTTCGTTTGAACCTCATTTCGTTCGGGTCCACGCCGGCATAGAGCAGTTCGTTCGAGGTGAAGATCAGGCCGGTCGCGGCGTGCAGGGCGTAGACGCAGACTTTTTTCGGACAGAGCTTCGTGAGGAGGTTGCCCGCGCCGTCGAAGTAGAATTTATCGCCAACCGCATGCTGGCTGTTGCACCCGTGCGATTCTACCACCTCGACAATGATGGTCTTACTCATGAGCTCCGGCACTTTTTCGAGCACATCGGCGTTTTTCGGATTTTCCCTGAAGAGTTTCATCTCCTCGTCGCTGTAGCCGAGGTGGTTCTTCATGATCTTCCATTTCGACGTGCGCCAGGCGATATCCTTGATTCCCATGGTTTTACTCCCGGTGAAAATGTTCAAACACGATGACATTCTTCTGATCGGGCCGGTGACTGGACCACCCGGCCCGAGATGAGTATAAATCGCCGGAAACGCTCCTTCAAGGCCGAGAACATCGACGACCGAAATTCCCGGGACGCAGAGCTTTTCGAAACCCGGCTCCGGATATACCCGGACAGAGGGCTAAGGGTTGCACTGTTTCATGTAATATGGAGATAACCTGAAATCCGATGTCCTTTCCTCACGTGAAGAAATATTATGTAAACCTGCGTGGGTTGATGAGGCCTGCTTCATCGAAAAAGGACCTTTGTTTCTCTTGGAATCGGTCCGTTTCTTCGTGTGAAGAAATATTATGTAAACCTGTTGGGGCGGCAGCACCTGGTTTATTGAGCAACTCCGGAGCGGTCGGATTGAACAGCCGAAAGTGGTGCGGGATTTTATCCGTATCCGGGAGCTGTCAGGGGCAGAAACCCTTGATACGTCGAGATTAACGGCACTTCTCCGATAGTGCCGGCAGGAAAACAGTTGATGCATCCTTTCAGAAAACTCCCCGGGAGACGAAGGGTATATCCCCAGGAGACGAAGGGTATATCCCCAGGAAACGAAGGGTATATTCACACATCCATCATCGAAAAAGGCCTTCGATTGGGAATGCTTGATAGACAAACAGGCCGGGAGAAGTTAAACCTGAAATCGCTTCGACATGAAAGCATTCGTTAAAATCCTGACTCCTGGACGCGGAACCGCCGGTTCAGGTTGAGACATCGGACACACTTCAAACCGGGAACGGGAAATGAGCGGCAAGGAAATTCTTCTCAAGGCTGTCAGGAACGAGCTGACTGAAAGACCTGCATGGGTTCCATTCGTCGGGGTTCACGGCGGAAAACTCACAGGGAAACCGGCGACGGAATACCTGCAGTCCGCCGACCTGATGATTCAAGGTCTTTCGAGGGCCGTGGAACTGTATCGTCCGGACGGGCTTCCTGTAGCGTTCGACTTGCAGCTCGAAGCGGAGGTGCTGGGCTGCGAGCTCGCCTGGGCGGATGAAAATCCCCCTTCGGTCTGCACGCATCCTCTCGAATCGGGGGCCGGCCTGGCGGACCTTCCGGTGTTCGACGCGGGTAAAGGCCGCTTTCCCGTTATTATCGAAACCCTCAGGAAAGCCAAAGAGCTGCACGGAGACACAGTTGCGTTTTACGGTCTTCTGTGCGGTCCGTTCACCCTGGCTCTCCATCTCATGGGAACAGGCATTTTCCTGAAAATGTTCGATCATCCCGATTATGTTAAGGCAGTGGTCGGCTTCTGTGCGGCGGTCGGAAAAAAGGCTGCTCAGATCTACCTGGAGAACGGGGCGGATGTCATCGCCGTCGTCGACCCCATGACGAGCCAGATCAGCCCCGGGCATTTCGGTGATTTCGTAGCGCCGCAGGTGAACGACATCTTCGACCACATTCGGAACCTGGGCGGGTTGTCGAGCCTTTTCGTGTGCGGGGACGCATCCCGGAACATGGAAGCCATGAGCGGAACGCGGTGCGACAACCTTTCGATCGACGAGAATGTGCCGCTCGATTTCGTTCGGGATGTAACGCGCGGCACGGGGAGGAGCTTCGGAGGCAACATGAAGCTTACTTCGGTCCTCCTTTTCGGGGACGAGGACGACTGCCGCCTCGAAGCCATAAGGTGCATCGATATCGGAGGAGAATGCGGATTCATTCTCGCGCCGGGCTGCGACCTGCCTTACGGCGTGCCCGAGAAGAACCTGCAGGCCGTCGCGGAAATGGTGCACGACGGCTACAGCAGGGAAATCGCCAAAAGGACGATAGTCGCGAAATCCGCTGCGGGAGAGGCCGTCGAACTGCCGGATTACGACAGCGAGCCGAACCTAATCATCGATGTGATCACTCTCGATTCCTCTTCATGCGCCCCTTGCAAATACATGATGGACGCCGTGCACGCGGCGGCGAAAGCCTTGAGCGAACCGGTCATCGTGAAGGAGCACAGGATATCCACGAGGAAAGGGCTTGGCGTCATGGTGAAGCTGGATGTGAAGAATATCCCCACGATCTGCATCGGCGGAGAGGCGGTCTTCTCATCGATCATACCCGACAGGAAAACCCTGGAGGCGGCGATCCGGGAAAGGGTGAGAGCCAGGGGCGGCGGCTAATGATAAAGGATGGAAGCCAGGGGCGGCGGCTAATGATAAAGGATGGAAGCCAGGGGCGGCGGCTAATGATACCGGTATGTCTCGTTACAGGGTTTCTCGGCGCGGGAAAGACCACTTTTCTCCAACAGCTTGCCGCTCGTTTTCGCAGCAGGCGCATCGTTTATCTCATCAACGAATTCTCGGAGGTGAATGTTGACGGAACCTTGATCGAGACCGGGAGGGGCGGAGTCTCCGTCGTTGCCGGCGGAAGCATCTTCTGCCGCTGCAAGGTTACGGAATTCGTAAATGTCCTTCGGAATCCCGAATCATCCGCCGGGCTCGAATCCGGATCGGGGGCGGAGGGCATCCTGATAGAAGCGAGCGGCACAGCGGATCCGGGAGTTATCTGCACGCTTCTCTCTGAAACGGGGCTCGACAGCAGGTATTTCATCTCCTCCATCGTTTCCGTCGTATCTCCGGGCAGCTTCACAAAGCTCCTCGAAACACTGCCGAACATCCGCGCACAGGCGGAGTCGGCCCAGATTGTCCTCGTAAATAAAACCGACCTGTTCAGCGAAGGAGAAATCGAACAGACGGAAACAGCGCTGGCTGAAATAAATCCTTCAGCCCGGCTTATACGAACGGTCTGCTGCGAAACCGACATCGACCCCTTCGCAAAGAAGGTTTCCTCCGCTCCGGAGGGGGAATATGCGACATGCGCCGACCCCGGGTACCACAGCTTTTCAATCCGCATCGAGCGTGTCATCGATCCCCGTGAACTGGAGCGGATAATCGGCCGTTTCGAAGACAGCCTCTACCGGGTAAAAGGGTTCATCCACACGGCAAAAGGAACCGTTCATATCGATTATTCCAGCGACGGGTTCCATGCAGCGGCCCGCCTGGAACCGACTCCCGAGCCGAACCTCGTGCCCGAGCCGAACCTCGTGCCCGAGCCGAACCTCGTGCCCGAGCCG
>CAYMWF010000015.1:0-8514 GCA_964394085.1 uncultured Gemmatimonadota bacterium | reverse complement strand
ATGAGCGTCGTGCGCCGTGCGCCGTGCGCCCGGTATTCCGTTGAAGACGGGCCGGCCGTTTCGCACCGGCTTTCCCGCTTTTTCACCGGGCAGGATATATATCAGAGATCGCGATCGACCACCAGAAGGGTCGCGGACACGTCTCCGCCGGGGAGCTCCAGGCGAACCCACCCGTTTTCCGCCCCCGCCGAGCTCTCCGCCCAGGCCGCTCCAGCTGCCGTGGCGACCGAGATACGGAGAGCAGAAGCCGCCGAGACCGCCGCCGAGTTCACCGGAACGAGCGTCGCGGCGACCTTCGACGTGCCGTCCAACGAGTTTTCCGCGTCATTATCGACGAATCGCCCGACGAATCGCCCGACGAATCGGAAAAGGTAACATTCTCGGCGGGAACGCCCCTCACCATTTCCATTAATTCAAAATCTCGTTGATTCTATATTGAATGGGCAAGCCGCATGATCATTTGCTATAACTGATCAATATGCACAATAGACAGGCGTCGGGATTAGGGAAATCAAGTATTTCGAGGAGATTCCCGGGAAATATTTCACGTTGATACTGTTGGCATCGGTAATTACAGCCCCGGTGTTTGCTCACCTGATACATTGTGGACGAAAACTTACGGAGGAGACAGCAGGGAAGAAGGACGGTCGATCCGTCAGACCTCGGATGGCGGCTGCATAATCGCGGGTTTCACCAGATCATTCGGGATGGGCAAGACGGAGGGTTAGTTGTTAAAATCGATTTTGCCGCAGGAAGCTGAATTTCTCCTTTATGAATCCACGGATTGTTACAAACTGACTGTTCCTTTCGATATACATGAACGTTCGATATCGTAAATCAAACGCCTTCGGGAATATTTCTGACCGGGACATGCGACATGGGAACCGAAGTCAGGGAGGCCGTCGCTTCTTTCCTCTATTCGACGGGCTGTGTCGACATGGCCGCCTAAATTCCATATTGAAAACGAAAACTCTCAGCTACAACGTCAGGTGGCAGTCGAATACCGGCAGCTGGATAAACAGCTACCGGGATTACGGCGAAGTAAACATTTCTCTTTCGGATTAAGAGCCGAACACGATCGTAACGAGGGGAAATAATATCAAACTCCGCCCCTTTTTCCACACATCAGCGTGTTCAATTGCTCCGGAATTGTACCGGTCGGTTCTCCTCTCGCTGAGCGGGTAGGGAAGGCGGCGGAACCGGAATCAGAAGGGGGAGAAGCCGCCGCCGGCCCAGTAGTCGTCTCTCAGGTTTTTCATTTCCCCAAGGAGCATGTCGTAGTGGGTTTTCTCCCAGGAAGCGAGCTCTTCGAACATATCCTTCAGCACCGGCTCGGTCGCCCTGGAAGCAGCGTCGGTATAGAACCGCATGGCGGCGAGCTCGAGCTGCGCTCCGACGGATAAGGCGCTCATCTCGTAGTGCGCCTTCCCCAGGCGCTCGCGAAGCTCCGGGGAGAATATCGGGTGCGGTTCCTTGAAGGCGGGTTTCCTGTCGAGCGAGGCTTTCGTATCAGGCGCGCCGGTCTGCTCCATGGACGCCAGCTGCAGCTTGAGATAGTCGAGGTGGGCGAGCTCCTCGTCGGCCAGTTCCTGAAACACCTTTTTCCCCATGGGATCGGAGGAGGAGCCCGCAGCCATCATGTAGAAGTGGTAGCCGTCGGCTTCGGCGCGGATCGCTTCCGCCAGGATTTCGCGTATCGATGTGGATGCCATTGTCGGACCTTTCTACTGTTGTCAGTCCGCGGCTGACTTGGTGAATTCGAACGAGTCGCTGCTCCAGACGTCTTCGGGGAAGATGCCCGCGCAGGCCATATATGTATAGGTGCCGGGGGGCGCCGCACCCGGGACGTCTTGCGTGAGATCGCGGCTCCCGGAGCCGCCCGCCGGCAGCGTGACCGTCAAGGGGCCCTGAACCGGGCCGTACGGGGAGCCGTCCGGAAGGAGGACCTTGATCCAGATATCCAGGGTCAACGGGCTGCTTTCGTTATTCGCGACAAGGCCGTTGAAGTCGAAGCTGCCGCCCGCGGGCGGGATGATTAGCGGAGGATCGTGCGGACGCAGCTCCATCGATGCCGCCGGCATCACGAGCGGATTATTCGCCAGCACGATGTCGCTGTCGCTGCGGCCGTACAGGAAACGGCCGCCATCCGGCGAATATACGATTCCCATGACACCCGTGCTCACTTCTGCATCGTAATATCTTCTCAATTCGCCGTCGGACACCCGCCAGAACTTGATTTTCGCATTGATGGGGTTGAGCCCGTCCCGTCCGCTGGTAACGATGAACTGCCCGCCGGGTGAATAGGCCAGGTCGTCCACCCAGTATCCGTGCCCGTCCATGGTTTCGAGCAGCGCGCCGTCGGACACCCGCCACAGCCTGACGGTGGATTCGCCGGGGTCGTCGAAGCCTCCGGCGCCCGAGGCGATGAAGTAGCCGTCCGGTGAAAAGGCGATACAGTTAACGTCGTCCATGTGCCCGGTCAGGGTCCTGAGGTGGCCGCCGGTCACCGCGTCCCAGAGCTGGACGGCGTTGTCCGAGCCGGCGGTTGCGATGACATCACCGTCCGGCGAGTAGGCGACGTCCAGGATATATGTCCCCGTGTAGGCGTACCACATCTCCTGGCCGGAGCTGCAGGAATGGAGGAACAGGTACCTGCCGCCTCCGCCGGATGCGATATAGTCGCCGCGGGGAGAGAAATCGACGTACGCTCCTCCCCAGTCATAGAGAACCGAGTGGCCGGCGATATCCCACAGGTTCATGACCCCCGAGGGCGGATACCCGGATACGATGTAACCGGCCGCCATCAACTCCCCGTCTGGTGAAAGATCCACCGACAGCAGGGCGTCGGAGTGACCGGCGAAGATATCTATCGCGCTTCCGTCAGCAGCATCCATGAGCAAAACCTCGTCCCTCGCGGCCGAGGCCACCCTCTGCCCGTCGGCCGCATACGCGACATCGTCCACGCCGTAGCCGCCCGAAACCTTCCACACGATATCAGGCGCCCCCTGGGCTCGAACCGGCTCCCCGACGCCGGCTGATGCAAGCAGGACCAGTGCGCCTAGTCCCATCCTGAATAATGCTGCCGCGGTACTCATGATCATCCTCCTGGTTGTTTTCAGAATCATAATCCACTTACTCTATGCATAATCTTCTCTTTCTACAATCATTCCCCGGTAAGGTTGCTTCTTTTTACTTTCCAGGAATCCGCGGAATTCGCGCCTGCGTCGTTATCAAGAACTTCGAAAATGAACTGATCGGTATCCCAGATGATAATTCCTCCGGAGTTGATACCTGCGGGCGGTCTACATTGTTCCAGGCGAAGGAGAGGACCCAGCGGTGAAACCCACTCATCCGCGCCGATATCGAACTTGTCGTCGAACGGTCGCGGATCCCCGTCGATGTCGAAGCCGTAAAGCGTCGTTTTTCCGGCATCGATGCAGGGAGATTCAGGGGTCAGGTGGAGATCTCCGGACGCCGGGGCCCTGAAGAGGGGATCTTCGGAAATGTCGCCGGGACCGCTGGAGCAGCCGAGATAGTCGCCGCTTACGTTTTGCCAGACATTATTATGAGAAGCGTCCGTGCAGTTCACCAGTCCGTATCCGTAATTCGAACAAACGATGTTGTTTTCAATCCGCTCACGGAATCCTGTCGCATGGATACCGTGGGATCCGTTTTGATAGATGGTGTTTTGAATCAGGCGAACATCTTGAGAAGCGTCGCAAACTATCCCGTTGTCTGAATTGAACGATATCGCGTTGTTGGCGATTACCACTATCGCATAAAATAAATCATAAACCCGGAATGCATCGGCGGAGTTGTTATACACGATATTGTTCAGAAAAAAAGCTGTGTGACCGGTGTTTGCGGGATTTATCCCGGTTTCCTGGCATCCCCCTGGAAATCCGTCGCCGAAGGTGATCCACAAAACACCGTATTGAGCGACATTCCGAGTGAAGGTATTGTTGATCACCAGAGGATACGCCCAGTTGCAGAGCAGCGTGCACCAGCCGTCGTTATCCGTGAAAGAATTGCCGGAGACAATTATCTCTTCTTCAAAGGGGGCGGTGAGCCATATCGCGGCTCCATCCAAAATGCCCTGCACAATATTATTGGTGATAACAGCTGGCCCGGAAACACTGATGCCGAGCTGGCTGTTTTGAATGGTAAAGCCGTCCAGCACCGGCTCCGCGGACGGCTCTGAATATAAAATAACGATGTTCCCGGGTCTGAACCCGGCATCGATCAACGTGGCGGCCGGTCCGTTTCGGCTTGTAACCGTTATAGATTTTCCGAGAAAATCCAGCCTTTCAAAGTAGGTCCCCTCAAAGACGAGGACGGAATCGCCGTCAACCGCCGCATCCACACCTTCCTGAATCGAGACGAATTCTCCCCCGCCGTAACAATCCACCGTTATGGTTCTTGAAAACAGCGGAGTCTGAAGCGCGAACAGCAGAAGGCTCGGTAAACAAAGGGCTATGATTTTCGACTTTCTCATTTTGCCGGGTCTTGGCTGGCTGGTGTAACCTCATCCTGTTTCACATGGCGATTATGCTGTCAATTATAACAGCTTTTTCTGTCCGTTTCGAGCTTCGCGGGCAGACGATGGAGCAGGCAGCCGAGCACGCCGAAGAAAAAGAGCACGGCGCCCAGCCCCCCCGGCAAAGGTGACCCACCACGGATAGCCCCCGTACGCCTTGAGGATCTCGCTCCGCAGGTTCATGACGACCTCACTCGGATCGGGTGATGACAGTTCAATTTCTACCCGCGCCCGAGGGGAAGCGTCGATGATCACCAAACTCGATTCGAATTTAATTTTCATACCCCCTACTCTTCTGGTTGCCGGATGAGGAACAACATGGTGAAGATACTCCGGTGGGCGGCTGACTGCGGTGCGATCCAGCATGGTCAGGTATGGCTTTACGAAGACTCTCCTGAAAGGCAAAGGATCTATTCTGACAGTGGAATCCTGCTGCCCCGGGAAAAGCCGATCGCAACAGCGTCCCCGCATAGCCGGCTCTTCGGACCGGTTATTTCGTTGCGTACCCACCGTGTGTCTGATACACTTTCTTTCAGTAATCTTTCCTTATACTCCGCCCTGAGCATGTCTTCCGGTAATAGGAACAGACTATGTCCCTGGCAGGCTCTAAACAGTTTCTCCAAACTTTCGTTATTCTATTCGCAATTTCAGGGGTTCACGGCCCGGCCTTCTCTGATTGGATCGAAGGGGACGTGCTTGTCGATGCAGTTTATTTCGAATTCACGGCGGTGTCGCCGTGAAGGTGATTTTGTTTCTTACATGCACGAGATTGAGGTTGAAGAGTATCAACGTCATCATTCTTTCACCCGGAGGGATATCATGAAATACTTCGCCGCAACCCTTTGTATTGTTTTGCTGCTCTCTTCCACCGGATTCGGAGTCACGATCCGCGTCCCATCCGAACAGCCGACCATCCAGGCAGGTATCGATGCTTCCATCGATGGCGACACGGTGCTGGTGGCCGACGGCACGTACACAGGCGACGGGAACAAGGACCTCGATTATGGCGGCCGGGCCATAACCGTTCTGTCGGAGAACGGCGCTGATGTTACCGTCATTGACTGCGAAAACGATGGCAGGGGATTTTACTTCAGCAGTGGCGAGGACTCTTTTTCCAGGCTGGATGGATTCACAATCTGTAACGGTAGAGTAAGTGATAACGGTGGTGGAATTTATTGCCATACCGCCTCTCCAACCATCTCGAACTGCACGATAACAGGGAATACCGCTACTAAATACTCAGGCGGCGGGATCTATTGTAAAAAGCAATCTTCCCCGACCATCACAAACTGCGAGATAACCGGGAATACGGCAGTATACGACGGCGGCGGGATCTGGTGTCTAGGTTCCTCCTCTCCAACCATCTCGAACTGCGCAATAACCGGGAATACGGCTTCAGACGATGGCGGCGGGATCTATTGTCGCAATCAATCTTCCCTGACCATCACGAACTGCACGATATCCGGGAATTTGGCTTCCGGCTATACTGGTGCAGGCGGCGGGATCTATTGCTATGGCTACTGCTCCCCGATCATCACGAACTGCATATTTTGGGGGGATATGCCCGACGAAGTGTGGCTTTCCGGGGGAAATCCGGTAATCACGTACTCAGACGTTCAGGGCGGCTGGGAAGGCGAAGGCAACATCGACGCCGATCCTTGCTTCGTCGATCCCGGGAATGATGATTTCCACCTGCAGTCAGGGTCACCTTGCATCGATACAGGAACAGATGCCGGTGTATACGAAGATATTGACGGCGATCCGCGCCCAATGGGATCCGGTTTCGATATAGGGTCGGATGAGGCAATGTATTTTGAAGGTCCAAGGATACATTTGCGCCCGGAATCATTTAATGTTGCTGTGCATTACGGGGAACAGGCAGAGGTTGAAACCTTGGTAGTGTACAGCATCGGATCGGAAGACCTCGAATATTCGGTGATCCCGGGGAGTGAATCCTGGTTGTCCCTTGATGGGGAGCTCGAGGGAGTTCTAATGCCCAGGGACATCGCACAGATCATCCTTCAGTTCGACGTTGCCGAATTGGAGATAGGTACATACGAGGATACCATATCGGTTCTCAGCAATGACTCCCTGCAGCCTTCGATATCGGTTCCCGTGACGCTTGCAATACTGCCATTCGGGATAATTCGCGTTCCCGGTGATTTTCCCACGATTCAGGAGGGGATCGATTACGTAATCGATGGTGAGACCGTTCTCGTCGCCGACGGAACCTATACCGGAGACGGAAACAAAAACCTCGACTACGGGGGCAAGGCGATCGTAGTGATGTCGGAGAACGGCGCTGATGCGACCGTGATTGATTGTGAAGGGGTTGGGAGGGGATTTCACTTTCACAGTGGTGAAAGCTCCGATTCCAAGATGGACGGGTTTTTCATAACAGGTGGAAATGCCGGCACAGGTGGCGGGATATTATGCGACGACTCTTCCTCCCCGACCATCTCGAACTGCAACATATCGAGAAACTCAACTGACTTTGGCGGAGGTGGGATCTATATTGGTGATTCCTCCCCAACCATCTCGAATTGTACCATCACAGGGAATAGGAGTGTTTCGGACGGCGGCGGCGGGATCTATTGTTCCTATTCCTTCCCGACCATCACGAATTGCACGATCTCAGAGAATTCAGCTTATGAACCTGGCGGCGGGATCTATTGCAACTCGGATTCCTCCCCGGTCATCACAAACTGTATATTCTGGCTCGACTCACCCGACGAGGTGTACTCTGACTCGGGAACTCCGGTAATCACATACTCAGATATACAGGGCGACTGGGAAGGCGAGGGCAACATCGACGCTGATCCCCACTTCGTCGATCCCGGGAATGATTTCCACCTGGCGTTCGATTCACCCTGTATCGATGCAGGGACGGATGCGGGCGTCTATGAGGATATCGATGGCGATCCGCGCCCGATGGGGTACGGTTTCGAGATAGGATCGGACGAGGTTGAGGTAGAAGGACCCAGCATATATATAGACCCGAAGTCATTTTCTGTTTTTGTGCGTATAGGGGAACAGGTCGAGGATGATACCTTATGGGTGTACAGCAGAGGAACGGAAGAACTCGAATATTCGGTAAATCCCGGGAGCGAATCCTGGCTGATGCTGGACGGGGAACTCGAGGGAATTCTCGCTCCCGGATCCGTCGCACAGGTCATCCTTCTGTTCGACATTGCCGGTTTAGAGATAGGAACGTACGAAGATACCGTAACGGTTCTCAGCAACGATCCCCTGCAGCCTTCGATATCGGTTCCCGTGATGCTTGAAATACGACTGTCCGAGGTAATTCGCGTTCCCGGCGATTTTCCCACGATTCAAGAGGGAATCGATTACGCAATCGATGGGGAAACTGTTCTCGTCGCCGATGGAACTTATGCCGGCGAAGGAAACAAAAATCTTGACTACCGGGGCAAGGAGATCGTCGTGATGTCGGAGAACGGCGCTGATGTCACCGTTATCGACTGCGAAAATAGCGGCAGAGGCTCTTACTTCGGCAATGGTGAAGACTCTTTCTCCAGGCTGGATGGATTCACGATCCGGAATGGCAATGTGGGAGATTCCGGCGGCGGGATCCGTTGCGTCTACTCTTCCCCGACTATCACGAACTGTACAATAACGGAGAATGCGGCTTCCTTTGGATGGGGTGCTGGGATCTCTTGTTCCGACTCCTCCCCGATCATCACAGACTGTGCAATAACCGGGAACGAGGGCGACGGGATCTGGCTTGCCTGCACGTACCTCTCCCCGATCATCACGGACTGCACAATAACCGAGAACGAGGGTCGCGGGATCTCTTTTCATGAGTATTCCCACCCATATATATTTAACTGCACCATAATCGGGAACTACGGTGGCGGTATCAGTTACAACAATTGGTGCTCTCCAATCATCACGCACTGCACCATCTCCGGGAATGAGAGTGCTTCCTCATATTCTCATGGCGCCGGGATCTATCTTGA
>CAYMWF010000014.1:0-84016 GCA_964394085.1 uncultured Gemmatimonadota bacterium | reverse complement strand
CTGCAGCGGACGCGGGCCGCCACTGGCGTCCCGCGCCACTGAGCTTCACGTTAGATGATCTTAGACAACCAAAGGAAGGGCTATAGCCCATAATGACGACGAACAATCAGGATCTCAAATCCACGCTTTGGGAAGCAGCGAACATCCTCCGCGGATCTGCTGTCGATCGCACCGACTGGAAGGGCTACATCCTGCCCCTTCTCTTCTTCAAGAGGATCTGCGATGTCTGGGATGAGGAAACTGCCGACGCAGTCGAAACCTACGGCGATGCCGACCCATCGCGCTTCCCCGAGGTGCACCGCTTCCAGGTGCCCTATGGCTGTCACTGGCGCGACATCCGGGAGATACCCGCCAATGTCGGTACAGCGCTCAAGCACGCTTTGCAGGAGATCGAGAGAGCCAATCCCGACACGCTCTACCGTGTTTTCGGAACCTCTGATTGGGGCAACCGGGAGAAGTTCACCGACGAACTACTCAAGGACCTGATCGAGGGTTTCTCCTCGATCTCGCTCGGTAACGACGCGGTCGGCAGCGACATCCTCGGTGACGCGTACGAGTACCTCGTCGGCAAGTTCGCCGACGTCACCCGCCGTAACAAGGCCGGGGAGTTCTACACTCCGCGGAGCGTGGTGCGGATGATGGTCGAGATCCTCGATCCGAAGGAAGGCGAGTCGATCTACGATCCGACCTGTGGTACAGGGGGCATGTTGCTTGCCGCTATCGAGCATGTGAAGCGAAAAGGCGGTGATCCACGTACCTTCTTCGGCAAGATCTACGGTCAAGAGAAGAACCTGACGACCTCCTCGGTCGCCCGGATGAACCTTGTCCTTCACGGTATCGAAGATTTCCGGATCGCACGTGAGGACACACTCCGCGATCCGGCCTTCACCGACGGCGGCGGGGGGCTTGCCACCTTCGACTGCGTGATCGCCAACCCTCCCTTCTCACTCAAGGAGTGGGGTCGCGAGATCTGGGAGAATGATCCCTGGGGACGGGCAAGGTACGGCCTACCGCCCGACAGGTACGGCGATTACGCTTTCGTACAGCACATGATTGCATCGATGACGCAGGTGGGGAACAGTCGCATGGCAGTCGTCTTACCGCAGGGTGCCCTGTTCCGCAAGAGCGCTGAAGGCAAGATCCGCGAAGCCCTCCTCAAGGAAGACCTTATCGAAGCTGTTATCGGCCTCGCTCCGAACCTCTTCTACGGCACCGGGCTCGCCGGCTGCGTTGTGATCCTACGCCGCAAGAAACCCGCTGAGCGAAAAAATAAGGTGCTTATCATCGATGCATCGAGCCTTTTTCGGAAAGGCCGCGCTCAGAACTTCCTCGATCCGGAGCACGGCGAGCGGATCGTAGAGTGGTTCAGAACCTTCGAGGATGTCGAGGACCGAGCCAGGATCGTCACCCTGGAGGAGATCGAGGAGGAAGACTGGACGCTCAACATCTCCCGATATGTCTTGCCTCCCATAGGTGAGGACATACCGCCGCTGCCCGTAGCCGTAGCCTCATTCAAGGAGGCCCTGGCCGAAGCCCGCGCCGCAGAGAACCATCTCCGAACCGTGCTGACCGAAGGGGGGTGGCTGGAGTGAGTGCTTCAGAAGGAAAACCGACACTGCCCGTCCCTGTAGAGCGCATCGAACGAAGCATTTTGCTCATTCGAGGTCGAAAAGTGATGCTCGACGAGGACTTGGCAGAGATCTACGGGGTAACAACAAAACGCCTCAACGAACAGGTCAAGCGGAACAAAGACCGGTTTCCCGAAGATTTCATGTTCCGACTGACAGTGGAGGAGTTCGCGGCCTTGAGGTCGCAATTTGCGACCTCAAGATGGGGAGGGCGCCGATACCCGCCGAACGCCTTTACCGAGCACGGCGCCGTCATGCTGGCCAGTGTTCTGAACAGCCCCATCGCCGTCGAAGCAAGCATCCAGGTCGTACGAGCTTTTGTGCGATTGAGAGAACTGCTGACATCTCACAAGGAGCTTGCCCGGAAACTGGCGGATCTGGAGAGGAAATACGACCAGCAGTTTCAGGTTGTTTTCGATGCCATCAGGAAGCTGATGGAGCCGCCGCCGGAAAAAGAAAAACGCAGGATAGGCTTCAAATGAGATTATCACAGAAGGAGCTCGAATCTTATCTCTGGGGTGCGGCCACGTTGCTGCGAGGGCTCATTGATGCCAGCGACTACAAGCAGTACATATTCCCCATGCTTTTCTTCAAGCGGCTCTCGGATGTCTGGGACGAGGATTACGACGAAGCCTTCGAGGAGACCCGTGACAAGGATTATGCGACGGCGACCGCCAACGACCGTTTCACCATCCCGGAGGGTGCCCACTGGAAGGATGTTCGCGACGCATCCCGCGACGTCGGTCGCGACCTGCTGAACGCTTTTCAGGCGATCGAAACCGCCAACCCGGAGCGGTTGCGAGGCGTCTTCGGCAATGCCGCCTGGACCGACAAGGCGCAGATGCCCGACGAAACGCTCAAGAATCTCATCGAGCACTTCTCAAAATATTCATTGAGCCTTGCCGACGTGCCGGAGGACGAACTCGGCAACGGCTACGAGTACCTCATCAAGCAGTTCGCCGACGACAGCGGCCACACGGCGCAGGAGTTCTATACGAACCGCACGCTCGTGCACCTGATGGCTCAGATGCTCGAGCCCAATGCGGGTGAGACGATCTACGATCCCACCTGCGGCACAGGCGGCATGCTCATCTCATGCCTGACCGAGGTGAAGCGCCGCGGCGGCGATACACGCACAATGGGGCTCTACGGGCAGGAACTCATAAACATCACCGCTGCAATCGCCCGCATGAACCTCGTGCTGCACGGTGTCTCCGACTTCTATATCCGCACAGGCAACACGTTGCACGCCCCGTCCTTCGTCGAGGGCGATCGGCTCAGGACCTTTGACGTGGTCCTCGCCAATCCGCCCTACTCCATCAAGAAGTGGAACCGTGAAGCGTGGCAGAGCGATCAATGGGGTCGCAACTTTCTTGGTACTCCGCCACAGGGTCGTGCCGACTACGCATTCTTTCAGCATATTCTGAAGAGCATGGACCCGAAGACGGGCCGATGCGCCATCCTCTTCCCACATGGAGTGCTCTTTCGAAACGAAGAGGCCGGGATGCGGCGGAAGCTTATTGAAGCGGACCTGTTGGAGTGCGTTTTAGGGCTGGGCCCTGGACTCTTCTACAACTCGCCGATGGAGGCATGTGTCCTGGTCTGCAGGACATCAAAACCCGCCGACCGGGCTGGGAAAATCCTCTTCATTGACGCCGTCGACGAGATCGCCCGCGAACGGGCGCAGAGCTTCCTCAAGGCGGAACACCAAACAAGAATACTCGAAGCCTATCGTGGTTTTACGGACTTGTCCGGACTATCCGCCGTTGCGACTGTGGGAGAGGTGCTCGACAGGGAGGGCAATCTGTCCATCCCCCGATATGTGAAGAAGGAGACGGCTTCCGCGGGTGACAGCAATCCGCAGGATCTCGCGACGGCCTGGTCCGCCTTCGAGCGGGAGGGGCGGAAATTCTGGACCGAAATGGGTGCGCTTACGGGGATGCTCGACGAAGTCGTGGCTGGGGATAGTAATGATGCCTGAAGCTATCATGAAAAGGACATGGACCAAGGTCGCATTCGGAGATGTCGTCCAACTCTCGAAGAAGCGATCGAAAACCCCGGAAGCTGACGGTCTTGAACGCTATGTAGGTCTGGAGCACCTGGAGCCGGGCGACCTGAAGATTCGCCGCTGGGGGGACATCACCGACGGTAAGACCTTCACGAATGTCTTCCGCGCGGGCCAGGTCCTGTTCGGGAAGCGACGCGCCTACCAACGGAAAGTAGCCGTTGCAGGCTTCAGCGGCGTATGCTCCGGAGACATCTATGTCCTCGAAACAAAGGGGAAGGATCTTCTCCCTGAGCTGCTGCCGTTTCTCTGCCAGACTGATGCGTTCTTCAACCACGCGGTGGGTACATCCGCAGGTTCCCTCTCACCAAGAACCAACTGGAAAAGCCTTGCGACCTTCGAGTTCGCCCTGCCACCGCTGGAGGAGCAGCGGCGGATTGCGGAGGTGCTGCTGGCGGCGGAGTGTTGCCGCAATAAGTTTGCAGAGTTAGAGGGCACGCTGAAACAGGTTCAGAAGGTAATCCTGACGCGATCGTTCACAACGGACCTCACTGATATCTCAGATTGGCCGTCTCTCGATAGCCTGTGTTCACGAATCGGGGACGGAACACATTTACCTCCGCCTTTCACTAAGACGGGGATTCCGTTTCTCTTGGTTAGCCACATCACTGGTGGTGAAGTCGACTGGAATACCGAGAAGTTCGTTTCAGAGGAAAGCTACCGGGAACTCACCAAGACTTGGCGGCCCCAAATGGGTGATTTGCTGTACTCGTTGGTGGGCAGCTTTGGCATCCCCGCAAAGGTTGAGACCGAGGAGCGGTTCACATTCCAAAGGCACATAGGCCTCATTAGGGCAAATCCTGATGAGCTGCTGGTTGACTATCTCTATTGGTACCTGCGATCCCCCGCTGGTTACCGACAAGCCATGTGGCGAGCGGAAGGGCTTGCGCAGAAGACAATCACCCTTGGCGCTTTGCGGGCCTTTCGTATTCCGTGGCGGCCGATACACGAGCAACAATTATATGTAGAGCAATTTGAGGAAATCGAGGTTCAACGTGCTGAACTCCTGAAAAGGGAGTCTGAGGTTGGGCGGCTGACGGCGGGTCTTATCAACTCGCAGCTTGTAGGACGCAATCAATGACTTTCAACGAAGCCAACACCATTGAGACCTTTGTCCGCGATCTGCTCTGTGGCGGCGTCACACACCACACTGCTGTCGGTGCCGGGCTTGCTCGCCGCACGGGCCGGATCTCCGGACTCGGCTGGCACTATCTCTCCGCCGACAATCTACCCCGGAAGCCCCAGGAAGTACTCGCCGAGGATCACCTCCGCGAAGCTCTCCTCCGCCTGAACCCAACCATCGCCGCCCAACCCGATCGAGTAGACGATGTACTCTACCGGCTTCGCGCAATAATAATGGGTGTCCGGAGCGACGGACTGGTCAAGGCCAACGAGGAATTCGCCGCCTGGCTCACCGGAGAGCGCTCGATGCCCTTCAGAGAGGACGGCGAGCATGTCACGATCAAACTCATCGACTTCGATGACCTTGAGCGGAACCAGTACATCGTCACGCGGCAGTTCACCTTCCGCGCGGGTAAGACCGAGAAAAGGGCCGACCTTGTGCTGCTCGTCAACGGTATACCTCTGGTGGTGATCGAGGCGAAGACGCCTGTCCGCTCCTGTCAGAGCTGGCTCGACGGAGCGCTGCAGGTGCACGACGACTACGAGAAGAACGTGCCCGAGCTCTTCGTGCCGAACGTCTTTTCGGTCGCCAGCGATGGCAAGGACTACCGCTACGGCTCGATCCGCATGCCGGTCGAGTTCTGGGGACCTTGGAGGCTCGAAGGAGACGATACTCTGCCCTCGATGGAGAAGGTCGAAAAGGCGGTCGCCTCGATGCTTCGGCCGCGGGTCATCCTCGACCTGCTAGCGAACTTCACCTCGTTCGCGACGCATAAGGGGAGGCGGCGAATCAAGATCATCGCCCGGTACCAGCAGTTCGAGGGCGCGAACAGGCTCGTGGAGCGGGTGGTGGCCGGTTATCCGAAGAAGGGACTGATCTGGCACTTCCAGGGCTCGGGCAAGTCGCTGCTCATGCTCTTCGCCGCACGCAAGCTGCGCCTGCACCCGGTGCTCCGGAACCCTACTGTGATGATCGTTGTCGACCGAGTCGACCTCGACAGCCAGATCGCGAGCACCTTCTCCGCCGCCGATGCGCCGAACCTGGTCAAGGCCGAGAGCCGTAAGGATCTGCAGGTCCTGCTCGAAAAGGACGTGCGAAAGATCATCATCACCACGATCTTCAAGTTCGGCGAGGCCGAGGGCGTGCTCAACGATCGAGAGAACATCATCGCCCTGGTCGACGAAGCGCACCGCAGTCAGGAGGGCGGTCTCGGTCGCAAGATGCGCGAGGCCTTGCCCAATGCATTCCTCTTCGGTTTGACCGGTACACCGATCAACAGGGCCGACAGGAACACCTTCTATGCCTTCGGAGCCGAGGAGGACGAAGGCGGGTACATGAGCCGCTACGGTTTCGAGGATTCCGTTCGGGACGGAGCGACGAAGGAGCTCCATTTCGAGCCGCGTCTGTTCGACATGCATATCGATCAGGATGAGATCGACGAGGCCTTCAAGGAGCTGACCGGCGGATTGAGTGATCTCGAACGCGACCGGCTCGCCAGGATGGCGGCGAAAATGGCTGTACTTATCAAGACTCCCGAACGAATCGCCGCGGTCTGCGCGGACATCATGGGACACTTCCAGGAAAGGGTCGTGCCGAACGGGTTCAGCGCCCAGGTCGTCACCTTCGACCGCGAGAGCTGCCTGCTCTACAAGCGGGAACTCGACAGGCATCTTCCTCCGGAATTCTCTGATATCGTGATGTCAGTGGGCACAGGCGAAGAAGACTATGCCCCCTACCGACGTGACCGGGATGCAGAGGAGAAGCTGCTTGATCGTTTCCGCGATCCGAGCGATCCGCTCAAGATCCTCATCGTGACTTCGAAACTCCTCACCGGTTTCGACGCGCCGATCCTGCAGACGATGTATCTCGACAAACCTATGCGTGATCACGCTCTGCTGCAGGCGATATGCCGCACGAACCGTCCTTACGGCGAGTTGAAGTCGCACGGCCTGATCGTTGACTATATAGGAGTCTTCGACGATGTGGCCCAGGCGATACAGTTTGATGAAGAAGGAATCACCCGTGTCGTGTCGAACATCGCCGAACTGAAGACCAAGCTGCCCGAAGCGATCCAAAAATGCCTTGAGTACTTTTCAGGGGTTGACCGTACCATCGAAGGCTACGAAGGATTGATCACGGCCCAGCAATGCCTTCCGAACAACGAAACGCGCGACCGCTTCGCTGCGGATTGCAGCTATCTTACGCGGCTCTGGGAAGCGATCTCGCCCGATCCCGTCCTGAGCGACTACGAGATCGACTACCGCTGGATCATCCAGGTTTACGAATCGGTAAAACCCCCGACGGGCACGGGCAGACTGCTCTGGCATAAGCTGGGAGCCAAGACCATCGAGCTGATCCATGAAAATGTGCACATTGACGCGGTACACGACGACCTAGAAACACTGGTGCTCGATGCCGAATTGCTCGAGGCCGTGCTCGGCGCTCCGGATCCCGGGAAGAAATCAAAGGAAATCGAGATAAAGGTTGCTCGCAGGCTTCGAAAGCACATTCACGATTCGCGCTTCAAGGCGCTGGCCGAGCGGCTCGAAGATCTAAAGAATCGCCATGAGCAAGGCCTTCTCACCAGCATCGAGTTCCTCAAGGAGCTGCTCAACCTGGCCAAGGATGTGGTGGCCACCGAGCAGACAGTGCCGCCCATCGAAGACGAGGAGCGCGGCAAAGCGGCCCTGACCGAGCTGTTCGAGGAAGTGCGCAACGCCGACACGCCGATCATGGTCGAGCGTGTCGTCAACAACATAGATGAAATCGTCCGAATCGTCCGCTTCGACGGCTGGCAAGACACCCACGCAGGCAAACGAGAAGTGAAGATGGCCCTGCGTAAGACGCTCTTCAAATACCGCCTGCACCAGGATCAGGAGCTGTTTGGAAAAGCCTACGATTATATCGCGAAATATTACTGATGGCGGGTCATCTAACAAAGCAAAGGCAGCCGACCTCGTAGACTCGGCGGCTGATTTGCCCCGTTCGCAAAGGTATTCAGAGCCTTTCCGCCACGGCAAGCCTGGTACCGAAATCCGGAAGAAGCTCAATCAAGTCCTTGACCAGGATATTGAATATTCCATCGATTTCTCCCTCATATTCCATAAGACTCTTAATAACCGTGGATATACCCATGAAGGCGGAACATGCTTCTTTTTCGTCATGTAGATGCCGCATTAACAGCACAGGGTGGACAGGAGTCGAAGAGGGAGCGTCGCTCCGCCGGGCGGGAGGACGCTCCCTCTTCGACTGCTCGGGACGCACCTGCTATCTGGTTTTCGAAGCGGGATCAGATCTGACGATATGAAGAAGAAGGCGCAGGACGAACAGGGGATTACCCAGGAGATAGCGGCGCCAGAGCCTCCGGGGCTCAAGACAGAGCCTGAAAAGCCACTCGACGCCGAAAGTACGCATCCAGAACGGACACCGCTTCCGGTGACCCGAAAAATACTCGAAAAGAGCGCCGACACCCCAGCAGATGGCGGCCCCGAGATTATCGATGTTCCTGTCGATAAATTCTTCCTGCCTGGGAACACCCATGCCCACCAGGAGAATATCCACGTTCAGGGAGCGAATATCTTCAACAACGGCGGACTCACCCTCATCGCCGAAATACCCGTGGTGATACCCGACGATATCCAGATCGGGCAGCCATTCCGAGAGACCCCGGACCAGGGATTCCAATACTTCGGGCCGGCCGCCGAGAAGGTAGACCCGGTACCTGTTACGGACGCAGAACCTGGCGAACTCCGGGGAAAAATCCCCGGCATTGACACGCTCCGGCAGCCGCGTTTCCGAGAATCTCGAAGCCCATACCACCCCCTGGCCGTCGGCGTATACGATTTCCGATTTATCCACTATCTGCGCGTACCCCGGATCTTTCAGATAGTTGAGGATGCAGTGGGCGTTGACGTAGGTGATCTGGCGGGGACGCCGGTCAGCGACCAGATCTTCGATTCTCGTTAACAGATCTTCTGTGGAAACAGTGTCGATCTTGACGCCCAGCACATCACTGCGCGGCCGCGGATTCGGATTTCTGCTTTCGATTGCAGGTTCATTCACTGCTGAGGATAGATATTCCGCCACGATCTCTTCTCATGAATTCCGGATTCGACGTGCGACTCTCCGGATAGTTTTCGTCGGTCTCATTTGAGGAGTATCAGTACAGTATACCGCATCTGGCGGGAGAATGCCAGTCTTGCAATGTACACTCCCGAGGCCGAAGCGTTGCCGGAGCCATTTTTCCCGTCCCAGGAGACCGTGTGCCGTCCGGCCTGGAGCTCCCGGTCCAGGAGTCGGCGCACCAGTCGTCCCCGCATATCGAAGATATCGAGAACCACATCCGAGCTCGTTCCCAGGTCGAAGACGAGCCGGGTCCGGGGATTGAACGGATTGGGCCAGGCCGCCAATCCGCCGTATTGCGGCGAAAGAAGGGTTGAATCATCCGGCCGGCTGATCCAGGTTCCTGTTCTCAGCCATCCCAGCAGGACTTGCAGAAATTCCACACGTCCGACGGCTCCGGCCGTTTCATGCACGCCTTCGAAGCCGAACCCGATGAAAACGATCCGCCCGCCTCCCGGGCGGCTCAGGCGCACCGCCGCATCGGAACTGCCTGCATATTGAAGGAAAGGGATCGCCCCGCCCGGCGAAACGGCGAGGATATCCTGTGAATCCTGGTTGGCGGGAGGATCCTGCCCGGCCGTGGTGAGCAGCGGCAGCGCTTCGCCGAGAGTGTCTCCGGGGACGCCGGCGATAAAATGGATGTCGGTATTGCCCGCATGGCCTATCCGCAGAAGAGTATCGATAACGGGGCTTCCGGTGCCGGCGAGATATTCGGCGAAGTTCTGCCCGGTGAAAAGGCATTTGCCGCCGGTGTCGAGAAATGCGGCGCACGTGCTGTCTTCCCCGGGGGTCAGAGCCGCCTCCTCCAGGTCGCCGGTCATCCAGAACACGATTCCGGGCGGAGTCGCGTTTATCGCTCCGGCCGGGCTCCCGTGCAGGGATCTGTCCCATGTGCGATAATCGAGTTTCAGGCTGTCCATCGGTTCATGAAAATAGATCTCATAAGCATCGCCCCCGTCGCCGTCCACGAGCAGAATTTCGGCGACTTCAACCTGGAAATCGACCAGGTTCGGTCCCGCGGAATCCACGGGAACACTTTCAGCTTCGAGCAGGGAGAAGGGAAGCTCCGGCGTAACCGCCACCGTATAGGTTCCCTCGAGAAGATCGATACTGAATTCGCCGGAACCCGAATCCGAATAAGCCGCGCCGTACGGAACCGGTTCCCCGCAGAACTCGAAACTGAATTCCAGGACCGCATAGAGACCGTCACCGGTCTCGAAGGCAGTGACCGACCCGTCAAGGCGGGCTTCAGGCAGGGGAGGAATCGTGAGAGCAAGCGCGGTCGTGTCTCCGGTGACGACCGACACCGGCTCGTCGAGGAACCTGTAACCGAACTTGCGGATGGAAAGGGTGTCTTCGCCTGCGGACGCGGTCAGCGAGAAAGCGCCGTCGCTGTTCGTGACCGTTTCCTGGCCGCCGTCAGCGAGGGTCACGAGGGCGTCCGGAACGGGGAGCCCGGTCGCCCGGTCAAGGAGGGAACCTTCGATGGCGCCGATACCGTCCCGGACGAGATCGGCCGCCGCCGGACCGTAGATCAGGCCGGATCCGTAGAGCATGTCTTCACCCGCCTGGCCGAGGTCGACCGCCGTGAACGACAGGACATCCCGGACCTGGGCCGCCGTCAGGTAGGGCGCCGCTTCCCGGAGAAGGGCGGCCAACCCCGTCACGAAAGATACAGCCGCTCCCGTTCCCGTGTAGTAAGCGGTTCCGCCGCCGGGCATCGCCGTGAGGATCCCGGTTCCCGGGGCCGCGGCGTCCGGTTTGACCGCCGAACTGTCGCAGGCGGACGGTCCGCGGGACGAGAACCGGGCAACCGTCAGGGTCGAGTCGACGGCGCCTGTCGCCCAGACCTGCTTCGAGCCCAGAACCAGGTCGGCGGGAGGGGTGACTGATCCCGGATCAGGACCTTCGTTCCCGGCGGAAAAAAAGACCGCCGGTCCGGTGCTCTCCAGGTTGGCGATGGCCTGGCCGAGCAGATCCGGGCACGATTCCGAAGTGCGGAAGGCACAATTGACCGCGTCGGGAACATCCCCCGTGGTTGAGGGATCGCCGTCCGGATCGGCCGTCCACTGGAGAGCCTCGAGGAGATCGACCGCCTGTCTGCCGAGAACCTTGGCGGCTATCCACTCCGCTCCCGTGGCCACGCCGGTGGTGTCGCCGTTTCCCGCTCCCAGGCAGATGCCCGTCGCCATGGTGCCCAGCCGGTCGGAATCCCAGGGATACTCGGAGCCGTCCGCCGCGAGCCAGGCTTCACCCGGAGCGACTCCCGGAGCTTTGCCGCGCCACCTGTCTGAGAAAAGAGGGTGTTCCCCGTCGACACCTGTATCCAGTATGCAGATCAACCTCCCCTCCCCTGTCAACCCGCGCCCCCACAGCTCGGGTGCGCCCACGGCGTCCAGGCCCCACCCGGGCTGCCTCGTGCCCTTTCCTGAAACACCGCCTTCCCGAGCCGTTTTTTCAACCGGCAGCTCGGGCAGCACCGCGATTCCGGGAACCAGGTTCATATCCGGCGGCAGCAGCCGCTCGATGGATGCCGCATCACGGGTAACGATCAGCATGGCCGGGACGATCCAGAGCGGAACGAGCCGGGGCGGCGGCGACGCCGTCCCGAGGGTCAATCTCACCGATTCGTGGAAAGGCGTCGCCGCTTCCCGCAGGGCGTTTATCGATTTCTCGTGGACCTCCCGGGAAAAATGAGCGGAATCCGTGCCGGGAGCGGATCGAAAACGGTTTTCCTCCGCCGGAATGATATAGAAAACACCGGCGCAGGCGGGAGCGACCGCAGACGGAATCAAAACGATTATCACCAGAATCCTGAGCAGAAAACCGTGCATGCTCATTCTCTCCTTTTTGAGCCCGGGTGCGGACCGGTTTGAGTAGATACCGGGCCGGGAGCCGAAACTTCAAAACGTTCCTGCATGCCGGCGGATCGGCGGAATCCGGCTGATGCGTCATCCTGCTCGAAATTCCCTGAGACCGTTTCTATCTCGAATGGAAAACCGGAGGCGGATACGAGGGAGCCGTCCCCGGGGCGCTTGAGGATCCGGACTTCCAGGTAGTACGTTCCCGGCTCCGCGTTGGCGGGAATCGCGCCGGGTCCGACCTCCACTGAATAGGGAATCCCGCTTCGCACCGTCACCCTCTCCGGGCCGGCAACCGGGTTACCGGAGTACGGCGACCCGCCGGGCAGGTAGGCGAGACATTCGAGCTCGCACGTGAAGGGGTAATCGACATTGGATATGAGCGACAGATTGAAAAGGCATTCTTCGCCCGGCCGGAGAACCCACTTCACCGGAGTGATGACGAGAGAGACTTCGGGAAGAAGCTGCTCCATCCCCATGAAAACGAGGTAGTTCGTAACCCAGGACTGGTCCTGGTAGAAAGCATCGGCTTCGCTGGCGGGAATCCCGCCGTCCAGCTCCGTGTCCTGGGACAGGAGACCGTCGGTCAGAGACAGGTGGGTGTCCCGGTGGAAAAAATCCCCCGACCTGCTCCAGAGAGCATGGTGACCCAGGGCGTACCACCCGTTCCAGGCATTATGCCAGGACGAGATTTCCGCGTATGTATCGAGATACGGTCCGAACTCTTCGATCCATGCGGATGCTTCCCAGGGGCGCACTTCGAAATAGGAGTTGATTAGGCCCCAGGTGATCGAGCCCGAAGAAAACGCCCATGAAGCAGCGCTCAGCCGGCTTTCGGGATCTTCCTCGACCCATTCCTTGATGAGCGATGCGAGAGCGAAGGATGAATCCGCGTACAGACCGGTTCCTGAATATTCGCTGTACCGGTAGAGGTTTCCGGCGGCCCACGCCTCCACCATTCCGTTCAGGTTGTTGGGGCGATCGAGAGCGAGCGGATTCAGGCTGATATACCGGGCGGCGGTATCCGCATAGGCGGTATAAGCCGTGTCTCCGGTGGCAATCTGGAACTGTTCCACCGCGACGAGAGCCCAGCCGCAGTTGTAGACCCTGTAGTATCCGTCCGGCCCGGTGCCGCCCTCTTCGAGGTAGCACGGATTGTTCATGAGGTACTCGAAAGCCGCCGCAACATTGCCGTCATACGCCGTGTTGCCGGTAAGCTCTCTGTACCGGGACCAGACCCAGACAGCTTCGTGAGTATTATCCGACTGCACGATATCGAGGAGATGCTCACCCTCCATGATGCCGCCGTATTCTTCGTCGCCCGGGTCTGAAACCTGCATCCTGACAAGGAAATCGCACGCCATGCCGAAACGGTGCAGATAGTCGTACCAGCCGCGGGAGCCGCGTTCCGCGGGGGGCGGCCCCGCAGATCCACCGTCAGCGGAGGCGTCCGGAAAAGGCTCGTACCGGGTCGCTCCGGCGGGAAAAGCGAAAAGCAGGATCAGGGCGAGTACCGGAACCAGTACGGCGGATCCAGGCCTCTTGATTCCCCCATCCGGTTTGCCCTTTTTCGGAAATGGGATGGAAACATCGGGACCGGCAGAATCGATTTCTGAATTCATCAGGCTCTCCACTCTCCACGCAACAGTCTCAGGCAAACCATCTGATAAAACCGGCCCTGTGTTGCCCGCGCTCCATCAATATACCAGGATGCCGTCGCCGTCGGTGACTTCCCCAATCTCCGAGACTTCGATCTTTTTCGATTTCATCCCTTCAAGAATTTCGTCCGCGGCGCCGCTGTCGACGGCTGCGAGGAGGCCCCCGGAAGTTTCCGGTGTGAACATCAGGCGCAGCAGGGTTTCGGACAGGTCGGGCCCGGTGACGACGGAGTCGCTGTATGCCGAGATGTTATTGTGCGTGCCGGCCGGGAAAAGCCACTGATCGGCATATTCGGCGGCGCCCGGAAGGAGCGGAAGGGATGAATGATCGATGCTGAACCGTTTTCCACTGTCCCGTGCCATTTCGAGCGCGTGGCCGACCAGGCCGAACCCTGTAATGTCGGTGCAGCTCCGGATGCCGGCGGCAGCGAAAATCCCGGAAGCGCCGCGGTTCAGGAGCTCCATGCTCCCTACGGCGGCGCTGACATGCTCCGGGTCCGCAACGCCGGCCTTGAGCGCCGTGGTGACGAGCCCGGCGCCCACCGGTTTGGTAAGGATCAGCCTGTCTCCCGGCTTTGCTCCTCCCTTGATAAAGGGCGTTCGCTCCCCGATGTATCCCACAACCGCGAGGCCGAACAGCGGTTCAGGCGATTCGATAGTGTGCCCCCCCGCCACGGCGGCACCGGCCTCGGCTACCTTTTCGGCGCCGCCCGTCAGGATCGCCTTCTTCGCATCAACGGAAAGCTCCGCCGGGAAAGCGCCCATATTCAGGGCGAACAGGACCTCGCCGCCCATGGCGTAAACGTCGCTCATGGCGTTGGCTGCGGCGATACGGCCGAAACAGGCCGGTTCATCGACCACGGGCGGAAAGAAATCGATGGTAAAAATCAGGGAACCGCCGTTTTCCAGCCGGTAAACGGCAGCATCATCGGCTGTATCCAGCCCGACGGTCAACCTTGGGAAATTCTCCCGCGGAAACATATCCTTGATCGGCTCGAGCAGCTCCGCCAGGGCCTCCGGCCCCAGCTTCGAAGCTCACCCGCCGGCGCAGGTAAGGGATGTCAGCTTTATCTTTTCGTCCATCTTTTCATTCCGTTTTTTCCGGCACGCACCGCGTAAACTCGATATTGCGGGATACCAGCTCGTCTTCGGCCCGGTTCCTGTCGCCGGCGCGGATCCTTACTGCTATCCCGCAATCCGAGCTCAGATGCCGCGGAACGGGGATCAATTTCACATCGTCAAGGAGGGACTCGAGCGTCCTCCCCGCCCTGATTGCATGGTTGGTGCCGGGAAACAATATCACGTAGAAATCACGCACTGGCGACCGCCTTCTGAAATTCCTGCCCACGATCGTATTTTTACCGGAAATTCGGATGGGGTGCAAATCAATTTCTTGCAAGGTGCTTGCGGGATCTCCATACCGCATGATATTCTCCATTCCGAGGGCAGTGCGGCGGCTTCCACCGGCTCCGATCCGTCCGCCGAAAATGAAACCATGCACCAGAACCAGGTAAACATGATGAATCCGGTTACCGAGAGGGCCGCCGTGCTTTCCGCCGACTGGGTGGTTCCGGTGGGCCGTCCCGTGATTCGACGAGGAGCCGTCTGGGTCCATGAAGACACCATTCTCTGGGTCGGCCCGCAGCACGAGCTTCCCAGCGATGCTTCCGGAGCGCGCAGGCTCCCGTTACCCCCGGGTTACGCGATACTCCCGGGGCTCGTCAACTGCCACGCCCACCTCGATCTGTCATATCTCGGCGCAACGGGAGAACCCGGCCGGACCTTCCCGGAGTGGATGCGCGATCTCGTCGAAAGCCGCAGAGATCCCCCCTCGCCCGACCTGGTGGTCGAAACCGCCCGGAAAGCGGCGGCGAGGGCGGCGGAAACAGGCACCGTCGCCGTCGCGGACGTGGGAAACACCGGGCTCACGGCCGCCGTCATCCCCGAATACTTCAAACATGCGATATCCTTCCTGGAGGTATTCGGCCACGATCCGGATGAAGCCGCGGCCATCTATAAAGCCGCCGTGGACAGGAGGGCTTCCCTCCAGCTCGAGCCCGATCAGAAAGCTTCGATAGTAATCGTCCCTCACACACCGTACACGACCTCACGAAGGCTGTTCGAAATAATCGCCGAGCGGGAGGGCGTCGGCACGGTCCACATCGCCGAAGTGGAAGACGAAGACGAGTACCTGATAAATGCCGGGGGAAGCCTTCGGCGGCTCATGGAGAAACTGGGAACATGGTCGGATGACAGGACCGTTCCCGGTCTCGGAGGTATGGATCTCCTGGAACGGACCGGATACCTGAAACCGGGCCTGCTTCTCGCCCACGGGATACACCTCGACGATGAAGCCCTGGCCCGTGCGGCCTCGGCGGCAGCCGTCCCGGTCGCCTGCCCGGTCAGCAACCTCCACACCGGTGCCGGGTTCCCTCCCGTCAGGAAATGGATCGAGGCCGGGCTCGCGCCGTGTTTCGGCACGGACAGCGTCGCTTCGGGCACCGGCATGAACCTTTTCGCCGATATGCTCGCACTTCTGAATGCGGAGGAATCGCCCGACCCGTCAACGATTCTCGAAATGGGAACCATGAACGGAGCGACCGCTCTCGGCCTGCAGCAGGTCCTGGGATCCCTCGAACCGGGGAAAGAAGCGCTGGTCCTTTCCGTTCCCGTAGAGACTTCAGAAGCCGGAAGCATCAGCCTGGTTCCCGAGACAGGATCGCGCGACGCACCTTCAAACCGGAATTACGAGGACCTGTGCCGCCGGATCATCCGATCCGGCGCTGCCGGCCGGATAACGAGGCCGTGGAGATGAGCAAGGATTGCCCGGGCATTCCCCGTCTTCCATACCATGAATTCAGCAGGAATCTTCACGAAAAACTGATACGGCACCGCGTACCGATTTCCGGCGTTGTCGAAATCACGAACCGGTGCAACCTCGACTGCATACACTGTTACATCTCCAGCAGTGCTGAACCGGACGACCTGGAGTTGACCGCCGGCGAATGGGGAAACGTGTTTCAGCAGCTCGCCGACCGCGGAACTCTCTGGCTGCTCGTAACCGGCGGTGAGCCGTTTCTCAGGCCCGATCTCCCGGAAATACTGGAAAATCTGAAACGCAAGGGTATTCTCTACACCCTCTTTACCAACGGAACCCTGATAGACGATTCAGCTATCGCCATGCTCAGGGAATGGCGTCCTTTCTCCGTCGAAGTAACTTTGTACGGGGCCTCCGAAGAAACGTGCGAGAAAGTCACCGGCTCCGGGGATGCGTTCACCCGGAGCCTCAGAGGTATCGAACTCCTTCTGAGTGCAGGCGTCCGCCTCGAAATCAAAACCGTCGTGCTTACGCTCAACAGGCACGATCTCGACGGGATCCGCCGGATAGCCGACAACCTGGGGGTGCCGTTCAGGTTCGACACCACGATCAACAGGGCCATCCGGAGCGGAAAATCACCTGAAAATTACCGGCTCGATCCGGAAGAAATCGCCGCTTACGACATCGCCGATCAGGAACGCCTCAACAGCTGGCTCGAATTCCTGCGGCAGAAACCGCCCACCAGGCGTCTCGACCATTATTATCATTGCGGCGCCGGTGTTTCCACTTTCGCAATAACGGCCCGCGGTCTGCTGAACGTCTGCGGGTTCAGCGATGAACCGGGATGGGATCTCAGGACAGGTTGCTTCGATGAATGCTGGGACTCCGTTATCCCCGCGCTGAGGGAAAGAAAGCTCGACAAAACCTTCGAATGCAGGGAATGTCCGCTGCTGATATTATGCGGACATTGCGCTCCTATGGCCAAACTGGAGACGGGAGATCCTCAAAGAAAGGTTGACTATTTCTGTAAGAGTGCTAAAATTAAATCAAAGCTTTTTGATTCTTGCTCAAATGAGGAGCCAGTCTGTGAATGATAGAATCCCTCGAGATTACTCGAAACCCACCATAACAAGAATAAAACTCGTTCTCGAGGAAGCTGTCCTTGTAGCGTGCAAGAGATTCAAGAACGTCGGTCCCCATTCCCATTCCGGGGGCGCGGGCTGCAACGACTTCTCCCGGCAACCGATCAACTGCTCCGAAGCAGGCACCTGATCACGGGTGATGCACTCATACATTCTCGCCCTCGGTCCCTCGGTCATCAAACTGACAATCCATCCGCACCTTGAAACCAGAATTGAAAACACCCCCTGGGAAAACTTCGTGTGCGATCTTGATCCAACCACATTAATCGATGTTGAACCGGGTCCGATTCCCGCGACGCCGGAAGGTTCGCTGATATTCGACGCGGGAAAAGGATGGAAGCTTTATGCCGATCAGGACGGCAACCTGGAATACCGGTTCAATTTCGGTCATGAAGAAACAAAAGTGCTGCTCCGGCTGGATTGGCCTCCGGTCCGGGGCTGCCTTTATTTTCCTCCCGCCGCCGCCGGCCACTTTCCCCTTCAGTACCCGGTAGACGAAATCCTGTTTCAGACCCTCCTTGCAGACAAACAGGCCGTAATCGTTCACGCTGCAGGGATAGTCTCGAAAAAAGGGCTCGGATACCTGTTTCCCGGCGTGTCCGGCGCCGGTAAAAGCACCCTGGCCCGCAGTATAATGCGGGAGGAGAGCGGAACCTTGCTCAGCGATGACCGGGTAGCGCTCTGGATGGAGAACGGAACACCGAAAATATGCGGAACACCCTGGCACGGCGATGTTCCGGTGGTGAATGCATCCACCGCGGAGCTCGCCGGTATCTTCTTCATCGAACACGGGTGCCGCGTGCTCGAATTCCGGGCGCTTACCGTTGCGGAAGCCGCCTCCCAGCTCATATCCCGCTCCGTGCCGCCGTACTGGAGCCGCCGCGGGATGTCAACTATGCTCGATCTGGCGGAGAAGGTGGCGACTGCGTGCCCCGCCGCGCTTTACAGGAATATCCCGGGAGCAGATGTTTTGAAAAAAGCCGAGGAGTATATTGAAAACCGGAAGCCTTGAGTTCGGCGGCGAAGATTTCGCGGATCTCGCAAGAAGTATGCTCGAAGAGGGCATCCCGGTGACGTTCACCGCCCGGGGCGGAAGCATGGAACCGGCGTTTCCGGACGGGGAACGAGTGATAATATCACCCTGCTCGCCCGGAGAAGTAGCAGAAGGTGATATTGTAGCGTATACGCTCCCCGGCGGCGGGCTGGCGATTCACCGGGTAATCGAAATATTCGATAAAAATGGAAAAACCTGGTTCAGAGCGAAAGGCGACGGATTATCCCTTCCGGATCCTGCATCACCCCTGTCCCGCATCATCGGTAAAGCGAAGCGATTCGTGAAAAGAGCAGGCCGGCGGCGCCAGCCGCGACGGCGACACCCGCGTAAATAAGAACCGCAACGATTCTGCTCCCCCACTTCGACGCGAGTTTGTTGTATGGATGTTCAAGGTCGCCGATCCATGGCGCTCCGCCCGAAAGCATCCGTCTTGCAGAATTATACAGAAGCTCGAACAGGGGCAATATCAATATGATTACTACCGGTAACCCGACTCCCGGAACGCGGTGACCTGTTAAAAAAGGATAAGAAGCCAGCGCAAGTCCGCCGCCCATCAGGCGAGCTCCGCTGTTCCCGAAGAACAGCCTGCCTCCGGCGATGTTCATCGGCAGCGTTCCCGCGACTCCCGCAGCCAGCGAGATCAGAAGAAAAATCTCGGAACACCCCGGGTTGAGGGGCTTGAAGAGGACAAGCAGGCAAACCGATGCCGTTAAAGCGACCGTCCCGGCGAGCCCGTTGAGCCCGTCGAGCATATTCATCCCGTTTACTATCAAATGGCACCACAAGACGAGTGCCGCAACACCGACCGCGTTTCCCGGGATTCCCGAAGCCAGACCGTACCACGCCGCAACCAGTGTTTCAAACGTGAGAAAAAATGCGGGACCGGGCACGGGCAGCGGCAGCTCGGGACGGGCCTTTTTCAAGTCGTCCCAAAAACCGCCAAGGAAAAAAAAGAGGCAGGCGCCGAGAAGGTTGACATCCATCGAAATTCCCGCGAGCACGGGAAAAGCGGCGATTGAACATAACAGAGCCGTTCCGCCGGCGGGTACCGACGGTTGCCGGTGAATGTCGAGCCGCCCTGGCTCGAAGACGAACCGGATCCGCCTGAAGCAATACAGGAGGCCAAGCGCGGCGATAAAAGAAACGACAACGCACCCGGCGGCGGGCAGCACCATTTAATCCGCTCCTCCCTGCAGTTCGGAGTGCCCTCTGCGAATAAGCAGAACGGCGGAGGAAGCTGTAACGGCAAGAGCCGCCAGTGTAAAGATAACGAGGAACAATGGAATCCCGGTATCGATTACGTACAGCCACCAGAAGTTGAATCGCGAGTTAGCAAGATCATGGAGCTCGTAATCGATGGGATCATCATCATGCAGGTTCATCTCCTCCCTGGTGAAACGAACCTTTCCTTCCGATCCATTCCCCGCCTCCGCCAGGGCTGAAACATTCCGCCAGTGCCGGACCCATCCCGCATCCGGCAGGGAATACACGGTATCGACAGGCTCGCCGGTCGCCAGTTCCTGCCGCCGAACGTCGTTGAAGTATCTTCCCGGGCTGACCAGGACAGGTGGTAACTGGTTTACGATAGACACTGTCGCCAGCAGGAGAAAAAGAACCTTGACTGGACGCCTTCCGTGTTCAAGCAGGTAACCGAAGGGAAAAACCAGGAGGGGGAGGATCGGAACGAGGTACCTCGCCCCCCAGCTTTCGGTGCCGTACCAGGCCGAAAATGATCCGTAAGCCGCAAGGTATGAACCCGCAAGCACAGTCGTCGCCAGAAACAACCGGGGCTCACCCCTGGCGAACCGGCGGACAACCCATGGAAGCAGCAGCAGAAACGGCATAAAGGGAATAAGGCCGCGTCCCGGACTGGCGAGGAGCCCGGCCACACCGATCGGTGTAGGGCAGAGCATCCCGGCTTCCGCGAACCTGCCGCTCCAGTAACCGAAAGCGATCACCGACCCGAACCTGCTGTAGTTGTAGAGGGCCCAGAATATGAGCATGGGAACCGCAGCGCCGGCAACAAGAGTCATTGTTCGGCCGATTTTTTCCCGACCGTTCCGGCCGGAGAGCAACATGACCAGAGGAACTATCCCGAGAACCGCGGTCACCCGGACCACGGCTCCGCACAAGAGAAGAACCAGGACACCCAGGATACTCCGCCGCTCGCCTTTCGAATATCTGAATGCCTCATAAAAAGCGAACAGGAGGAAGAATGATTCGAGCGGCTGCACCGTGTGCATCTTCGAATAGGGCCAGGCCAGGGTGGCGAAGCCGAAAACCAGGGTGACGGTGAGAGCCGTCCTTCTTTTGAAGCCGCCGGCGACCGAGAGCAGATATAACAGGAGAGCCGTTCCGGCCGTGGCAGCCGGGAACAGCATGGAGCAGGTGAACTGTTCGGCGAGTTCGGGATCGATCCCGCCGCCGGGCGACAGATCGGCGATCAAACTCCCGGCGACATAAAGAGGAATAAAAAGGAGAGATTCACCGAGCCCGTAGCGGGAATAGAATTTTCCGTCCGGGCCTTCTACAGCCCTGATCCGCTCCGGAATCGCGAAGGTGCCTTCCTCGACGATACTTCTCGTAACGAGAAAACGGTTGTAATAATCGTATGTGGACAGGTAACCCCTTGCAGTAAAGATGTAAACACACAGCAGAAGGACAAAGACGCCTGCCCCGGAATACAGCCGCGGACTGAATCTCCCCGATGAGCCTGCCAGACCGGTCACTGCAGCAACTCCGTGTAACAATCGACGGTTTTCCGGGCCGTTTCCTTCCAGCTAAGAAGCGAAACCCGTTCCTGCGACAATCGGCTCCGCTCATTCCTCACCGCCGGATTGTTTCCGAGCCGGACGATGCTGTCCGCCAGTCGTGCATAGTCCTCGGGATCCGCCGCAAATCCTGCATCCCCGACAACCTCCGGCAGGGCGCCCGACCTGAAATAAGCTACCGGGCATCCATGGTGCATGGCTTCCGCCGCAGGAAGGCAGAATCCTTCGTTAGATGCGAGAGCAACCAGGACCTCCGCCCTTTTATACAGATCCGCAAGCGTTCCGTCATCCGGATCGATGAGAATCCGTATCCTTCTGCTGAGACCGGCCATGGAGGTGCGCAGCCTGAAACGGGCGGCCCGGCGGGCGTCACCGCTGTGCGTGACAACCAGCTCGTGATCGAGATTCGCGGCGGCCACGGCGCGCATCAGGCCGATCAGACGTTCAGGCTCCTTCCAGGGCGCCAGGGGATTGACGGAAAGCAGAAAAGGCGTACCCGGTTCAATGTCCCCGGGCGAAGCCCCATTAACGGTGGATTCCGTCGGCGCCGAATCCTGTCCAAGGCCGGTATTTCCGGAATCGTAATCAACCGAATCGGCACCCAGTGGTATGACCCGCGTCCGATTGACCAGTGCCGGTTCGTCAATGCAGCTGAAAATTTCGGCGGCGGTAGCTGCGGACGGCACGATTATCCGATCTGCACCCCGTAATAAATCCGGCATGAAACGGCGGTATAACCGCTGCCGCCATTGAGGGTGTCTTCGCCCTTTTATCAGCGGATTTATATCCTGCACGGATACGACCAGGGGCAGCTCTCCGGCGGTCCGGAAAGGAGCGTGGAAAAGAAGGTGGACAATGTCGAAACCCTCCCGCTTCATCAGCGGCGCCACTCGGGAAGCCCAGCCGATGGACTTCGTGCCCGGCGATCGGAAACTTATCATGTAAGACGACATCCCCTCGAACGGCGGGAGCGGAGAAGAAGTCACCGCCGTGAACTCTATTCCCGGACCGGCCGCGTGCAGGTGCGCCAGGAGTTTCGCCTGGTAGCGCCCGATACCGCTCGCATGCGGCAGGCCCGAATCTGCTAACAGTGCTATTCTATTCATCGACTCAACGGGAAACAGCCAGACCGGTTTCGAGCTCCTTCTCGATTAACCGTTCGAACATCTCCGAATATTCCCCTGCCATCCTTTCCAGGCTGAACTTTTTTTCCACGCGTAAACGATTGATTTCACCGCATCGTTCTCTTGCGCCGGTTTCATCCGCCAGGTCGTTTATCGCCTCTTCCCAGACTCTTATATCGCGACTCTGTAAAAGAACGCCGCCGTCGCCGGAAAGGATCTCCGGTACCGGCCCGGTGTGCGATGCCACCACCGGGAGCCCCGAAGCCATCGCCTCCGCAAGGGTAAGGCCGAAGCCTTCCTCCCTTACGGGAAAAAGGAATATATGGCAGGATCGGAAGATAGATGCAAGCACGGGTTGAGAAACAATCCCGCAGGAGACGACCCCCCTCCGGCGGCGGAACAATCGCCCATCCCGGCGATCCCCCGCGCAAACAAGAAGGAAACGGCGATCGAGTCGGCCCGCAAGCTCGTCCAGAAGGTCGGCCCCTTTCCGCATCGTAAGATTTCCCGCGTAAAAAAGCCTTATTCCCGAATGATTCGTTATCGCCTGATAAAATTCTTCACCGGCGGCGGCCCGGATGCGCAAGGCATCCTCCCGGCTGATCCGCTCATCCTGTGCACCGGAAAACTTCCTGCTGAGGGTTGAATCCGCGCTTCCAGCGGAATGGTTCTCCAGGCTGAACGGTCTGAAAAGGCGAGTATCCACGCCGTTATAGATACATCCGGGTTCGATCCCGAACTCCTCCGCGACCCGATGGCACACAAAGCGGCTGACACCCGTTATCGCTCGCGCGATTGCGAATATCCTCCTCTCCCTGCACCTGATCAGGGCGGCTCCCGCCTGTTTCCGCTGAAGAGGAGGCCTGTGAACCGTCACCGTGACAGGTTTCCCGGAACCTGCCGACAGCAGACCGTCCCACGAATTCAGATGAACGAGATCAGCGATTCGCCTGGTTCGACGGATAACCGGAGAGAGCAGACCGGGTGCGTTGAAAAAATAACCCGGGTAACCGGAAACAAGACTTCGATGTCTGCCGTTCCGCCTGTTTATTTCGGAGGAAAGGGAAAAAGTCCAGAAATCAAGCCCGCTGCGGCGCCTGATAAAAGGAAGCCAGATCGTTGTTTTTCCGCCGGTCCGAGCACCCATAGATTCCCCTGGAATCCGATTTTACCGGATCAATTCCCTGTAGATCCCGGTCAGTTTTTCCGCCTGTATTTCAGGATTCAGCACGGTTTTCGCTTTTTCGCGCGAGGCCGAGCCGCACCGGTCGCATAGATCCGGGCTGTCGAGCAGCAGGCGGATCGATTCAGCCAGCGCTACCTCATCTTTTTCAGGGACGAGATAACCGTTGACACCGTTTTCTATCAGCTCCGGGATCGAGCCTGAAGAAAACCCGACAACAGGGAGTTCCGCGGACATCGCTTCAGCCAGAACCGCCCCGAAAGTTTCAATCTCACCGAATCGATCCTGTATGGAAGGCATGACGAATATGTCCACCGACCTGTACAGGGACCAGATGCGACGGGGTGATATACGCCCCAGAATCTTGAAGTGATCGCCGATTCCCAGATCGGACACCATGGATTGTATTTTTCCTTTTTCGGGGCCGTCACCGCCCAGGAGGAAGGTGCAGCGATGGCTGCGCAGGACCCTGGATGCCGCTTTGACGAGATAAGTGAATCCCTTTTTTTCGACCATCCTGCCGATGGCAAGCAATATCGGTGCATCCCGGATGATTCCCGGCGGTAGAGACATATCTTCATCTTCGCTTGAAGCAGCAGTTCTGAAAGCCGGGTATACAACCTCGGATCGACGAACCTTGAATTGCGCATGGGCCCGCTCCTCGAGGAATCTGCTGCAGAACACCGTGCAGTCGGCTCCGGCCATTACGAACCTGTTCGTATAGCGCCATATCCTGCCATCCGAGAGTCTGTGTGCCGTAACGACCAGGGGGATCCGCCCGCCCCCCGCACGTCCGCTTTTCTTTCCCCCGTCGATCGCTGAGGCGGCCATCGCCGCCGCACCCGTCCCGAGCCATTGAGCGTCGATAATATCCGCCGACCGCATCTCTGTTCGCATGGCCCGGAGCATCCCGGCGACGAAACTGCCCACCGCTCTCCGCGCGTCATTCCGTTTCAGGTTTTCCGCCATTCCCGCTCCATAAACGAGCCGGGAGGTTCTCCATCCGGGAAAAGAGAAACGTTTAAGAGATATCCCGCCAACTTCAGTTTCACCGGGCGGCTTGCCGGGACCGGCCGGCGCAAGTACTCTGATATTACAGCCCAGGCGTTGAATGTCGCGTGCCCTGTGAAGCAGGAAGAGGCTGGTGCCGTCATCCGCGGAGGCCGGAAATGACGTCGAAACCATCAATACCTTCATTTATCCGGCCCCTTGCGGCTCCACCAGGATATCCGCCTGCCTGTGAAACAGTCGATCACGCCGCGAAGCGCGGCGGCATGCATGATATAAAACGACGCGGCCGGGTTCGGCCTGGCCGCAATGATGCCGAAAACGCCCCAGACCGCGACGGCGACTGCAGCCATACCGGGCAGAACCATCACCCCTCCATCCAGAGCGAGCAGAACAAGACCGAGCTGAACAGGCAGAACGTACACGAGACCCAGCCACCTCAAAGGCTTTCGGAGCGTGAGCAAGACGAGAAGTCCCCATTGTTTACGCGCGAGAAGCGAGCTTGCCGAATTGATGTAGCCGAACATATCCTGGGCGGCGATCCTCCGTTTGCTCTCGAGCCACGCAGCGCGATCCGGATAGAAGTCTGTGTAAGCAAGCGCATCTTGAACGAATACCGAGTCGTATCCGTCCGATACTGCGGCTATGGGAAGAGCAAAATCTTCCATAATCGAGGGGTCGAGTGTGCGCCATACAGTTCTCCGGACGGCCATAATCCCTCCAAGCGCGGTAAGGCATCGCCCGGATTCGCTCTCGAGTCTTTTCAGAGTGTATTCATAATCCCAGTACAGCGCCTGATGCCGATCTCCTCGAAAGCGTATCGAACCATGAACGATACCCACGGCGGGATCATCGAATTTCTCCGCCAGCCGGAGAAGGGCGTCGGGTTCAAGGAGCATATCCGCATCCGTAAAAAATAACACCTCGCCCCTGGATTCAGGAACAACCAGGTTCTGAGTCCGTGTTTTTCCCGGGATTTTCGAAATAAAGCACCGAACCCCATTTTTTGCAAACCCGGCTACGGTCTTCTCGGTACTGTCCGCCGAACCGTTGACGCCTACTATAATCTCGAACCGATCCCCGGGATACTCCAGAGCGAATGTATTTTCGATCTTTCGTTCGATATGGTCAGCTTCGTCTTTCGCCGAAATGATTATGGAAACAAACGGAAGAATTGCGGTTCCGTTCTTTTCCCTCGAACCATCACCCGGTATTTTTTGCTTTCGGGATCCCCGGGTCGGCCGGGTCTTCGCTAGCATACCGGAGCCGAAACACAGGAACGGATATCCGATGTATACGGAAAAGCCCAGCAGGAGGCCGGCTGCAACTGTCAGTTCAACCAGGATCATCCGGTAATACCCTTTATGGCGCCGAAGATTTGTTCGAGAGGTATCGGGTCCAGACACGAAGCTCTCTGTCTGCATACGGGCTCATGTTCTCCTCCGAAACAGGGAGCGCAATCCCTCGGAGTCCGGAGAACCGTGCCGCTGAACTCCGAGGGTAATCTCAGGGCCGGGGATGTCGGACCGAACAATGCGACAACCGGTTTCCCGAGCGCAATCGCCAGGTGCATCACACCGGAATCACCGGCCACCGCCAGCAGACAGTTCAAATCACCAAGGACTGCGGCGAGCTCCGCCGTATCGGTGATGCCGGTGAGATTCATCACGGGACAAACGGCCTCGGATTCGATTCTTTCAGAGTCCGGTCTGTCGAACAGGTCCCCCACCAGGATTACGCCGTATCCCAGCTCACCCCTGATGTAATCCGCAACGGCTGCCGCTTTTTCAAATTTCAGCCGCCTTGACGGTGAAAATCCTCCAGGGTACAAAACAACGTACGGTCTACCTCCGGAAGCCTTCTTCACAAGGGCCTCGAATCCCCCGGGAGGTTTGAGAGATAACGAAAGCTGATAAGGTTGAAACTCCGGAGACCCGATTCCCAGTGCATTCAGAAGGTCCAGCGCTTTCTCGGCAGGATGATTCCACCCTCGATCGCTCGGCCGCGTTCTCATCCTGAAATCGGATTCTATCGACGTGCCGGATATGTAGCCGGCTGCGACACGGGCTCCGAGGGCTTTTGCAGCGAAAAAGTTCGAGAGCCCGGTAAAGGGGAGGAGCGCCAGGTCGAATGAAACACCTTTCAGGTCCCTGCGTAAACCGGTGATCGTTTTCAATCCTGTATATTCTCTTACTGAATCCGCATAACCGCAACTCTTCAATAGTTCAACTGCCGACGGTCTCGCGAGTATCGTGATCCCGGCATCAGGCAGTTCGCGTCGAAGCCGCTCAAAAAATGGCAGCGCCATTATCACGTCGCCCATACCGAAAAGATGAACTACCAGTATATCGCGGATTGTATTGCGATCAGGCGGTGTCTTGAATAAAGCCCCCGGTGTAATGGCGAGCCGGACCGCACGTCTGAAGAATCCTCGAATCAGTGTCCTGACAGCCGTGCGACAGGTGCCCGGACCGCTTTGCCTTAATCTGAGTCGTGATCGGAACCGGGCTGCCAGATACGGTTCGGAGCTTTCCGCAAGAGCGAGTTTTATTCCGCTTGAGCCGTCGAGGAAACCGAGTTTGAACCAGTACAGCCACATGAACAGCAGCACGGACCGGAGAACCGGGGGGGACAACCGCCAGATCAGCTTGACGGGTTTTCCCGGGATTTTCGGAAACAGGATTAAATCCAGTCTTCCGAGGGGACGCTTTCCGTCATATGCATCCAGCCCCCTGAACCGGGCATATCGGGCCACGTACTTCCTGTGTTCTGAAACATCTTCCCTGCAGTGGTGAAGAATGCTGTTTTTCAGGAATCCGATCTTTCCATCGAGTTTTAATTCAGAATGGACACGCCGGTTTTCGAATTCTCCCTTTCCGGTGCGGAAAAGCCTGATATTATGATCTGGGAACCACCCGCCCCGCTTTATCCACTTTCCGCCTATCAAGTTCCGGCGAGGGATATAGAATCCGTCAACTTCCTTTCCCGCAATACTTTCCCTGATCTCCCCGCCCAGTTCTTCAGGTACTTCTTCATCCGCATCGAGCAGCAGCAGCCACTCCGTTTTTATATCAAAATCACCGATCGCTTTGTTTTTGAAACTCGCACTGTCAAAATACAGATGTGTCGACACATTCCCCGCAAGGTTCAATGCCAGTTCCTTGATTCCGTTGCCGCCTCGCGGATCCAGAGCGATATACCTGTGCTCCACAGGTATCCAGCGGACGCTTTCCACCGCCCTCCTGAGACCGGTTGTTTCATCCCGAACTGGAATCAGGACGGAGATCAAAACAGGCACCTCCTCGCTCCCCTGGAATAAACGGACCGGCGCTCCGGTTTATGCAGGTTGATCAGAGCTCTGCCGGATGCACCGATGAATAATCCGAGTGTTGCGACAATCTTCCCCGTTCCTTTGAAATGTTTGCGAATATACTGAATCTGGCTTTCGAAAAAATGCGTGATCTTGGCGGCTTCCGACAGATCCGAGCTGTTTCCGGCATGGTTCACCACCGCTGCGGGAGCCATTCGCACACCCCCCCCCCGTCGAGCGGATCTGATACAGAAATCCTTGTCTTCTCCGTAAAGGAAGAAGCGTTCGTCCATTCCGCCCATTTCCCTGAACCTGTCGCTTCTCACCAGCAAACACGCTCCGAGAATCCACCCGGCATCGTAGGGACTTTTCCCTCTCGCCAGAGCGCGGTAAGGCTGACTGTAACCCTTGCGTATTCTGAAAGCCTGCCTGAAAAATGAGGCAGGGGACGGTGTCCTGAATCCTGATGATTGGATTTTGCCTGCTTCATCCTTGAGGATCGGACCCGCGACCCAGGTTCCGGGCTCAGCGTCCATGATGCGCGTCAACTCTTCAAGAGCATTACGGTTCATTACGGTATCGGGATTTAATACCAGAAAGTACCGGGAGGTAATCGATCCTGCCGCTTCATTGACTCCAGCCGCGAAACCCAGGTTTACTACAGGCCGGATCACGGAAACATCAATTTGTCCTTGTGATTCCAGCGACGGCAGATTCTGGGAATTATCAACAATCACAACTTTTCCGATACCTGCTTTACCCAGCGCAAAGAGACAGTTCTGAAGCAGATTCGTATCTCCATAGTGGATGACAACAGCCTGGACTTTCAACATTCCATTCCGCAACCGAGCATCTCCAGAACCGTCGAAGCGACTGTTTCAGGAGTCAACCTGCTCATACACAATGGTATACCCTCCCGGCATTCAACCAGTCTCGGAGCCGGAAAACAGGGTATACATTCATCATAACCTCTTACATACCTGTGATTGAGTCCCGCCGGATTGCTCGTCTCCGGCGCAACGGGCCCGCTTAACATCAATGTGGCACATCCCGCGGCCGCAGCCAGTTGAATCGGTCCGCTGTCGACGGCGATTACCAGCCTGCTGAGGGAAAGGAAAGAAGCAAGCTCCACCAATCCCAGTTTTCCGGACAGAACCACAACTTCCGTTTTGCAGCGAGCCGCCACATCCGAAAGAATCTTGTTTTCTTCCGCGGATCCCTGGAGTATCAACGGCCCCACACCGGCATCATCCAGAATGTCGATCAAGGTCGCGAAATGCCTTTCCGCCCAGCGCCTGGGATCGGGGTGAACCTTCCGGTGATCCCCTCCTCCGGGGAAAATCACGACCGGAGATTGTTGCAGAAGATCATATATTCCAGCCAACCTGCTCAGACTATCCCTGTCCGGCTTCAACGGTTCGATTTCTATGGAGAAATCGATATCAGCAATCGGAAGGAGCGCGTCCGCGATCAACCCGGCCCGATGCCGGCTCCCGCAGCTCCAGCCTGATTCCGAACCGGGCATCGCCAATACCTTCCCCCCCCCTAGAAAAGCGACCAGACGCGCGAGAACATTGTATCTGCGATCGTAATTGACCGGCAGGATCCAGCGATATCGCGAAATTGCCAGTGGAGTTATTGCCGAAACCGTCGAAATATCCGGAGAGAGGCGGTCGGGGAAACGGAACCATGAATCGACCGCCGGAAAGAGGCGGACGAGATCGCGGTAACGATCATGAGTCGCGATTCCCACCGACAGATCGGGAACGCTAGCTTTTAATGAAGAAACCAGGCGGCACAGTAGAACTATGTCGCCAAGGTAACCTTTTCTCAGAAAAAGAATATCCCCGCTCATGGTCAGAGGCTGCTTATCCTGGTTCAAACCGGAGTCCGGACGCTCCCTTGTGATTCGATGAGAGAACTACCATAATTCTGTTCCGGGGACAAAGGTTTTGCACTTTGTTGACACGTTCAGAAACATATGGTATCGGTTTGCGTCTCCGGGACCATGTCGGTCCTCAGCAGAAAGAATAACGGAAAATCCTTGATAATTCAGGTTTTGATTCCGTTATTAAGTGTAATGCCGAGAGATCTTGAACAGATTATTGTCTTTACGGGCGTATTCCTCATTTCGCTCATATTCTCCCTGATGCTCATTCCACTTTGCAAGTGGATCGCCTTTAGATTCGATATAGTGGACCATCCCGGAGAGAGAAAAGTTCACGTAAGCGTGAAACCTTTACTCGGGGGGCTGGCTGTCTTTTGTCCGGCTTGTCTCTTACCCCTTTCCTGTATCCTGTTCTTCTACATTCTTCCCACCGGCTGGTTAGACGGGAGCATGGCTCACACGATCGAATTGTTCCAAGGTGTAAGGTATGTCAAGATTCAGCTTTTTGCCCTGGTGATAGGGAGCACACTGATCGTCCTGCTCGGCCTTATCGATGATCTGTATGGTGTTTACTTCCCGGCCAGGTTGAAGCTGGTCGGCCAGGTAATCGCAGCATCAATACTGGTAGCAGCGGGAATCAGAACATCTTTTTTCAGCGGTGTACCATTATTCGACCTCGTTAACATCGTGATCAGTATCACATGGATCGTCGGTATTACGAATTCGTTCAATCTGCTTGATAATATGGATGGGCTTTCTTCGGGGGTGGCATTGATCGTAACGGGAATCTTGGCATTTGTGACAATCCATCACGGTCAGTTCTTTGTGGCTCTGCTTCTATCTGCGTTGGGGGGAGCGCTGCTCGGATTCTACAGATACAATGTCTATCCGTCGACGATTTTTCTCGGTGATGCCGGCAGCCTCTTTATCGGCTTCATCCTGGCCGCGGCATCCATTCTGATCACTTTCGCAACACCGGAAAGTTCTTTCGTCTTTCCGGCGCTCATGCCCGTTCTCATCATGTCGCTGCCTCTTTTCGATACTTTTTCCGTAATCTACGTCAGGCTGAAACAGGGAGCTCCCATATTCCTCGGGGATCAGAACCACCTCTCGCATCAGCTGGTCCGTCTGGGATTGACGCAGCCGCAGGCCGTGCAATTCATCTATCTGCTGACATTCTGCCTTGGGATAAATGCAACCCTCCTCGACAACCTCGACCCGATCGGCGCCCTGATCGTAATCCTCCAGGGGATAGGAATAATCGGAATGGTCGCTATTGTTATCTACCTGGGGGCTAAAAAAAGCGAGAAGGAACAGGATGCTCAGATTCGGGATGTCGAGTTCACCGATTCAGAACCATTTCAATAAGCTTCAAGCCCTCGATCCTGGCGACGCTGTCATCGATTTCCCAATAGACCTTATCACCGATCTTCTGGTATGAACCCTGAATCAGGTGGAAGTCGAAGTTGAACCCTCCGTGGGTTCTGGCGCTCCTGGCAAGATATAAAACATCCTGCAGTGCCAGGTTCGTCTCGAGGTTGAGAATGATGTGCCTTGCAAGGAGAATGGTCTGACGCCAGTCCATGCCACGAAAATTAGCGTAGACGGAATCCAGGAATCGGCGCCACCTCAACATACGGGTCTGCGTGCTTCTCCTGTAAGTATCCGCATTGGAGGATATATCGAAATACTGAATGAATCGAAAACTGTCCATCCCGGTGAGGGTTTGATATCCCGGCTCCTTTTGGAGATGCTCCGCTATTTCATTATCAAGCTTGACTCGGAATCCTCCGATCAGCTCTACGGTTGTAATGAACGTTTCCTGCTTGTCTTCCACGTAGTAGTGAACAGGTAATTGCAGGAGCCGTTCGACATATGCGACAATCGAGCCGGCGCCGCCGAGAAGGTAAAGGTGGCTGAGCTGATTGCCGGCTCCGGACCTGGGATGAGAAATTCGGGTCTGGGGCGGGATCACCAGAAACGATCCGTTTCCGGTCGCCGGAGCGACAGATGCCAGAAGGAATACATGAGGAGCTCCGACATAAAGTATATTGACGACGTTTAACGAGGCTATGTCGGAAGTTTCATCCCCGGTATCACTACCTTTGTTCGATTCTAAACTGTCTTCGCCACTGTCAATCAACGGTACGATATACGGATTCATGTCTACAGCGGCATCTTCATCCCTTTCTATTTCGTCGACATGGATAAAATTCTCACTGCTGGCAAAGCGTTGTTCGAGAACGAGGTTTCCAAGGTCCGCGGTATTCTTGACACCCGCCAGTACCAGGGCATCATACACAGTCGAACCTTCCGGTAATTCGAATGTTCCCGGTCTGTGGATGGAGCCCGTGACAGTTACCGAGACCATCTTGGCAACTTCATCACTATCGGGGCTGAATGGATAAGATTTCTGCTCCGGAGAGGATATAAGTGCGAAAATCACCAGTATAACAGCCACGCTCAGGGCCAGTAATAACAGCAGGTATACACCTTTTTGGATTTTCGAGTAATTCCTGGCTAAATAACTGTGCTCTCTGACAGGGGGATCCGTCATTCGAGATTTTTCCCTTTCCTGAATCTTTCAAGCCAATTTTGCAGTTCTTCATCGGTCGGATCGATATCAAGCGCCTTCTTCCATGCGGCGCTGGCATCGCTGAACCTGCCCTGCTTGTAGTAAATCGATCCCAGACGCTTGTATGCCAGTGCGATATGAGGGGCGAGCTCGATGGCTATATAACATTCCTTTTCAGCCTCCCCGTACTGCTGCAGAAAATAATATCTGACGGCAAGCATGAGATGCTGAAGCGCTTCATTCGTCTTGGTGCTCATTTCGATCGCCCGCTGCTGCTGCCTGATAATCTCCTGCAACTGACGAATCTGTTCTTCCAGCTCTTCCTGCTGTCCTGCAGTCAATAGATCCTGCTCTATACGTTTTTGCTCGAGTTCCAGCTCCTGCTGCATCTCGAGGTCTTGCATGAGCTCCTGCCGTTCCTGGTCGAACCTCTCCTGGAGTTCCTGCTGGATCATCTCTTTCTCACCTTCGATGATCTCGAATTCCTTTTCGAGAAGCGACTCGGTGATATCGAGAGCGACCTCTATCTTCTTGTCTTTCAGCATTTCTTCCAGTTCCTGGCGCGTCATGTATTTTTTGTATTCCTTGGCAGTGTCGAATGTGATTTTGAGACCGATACGCTGATCTCCGAAAGAGCCTTCAAAGGAACCTGATGCAACTGGGAACGCCGCGCCGTATTCGAGAGTGAGCCAGAGCCGTTTAAGATACTGGTATTCCTTGCCGTCAAGAAGATCCGTGCCGAATTCGACCCATTCCCTTCTGAGGAAGTTGTAGCTGAATCCGGCTGTAAGGCGGGGTGAGAATTCGGGGGAAACCATACCGAAAGCACCGGCCCGAAGGTGCAGTCGTTTCCTGAACAGCTCCTGCTCAACGCCTGTATGAATATATACAGGCTTGCTGTCCATGAAGTACTGATCCCTGTATTCCAGGTCGAGTGCTCCCGTGAGCCTTTTGAATAAATACGATATCCCTATCCGGCCAGTGAGAGGAAGTTCGTCTTGATCGTCCGGATTCAGGCTCGTCGATGGTGCATTCAGATTGAACAGTGAAACTCCGACCGTCCATTTATTCCGGTACCTGTATAAAGCACCCAGATCAAAGCCGAAAGCCGATTCACCGAATCCATAATTCGAAAACAGGAGATCCTTCTTAACCTGACCTGCATCCACGGACGAAAGCCCCCCGACGCTGTAATTGACACTGTAAAGACGCGCATTAAATCCGACAAGAAGCGGTTTACGCTTGAGAAGACCTAAGCCGTATGAAAAAATCCCGACTCCTTCATTGTACAGGTAGTTACCGAGATAGTCGTAACCACCCAGCATGGTTCCCCAGTTACCGAAAGGATACGCGAAAGCAAAATCCACATCGTTGATATCAATGTTTGCAGCTCCGGTAAACGGCCGGGCATACTCGGCTCTGAATTCAACCGCTGAAAACCGCCCAATTCCGGCAGGATTCCAGTAAGGGGCTGAAGCATCATCGGCGACTCCGGTAAAAGCGCCCCCCATACCCAGCGCACGGATTCCTGCCCTCCTCTCGAAAGAAGCCTCGGAAGGCAAAGCTGCAGCGACGATGATCAGAACAGAGAGTATGAGCTGGTTCCGAGCCTTGAAAAACATCCTGATTTTCCCCGTTGTTAACGCGCTACGGCGATTGTGCCGTTATAAACCTTTGAGCTCGATTTGAATTGATATACATAAAGACCGGCCGGTACGATTCTCTGGCTGCTCCCCGGTGCGCCGTATTCTCCGCCCCATGTCACTTTGTACAGGGAGCCGCTGAGAGGAGGTATGTTCTCCTCGCTGTAAACCGCGTATCCTTCAAGGTTGTAAAGCGTAAATGTTCCCGAACCCTCACCAAGGAAAAGGATTGTCGTTCGGTTATTCGGATCTGAGCCATGAGCCGGAGTGATTATAGGAGGGAACGGTTTATTGAGCCTTCCGCCGTAACTGATATTAAACCGTAACTGCTCCACCACCTGGATTCCGCCCTTATCCCTGACAGAGACGGACAGTGTCACCTCTTCGGCAATTGAAAGACGGTCCGGTTCGAAACTAACGTTATATAAACCGGGTGATTCAGTTTCGTCGATATCCATGGTGCCGGTTTTGTACCCGGTATGGGTTTCCTCACCCTCACTGAGAAGAATGATCGGGGGCGGACCGGTATTCTCAAGCTCCATCATTATCAGCATCGTCGACAGGTCGATACCTGATTCCCATTCATCAATAGTATCCGTTACGGTAAAGGAGATACGGATCGAGTCCTGCGGGATTTTATTGAGGAGGTAATCGGAAGGCGGGATTGTCTCCCAGACTTCTATAGTGTCGGACTGCTCCACCAGAAGCATTTCCATCGAAAATGTCATCCTGGGCGTTCTTGAATCCGGAACGGCGATAAAACTCCATTCTTCCGGCAGCACCATCTCGTTGCCGACGTTATCGGCGGCCCAGGCGGAAACGGTGACCGTATCTTCTGGGAGCGGCACCTGTTCCAGGGAGTCAGGGATGTTCGGGTATCTGATCGTATATCCCAGGTATTCATTCGGAGAGATCAGGTCCTCAATGTCTATTTCTTCATTATTCACCTTGAAAACGATCGTAGAGTCATCGACTCCGCTCTTGTCATCGGTGATATCGAACTTGATTTCTGAGAACACCGATATCGAATCGACCAGGTCAGGGTTCGGCTGCCGTCCGGTGATCTCCGGCGGATTTATGTCGGTTTCGAGGATGAATGAATATGTCGTATCCATCAGGTTCGGCTCGAACGCAAGATCAAAAGCACGTACATTGAACCTGGCTGTTTCGCCATACTGAAACTGAGGATCACCTTCCTGTCCGGTCGGACGATACGAGACAGTATAAAGATTCGCATCAATTCTCCCGATTTCGATCAAATCTGTGATCGATACTGTCGTGTCTCCTGAAATAGCTTCGTAAGTCCTGGTGACATCTATGGATGCGGGATTAACCCCTGTTTGCTCATCATAGATCTCTACCAGAAAGCCATCCACATTTACAGCCTGGACCTCTACTCCGGAAGCGCCGTTCGCGGGAAATTCATTCTGTAGGATGGGCGGTAAAGTATCATTGTCCACCGTGGTAAAGAGCCACTTCCGGGGATCCTGCAGAGGAAAACCCGCGAAGTCTTTTCCTTCGACTTCTACATGTATCTGGTCGCCCATCATAAAGGGCTCAGGCGGTATATAGCTGATTCTGTATCCCAGTGGGGATACCGAAATGGTGTCAACCACGATCAACGTATCCGTTTTAGGGAAGAAGGTGTCGGTAACGGGCATGCCCGCCGTTGTATCGTAGGCGACATGCATCCAGACTTCATCGAGATCCACACCGCTGGCGGCGTCGAGAATGCTGAAGGCGATTTCCGGCTGAACCGGCTGGTATTTCGAAGAATCCGGAGGAGCAATGTTCTCGAGCCAAGGCCCCGTGAAATCATTCAGCATATGGAAAACGTACTGTGTCGTCGGGATCTCGTTACCGGCCTTGTCGAATCCAGTTATCTCAGCGTCGACGGCTGTATTGGGCAGGAAGGTGCCGGGCACTATATCGAGAAGCACGTGAATCGCCTCCGCACCAACTGAGCCCGTGGTGTCGAAATCCGCTGCAGTGAAGGTATACCCCGAAAGATATACTTCCAATGTGTTGAGATTGATGTCCTCTTCACTTGCAGTAAGGTCATCCCGAATCCAGAATTCCATGTCGAAATCCGCTGGTATTCCACTCTCCCCGTATCCTGGATAAAGATCGGTCAAGTATGGCGTCCCGCCCTTCACGATATAAACGAGCCCGGCATCTGTACCTTCTTCTCCCTCAGCCTGGGGAGCGCCGATGATCATATCGGGTTTGCCGTCTTTAACAAAATCACCCAGGCAGACAGCCTGACCAAGTCTATCGCCGGTTCTGTCTCCGCTGAAAATACAGCGGCCCAGATCGGGAACCGAGCCTGATGCCCCTGTCAACGGACCGCCGTTTACCAGGTATGCTTTCCCGCTCGGAGCGGTGGCAGGTGTACCTAAAAAGATGTCAGCCAGACCATCCCCGGTGTAATCATTTACCTGAAGCACCGACCCGAGAGAATCACTGCCGGATATTGACAGAGCGGGACTGGAATAGGTCAAATCGATGAAAGGGTCGAAGCTCGACCGTCCTTCGATTACCAATACGCTTCCGCCGCCCGGTGCCCCGGCTACAATCTCATCGTACCCGTTCCCGTCTATATCACCCCCATCGAGTGCGGTTCCGAAACGGGAAGAGCCTGCATTTCCGGCCATCGTCACATCAGCGGAATCCCCCTGGGCCAATTCAACCTCCGCGGGCAGTGATCCTGAGCCGAACATTACGTAAAGAATGCCTCGCTCCCTCTGCTCGTCGGGCAGATCCGCGTTGGGAGCGGCAAAGACCATATCATCCGGACCGGTGTCGTTTAAATTAAGCCCGAGAACCTGCGAACCGAGGCGATCATCGGTCTGTTCGCCGTAAACTACCATCGATGCAAGTGCATCCAGAGTTTTCACTCCGCTTCCAAGCGGTCCTTTCAGAAGATAGGCGATGCCCGTTGTAGACGCTTCACCGGCTGGCTCCGCAAGCGGAGCGCCCACAATCAAATCGGTTTCAAGATCACCGGTAAAATCACCGGCTGCAACCGACGCGCCGAACTGATCCGCAGCCTCGTTTCCATCAACCCGGAGCATACCTGGAAATTCACCGATATTGAACTCCCCTGTCGTCCTTGATCCCCCGTATAACAGATAAATCTTTCCTGCATCAACCTTACCGGAGACATCCGCCTTTGGAGCCCCCAGCAGCAGATCATCCGATCCGTTTCCTTCCACATCCCATACATCGATAACATTGCCGAGTTCATCATTCCCTGTATCACCCGAGAGGGTCAAATGATCGACGAACGGATCGTCTAACACGTAGCTCCCCTCGTATCCCGCTTTTCCGTAAATAACGTATACCTTGCCGCAGGAAGCTTTGCCCGGCTCATCAGATTGGGGTGCTCCGATAACAAGATCCTGCCACCCGTCACCGTCAAAATCACCGGCAACGACGGTGGAACCGAGGAGATCCCCCAAGTGTTCTCCTTCCAGGTTTACGGTTCCGGGCCACCTGCTGAAATCAAACTCCGCCTGCTGAGCGAGAACGGCATGGTGGGCAGCAAGAATAAAAATGGTTGTGAAGATTAGTAAAGTTTTGCTTTTGGTTTGCATATTTCCCCAATACCATTAGATCTTTTTACTGTTCGACAGTATCGATTTCCCCTAAAAATTCCTCGAATTTCTTATCGATATGCGGAATTACCAACTCCTGTCCGAGTGTATCGACAGTGATAATTCCTTCCTCGGTAAGGGTTGGAAATGCGACATCCTCGGTAGTGATATTGGTTCTGATGATCTTGATCTCTACCCGGCGGTTCTTCTGCATGTTCGCGTAGGTGTCGTTGGGAGCTATCGGTTTGAACTCTCCGAAGCCCACCGCCTGCATATTATCCGGCGTAAAAAGCCCCTTTGCCAGGAAATACCTGACGACACTGATGGCTCTTGCCGCCGACAACTCCCAGTTGGAGGGGAACCTCACTGTGTGAATGGGCCTCGTATCGGTATGCCCCTCCACTCTGATGGTTGCGGCCCCCCTGCGATCTATGTCTTCCAGGATGATTTCATATACATTGTCGAGCGCAGGTCGGGCGGTCTCCTTCAACAGAGCCTTTCCGGAATCGAAAAGGACCTCCGCCTCCAGCCTCAGCACCACTTCACCCGGCTTCTCACCGTCCTTGACAAGGTATCCCATTTCGACTTTTTCCTGGAACTCCTTGAGGGATTCCTGGAGCTCTACGATCCTGCCGGCTTTTGTCAGAGAAAACAACATGATAAAGAAAACCAGTAGCTGGCTGATGAGATCGCTGTAGGTTGTAATCCAAGGTGGGAGGGCGGTTCCGGAGCCAGCTCGCTTCTTTTGAGTATAAAGACCTCTTGTGCTCATTATTCCTACCTCAGAAGGTTGTAAGATTCGAGTTTCTCCTGCACGATCCTGGAACTGTCGCCGGACTGGATTGAGAGAACCCCTCTTATAATCATCTCCCGGATTTTTTCATCCTTCTCTCTGAAGCTTTTGAATTTCATGGCAATAGGAATCATAAAAAGAGCCGCAAGAAAAATGCCGTAAAAAGTCGTCACCATGGCGATCGCCATCGATTTGGGAATCAATTCAGGATTATCGACATTATTCAACATGAGGATGAGACCGATAACGGTCCCGAGCAGGCCCCACATCGGTGCGACGGTTCCCAGCGTCGTAAAAAGTTTTTCACCTACCAGGTATTCCTCCGAAACCATATCCGACTTGGAATCCATAATCGCGGTAATCTGGTCGGGATCGGCTCCATCCGCCAGAAGTTCTACTCCCGTCTGGAGGAATTGCAGATTACTGTCTTTTTTCTCATCCAGCGAAAGGCCGACGAATCCTTCGCGACGGGCCGTTCGGGCTATATCCAGGAGTCGATCATAAGCCTTTTCGGGTTTTGGATTCCTCCTGGCGGCCATCTGGAAAAACACTCTCGCCGAGTGCCCGATCTGGCGAATCGGATATGCTACTATCGCCACACAGGCTGTGCCGCCCATGGTAATCGCCACTCCCGGCCAGAAAATGAACCATTGCGGATCTCCGTTCAGTACGATCGATCCCGCTACGATAACAAACCCAATCATTAACGCTAATAAACTGAATACGCCCACAACTCAGCTCCTGTTTTTTCAGACCCCTGCATCCTTATCTCTCTTCCGGCTGTAAACCGTTCGCCTGTATTCAATCACCAGATCACAAATATCCTCGACACTTTCTTTCGCAACCAGGCGTTTGCCGTTGGTCAAGGTGATAATTGTGTCGGGCTTTCGTTCCAGATTCTCGATAAGTTCCGCATTTAAAACCAGTTCTGTTCCGTCCAGCCTATGAATCGTGATCATCGGCGACTATCCTCCGGTTATTTACTGAATTGGTAATTCATTGGCGACCGGAAGTTCGATCCGGCCGGCCTCTGCAAGATTCCTCACTAGTTTAACGACTTCAATTTGCGCAAGCTCGGCAAGTTCATTCGGCTGAGAGACACTTATCTCAAGCTCTTCCTCGATTATGTCCTGTACCCTGTCCGAACAGTTCCGGATGAATTTATCCTTAACCTCCAGTGACGAATCTCTCAATGCCAATGCGAGCACCTTCAAATCGATTGCCTGTATTATCATCCTTATCGCATTATCCTCGAGCTGTACAGTATCCTCAAACAGAAACAGCTTCTTTCGTATCTGCCGCGCAAGGTCCGGGTTGCGATCTTTGAGATTATCCACGAGATTGGAGAGCAGACCCAGGTCGAGATGCGAAGTAAGTGAAGAGAAAAAGCCTTCTCCTCCCCTGCTCACTTCCATCGGTTCTATGAACCTGCTGCGGAGACGCTCCTGCAGCAGTTCCTTTAATTGGAGAAGCTCTTCGCTCTGTATCGTATCTTCATCTGCAAGAAGCTCGGCAATCGTCATTTGCTGATCGCTGTCCAGCATCCTGAAAAGAGCGCTGGCCCGTTCGGGAATAAAACTTGACAGTACAACCGCGATGTGCTGTGGGGGTAACTCTCTTATAAGGCTCAGTATCTGCTCGTCTGACAAGTTCAGCAGAAACGCAAAAGATTTTTCGTGTAATGGTCTCACTTTCGATTTCCTCGCTTGCGATTTTTGGGGTCCGCCACCCATCATTCCCGATAATCCGTCAAGGGATTCGGCGTCACCCAGCTGCTCGGCCAGATCACTGAGTGAAGACGAACCGGCTCCACCAGCCCCATCACCATCCCCCTGATCGCCGCCGACCCCGGATCCGGGCGTCGGCGCTCCACCACCTTCTGTTTCACTGATCAGACTGGCGTCCATGTCACTCCCTTCCCTGAGCGCGGACTTCAAAGTTTTCGAAATCATTTTGAATAGAAGGAACAAACCCAGGAGAAGAAGCAGTGCGAAAACGACTCCGGCCAGTGACATGAAAAACATTTTCAGACGGTCCGCATAGCCGAGTTCTCTGTTAAAGGTCACGGGAATGAATTCGAGATTGGCATTGTCCGTAGGAAGCCAGTAAGGCACCCATTTTCTGGCTTCGGCTAGAATTTCCTGATCAATGCTCTCATCGTAAAAAAGTTGAATATTCATCGATGAGATGAAATAATTTTCGCTGCCTTCATCCACCTCCGTCGATCGTGATACGGGTAATCCGGGCAAGGACGCCCTGTTATCATAGGTCATGCCGCCGAAACGATCTCTGTCCTGTTCTGCATAGAGTGAGATATCCACCTGCACCAGAAAATATTCACTCCCGGTAAGCTTCATCAATTTGGATTCGAGCTGCCGGCCGAACTCGCCTTCATACTCGGCTTCGAAAAGACCGAGTTTGCCTCTTTCAGCCTGCCGGTTATCGTCATCCGAACCGCCGCTCACCATCTGGGCTGTCGCTGTCAAGACCGTAAATGAGAGTATGACCAGTGAAAAAATAATACGCAGGCAGTCCCTTCTATTCATATTTCCTCCCGTGAATTCAGCGATCAAACCGCATCCTACAGAAATTTCGTATTCAATTCAATTGTTTGATCGCTTTGCGACGAATCCCAATTTGGTGTGACCCTGTTCTTTTATCAATAACTTGTTCCGGTTTCCACCGAAGGAAACCGGAACTAACAGGTGTAATATCGAGAACTCAAATAAATCAGGCGCCGGTTTCCATTTTTTCGGAATACCCATAGTCGTACCCATACCGGTATCCGTAGTAGTAATAGTAACCGTATCCCTTGATTGAAGCCTGGTTTAAAATCGAGCCGGTGATGTTCGCACCGATCCGAACCATTCTTTCAATCGTCTTCTGTGCGGTGTATTTCCTGGTGGATTCTTCTTTGAATACCAGTATTACACCGTCTACGTATGTTGCCATGATGGATGAATCGACAATCGGCAGAAGAGCCGGTGAGTCGACTATTACATAGTAACCTCGCTTGATCAGATCTTCGAAGAGCCTGGTTATCTCGGGTGAATGGAGCAATTGAGCCGGATTCTGAGGTTTTCTGCCCGCTGTAATGACTTTCAGGCTGGGGACATCCGTGTCTTTCAGTATATCTTCGAGCCCTGCCTCGCCTAAGAGATATTCCGACAGACCACCATGTTTTTGAAGTTTAAAGCGCTCATGGAGATAGGTGCGTCTCATATCCGCATCGATAAGTACGGTCGGTTTGCCGGTAAGCGCCATCGCGGTAGCCAGGTTGGTGCTCATGAGCGTTTTGCCTTCACCCTGGAAGGCGCTTGTCACCATGAGGGTCCATGCCCGGTCTTTCGGCATGGCGTTATTGATGTTCGATTTTATTATATGGTAAGCTTCCGTAATCCTCGATTTCGGTGAATCGAACCTTACGAAACGCTCATCTTCTCTCAAATCGGGAATGAGACCCAGGACGGGTATCCCGAGAGAATCCTCGATCTTGGAGCTGAACTTGATTCTCGGGTCGAGGGTGTCGATTATTACCGCCAGGATCCCTCCGATGATCTGCCCGAGGATAAGTGCGTACAGCAGGTTGACGAAAATATTGTCACGGATGGGGCCGACGAGATCCGCCTCTTCGAGAATGCTCAGGTTGCCGGCGGATGTATCTTTCATCATTCTCGCTTCCTCGAATTTAGACAGAAGCGAGAAGTACGTATTCTCGAGTCCTTTTTTCTCACGCTCGAGGCGGGCGAGGGTCAATTCATCGGAAGGTGCGTTTCTCAACCTTGACTCGACCTCATCGATCAACCGTGCAAGCTCAGTCTGTCTTGCATGAGACTGCACCTGTTCGGACTTCCGCAGGTTAATCTCATTCAGCAGTGCTTGCTTCACCGGATTTTCACCAACCGTTTCCACGGTCAGATCATCTTCGACTCCGTTTCCGATCAGCTCTCTCAGGGCTTCGATATTACCGACGAGAGACTGCACCTTGGGGTGGTTTTCGGAATAGCTTATCCGACTCTTGGCCAGCTCGGTCTCCAGCTTGACGATTTCCATCTGGATTGGCGTTGTAATCGTCTGTTCCTTAAGAATGAGATCCGGCGTTTCTTCAAGTGTCGTCCGCTGGTATTCCAGCACTTTGGAATTGGTGTTCATCTCGACCCTTGAATCGTTGTATCGGGAGGTAAGGTTGGCCAGACGGGAGAGCTTGGCAGTCGTTTCGCTCTTGATATTCCTGTAACCCTTCGATGCGAGGAATTCTTTGATGCTCTCCTCGGCCTTCATCAACTGGACCTTGGTTATTTCGAGCTGCTCATTGATTGTATTGTATGCGTTGGTAGTGGAAGCGTTATAGATGTTATTGACTTCTTCCACGGCAAGCTCGGCTGCGGTCTGGGCAATGCCCTTGGCCAACCTGTCATCAGGATGGGTTACTGATATGCTCAGAATGTTCGAATTCTGATTCGGCTGGTACTGGACATGGTTCAACAGCTGCTTGGGTGTCATATCCAGGTTCAGCCGATCGATTATTTTACCGAGCACCATCGGAGATTTCATAATTTCGATGAATGTGTTCATCGAGTACCCCGGCACATAGGTCAGCTTCTGGTTGAGAACCACCAGCCCGCCCCCGGACTCGAGGAGCAGCTTTGCCGTGGACTGGTATACCGGAACATTGCTGAGTGAATGGTAAATCGATACGAAACAGAAAAGTGCCGTTACCAGGAGTATCAGCCCTTTCCGCCGCATGAGAACCGAGTAGTACTGCCGGATGTCGAAAGGTGTATCTTTAGGCGCGGATGCCGCCTCTCCACCTCGTTCCGGCAGGAACTCCTTGATTCTCTTCATTCTGTCAGTCTTTTCTGTCATGGTTTTTCACCTCTGATCTGAAGTTCAATTTAATCGCGGGTTGTAACTGTATATGTGAAATTGTAGGCAGTCATAAAGAATGTCGTTAGAATAATTACACGCATGATCATCTCCCAGGTGAGTTTCGTATTCTCGTAAACGATCATTGTATCCCCGGGATGCAGAAGCAAATCTTCCCGGTGCTGTATCACACCCCCCTGCTTCCACACGGAGGTGAGGCTCACCGTCGTAACATCTCCATTTTTCCTAATTATCCTGATGCGCTTCGGTTCCCTGTCTTCCGATTCGGTCATTCCCAGTACCTGGATGACATCCACAGGACCGAAAATTTCAAGCGGGCCTGGATTCTTTACGGCACCGAGTACGAGCACATGGCTGAAGAAAAATCTTTCGACGAATACCGTGACGTGAGTACCTCGGACATAATCTGCGAGTTTTTCCGTCAGCACTTCCTGCAGGTGCGTTACAGTGAAACCGCGGGCATAGATATCCCCGATGAGAGGAAAAGATATTTTGCCATCCGGTCTTACTGTTACGCTTTTACTCAATTCCGTATGATCCATTACTTCGATATAAAGCCTGTCTCCACCCTGAATTTCATAATCGCCGTTGGCACACAAAGATACATTCGGAAGGAGAAGGATCAGGGCGAAGCAGGTGGTGATTAATTTTCTCATTTTCATTCGGCTCTCCCCATCGGGCAACTATCCCATAGTATTCAACTTAGCTCGAGTTTGTGCAAATTGTATACCACATGTCTGAAGAAAGTGGTTAAGGAATGTTTAATCATTGGTAAATAAGTGGGTTACGCGATCCACAAATGTGAAACCGCTCTCACAAACCGGGGTAGAACCGGTTTGCATGGGCTGTTTCACCCAGCCTTCTGCGGTAAAAGACCCATCCAGGATGTTATCGGGTGATAGTGCATTATGCATTGACATCTGCAATTCACCCAGGGGAAATGAACCCGGCGATTAAACGAATTCTCCGTAACGTATTTTAAATCATTGCATTACAGCATAACTTGACCTCGTTCCTCTTCCGGCATGCCAGTTGCAATATTCTAACACGGTAAAAGAGACAGGGTGCTGAGGAAAACTGATGAACACGAGCATGCATGCACAGAACAAATATCTTTCATGGATATTCGTTCCGTTGTTTTTTCCGTCTCTTCTTGCTATTGCTGTTACCTCCTGCTTTTTACCCCAGCCGGCACCGGCCCGAGCTCCTGAAAGGAATTACCGTAAAATCCGGATTTTTCTCTCGGGACGCATCAAACAGATCATGGCCGATGTGTGGCAGGGACAAGCGCCTGAAAATAAACTTCGGGATAGGCGACCGGATGAAATGATTCATGAGAATGACCCTTTTCAGTCGGTTACCGATGATTCTCTTCCGTTCAACATCCGTCGTTTCCACATGAATTGATATCCTGGTTCACTCGAAATCAAGTCGACTTGGCCGACTGTAATTGATCAAGCCGCAAGTTTTGAATGGATATGTCAAGGTTTACCTGTACGGAGCTATTTGCGCTGCAGGTGTTTTTTAAGGGATTTATCCAGGGAGTCATCTCTTTCCCCGGTATTGCAGCTTATTCGATGAGTGCGACATGGATATTGAAGTTCACAATATTGGAGACGTATCATTTATCATGATGTATAGTGGTGTTTGGTACAGGTTTCTCTCTCCGGCTTGACCTCCGTTGCTTTTGTCTTCAATCTATGCAGCTGATTTGACCAGACTCCTCATCAGCTCATTCTGATTCTCCCTCCTTCTACCGGCCAATCCGGTAGTTTGGTTTTGTAGTTCAGGCTGCCATATTATTTTTTCCAACCACCAAATTCCAGCAACAACTTCAATATGTTACAGAGTTTCCCTACCCAGTTCCCGTCACCGTGGAGTCGATGAGGGAGCGTCTTTCCGACAGGCGGATATAGCGGAGTCATCCGGGAGGGGTTCGGACAAGAGTTTTTCAGGAACACATGTTCCTTTCGAATCTTCTGAACCTGGTTGAAAAGCAACTTTACGGAAACAGGGAGAAGGGAAGACGCTCCCTCACCGCCTGGAGCGTGCCGGTATCCATGGGGTCAATTTCCCGACTCGAACAGAAACCGCTGCCGTATGTTCAATAAACATGGTGGAAATATGGGGTAAATCGATTTGCGATGCTTCTATATCCTCCTGATATATAATCAGTTCTGCGCATCGCAAAGAGCTCGTACGAGGGGAGCTTATGAAGACGCCCTGATGAAACAATACGAGGCGGGTATTCGATTCTCAAACAACCATTCACACACCGGCTGTTCCGGAATGAGGTCGACTGGAGGGGGAACCCTTCGTTTCGGTTGGGTAGAGCGCTCCCCCTCCTGCATGATTCAGATCAACACTTGTTGAACAAGGATCAACCGAGCCCTTCAATCTGCTCTTTGATCTTCGGCAAAACCTCGAACAGATCACCGACTATGCCAAAATCCGCGAGCTTGAATATCGGTGCGTCAGGATCTTTGTTGATAGCTATGATGTATTTCGACGAGCGCATACCAGCCTGGTGCTGAATTGCGCCTGAAATGCCGCATGCGATATAAAGGTCGGGTGTTACCACTTTACCTGTCTGACCTACCTGGTTTGCATGAGGGATCCAGTCGGCGTCGACGGCCGCTCGGGATGCTCCGACAGCGCCTTGAAGCAGTTCGGCAAGTTCTTCGATTATCTTGAAGTTGCCGGGCTCCTTCATCCCCCTGCCGCCTGATATTACGATTGATGCTTCCGTGACATCGAGCTGTTCACTTTCAGGTTTTAGAATTTCAGTCACTTTCGCGAGAAGTTTATCTTCCGCGATATCCAATTGGACATCGGTTTTTGCAATATCCGTTGATCCGTCTTTATCGGGAACCGGGAAAACGTTGGGTCGTAGACCCGCAACGATATGCGCGCCGCCCGTCTGCTTGTATTTTCCAACGGCTTTTCCACCGAAAACCGGGCGTTCATAAACGACTTCGCCATCCGCAAACTCCAGGGAGATGCAATCGCTGACCATACCTGCTTCGAGCTTGGCCGCCACGCGAGGCCCCAGATCCTTGCCCATCGCGGTACCAGGCACCATGATGATGCTGTGTCCCTGTTCGCCCGCGACCTGAGCAATGATCGAAGCATATCCATCCGGTGAGTAGTCTTTCAATACAGGATTATCCGAGACGAATACTTCCGTCCCTCCATAACCCGCGAGTTCGCCGTGCAGACCATCGATGCCGGAACCGATCATCACCGCCGCCACGGAACCTCCCGCTTCACCTGCGACCTTTCCCGCAACGCCGAGGGCTTCGAAAGCGGCTTTCTTTATCTCTCCATTCCTTACTTCAGCGAAAACCAGTATCTTCACACTCATTACTATCTCCTTACCCCACCCGGGCGGGGTATTAACGTTTTTTTGTCTATATAATCTTTGCTTCGTTCTTGAGAAAATCCATGAGCTGCGGCACTGTTTCATCCGCATCACCGGTCACGGTTATGCCCGCCTTCCGTTCCGGGGGTTTCGCCACGCTGACCTGCGAGACTTTGGGCTTGAGATCTTCTTCCGAAAGTTCAAGACCCGCCGCATCCACCTCTTCGATCGGTTTCCGCTTAGCCATCATTATACCTCTGAGAGAAGCGTATCGCGGTTCGTTCAGCCCTTTCGTGGCCACGATGACTGCAGGGAGCGATGCACTCAAAACTTCAGTACCGCCCTCGATATCCCTGTGGGCATTGAACCCGGAATAATCGTCCGCCCATTCAAGCTTGTTTATCGACCCGGCATGTGCGAAGCCGAGTTTTTCAGCCAACCTGATACCGGTCTGGGCGTCATCGAGATCGATCGCCTGTTTCCCACAGATGACCAGATCGTAACCGCCGTTTCCGATCGCCTTCGAGAGCGCCAGGGCTCGACCGTTCGAATCAGTATTCTCAAGAAGCGGATCATTTATCAATACGGCTTTATCGGCACCCATGGCCAGGCATGTTCTTACTGCTTCTTTGGCTCGTTCGCCGCCGATTGTGAACACGGTCACTTCACCATCGCCTTTCGCCTCTTTGATCTTCAGCGCTTCTTCCACCGCGAATTCATCGTATGGGTTAACAATGTAAGTGAAGTCTTGATCCTGGATTTTCCCATCCTGAATTTCGACCTTCACCTCTGAATCAGGTACTTGTTTTGCGCAAACGGCTATTTTCATGAATTCCTCCTATCTGGATACTTTTTATTGATCTTTTCAAGTGCACTCCTTGCGGATGCAAGCTCTGCTTCTTTCTTGGTTCCACCGCGTCCCGTCCCCATTCTTTTCCTGGATATAAACACATCCACTATGAACCGCTTACTGTGATCCGGCCCATCCTTCGAGCGAAGTTTGTACCTGGGCTGGGTGCCCTTTTGCTTCTGAGCCCATTCCTGCAGGAGATTCTTCGTATTCAGTACATTATCGACCGGATCTATCTCTTCTATGGATGACAGGATCTCTTTATTGATGAACTGTTGAGCGGTTTTCCATCCTCTATCAAGATATATAGCGCCTATCAGGGCCTCGTATGTATCTCCGAGGATGGAATGCCTGTTTCGACCTCCGGACAGCACTTCTTCCCTGCTGAGCAGGAGGTACTCTCCAAGCCCGAGACTTCTGGCTTTGTTCGAGAGATACACTTTGCTCACCACCAGTGATCTGATCTGCGTGAGTTTACCCTCCCGGTAATCAGGATAAATGCGGTATAAATGCTCATTTACCGCCAGTTCCAGGACCGAATCCCCAAGGAATTCGAGCCTCTCGTTCGAATCGAGTCCCGATTTTCCAATGGTATGAACGAAAGAACGGTGACAAAGGGCCTGGTTGAGAAGAGCGGGATTATTAAATGACAATCCCGCTTTTTTCTGGAATTCCTTCAGTGCTGCCATCCTGCTTTTACCCAGGAAACCTTCAACTTCCCCTTGCCTGGTTTTAAAAAATTTTGAAAACATAAAAAATTACGGCATCCATCCTAACGACAGGATTTTTGAATTATCAGGAATTCAATCTGTATCAATCATAATTCCTGAATATAAGACATCCGTTATGACCGCCGAACCCGAAAGAATTGGACAGGACCGCACCAACCTTTTTTTCAACTGGCTCATTCGGCGTGTAATCGAGATCACAGTCCGGATCAGGCTCCCGGTAATTGATCGTCGGATGAACAACTCCGCTGCGGATGGTCATTATGGATGCTATTGCTTCTACCGCAGGGGCTGCGCCGAGCAGATGACCGATCATCGATTTGCTCGAGCTTATCTTCAGTTCAGCGGCCTTTTCCTGCCCGAAGACATCCTTGATTGCGCGGGTCTCCATCGGATCATTCAAAGGAGTGGAGGTTCCGTGCGCATTGATATAATCGATTTCATTCCCTGATATCCCGGCGTCCTTGACGGCCATTCTCATTCCCAGTTTAGCGCCGCGCCCGGTGACATCCGGCGCCGTTATGTGATAGGCATCAGCCGATGCACCGTATCCGGACAGCTCGGCAAGGATATCGGCCCCTCTCGCCAAGGCGGATTCCTCCGATTCAAGCACCAAAACGCCCGCACCTTCGGCTATAACGAACCCGTCCCTTCTTTTGTCGAAAGGACAGCTTGCTTCTTCAGGAGGTTCCTCACGGCTGCTGAGCGCTTTCATGTTTCCGAAACAGGCAACGGCGAAATCTGTTATCGATGCCTCGGTTCCCCCGGTAATCATTACATCAGCATCTCCGTACTGAATGATCCTCATGGATGTACCGATCGCGTGGGCGCCGGTAGCACAGGCGGAAGCGATGCTGAAATTCGGTCCGAGGGCGCCCAGCCTGATTGCAACAAGTCCGGATGCCATATCCGGAATGCTCATCGGGATTGCATAAGGGGACATTTTTCGAGGGCCCCGCTTCAGAGTCCTCTCGATGTTCGTCTCGATAGTCTTCATCCCGCCGATACCGGTCCCGATAAGGACACCGATTCTATCGGCGTTGCTCTCATCGACAGTCAAACCGGCTTGTGTAACCGCCTCCTGGCTTGCGATAAGTGCGAATTTTGTGTACCGGTCGGAAATCTTTTCCTCGCGTGTCAAAAGATGACTGTTGAAATCAAGCTCCTTGACCTCACCCCCGATGTGGGCGGGAAGGTCGCTCGTATCAAGCAAAGTAATGGGGCCGATGCCGGATCTGCCTTCAACCAGTGAATCCCAGAAGGCATTCACACTGTTCCCGATAGGGGTCACGGCACCCATACCGGTGACTACGATTTTCCGCATACCGTTCCCCCCTTTCCCCTGCCGGAAAGAATCCGATAACGACATATCGCACGTATCGACAATATAGCGTAAAAGCGCAACACACCCTCCAAAACGAAATTCATCAAACTGACCTGATCACCGGCCGGCTTAAGGAGGTCTATCCTTCCCAGTCTACGGTGCCTTTAATATAGTCGATTGCATTCTGAACAGTAAGCAGCTTTTCGGCCTCTTCTTCCGGCACTTCGATATCGAAAGCATCTTCGAGAGCGAGAATGAGCTCGACCGTGGCTAAGGAATCCGCTCCGAGGTCTTCGATAAACGAGGATTCAGCCTTAATCTGTGATACTTCGATACTCAACTGCTCAGCGATGATTTCCTTTACTTTTTCTTCCAGCGTCATGGATTGCTCCTTTCGATGAGCTATAAATTTCTACCTCGTGAAAATGCTCCGATTAATTATCTCATCATCAGGCCGCCGTCAACCAGCAAAGTCTGACCGGTTATATATCCGGCGGCATCGGATGCTAAAAACAGTATTGCTTCAGCGACATCATCGGGTATACCCGGAGAACCGAGAGGAATCATCTGAATAACACGTTCACGCGCTTTTTCAGAAAGTTTACCGGTCATGGCTGTTTCAATAAATCCGGGAGCCACTCCGTTCACGCGGATTCCTCGCAGAGCGCCCTCCCGTGCCGCGGTTTTTGTCAGAGCGACCAGTCCCGCTTTCGAAGAGGAATAGTTGGCCTGTCCGATATTTCCCGTTATCCCGGTAACCGATGCAACGTTGATTATACTCCCCGAACGTCTTTTCATCATGATCTGCAAAACGGAGCGGGTACAATAGAAAGCACCCGTCAAATTAACGCGAAGCACATCGTCCCACTCGGTATCTTTCATACGGATAAGCAGGTTGTCTCTGGTGATGCCGGCAATATTCACGAGAATATCGATGGAATCACTCAGCTTGAGAATCGTCTCAGTTACTTTTTTTACGCTCACGCTGTCGCCGACGTCGAGTTCATGACTGAAGCATGCTGCAGCGGACTGTTTGACCAGCTCTTCCGTTTCACTCAAACCGTCCAAATCGAGATCGGCGAGATGCAATCGCGCTCCGGCCTCAGCGAATTTCAGAGCTGCAGCTCTGCCGATGCCACCCGATGCTCCCGTGATGAATGCTGTTTTATTATCCAGCCGGTATGACGGTCTCATTTCAGGATCTCCGAAATCGCAGTCTCTACCTCCGCCGGTGTTCTGGTGGTCAGGACCCTGTTCCGCCCGTTGATTCTTCTCATGAGCCCCGCAAGAACATTTCCGGAACCGCATTCGACAAAAACATCGGGTTCAAGAACATCCAGATTCTCCATCGAACGAAGCCATTGCACCGGAGATGTCAACTGGTTCTTGAGAGAATCCACGATACCTTGCGGGGTATCGACATATTCAGCGCTCGCATTGGCAACCACCGGAAACCGGGCCGTGACGAATTCTACCTCATCGAGGCGTCTGGATAATTCTTCCGAGGCCGGTTCCATGAGACTGCTGTGGAAGGCTCCGCTGACATGGAGTTTCTTCACAAGTCGCGCACCGGCCTGTTTCATCTCGTCAGCCACATTAGCTACCGCAGTTTCGTCTCCCGATATAACCGACTGGTTCGGCGAATTGAAATTCGCTACAGTGACTTCGCCATCCCCTCGGTAACCTCTGCATACCTCTTCAACCGCATTTCCGTCCAGCCCGATAACCGCAGCCATAGCTCCAGGCCGGGCGATGCCGGAGGAATACATCAACTCACCTCTCAACCTGACGACTCTCAAGGCTTCCTCGAAAGAAAATACCCCTGCGGCATGGAAGGCGGAGTATTCGCCGAGGCTGTGTCCTGCTGCAGCTTCCGGCAATGGCGCCGCGGAAGTCAACAAACCCGCAACGGCCGTGCTGAGCACAAAAAGCGCCGGCTGAGCGTTCCTCGTTTCAACCAGCCGTTCATCGGGACCGCCGAAAGAAAGTTTCGAGATCGAGAAGCCGAGAATTTCATCCGCTTCAGCGTAAAGATCTTTCACGTCGCGGAAAGAGTCGAATAACTCACGCCCCATACCCACATGCTGGGAGCCTTGCCCCGGAAACAACCATACCGATCTATTACCCATATAGCATTGTCCTCTAAGGTGTTACGGATGAAGGACGTCTCAGGAAACTGTCTGTTTCACCTTGAAATATACTAATCAGTCTCTTCTGGAATTATCTCTTCACCTTTGTAAAACCCGCAATGAGGGCAAACCCTGTGGGGCTGAACGGGCTGGCCGCAATGGCTGCAGGTGGCCAGGCCGGGTGCCTTGACTTTCCAGTGGGTTCTGCGTTTTGCACCTCTCGCCTTCGAGATTTTTCGTTTTGGTACTGCCATGTTTATTCTCCCTTGTCACCGATCCTCTGCAGTCAAATCCACGTTGTTTCTTCTTGTCTGATTCAATCGTTGCAGATACGTGAATATTGTCACAACATCCCGGGTTGACCTTCCTGTGGACCGGTTATTCTTTATTGATATTTCAATCCTATACAGGATTGCATTTGCAGATCTCTTCATTCATATCTGCGCCGCACCCGGCGCAGAGACCCTTGCAGTCGGGTTCGCAGAGTGGCCGTTCATCAACTCCTATCAGGATTTCCTCCCGAATCATCTCTCCGATATCGAGTTTCCCGGAATACGCTGTTTCAAGATCCTCGGTACTTCGGCTGTGTTCCACCTGAATCTCGAACGACTCATGAAAGACCTTCAGACAACGACTGCATTCGTATTGATATCGTCCTTCGCTCTTCCCGCTGATCGATATTACATGGTCTGTTTTTTGAATCCGGACATTCAATTCGATCGGTTCGAGACGAACCGATTCAAAAGCTCCCAACTCCAACTCATCGGGATCGATCGATCGACCTATGGTTGTATTGCCTTCGGGAAGCTCCCGGATATCGTAGACAAGCTTTTTCATAAAAGGCCGCAATCTAAATTCAGCCGAATTCCATGTCAATATTTAAATACTAAACGCGCCCGACACGACGGATGATGTTCCGGAGGATATCCGCGCTCCCGACTATCCCGACGAGGGTTCCTTTTTCAACCACCGGAAGGATCCTGATATCCCGGGAAATCATAGTCGCAGCGATTTCCTGGAGGGTCGCAGTCGCCGATATGCACAGGACCTGCGTAGACATCACATCTCCAACATTTCTTTTACTGCCGCCGAGCAGTTTCTCCAGGATGGTGGTTTTGTCCGATTTCAGCTCGAGCTCACCTGTAAATTCCTTCAGCCTCGGCAAAGCAATACGGATCAGGTCGGTTTCTGAAAGGAGTCCGACCACTTCGTTTCGCTCATTCACAACGGGAAGGCAGGAGATATTATTCTCTGCTATGATGTTCGCCGCCTCCTGCAGAGACATATCAGGCTGCGCCACTGAATAGCGGGAATTCATTATATCCGATGCGATCATACTTGTTTCGAGCCTGATTCTCGCATCCCTGATCGCCTGCCAGACCTCCCGGGGCGTTTCTTTATCAACAAGATTTTCCAGAGCACCGTCGGCTTTGAGAAATTCCGCCAGTGCGGACAGAGTATTAAGGTATAACCTGCTGACGCTCGCAGGTGTCAACATCAGGAAGATCAAGTGAACCGGCGTCCTGTCTTCACGAAAGAAATCGATGCCGGTTTTTGAAATGCCCAGGGAGATTACAAGCTGATCGGTCAGGTGAGTGCGGGCGTGGGGGAAAGCGACGCCTTTCACCACCGATGTGCTGGAAATCTGCTCTCTTTCCACGACGGCCTGAACAAGCGGCTCCCGGTCGACGAAAGTCATGACTTCGGACATCTTGTCGAAGATTTCACGAATAGCGCTCCATTTCGTTTTCGCGCTTATATCCGTGAAGATCATCTCCTCCGGCAATATTGCTGACAGTTCACTCATGCGGATATCCGTCGCCGATGTAAAGAACCAACCGGGAGACTCGAGTACGATGCCCCCCGGTTCGATTCAAAAAATCAGGCCAGGCGCTCCTTCATCAAGGTTATTATGCCGGACGGGCTGTCCGCTACCGGCACTCCTGCAGCAGCCAATGCCTTTATCTTGTCTTCGGCGGTTCCGGCGCTTCCGGAAATGATTGCGCCCGCATGACCCATTCTCTTTCCCGGGGGCGCGGTTCGTCCGACAATGAAACCGACCACGGGTTTTGTTATATGTTCCTCGATATAGCGTGCCGCTTCCTCTTCGTCGGTGCCGCCGATCTCACCGATTAAAACTATCCCTTTCGTCTGGGGATCTTTTTCGAAGGCATCGAGGCAGTCGATAAAATTAGTGCCGATAATCGGATCGCCGCCAATACCGATGCAGCTCGATTGACCCAGGCCTGCTTCGGTCAGAAGGTGCACGACTTCGTACGTGAGCGTTCCGCTCCGGGAAACCAGCCCTATCGGACCCTCCCGGTGGATATATCCCGGCATAATACCTGCCTTTGATTTGCCTGGCGAGATTATACCGGGACAGTTGGGTCCGATCATCCTCGCTCCGCGCTCCGAAATGAACTTCGCTGCGCGGGATACATCGAGAACCGGAATCCCTTCGGTTACGGCTATTATGAGTTTGATACCGTTGGCCGCAGCTTCCATGATTGCATCAGCGGCAAACATTGCGGGCACATAGATTACCGATGTGTCGGCATTGGTCGCGTTTACAGCGTCCTCTACGGAGTTGAAAACGGGAACACCATGTACTTCGGTGCCCGCTTTCCCCGGGGTGACGCCGGCCACGACCTTGGTACCATAATCTACCATCTGTTGTGTATGAAATGCTCCGTCCCGTCCGGTTACACCCTGGATCAGGACCTTGTTATCGCTGTTCAGAAAGATACTCACGTGTCATCCTCCCCTTAAACCTGCGCAAGCTCGATCGCTTTGCGGACGCCGTTATCCATCGTGTCGGCCGACTCTAGATTCATTGTCTTCAGAATTTCTGCAGCTTCCTCACTATTCGTGCCGGCAAGCCTGATCACAATCGGCACGCCGCAATCGATCTCTTCCAGAGCCTGCCCGATTCCCCGCGCCACGTCGTCGCAACGGGTGATTCCTCCGAAAATATTGAACAGGATGACTTTCACGTTGGGATCCTTCAGGATAATACGCATCGCATTCAAAACCTTCTCGGGATTCGAACTGCCGCCGATATCAAGGAAGTTCGCAGGTTCTCCGCCGCGAAGTTTTATCAGATCCATTGTCGCCATCGCCAGACCGGCACCGTTCACAATGCATCCTACATTACCATCCAGCTTGACGTAGGACAGCCCGGCGTTCCTCGCTTCGACCTCCGAGCCGATCTCTTCGTCGATATCCCTCAGTCTTTCGATATCCGGATGCCGGACAAGCCCGCTGTCATCGATATTGATTTTCGCATCGATTGCCCAGATTATTCCGTCTGTATCTTCAATGAGAGGGTTGATTTCCGCCAGCGAACCGTCGATCTTGATGAAGGCCTCATACATCTTGGAGATTATGTCAGCAGTCTGAAAGGCTTTTTTCTTATCATCGAAAAGTTTGAAAGCAAGGTGTTTAGCCTGGCTGGGCAGTAACCCGTATGCCGGCTCTATTTCACATTTGAATATCTTTTCAGGCGTCTCGCGGGCCACTTGCTCGATATCCACCCCTCCCGCCGGACTCACCATCAAAACAGGTTTCTGTGTTTTTCTGTCGACAATAATGCCCACATAAGCTTCGGAAACGATGTCAACGGCCTTCGCTACAAGCACTTTCTTTACTTGCAGCCCCTTAATATCCATTCCCAGAATACCTGCTGCTTTTTCAAGCGCTTCTCCGGGATTCGCGGCGAGTTTGACACCTCCCGCTTTACCTCTACCGCCTACATGGACCTGCGCCTTGACAACCACCGGTCCATCAATACCCGATGCGATTTCCCCGGCTTCTTCCGCCGTCATCGCAATCCCGCCTTCGGGCACCGGGATGCCTTGCGAGGCGAATATTTCTCTCGCCTGGTATTCGTGGATTTTCATCCTGCACTCCTTTAATCCGTTCCCTGCACGAACCGGATCGTTCGCTGTGGGTGTCGGATACTGCGCGGCGTATCCCGGGCCTGAAACGGCTGTCGGGAATCGCCTGAAGCTAATCGTTAATAATCAGAGTTCCGTCTCGCCCCTCGAGTCCGTCGGGCAGACGGTCGAACGAAGTGATGAGGACCCTGGCCTCGCCACCACGCGATTTAAGGAAATCGATACTCGCTTCTATCTTGGGTCCCATGCTCCCCTCCGGAAAGTGCCCCTCATTATAATAGCGTTCGATGACAGGCAGGCTGACCTTGTCGAGAGGTAAGCGATCCGGACTTTCGAAATCGAGAAAGACTTTCGGAACGCCCGTAAGGATAACGAGCAGATCCGCATTTATCTCCGAAGCGAGTAAAGCAGAAGCTTTGTCTTTGTCTATTACTGCATCCACCCCTTCCAGGGTTCCGTCATCTTCAACATATACCGGAATACCGCCGCCGCCGCACGCGATCACGATATTGCCCGCGTCCAGCAGGCTGCGGATCGTTTCACGCTCCACAGTGACCGAAGGATGAGGAGACGGAACGACCCTTCTGTATTTCTCCTTTTCCACCCTTTTGGTCGACCAGCCCCGCTCCCTTTCCAGTTCCCCGGCTCTTCGGCCGCTGAAATACGGGCCGATAGGCTTTGTCGGATTTTTCAGGGAAGGATCGTCACTTTCGACTATCACCTGGGTAAGGACGGTAGCCACCGATTTGCTGATTCTGTCTCTGTGCAGCCTGTTCTGAAGGGATTGCCCTATCATGTAACCTATTCCGCCCTGCAGGTCGGCAACGAGAACTCCGAGAGGCAGCACCGGGACCAGCCTGCTTCCTTCCTCCACCCTAATGAGGGCATTGCCTATCTGGGGACCGTTCCCGTGGGTTATTACAAGTTCCCATCCTTCCCGGATAAGCTTCACAATCCCTTCGAGGGAACGACGCGTATTCGCAAACTGCTCCGCGATCTCCCCGGTATCATCGGGGCCCGTGATGGCATTTCCACCAACGGCTACGACTGCTCGTTTATTCATTTTATTTACATTCAGACGCCGGTTTTCGACAGGAATTCATCAATCACATAACGTAAATCGGGATAGCCGATTTCCTGAATATCATACCTGACCCTGTGGCTCGGTTTATCGATTTTTACTATTCTGCGCAGATCGATCGGCGTGCCGATTATCACCGCATCACATTCGGTTGCGGCTATCGTCTCCTGGAGGTCCCGGACCTGCTTATCGCCATACCCCATAGCGGGAAGAAGCTCGCCGATATTCGGATACTTCTCGAATGTCTCCGTGATCGTACCTACGGTGTAAGGCCGCGGGTCTACAAGATCATCCACTCCCATTCTCACGGCAGCGACTACACCTGCTCCGTAATCCATCTCACCGTGGGTCAGAGTAGGACCGTCCTCGACCACCAGCACCTTCTTGCCCCGCAGCAGGTGACCATCCTCGATTGTCAGAGGCGACGCCGCATCGATGATAAGTGCATCCGGATTGACATCGCGGATATTCATACGCACTTCTTCGATCTGATCGGGTTCGGCCGAATCGATCTTGTTTATTATCACCACATCCGCCATTCGAAGGTTTGCTTCACCTGGATGATAGGTTATTTCATCGCCGCTTCTCAGGGGATCGGTCACGACGATCTGCAGATCGGATTTTAGGAAAGGAAGATCGTTGTTGCCGCCGTCCCACAGGAGTATATCGGCCTCCTTCGATGCTTCAGCCGCTATATCACCGTAATCGACGCCGGCATAAACAACCGTTCCGGCAATGATGTGAGGTTCGTATTCCTCCCGCTCTTCTATCGTGCACTCATGTTTGTCGAGGTCTTCCAGACTCGCAAAACGCTGGACCCGTTGCGCGGCTAAATCCCCGTACGGCATCGGGTGACGGATTACTGCGACTTTCAGCCCCCGATCGGTGAGCAGCGAGACGACCTTGCGGGTTGTCTGGCTCTTGCCGCAACCGGTTCTCACCGCACAGATGGAAATCACGGGCTTTTCCGTGCGAACGACCGTCCGCTCCCACCCCATCAACTTGAAATCCGCACCCGCGGCAATCACCCTGGAAGCCAGCTGCATTACAACTTCGTGGGGAAGATCGGAATAAGCAAATACCGCTTCTTCGATTTTGTATTTTTCGATGAGTTCTTCCATCTTCTCTTCGGGAAATATAGGAATGCCTTCAGGGTACAGCGCCCCGGCGAGAGACGCTGGATATCTTCTTCCCTCGATGTCCGGGATCTGCGTAGCCGTAAAAGCTTTCACCGAGTAGTGATCGTTGTCGCGGTAAAAAAGATTAAAATTGTGAAAATCCCTTCCCGCCGCACCTAGTATTAAGGTATTTACCGACATTTGATCTCCTTGGCAGGTAAAAAATCGCAACCTTTTCGGATTATCGATGAAGGTGCGATGTTCTGGATATCGCTGACTGATGAGCTTAAAACTGCCCATTAGCGGAAAAGGAGCAAATTAACACTGAGCATCCCTGAAATCAAGGGATTTCGAAACCTGAGGGGACCATGGATTTATTGAGCTGCGGTGAAGATTTCGTTTGCGTGGCGTTCAGGAGCCGTACTGGGTTCGCTCTATCTTGATATCCGGAAGCTCTTTAATCCTTACCACGAAATAATAGCTCCAGACCGTTCCGGAGAGCCGGTAATCAAGCGAGCCTTCCCAGCAGTGCAGGTCCCTGGTCACGCGAAGGCTTGTCGAAGTGAGCTCCAGATTCGTAATATCGTAATTGAAGTTGATTCCGAGACCCCAGTGGGAGGTCGGACTGAAGTTGAGGTTGCCGCTGAACCGCGAGCTGTTTATTCCCTCGACTGTCCGGTTGAACTGGTACGTGCCGTCCAGGCTCCAGGTCTTCGGCTCGATTTCACCCGGTTCGGACTCGTAGAAGTACGCGAAGGGATCGTTTCTTCTTCCGGCGGTGTCCAGCTCGGGATCATCGTCGAACATATCGGTATGAAGAAATTCCTGAGTGTCTTCCGTGCCTCCACCTCCTCTGTATCTGTACTTTACCGTCGCTGAAAACGTACCCCGCTCCCGGTCGTACGGATCGAACGGGCAGCTCAAACTGATTGAAGCGTTATCCAGCGGTTCGAGCCGGGCGGAAGTGTTGAGATCGGAAAAATGCTGGGAACCCGGGAGTTCGGTTTTATAATCCCGGAGGAAATCGTAGGAGCCGGAAACGGTAAATGTCAGGAAATCTATTTTGTCGACCGAACCGTCGCCGGAACGCCACTTCGCCTTGATACTGTTCGAGAGGTTGTAGCTGAGCTGCTTGCGTTCCCTGGGAGTCGATGAAATTCCGCTGAAATAATCCATATCCCGGTCAAGTATGGAATCGTGGTGGAAATATCGATCGAAGCGCGGTGTATAATAAGCGGTAAGACTCGGGGTCACCGTGTGCAGCACGGCGTCGAGAGAACCCATCCCGGGTGAATACAGCCCCCGGATGGAGCTCTTGAGCCTGAGCTGGCTGGTCCACGTGTGCCGCGCGAAAAAACCCCATTCAAGGTTTCCAGTGGATTCGCCATCCTGGTAGCTGTACCTGTTGCGGGACCATAATTCCTTGAACGTTAAGGTCGGTGATATATTGACGGCTCCCCCGGCGGCGTCGATTCCGCGGCCGGATATGGTCAGATTCTGATCCAGGTATTTGTATCGTCTGCCGGTGCTGTATGCATCGCTGAAATATCTATTGAAAGTTGCCGACCAGGTGAAACCCAGTTTCGACAGAAGCGGGATTTCCGATTCGGGATCGACCGGTGCTTCCACAAACTCCTGCCACGACCTGGAAAGCGAGAGGGTCGGAAAAGTCTCGGTCCGGTCGCCTTCCAGAAGATCACCGGAATAGCTGCCGGACGCCCGGAAGGAGTATCTGTCCCAGAGTTTCTGAGACCAGGAAAAAGAACCGTTCAGGTTACGATCCAGAGACCACTCCGATCCGGAGAACCGGTTCCTCGCTGAAAACGTGCTGTTTAACGAAAGCGTTGCATCGGGAAACGGTGTATATCTCTGGTTGAACCGCGCCGTCAGATCCTCGTTGCCCCATTCCGGACCCGATTCATACGTCATTGAATATGATCCGGATGGTATAAGATATCTTACCGCGTAATCGAGATCGGCATTGAACCTGTATTTTCCGCTTTCGAAAACATCCGCCTTCACCGTCAGGTCCCAGTACTCGCTCGGCGCGTAATAATAACCGAGGTCCCGGATAAACCTTCCGGACACCGCGTCATCGCTGTACCGCGGTGTGAGAATTCCCGAATGTCTGCCCTTCATGATGGAAAATATAAAATAGGGCATATAAAACGCGGGCACATCAGCTACATAGAAAATTACCGGCCTGGCTACCGCTTTATCGTCTTTCTGAACGCTGATCTCGCGGGATCGGAAGTAGTAATGGGGGTGTCGGCGGCGGCACGTGCTGAAACGTCCTTCGGCGATGCGGTAGCTCTCGTATTCGAAACTCCTGATAGTTTCTCCCCTGTATAATCCGTTTTCGAAAAGCGTGATTCCATCGATGACCCGCCCTTGCTCTGTATTGATGTCGTATTCCAGGAGGGAGCCGGAAATCCTGTCATCCTGATGGAAGAGCAGCGGCTGACCGGTTGCTGTAATCGATTCTTCATCCGTATCGAATGTTACACTGTCGGCTTCAAGCCGGAGTCCTTCCTGCTCGATGACAGCGGCTCCGGTCATGATCACCTCGCGATCCGAATGGTACATCACATCGTCAGCCTGGAATTTCATCAGGCCGAAGGTTGTGCGGGATGAGTCTGAACTGGTGGTGTCTTCCGATGATGGTTCGATCAGCTCGAAATCCAGACCGACGGCATCCTCTTCAGCGTGAGCGGCCATCGGATACAGATATGAACCCAAACCCGGCAATCCCGTAAAGACGGAAAAAGCCAGGAGCAGACAGATGACTGCCCGAGCCGGGAGAAAAGCCGGGCAGTGATGTTGAGTTCTGATGTAAAATCGACCTGAGAACGCCAGTGGATGAAGAAGCGGAAAGCACATAAGCAACAGTAAGCTACCCGGGGGCGTTTCCCTTCTCTTCAAGTGCGAAGTATCGATGATCACCGGATCAGGATAAGAGGTTTTCTCCGGTTTCGAAATCGAAGAAATGCAATCTTTCCTCCCGGAGCCGGAACGGAAGCTTTGCCCCGACAGCGACGGAAGAAGTGCTGTCGACGCGGGCGATGAAATTGTATTCGCCGAGGTTCAGATATACGAAAATTTCGTTCCCCATCGGCTCCACGACCTCCACATCGGCCAGGAAGGCGTGTTTGTCTTCTTCGGATTCAACCAGGATCAAATCCTCTGGACGTATACCCATAGACACGGTTTTACCGATTTCCCCCGGAACCTTTTCGGCAATTCCCGCCGTCAGAGGAATTGCCATTCCGTTTAGGCTTACCCGCAAACCCGTTTCATTTTTTTCGAGTCTTCCGTCGAAGATATTCATCGGGGGGCTCCCGATAAACCCGGCAACGAACCGGTTGACCGGTTTGTGGTATAGATTAAGAGGTGTATCGGTCTGCTGGATGATACCATCCTTCATCACGACGATTCTGTCACCCATCGTCATCGCCTCGACCTGGTCGTGCGTAACGTAAATCATGGTCGCTTCGAGAGAATGATGCAGCTTGCTGATTTCAGTTCTCATCTGAACCCTGAGCTTCGCGTCGAGGTTCGAGAGCGGCTCATCGAACAGGAAGACTTTGGGTTTTCGCACAATCGCCCGACCGACTGCCACCCGCTGTCTCTGCCCGCCTGACAGCGCCCTGGGTTTTCTGTCGAGATATTCTTCAAGACCCAGGATCCGGGCCGCATCCCTAACCCGCTCTTCGATCTGCGGTTTCGGATATTTTCTGAGCTTGAGTCCGAAAGCGAGGTTGTCCCGTACGGTCATGTGGGGGTAAAGAGCATAGTTCTGGAAGACCATGGCGATGTTTCGATCTTTCGGCGGTACAAAGTTTACCAGTGTTTCGCCGATATAGATTTCACCGCTCGTAACCTCCTCCAGACCGGCCACCATCCGGAGTGTCGTCGATTTTCCGCAGCCGGAAGGACCGACAAGCACGACGAACTCCTTGTCTTTGATCTCGATATTCGCTTTCTCGACAGCGACTATCTCACCATCGAATATCTTGGACACTTCATTTAAAAGAACGCGCGCCATTTGCATCTCCAATCATTCGCACCTTCAGCGGTTGTATCACGGCGAAAAGTGAAATGCAACATCAAGTATAATTCGGAGCCTTTCGACTTGCATTTTCGCCTAAACAGGATAACAATATACCTGTAAACTAAACCGGAGGTTGGCATGTCCACGCTACAGAAAAAAATCGCACCGTTGATTATTTTTTTATCCGTTCCATTTCTGGTGATCTTGTTCACACATCCTGTAGATGCAGGGACGGCGAAGGTGGCCTGGGTCCATCACGGGAACCAGGCGCTGGCCGATAACGGCGCCCACGCACAGATTCCGGGCGATCCCGGGTACGTGGGCAATTCTTTTCACCGCACCGTCGACACGCACGAGTACTGGGACGTTCCGGTCGACATTCACATGTCCGGATCCCTGATCCAGTCTTATGCATGGATGCGCAACGGCAACAACCTGCTCGGTCGGCTCGGTTCGGCCGATTTCGTCGATATGACCGGCGGGTTCTACGCCGAGAATATTGCGCCGTACGCAACGGATGACATGAACAGGTTCGCGCTCTGGTATGAAAAGGAAGTTAATGTCTCTCTCGTTAAAGAGCCGGGTTTCCCGACGAATCCGGTCACGATCTGGATACCTGAGAGGGTCTGGAAAAACGAATCCCAGATGTCATACTCTCTTATCGCCTCGATCAATTCCCAGTACGGCAAATGGGATGGAGACACCTGGCTCGCACCGGTAATCGTTCTGGACGGAGAAACAGCCCATGATTGGTACTCTCACAAATTCCCGGATGGGTCCACCTGCCACAATCCTTTCAAGGTTCATATCATGTGGGATAACTGGGGCAATCATGTTTTTGTGGTATTCATCGATCGCGCAGCTCGGGACAACTGGGTCTGGAACGATGCGAGCGTGCCCGGAAACCCCCTGAACAACCTCCTCTGGGACCTGCATAACGACTGGGACCAGGAGCAGGTCGTGGTATACGGCGATGACTGGGAAAAAGCCGCGGGCGTAGCCGGATGGGATTTCGGACAGGCCGGGGTACCGGCGGGCAGCTACGATCACAATATAGCGTGGGCGAGCACCCAGGACTGGATCCAGCCCGTGCATGTTGGCGAAGTCGCCAGGTGGTGGGGCGTGGACCGGATGAACGACGGTGATCCGTACAACGATCCACCCGCCATCGATATTGCCTATGCCGCCTATCCGGAACTGCACGGCTGGACGGGAGGATCCTACGATAACTGGTACAATGATTTCAAAAACACCCAGGCGTACGATTGCGAAAGTGCTCCCGACCATAACGGGAACGGGGTGACCGGGGATTACGAGGATCTCTGGCTGGGCGCTTACAACAGGCTGATGGAAGTCGGCACGGACAACGATCTGTCGCACCTGGGCTGGGTGACGGTCATGTCCCAGCTCTATGAAACCGCGTGGCACGACTGGGACAGCGGCAGCGGCAGCTACGAGCTGACGCCCTGGGACAAGACCATGTGGAACCACACCCGGCACGGAGAAGCTTTCGCCGCGGGTGCCGTATGGTTGAACAACCTGGGATCCGTGGAGGGGTCCGTCGTCGAGGAGGACGATTTCGACGGCGACGGCATAGATGAATACGCCGTATACAACGATCGTATCTTCGCGATTTTCGATAAACGCGGCGCCCGGTGCACTTTCCTGTTCAACAGCGAAGGCGAATGCCTGGTCGGGAATTCGGCGACGAACTGGGGCGGCCAGGGGGACTGGGACGACGGCGGGCATCCCGGTTTCGCCCACGACTCTCAGCATGAAAACAGGATGTACAACGTATCGATCGACACGCTTTCCGGGGAAAGGGCAAGAGTCACCTTCTCGAAAGCCGGCTTTTCCAAGGGCGTGGCGCTGGCTTCATCCAGCGATTACCTCGAGATTTTCTACGAAGGAGCACAATACAACTGGGCCAAGTCAGCAGTCTCACCCGGGCTGAAGGACCTCATGTGGAACGGCTACAACCTCGAGTTTATCGAGGGGATGAGCGAGAACGGCTGGCTCTACGCGGGTTACCGGAACAGGACCACCGGAGCGGCCGCCTGCTACATATGGGGCGACGGGCAGAACCTCGACTATAACAACAAGGGTAAAATTTCATCCGTAGCGGAAATGATCGAACTGGGCGGCATCAACGGCTCATATCAAATGTACCTGTACGGCGGCAGCGGTGAACCGGAAGTGAACTTCCCGGGCCCGGGTGACCTTCAAGGCCCGCTCTTCCTGGAAACCTACCAGGACCCTGCGTACAATATCCTGCCCAACGACCGGGTGCTCGTAGCGACCCGGGTCTCGGATCCTTCGGGTATCGAGGAAGTAATCATCCACGGCACGAAGAACTACCCGTTCGACTGGGTGGATTATCCGATGCACGAAGATAACGGCGGAACTTACGACTGGGACGACGACGGCTTGCCGGATCCGGGGCTGTTCGGGATCCGGATACCCCCCTTGCCGTCGGGAACCACGGTTGTATACGCCCTGAAAGCTGTAGACGGCAATTACAACGAATCCTGGGACAGCAACAACGGAGATAATTATTCGTACACAGTCGGTGAGCTCGAGTTCATTATGGACGGCGATCTGGACAACGGGGCGGAATTGGTCGCTGTGAACGGCGGGATGAGCCTGTGGGCTTTCTACTCGGCGGAGCTCGGCGATCTGTATGTCGCCACCCAGGCGGCCGGCAACGAAGGTTCGGACGACGTGTTCGCCAACGATCATTTCATCTTCGTTTCAACGTCCCCTGATACTATGCTGCCCGCCCCATGGGGCAAGAGCGGTGAAGCGGCGGACTGGGTAGGCGTTCTCGCCGACGAGAACGACGGAACTTATGTCGGCTGGTTCGACCGTGGCGGCGTCCTCGAAATCCCGGAAGAATTCGTGGAGTCGGCTGCAGGGCCTGAAGGCGGGTATCTCGAAGGATTGTTCCATCTAACCGATTATATCGGATTCGAACCTCTCCGCATCTATCTCGCCGTCGGGAGCTATGAAACCGAGAACGACGGTTCGCTCCAGTGGCAGGTGCCCCGCTGGAACGGAACCCAGCCCGACGGGAATATCGACAGCGGCGAATTTCTGCTCTTTTACAGAGCGGTATCCGTGGCCGTGGACGCTTTCCCGGCTGAAGTGCCGGCGGGGAGCGCAACGGAGTGGGATATCATCCTCACGAACGATTCGGGTGCGGATGTAACGGTCGATTACTGGATCGAGACGGAAGGCCCCTTCGAAGTGTCGGTTCGCCTCGGTCAGAAAACGGTACCGGCTCACGAATCTTTATCGTTTACGCAGACATTATTCGTTCCCGGCAATACTCCGCCGGGAATGTATACAGTAAACACCCACGTCGGTTACTTCCCGGATGATTCGCTCGGATTCGCTTCGTTCAATACGAACGTGATCGAATAGAACCGGGACGGTCACCGGAAGAATCGCGACGGTTTCCTGAACGGCACGGGCCGGGCCGCGGAATCATCCCCGCAAGGCCCGGCCCGTATCTTAGATTGCTCCTAGAAATCCGCGGTAAACCCGGGACGTTTCAACCGGGCTTTCGATCTGGGGACAATGCCCGGTTCCCTTGAAATAGACGAGTTCGGACCTGGGTAGCAGCTGGTGAAACTCCGACGCCAGCGCAGGAGAAAGCATCCTGTCCTCGCTTCCCCAGCCCACCAGAACCGGCACCCGGATGGCGCGCAGCTTCGCCTCGAGAGTGCCTCCGTGATCACCGGTAAGATCGGCCATGATCCGAGCGAGAACCTCCTCGTCGGCCCGCATCCGCCTGTAGACGGCCCGCATTATCGGCCTTGGAATGTACATCCGCTTGAACAGAATGTAAGAGTACATGAACTTTCTGAACGCGGCAGGACTATCTGACAGGAATGGATTGTTTCCAGCCGCCAGATCGTCGAAAAGATCCCCTTCGCCGGGTTTCACCAGCCCGGCGGAATCCAGCAGGAAGAGCGACAGCGGAAGCTCGGGACGGAGCGAGGCCAGCACGGTTATCACGGCCCCGCCGAGGGAGTTGCCGGCGAGGTGGGCTTTTTCGACTCCGGCATCCGTAAGGACCGCCTGCATGGCTTCGGCGAAGAACTCCAGGGAATATGTGATATTCAGCGGTTTATCCGAATCGCCGAAACCCGGGAGGTCCGGCAGGATTACCCTGTATCTCCGGCGGAAGAACAGAGCGAGGAAAAGGAAATTGAAACGGTCGGCCATATAGCCGTGAACGAACAGGATCGTCTCCCGCCCCTTTCCGCCGTCCAGGTACGGCACGACGATCCCGCCGACATGCACGGATTTCTCCCGTAAACCGGCCGCGTATCGCGCAGCGCCGAATACCCGTCTGTACACCGATTCAGGGCATCCGAACCACCAGGTCAACACTACGGCCAGGAGGCCGAAAACAGAGTAAAGCAGCGCCGGTTCCAAATCCACTCCTCCGCTCACAAATCACCGCATATATCAATCTTCGAGGTAGATGCTCATCCGCCCATTTTTCGACACGAGGAAGTTGACCTCCTCCGGACCGGGATCGGCAGCTACTCCGAACCCCAGGATACTTGTGTAGAATTCTTTCGCGCGTTCTTTATCGATAACGTATACGGCGATCGATATGACGTTTCTGAACAATTCCGCTGGTCCTCAATCGGTTACACGGCCATCCGGTGGAGGTCCTCTCCCGGATGAAGACCGTCCAGGCTGCATCCGCGGGCGATAAGCGGCTCTATAGCCGCTGAAACGGTGAAGAATGAGCCGGTTACGAGCAGACCGCCGGTGCGGTTGCCGCATGGAACTTCGTAAAACCGGTTCACGCCTGCGGCGAGATCGGGAACAATCTCGACGGTACGGAAACATGGACGCGCGGCTTCGGCGATGTCCGTCGGATCCCGCGGGGAGGCCACGGGAGGACGCACCGCCAGGAGCGAGGAGCCGACCCCGGAGAGGGACGCGACCATCGATCGGTAATCCTTATCCGCTTTGGCGCCGAAGAGAACGCAGAAATCTGTTCCGGGATATATCCGATCGAGAGAATCCGCCAGGGCTGCGGTCCCGGCCGGATTATGGGATACATCGATTATTACAGGAGGGTTTTCCTGAACCACCTGCAACCTGCCCGGGATAAACGTCTCTCTCAACCCATCTCTTGCGGCGGTCTCGGAAACGGGGAAAAGATCCGCTGCCGCTTCGAGGGCCATCAGCGCCGTAGCCCCGTTCACCGCCTGATGCGAACCGTGAAGACCGGCTTCGTATCGCTTTTCCATTCCGGTAAGACCGGTGTAATCGAAAACGACGCCCTTCGCGCCCGGGGACGATACCGCAACGGAAGCATCCTCCCCCAGCAGGACGGTCCTGATATCCCTGGCTGCGCCATACCTTTTAAAATAAGCTCTTTCGGCCGGTTCGAGGCATCCAGCCGCAAGGATCTTTCCCGGACGGGAAATCCTGATTTTTTCCGCAGCGATCTCTCCCAGGGTGCTTCCGAGCGACTTGGTGTGATCGAGCCCGATGCTCGTCACTAGGGCGAGATCGGCGTCCACGATATTGGAAGCGTCGAGACGTCCGCCCATGCCCACCTCGAGGATGGCGGTGTCGACCTGTTTCTCCCTGAAGTATTCAAGAGCCAAAGCCGTCACGGTCTCGAAGAAGCTTACCCCCTCTTCCAGGATGAAACTATCCCACCGTTCCAGAAACTCGACGAGAAATTCACGATCCACCGGCTCCCCGTCCACGGCGATCCGCTCCCCGAAATCGGCGATATGAGGCGACAGGACGCGACCGACCCGGTATCCCGACGCCCGGAGGATCGAGTCGAGCATCGATACGACGGATCCCTTCCCGTTGGTTCCTCCCACGATAATGGAACGGTAATCGTCCTGCGGTCTGCCGAGGGCTTCGGTGAAAGCCCGTATCCGCTCCAGCCCGAGCTTGACCCCGACGCCGCGCAGCGAAAAAAGAAATTCCAGTGACTGCCTGTATGTTCTCATGTAAATGTTTAACCGCTCCGGAAAGCGGGTTCTGAAAAAGCCTCAAAGGCTGATTTTCAAACTGGTTTCGGATAAAGGGAATCGAACAGTGAAGCGACCGTGACCGCCATATCGCTCCGTTCCCTGATCATATCGATCATACCGTGAGAAAGAAAGAACTCGGATGTCTGGAACCCTTCGGGCAGTTCCTCGCCGATGGTTTGTTTGATTACCCTCGGCCCGGCGAACCCCAGGTGGGCGGCGGGTTCCGCTATTATTATATCCCCCAGCGATGCGAAGCTCGCCATGACGCCCGCGGTAGTCGGGTTGGTGAGGATGCTGATGAACGGGATGCCGGCCCTGCCCAGCTCGGCCACCAGGGCGCTTGTTTTTGCGAGCTGCATCAACGAAAAGATTCCCTCCTGCATCCTCGCCCCGCCGGAACATGAAACGACCACGGCGGGTATTTTTTTCGAGAGCGCTTCCGAGAAGAGGAGCGCCAGCCGTTCTCCCACGACTGATCCCATACTCCCCCCGATAAAGCTGAACCCCATGAATCCGGCGGCGACTTCTCTCCCCCCGAGGTTTCCGATGCCGCAGATCACGGCCTCATCCACGCCGGACTGACTCAAGCTCTTTTCGATGCGGCTCTTATATGTCTTCAGGTCTTCGAACTCCAGCGGATCGGCGGTATGGACATTGTCGCCGACAGGATCGAACCGGTCGTCGTCGAGGAACAGTTTCCGGTAATCGTTGGCCGAAATCCTGAAGTGATAACGGCATTTCTTGCAGATCCAGAACTGTTTCGCCAGTTCTTCTTTATAGAGGATATCGCCGCAGCTCTCACACTTGAGCCACAGACCGTCCGGGACATCCTTTTTCTGAGTGCCGGCCTTTATTTTCTTCTCATCGGTTTTCTTGAACCAGGGCATCGCTTTCTCCTCGTGGCGCCGATTACAATCAAACAGCCGTTTCGAACCGTTTCCTCAACTGAGTTCTCTAATCATCGATCTGACCAGGAGACCGAGGTTCCGGGCGCCCGTTTTCGACGCTTCGAGAACCGCTTCGTGGCCTGGATCTTCAGCGCCTACACCGGCGGTATGGTTCGTGATACACGAAATGGCGAACACCTCCACGCCCAGGTACCGGGCCGCCAGCGTCTCCGGAACCGTGGACATGGATGCCACATCTCCTCCCAGGGAACGGACGGCGGCCACTTCCGCCGGGGTTTCGTAGGAAGGCCCGGAAAAACAGGCCAGAATCCCTTCCCTCAGAACCATTCCCTCGGGTTTGACTCTGAAAGCGAGCTCCCTCAGGCCGGGAGAGTAAGCACTGGACATATCGACGAACCTGGACCCCCCTCCGGGGGGATCCGGAACCCCGAAGAGCGGATTGGCGCCGGACCAGTTAATATGATCTCGGATCACGAGAAAATCTCCGATGTCGAACTCGGCCCGCATGGCGCCCGCCGCATTGGTTACGAAAAGTATCTCAACGCCGAGTGCCTGGAGAACCGCTACAGGGATGGCGAGATCGGCCGGTTGATGCCCCTCGTAATAATGAAATCTCCCCTTCAGGGCGACGAGTTCAGCGCCGTCCGCGCTCAACTGCGCCATGGTGCCCTCGTGACCTGAAACAGTGGATACCAGAAACCCCGGGATGTTCGAATAGGGTTCAGTCAAACGCTCGTCGAATTCCCCGGTCATTCCGCCCAGACCCGAACCGAGTATCACACCGAATCTCCCCCCGAATCCGAGTTTCTTCAGGTGGTCCGCCGCTTTTTCTATTCTCTCTTCATTCACACCTGGCTCCTCTTTTTACCGGCGCGTTTCGTTGCAGGCGCCGGCAGCACGTATAAAAGACCGTCACCGCTTTCAGCGGGTGTTTCGGTTTTACCTTTGTCTTTCAGTTTCCGGGCCGCGGCGTTGAGAAGATCCTGCCCCCTTGTCCGGACTATCCGGAAAGAAAGAATGTCTTTCCCCCTGCTCCCGGCCCTTTCCGCTCCCGCGGCGGCCCGACCGGCGGAGGGACCTGCTACCACCGTGCCGTCGGGAAGCGAGCTGAGCAGTCGATTCAGTTCTCCTACTGAAGGAGGGCCTTGAGGTTCGAGCGGATCTCCCCTGAAAAGGCGGTAGTAATAATCGTTTCTCCGGGCATGGATCAACGTGCAGCAGAGCGGGTGACCGGAACCACCCCCGACCGCCGAAGCGATCATATCGAGCACGGGCACCCCGATTACCGGGATACCGCGGGGGAATCCGAGCCCCCTGGCGAAACTCAACCCTATCCTCAGCCCTGTGAAAGAGCCCGGTCCCGCCCCCACGGCTATCATGTCAAGCTCCGCGGCGGTGATGCCGGCCCTGGAGAAGACTGCGCCGGTCACCTCGGGAAGCCGCTCGCACATCGATGTTCCGAGGGGTAACCCTTCGTCCAGCATGATGCGGCCTTCGACCGACACCCCGATGGTAAGCAGGCCCGTCGATGTATCGAGAGCGAGAGCGGTCAGTCCGCCGGCTGCCTGGCGAGCGCCGCTTTGATCCTCTTTTCTATTTTCGCGCATTTATCCGATTCAACCCCGCAACATGTCACCGTGAACTTTCGTCCGGAGCTGTTCTCTTTTAATCGTTCAATTGTTACCAGGATATAATCATCCCCGAGGTATTCGAGGAGAGGTTCCCCCCATTCTACGATTACAACGGCACTTTCGTCCGCGAGCAGGTCCGTAACGCCCCATTCACATAGCTCGTCCCCGGAGTTCAGGCGGTACAAATCGACGTGATGCACGGTTTCGACCCCCTGCTCCGCCGGAACGGTGCCACCGGGAATATGGTTGATTATCACAGAAAAAGAAGGGCTCCGCACCCCTTTTATTATCCCCAGGCCGGCACACAGACCCCTCGTGAACCATGTTTTACCCGCCCCGAGCCCTCCAGAGAGCAGTATAACGTCTCCGCCCCGGAGACTCGGACCGGCCCCGATCCCCGCGACAACCGTTTCCTCCTCGGAAAATGTCTCGAAGATGAAAGAACGATAATTCCTCATGCCTGCTCTCAGGTTTCCGGATCCTACCTCGGTACCAGGGTCGCGCAAGGTATGACCATTTCGTCCAGGGAGATGCCGCCGTGAAGAAACGAACCGGAATGAAGGCGCCTGTGAGCCGTGAAATCGTTCGCATAAATCAGGAAATAATCCTCTTTCGCAATCAGGTAGTTGGTCATGATTCCGCCGGCGGGCAGGCCCCAGGTTTTCGGGTTCTTCAAATTCACGGCGTACCGGTCGCCGGTTTTAATATTCGTTCCCCTTTTGTATCTCAGATGGGATGTCGTGCTCCGGTCGGCCACGACACGGGCTGCGCGGGTGCACTGGATCGACCCATGATCCGAAGTGCAGACGATTGTATACCCGAGCCTTCCGAGATTTTCGAGAATACGGCGTATCTGGGAGTATTCGAACCACGACTCCGCCAGATGCCTGAATGCTTTTTCGTCGGGAATCATGTCCTGGAGCACACGGGATTCTGATCGGGAATGGGTCAGTATATCCATGAATGAATACACAAAAACCAGTAATCGTCTCTCGGAATAATCAGGCAGTCTGTCCGCAAGAGCTTTTCCCGCCGATTCCGAATGCACCGTCGTGTAAAATGAACCGTCCGGATCGAAGCCGCTGCTCCGGAGATGCCCCTCCAGCAGGTCTTTCTCGAAACGGTTGGGATTGTCTTCGTCGCTCAGCAGCCCCGGGAATCGGTTTTCGATCATTTCCGGCAGCTGTCCCGCGAAAATTGCATTTCTTGAATAAGGCGTGGCGGTTGGAAGAATCGAGAAACATATGTCCCGCGTAATGTCGAACCTGTTTCTGAGAGCCCGTTCGAGGACAATCCACTGGTCCAGGCGCATGCAATCCATCACCACCAGCGCTGTTTTCTTCCCGGCCGCAAGATGAGGGAAAACCTTTCGCCGGATGATTTCATGAGACATCGGAGGTGCGGCGGGCGAAGCCGCTGCATCGGAAGTTATCCGCTTTTCATATTCCCGCTCTATGAATTTGGCGAACGCCGGCTCGATGGACGCCCGCAGTTCGGCAAGGCTCGAAACCATCGGCTCCGCTGCGGCGCCCATATGGTCCATATCGAGAACCTGCCGGGTAACCTCGCCCGCCACGGCCGCCCATCCCGTCCAGTCGTGATCCTCCGTCGTGAGCCGCTGCAGCTCAAGGTAGCGTGCGGCGAAGGAATCGCTGACGGATACCTCCCGCAGGCGGCTCCTGTCCAGGTGCTTTTTCAGCACGGACAGTATCTGCTGCGGTTTAACCGGTTTTATCAGGTAATCATCCGCCAGGCGGCCGAAGGCTTCATCCATGGTAAGCTCGTCTTCGCTCTTGGTAACCATTATCACCGGAAGCCCGGAATCGAAACCGCGGATCTTCTCCAGGGTTTCGATTCCGTCCATGCCGGGCATCACCTGGTCGAGAAGAACGAGATCGAAGGGCGCCTGGTCGCCCGACAGCATTTCAATCCCCCGTCTGCCGCCGGGAGCCCTGGCTACGAAATAACCCTTTCTCTCCAGGAACAGCAACAGCGATTCGAGATGATCGATCTCATCGTCAATCCAGAGCAGCCGCGGTTTTCTCAATTCAGTCTCCGATCGGGCCGTGAAATATATGCGGAATCCTATTATGCCGTCCAGTTGAACGATCATTCAAGCGAATACAGTTCAATCTATTGCAGTTCCGGTTTTTTTAAACGGTTATTCTTCGAGCCGGGTTTCAGCCGGTGGGCGGATGCGGAATAACAGCTTCTGCTCAATTATTTCGAAGCGTTTCCCCGAGTCCGTGGGGTCTACTCCGTCCCGGTGCCTGTTTTCAGTTGATTCGATGTCTCGTTCTTCCATGTTTCAAAACATTCCGGGCAGTATGTATGAGTGAAGGTCGCACTGCTTTTTGCACTCACGAACGCTTCGACCTGTATCCAGTAATCGGGGTCGGTCCGAACCTTTTTACAACTGCAGCATATCGGTATGACGCCTTTGAGAAGCTCGATCTCGCTCAGTAAAGAGTCGATTCTGTGCAGTATACCGTCTTCCCTTCCGGGAGTGGGCTTCCGCTCATGCCACTTGTGCAGCTCACCTGCCAGACGTTCCAGCAGTTCACCTCGCACGGTAACGAGCCGAGCCACATCGAACGCTCGCTGTTCGAATTCTTTTCTCTGCTTCACCATTGAAAACAGAAGGGCGATATTCACCGATACTCCCTCGAGAAAACCGATGAGGTCCTCGGTGAACATGTTCTTGCGGTAATCGTTAAGCTGCAGGAGCCCGAAGGTGGTGCCGGAGGCTTTTACGGGGATAAGGGCAACGGACTCATAACCTTCGCCGTTGCAGCGGTTTCTGGTCCTGGATTGCCGATCTTCCTCGGTTGTCGAAGCCAGGAGGTCGGAGGTGCAGTTCGACCAGAAGCTTCCGCCTTCCGTGAAGAACGGCTGTCCGCTGTCGGTTCTTCCGGCGATGACATTGCCGCACATGCATTCCAGGACGGGATTCCCTTCCGAATCGCGGATAAGCTCTCCGAGCTGGTCCGTGGCGCAAAGGGTGTTTTCTTTTTCGACGAAATCCGCATCGAAACCCTGGGTGAAGTAGTACGGGAAATCGGGAGGTTCCGAGAGACGAAGCCCGATACTTTCGATCGACACGGCCCGCTTTACGATCAGCACGATATCCGTAATAAGCCGCTCCAGCGGTTTCGGAGAACGGAGGAGCGCCAGGATACTCATCGATAAATCAGAAATCGAATGCTCGCTGAATCGAATACCGTCGGTCATGGCGCACACTCCGGATACTTGCGGCTGAACGGCCCTTCAACAGGCGACGTATCGAACACTTCCGCCCTGTATTTTAATATAATAATCGTTATGCAATAATCAAATACCAAATCGAGCAGGATGCAGCACCCGTTCAGGCAACCGGTTTTATGAACCATCCCCGTCCGTCTCCGGCGGAATAGGAAGAGTTATCTCGAGGAGTGATCCGTCTCCGGGTGCTGAATCCGTAAAATAGATCCTGCCTTTGTGATAGTCGGCGATGATCCGGCGGGCGAACGCGAGCCCCATGCCCCATCCCCGCCTTCTCGTGGTGTACCCCGGCTGGAAGGCGACACGGATCTCCCTCCGTGTCATACCGCGACCATTGTCCCGAACACCTATGACAATATTCCTGTCCTGGTCGTCCAGGCCCACCATCACTTCGACCCTGCCGTTCTCTATGTCCGAACAGGCGTCCAGCGCATTGATGAGCACGATTTCGAGAACCCACCCCAGCAGCACGCTGTTCAGCTCGACTTCGGGCAGGTCGGGTTCGATTGCGGTATTTATGGTGATCCCGTCGCCGAATGCCGGCAGGCGCCGTTCGAAATATTCCGCGGATTTGACGACGATTGGACCAAGCGGCTGGAGCTCCAGCCTGGGCGGGACACCGATCTTTTCGAACCTGTCGGCCACCGATGAAAGTCTTTCGATATCGACCTCGATCGCGGCGGCGGTGTCGGCGAGATCAAAATCTTCCTCCGTCGCGGCTTTTTCGGCAAGGAGATCGGTCCAGGCCATAAGTGAGGTCAGGGGCGTGCCCAGCTGGTGGGCCGTTTCCCGGGCCATCCCGATCCAGACCGAACGCTCGCTCTGGGCTCTGTGGCTGCGGTAAGCGATAAAGGCGGAAAACAGGTAGAGGAATGCGAGGAGGATGAGGAGACGCGGAACCCACCTGATTTCCCTGGTGGCGGGTGAGTCTCCGTGATGAAGGGTTCCGATCAGGATGCCGCCGGGTTGAAGTATCATCTCAGTCGGTGGATTCTCCCGGTCGAGACGCTCCACCTGCCCGTTCAGCCACGCGGTCGTGTCCGTGATTCCGGCCGGTAACGAGAGATTTTTCCACTGGAACGGCACACCGTGGCTGTCCGTGAGTATTACGGGAAAATCGATCCGGGGAAGCACCTCCTCGAACAGAAGGTTGAGGTCGTTCTCGCTGTCGGGCGAGGCCGCGGAGGCGTAAAACGATGCATACAGGTCGGAAACGGCTCGAGTGGTGTTTTCGAGCCGGATGACGAGGCTGTTGAAATAAAAAAGAAATGAAATCGCGAGAATCGTGGTGGCTATCAGGAAATGCAGCCCCGCCCGGGAAATTGCCGGCTTGATGTACATGGCGACCCGGTCTCTTTTCCGGTTTTTCAGGAAGAACCCGGCAGCGGGGGGGCTGGACTGCTTTCTGGTGTTCGTGTCTGCTTTCATTTCTTTTCTGGACGCCGGCGGCAGTCGGATAAAGGAATGCGAGCCGCTTCAGGGCGGTTGCATCGCGGTCGTCAATTGAAGAATTTACCCAGGAAATAGCCGATTATAATACCGACCAGGAGGGCCGATACCAGTATCCGGGAGCTGAGGACGGATTTTGCGTCCCCTTTCCGGATGGCTAAAAGGGTCACAAGGTATGCGAGCCCGTTCACCAGCAGGAAGAAGGGAAGCGTCAGCACCGACGCCAGAGTGACGCCGATGACAGGGATAGTCGCTATCAGCGCCACGAGACCTGCGAAAGCGTGAGTGGCGAACCCGAAAGCCAGCACGCCGAGAGCGATAGCTCTCTTGTCGAAATGAAGAAAATGGCCGACGACGATGATGGCAAGAATGATAAGCCACAAAAAGAAGAGACGCCGTTTCGAGCTGAAAATCTTCTCGAGAATTGTGCGGAAGCTCTTCATGGATGGGATCAATACTCGATACGAAGCAGCAAGTCTACAGAATACTCCCTGCCCATCTCCCCTTCCTCGACGGTGCCGTTCACCGAGAGGAACCTGTTGATCCGGTACTCGAATCCCACGTGGGAACGGGGATCCGCTGCCAGGTACTGGGAATAGTATATATAAAGATTGTCGGAGATATATTTACCTACACCGACCAGGGTCTCGTCGATGGAATGAGCCCCGGGTTCGATCTCGACCGTATCCAGGATCTCGCCGAACCGCTCCTCGAGAATCGCCGCCCCGAACACACCCGCGTTCGCCAGGATGTTGCCGGTCTCGAAAATGTCGGCGGTGCTTTCAATCTCCCGGCGGTGGAACATGATGAGCATGAGGGCTTCCTCTTCGGGTATCGGTTCGCCGTCCGATGAGAAGCTGAGCTCGAGGTCGGAAAGATTGCCTTCCATTTTAAAGGTGATATCGACATCCTCCGTAACCGTCTCGCCGGAAAGGTCGACGAACCTCTCCCTCACCGTTGTTTCGGCTTCTATGTCGAGGACCGGATCGATCCGGTCCGGTTCGAGGAAAGTGATGGTCCCGTTCACGACCCTGAACTTGTTCCTTCGCAGTACGAAGTATTTCCCTCGCAGTATTTCGAGCTCACCGATGATGCCGACCCGACCGTACCGGTTGGTCAACGAGATGTTCCCGCCCACTTCGACTTCCGCCTCGGAATTTTTTACCCAGAGATTCCGGGGAGCTGAAACATCGATATCGTAGACGAACCCCGGCTTCTTCGGCGGGACAAGCCTCGTCTCCTTCTTTTTGAATTCAGTGGTGAGAAACCCCCTGCTGAGAAAAACCTTTCCCCGTATTTCGCCGTTTTTCAACCCCTTGATCGTAAGAGAGCCGTCCGCCTGACCGTCGAAATCACGGAGCCATGTTACTGGGAGATTCTCGTATTTCACGCGGAGATCCGCATCCACGGGCTTCATGCCGGTTGTCTCGAACTCGCCGTCCAGGCGGAAAGAGCCGCCTCCCAGACGCCCCTTCACCCCGTCGACCGTCCACGAATCCGCATTCATTCGGATGTTCCCCTCGAGGTTTTTAAACCGGTCTTCGAAATTCGCGATCTTGACCCGCCCTTTTTCCAGCACACCTGCTCCGCGAAGATAGAACGGGTGAATACCCCCGAGGATCATGTCTCCGTTGAATGCCAGACGACCTTTTATATCAGAAACCTGCCTGATATGGTCTGCAAGGAAATCAGCGTCGAGGTGTTGAACGGAAAGATTCAGAATCACTGAATCAGCCATAACGGCGTAAGGTGAGACGGCCGGGTTTATTTCCAGGGGGATGACGCCGCATCCCGCAATCGGATGATCTCCGGATATTCCCGAAAGCAGCGCGAGAGTCCTGCCGGGCGCTTCGGGACTGAGTTCCGCCTTCACGCATTCGAAGGATGTTCCTTTTATCCGGAACTGTTCCACGGAAACTTCACCCCGGATTTCTGCCGGCGCTCTGGAATCGCCCTTGATCTCAAAGTTCCCGCCGGTAATCCCTCCCAGGCCCAGAGAGGCCGGAACCACGGGTGAAAGAGCCGCCAGCTCGACGGAGCGCCATTCGGCATCTACATGATATGTCGAACAGGACGGTGCTGCGGTCCGGGCGGCCGTGAGGGCGACTTCCACCGGTATTTCCGCGGTTCCTTCCATTGTTCCGCCGCACATGGCTGCTTCGATACGTTCCAGTGAAAGAACCCCGTCTTCGAAAAGGGCGGCTGCATGCAGCGAATCCACGGCCACTTCTCCGGCGACGAGGTTCCGGCAGGAGAAGCCCGCGGCGGCACGGAAAGGAGCACCTTCATCAAGAGTGATATCGAGACCGAGGTCGAGCTGGCCGGTCAGCATGGGTAATGAAGGGAAAGTCACCATCGAAAGCGGGAAATGGACGACAGCCGCGGTTAATCCGACTTCTCCGGTTTCACCCGCCTTCTCGACTTCGAATACGGCCGAACCTCCCGGGAAGACGAAATCAGCCGGGCCGGCCGCGAATCCGCCGGTTTCGTGTGAAAAGCTGAAAGGCAGATCGGCGGTATGGATGCTCCTGCCGTCCGGAACGAGGAAAACGGCTTCTTTAATGGAGCCCGCCACACTGTTTTCTTCGACAGATGCCGATCCTTTGAAGATGCCGCAATAGTCGTAAGCCGACGCCCAGGCTTCATCGATGTAGAGAACGCGATTTTCGAATTCAAGTTCCAGGCTCGCCTCGGCCAGCTGGAAAGTCCCTTTTTGCGCGTCGATCAGAGAACAAAACATCCTGCCGCCGGGCTCCGAATCGAAAGGTTCGCCCTCGGCGCGAAGCTCGACGGCTTCGACCCGGAAATCCCTCCAGCTGAAACCGGTCAGCTCGGCTCCCAGCTCGATGGAGGGTTCCGTCCACGGACCCGTGACGGAGCCTTCCGCTCCCAGTCGGCCGTAAACATTTTCCCCTTCCGGGAAGAGCAGTGAAACCAGCGGATCATTCTCGCCGATAGTGAATAGAAAGTTCAAATCCAGGGATTCTTCAGGATGAAGAGCGCCGCTGACCGACAATCCGGAGGTTTCCGCGCCGGACCACCCGCCCCTGACCTCGACCCGGGCGCCGGCCGGCCCTTCCGTTCCGGTATCCCCGAGCCAGGAAACGTCGAGCGCCCCCCCCCGTATCAGCCTTTCATTCACCAGGCCGTGGAAGCGATCAACCTCCAGGCGCACCCGGTCGAGGGTATCGCGAATCAGGAGTGAGCACCTGATGTCGGCTGAAAGATCGGTATCGAAACCTTTTGCGAACTTGACCGGCAGAAGTCCGACATCTACTCCGGCCATACGTCCTGTAACTCCTATATCGATCGTTTCACCCGCGGGAAGGAGTTCCCCAGCCATGTTGAGGGACGCCCCGGCGACCGCAACGGAGAGCGAATCGGCGGAGAATACGCCGTTGTTGTCAAGCCTGAAGCCGGCGCGGGCGGCGGCTTCACCCAGCCCGGCGAGCTCACCGGATATTTCGAGATCCAGGTTCACCCCGGCCGCGGTCCGGTTGAAATCGACCCGGCCGTCGAACAGGTTGCGTATTGAATCGCCGCAAACGGTTGTTTCGTCCGCCGGTTCGGTACTCCCGGAAAAACACCCTAGAAGCCTGACCGGATCCACCTGGTCCAGCAGAAGCGTGAAGTCGAGATCTCCCCCGCCCGGTTCTCCCTCGACGCCCGTTACTCCCGAGATATTCAGCGATCCGGCATCCGTCCGGACCGAAAGATGCCGGCACCGGAGCCTTCCGTCATCCAGGAGGACATCCGCGCGGACCGCCAGAGAGGGGATACCCGCCGACTGCGCCGAACCCGACGCTCTCAATATCGCGAGCCTGATACTCGATCCGCCGCGGTCGCTCGACAGCGAGAAATCGGCATCCATCGAATCGATAAGGATAGTTTCTCCGGACGTGAGCCTGAAACCGCGAAGCCTCAACCGCTCGACAGACAAGTCAACGGGCAGGGAAACTGAGGGTATATCGAGGGAGAACGCGCTGTCTCCGCATACAGAGGATACGATATTTCCGTACAGGGTCGCGAAATCGCCGCCGGCAGCAGCAGCAGGATCTTCGGATCCGGCATCGGACGGGGATGTCCCTCTCCCGGACAGACACAGGGAAAGCTCTTCCACAATCACTTCGCCAATCCTGAGCTGCCTTCCCGTGACATATCTCCAGGCCGTCTCCAGGAGCGGAAGCTTGACAACAAGATTCCCGCATCGCGCCAGTTCGTGCGAGTCCGAACCGGTGACGGTCACGCCGGAAATCATGATCGAGCCCTCCGGTCCGGGTCGAATCTTCCGGGCGGCTACCGAGGTTCCGGTGGCGGCCGAGATCTTTTTTTCGAAACGGGATAATACGGGCGCATACAGCCAGGCGGGAGCGGAAATGACGAAAACTGCAATCAAGAGGATCAGGGACAGCAGGATCCTTCTTCGTCTGCGGCGTTTCTTCTGCAAGGCTGCCAGACCTTTATCCCCCGTTTCTCCCATCTGAGGGGAAGCATTGAAAGACTGTAGAATCTATTACCGGGCGCTTGACTCCATGCTAGAAAGCATGCCCGATACTCAGGTGGACCCGCTCGTCCGGTCTCCCGTTCAACCGGATCCCGAAATCGATTCTCAATGGACCAATCGCTGTCCTGTACCTGATGCCGGAACCGGCCGAAAACCGGATGTCATCCGGAAATTCGACGGACGCCAGGTCTCCCCATACCTGCCCCGCGTCAACGAAAACGGCGCTGTCGAAATTCCAGATGAGCGGGAACCTCAGCTCCACTCCCGCGAGGGCCATGATTCTGCCGCCTTCGTATTCTTCGACATCGGCGCCCATCTCGTCTTCCCTGTATCCGCGCACGGAAGACGCACCGCCCAGGAAAAGCCGGTCGTTGCGCGGAACGTCCGACAGGAGCGGATCGAACAGCTCGATGTATCCGGCGGCCATCCTGGCGGCAAGCCTGGTACGACGGCCCACCGGCATGTAGGCGGAATAGGAGCACATGTATCGCCTGTATGCGTAGTCACCGCCGAAAAGCCCGCCTGTATGCTTCATCCGCCAGACGAAAAGGGAACCTCCCGAAGGCTCGAACGGATCGCTTCTGCTGTCCCTTTCGAAATAGAGCTCCAGGGCCCGGGTGTTCCGGTATTCTCCTGCGGTTCCTTCCTCCCCGGCGAGATCGTCCTCGTTGATCCAGTCGAGTTCACCGGAGAGAATCGCGAGATTATGCCTACCAAGGTCCTTTCGGATATGCAGGTTGAGGCCGAGATTCACGACTCTCTCCACGCTGCTCTCCTCCGGCGGAAGATCGATTATATGAAAAAGTTCCACACTGCCCGTAAGCGGAAGACCGAAAAAGTAGGGGTCGGTAAAAACGATGTTGTTTTCATTCCTAACGAATTCTATGCCCGAATCGCCGTCTCCCGCCAGCATGAGAAACTTGAAGCCGCCAAGGGTATGAAGACTGAGCCGCCGTCCGGTTCCGAGAAAATTCTTGTTGCCCCATCCGGCGAGAATCCGGGCATGCTCCTGCTCGCGGGAGCTCCCGCCTATTCCGAACGAATAATACCTGAGTTTTCGCTCCCTGACGCGTATATTGAAATCGAGCTCCGCATTCGTAGTATCCATTCTGGATTCAGAAAATGACACGCGGGAGAAAAGGCCCAGTTTGTAGAGGCGCCTCTGATCCTGCTCGAAGCGTTTTTCGCTGTATAAATCCCCCGGCTCAGTGGAAATGACGCGGTTTACGAAGCTGCTTCTGGTGGCTTTATTGCCCTCTACTTCGATGGAAGCTATGGTGTATTCCTTCCCTTCGTCGACTTCGAAAACGAGCAGCATACGCTTTTCGTCCATCCTGACGGGTTCCGCACGGACCAGGGCACGGTAGAATCCGCGATTCCTGTAGAACCGTTCGATGGCCGCGATGTCGTCCGATACGGCGAGAGGGTTGTAGTGACGATCCACCCGGTGGGATATCTTTTTCCTTACGGTCGATTCCTCAAGCCGGGCGCATCCGAACAGGTAGATGTCGCTGACTACGGTTCTCGGGCCTTCCACGATCTCGAAGGAAACCGAAAAACGGCGGATACAGCGACCCTTGAGGGTTTTCGTAACCCCTGCGGGAACGATTTCGGGTTCTTCGACGACGGCCTCGAGGAACCCCTTCGATTTATAGAGCAGCAGAAGCGATTCCACGGCGTAATCGAGACGATCCCCATTCATCTGGAAACAGGTCCTGTTGCCGAGGGCCGTGAAGAACCCGCACTCGCATAAACCGGACGCGTCGAGCAGCGCCCCGCGTGAGAGAGCTTCTCTCCCCGTGAACTCGATATCGGCGATTACGCTGAGAGTCTCGGGCACTGATGTTTCGTAGGCGGCGGAGCCGCCGCTCGATTCCGCCGGGGAAACGGTGAATAAGAGAACAGCGACAAAAAGAGGGAACGAAATACCGGTTGGGATGAGCGTAAAAAATCTTCGGGCGGGCGGCGGGTGAAGAGCTCCTCCCCCGGAGCGGACGGAACGCCGGACGAATCGGGAGAAGAAAGGGACCGGCGGGCTCGGAAAACATGAGGACCGGTTGTTGCGGTGTTCGCGCAGCCTGTTTCGCGGATCAGGAACCGGGGCGGAAAATCGGTTGCGGCGGCGGATGGACGATATATGACTCATTCAGCGATCCGTCACGGATTCATGTTGAGCTGGGGCGTGACCGACCCGACGCTCCCATGACATGAAGAGCAGCTGACGGCGGAACCTTCGGAACCGTCGATCTCCAGCAGCTCCATGGAATAGTCGGTCGACATGATCTCATCGCTTCCTCTCACGAGCTCGAACCGGAAGCTGCCCGCCGATGCGCCCGGGATACTGAAAGCGAATCTGCCGAAAAGGTCGGTCTGCCGGGACTGGTGGGTGGTTTCATCCCCTTCGCGAACGGCACGGACGGTAACCTCCTCGGCCCAGTCGGGAGCCACCTCATCCTCGAACACAACGCCGCAGAGCAGTGTCTCTCCCATCACGCCGTTATTGCCGTGACAATCGTTGCTGCTGCAGGCTTTATCGGCCGTCTCGTGGCTTGAAGATACGGGGTCGAAATAGTTCGCTTCGTCTGCATGACAGCCCGAAGCGAAACAGTCGAGAGAACTCCAGCCGCTGGGATGATTGGCCTGTGTCAGGATGAGGGGATCATCCCCGCCGTCGCCCGGATCTAGGATATTTCTTTTCTGACAGCCGGTCAGAACAATCAGAATCAGAATCCCGAGTAAACCTGCCGTGGTTAACCGTATATTCATTCGCCAGCCCGACCGAAACATCGTGAATTTCGTTACCGGAATTTGAGGAGATCCTTCCATGTAATCGCCAGGATCAGGGCGAGCAGAATAAAAAGCCCGGCCTGCTGAATGGCCGCTTTCACCCGCAGGGAGAGCGGCCTCCGGATCACACCTTCAATGAATATAATGACGAGATGCCCCCCGTCAAGAACCGGAATCGGCAGGAGATTGAAGATTCCGAGATTGACGCTGATAAGGGAAACGAGAAGAAGAAAATGGTAAAACCCGTACCTGGCCGATTCCCAGATTATTACGAAAATCGCCACCGGCCCTCCGACCGCATCCCGGGTTCCCGGCGCGCCCTTGGCGAGCGCTCCGAGGAACTGGAGGAGCAGAAAGCAGGAATCCCTGGTTCTCTCGAGGGCGGCGGGAACCAGGGTTCCCGAAGTCAGCTGCTCTCTCGGGGTATATCCTATCAACCCCAGATCGGGGAACGGAACACCCTCCTCCAGCTCGGGATAGAACGGTTGAGGTTCCGGAACTATCACGCCATGTTTTTCCACCCCGTCCCTGAGCCAGGTTATCGGCACTTCCGTATCGTGTTTTCCGGCGAATTTAAAGATCAGCTGGTCGTTGACCGTAAGCTCCTCGCCGCTGACCGACAGAATCTCGTCCCCGGGGGAAAGACCTGTTTTCCATGCCGCCCCCTTCCACTTCACCGCACCGACGACATTCTGGTAGCTGGGTCTGAATTGAATGCCGATCATGCGCCGTCCGGGCTGGAGCTCCCGGGTCGGAACCGGCAGGCTGACGGTGCTGTCGCCCCGGATGATCTCGAGATTCACCGGACGATCCGGATCGGAATATGCGATCATCTCCGAAACGTGCGCGATATCGTCGGCCGCAACCCCGTCCACGGCTATTATCCGATCGCCCGGAAGGACTCCGGCTTCCCTGGCCGGCGATTCTTCCATGAATCCGCCTATTTCGAATTCCGCCCGCTCCCTGCCCCAGACACTGAAAATGAGCAGGTACAGCAGAAAAGCCAGGACGATATTCATGACCGGCCCCGCCAGGATTATGGTGACCCTCTTCCAGGCGGGCTGGGCAAGGAATTCCCAGGGGGCATCCGATACTTGCTCGGGATTGTCCCCGGCCATTTTCACGTATCCGCCGATCGGCAGCAGGGACAGGGTATACTCGGTTTCTCCAATCCTCTTCCGGAAAAGCTTCTTGCCGAAACCGATGGAGAAGACCTCGACCCTGACGCCCAGGGAGACGGCGGCGATAAAATGGCCCAATTCGTGGGCCACTATCATCAACCCTATTGCAAAAACAAAACTCCCGAAGGAGAGAACAATGTCTGAAATTTGTCCGAGAATGTCAAAACCTCCGTTTTATGTTGAAAACCCGGGTTCGGCCCGTTTCAGCCGCCGGGCGGGAATCTACTTTGAATAATCGGCTGCGGAGGTCATCCGCAAGAGCGTTTTAATCAACGCGTCCTTTCCCCTATTCGGCCGGAAATGTACGGCAGATGAGAAAATGATGCAAGGTTTAGTTGATCCTGGCATTCTGCAAGGGATTTTCAGGCATGCTTCTACTTTCGAGTTCTTCTCTCAAACATTCATCTACCCTTTTTGACCCGGTCCGGCGCGGAGAAAATCCTGTGATTTTGAGGAAAGGCAGGCTTCTGGTTTACATAATATTT
>CAYMWF010000013.1:36778-85443 GCA_964394085.1 uncultured Gemmatimonadota bacterium | reverse complement strand
AGAAAATTTCGAGCTATCTTTCTTACGTCCCTGCCGCATGCCGCCCAGATAATATTGATACTCGGCCGTATGATGTGCGGGGACACTCTTTTTCACCCTCATAGAAAAGTCATCCGGATCGAGAGCGGATTGTCGACACCGGGTTGGAGGCGCGGAAAATGAAACCTTGCCGGGAATGTCAGCGGAATATATCCGAGGAGGCCACGGCCTGTCCACACTGCGGGGCTCCTTTTCCCGCAAAGGAGAAATGGGACGGCTGGGGTTACGAATACAAGTCCGAGGCCACTTTTCTCGGGTTGCCGCTGCTTCACATATCCTTCAAATACAGACCCAACCGCGTCCCTGTTCCTGCGAGAGGTGTTATCGCCATCGGCCAGTTCGCCTGCGGTTTCGTGACCATCTCCCAGTTCGGGGTGGGGCTCCTGAGCGTCAGCCAGTTTACCATCGCGGCATATGCCCTGGCCCAGTTCGCCTTTGCATACTCCCTGATCGCCCAGCTCGGAATCTACATTCACGAGGGGCGCGGCCAGATAGTGCGAAGCCTGGCTGAACTGCTGGCGGGGTTCTAGCCCGTAATCATTCCGGCTTTATGCTGCGACGCCGTATCCACGCCCGTTTTCGGCCCGCTACACCGCTGCTTTTCGTGCGACGCGACCCGGCCGCGCTTCCGCGATGCCTCGGTGTAAAGCATCGAAACCGCACGAATCGAACATCCCGGAGAATACCGGCAGAGAAGGAGTTACACGGATGTCAATGAAGAAATTCATCGAAGAGGTGTGCCGGAAAGCGGGACCCCGCCCGCCCGGGTCCGATGCGGAGGTGAAGGCGGCCAGGCTGCTCGCCGGACGGCTCGAATCGTGGGGGATACAGGCGTCGCTGGAGCGGTTCAGCGTCGCACCCGCCTCGCTGCACGTTCTGCTCCTGCTCCTTTTTCTCGGATTCTCCGCGGCGCTCGGTCTTTACAGAATATGTCCGGTATCGAGTTTCGCAGTTATGATCGGGCTCCTCGCCGTCTACCGCCTCCACGTGGTGAAGGGCTCCGGCTTGTTTCTGAAGCTCCTCCCGACCCGGCAGACCTTCAACGTCACAGGCAGGATCGAACCGAAGGAGGATCGGCGCCGCATACTGGTTCTGGGCGCCCACCATGATTCGGCGTTCAGGATGCCCATCCTCGCGCGCGAAACCTTCAGGTTCCTCTTCCTGCTTCTGGGAGTCTTCCTCGCCGGATTCGTTCTGCTCATCGGACTCTCGGCATGGAAAACGGTTCTGTGGATCACGACGACGGGTGTAGCCGGATCGCAGGCAGGTGCCGCGCCCGCCGAGTCCGTTCTTTTCGCCATCTGCGTGGCAGGGGCGGCGGCGGGTTTTCTCCTCGTCGCCTTCCTCATCCGCTTCGATCCGGTAATGGGAGCGAACGACAACCTGGCCGGCGTGGCGGTGGCATTCGGGGCCGCTCGAAAACTCGCCGAGAATCCGCCGCGGCACCTGGAAGTGAGGATCGCATCCTTCGGCGGAGAAGAGGCGGGCCTCGTCGGCTCGACCGCGTATGAAAAACAGCATCGCGACGAGCTCGGGGAAGCGATGGTCCTGAACCTGGAGAGCCTTGGGCAGCCTGGTACGCTCAGGGCGGTAACGGGTGAGCTGATGGGCCGGGTCTCGCATTCACGGGATGCCGTCGGTCTGCTCGAACGCGCCGGAGAAGCAGCGGGCACGCCGGTGACGCGCCGGTATCTCACCGGTGGAATGACCGACGCCGCGAGCTTCTCGAGGAAAGGGATAGCCGCCGCCACCCTCATCCGTCTCGACGAGGCGAACTACTTCGAGCACTATCATACCCCCGGCGACGACGTTCCGGCCATCCGCGAGGAGCTGCTCGACGAAGCGCTCGAGGTTCTCCTCGAATCGGTGCGGATCCTCGATCGAGAAGCCGCCGCCCTGTAGCCTTCGGCCTCACAAAAACCGGCATTTTAAGAGCTTCCGATTTACCTGAACCAATCGATGTTTCCCGGCCCGCCGTACGCTCCCATGTCTGAGCGGGCGCCGTTGACATACCAGTCCGGGCACAGGGGATGCCAGTCGTACAGGGCGTCTTCAATGGCGGGATCTCCCGCATCGATACAGGGCGACTGCGGATGGAGCAGGAAGTCGAAGCCCAGACGGCTGACGAAGAGCGGATCGACGTCGATATTGCCCTCACCTTCCCAGCCGCCCTCTATGTCGGAGTAGGAGAGTTCTGGCGTTCCAAATTGGCTGAGGATTTCATCTTCTGCATTGTTCCACAGGATGCAGTTATTCATGCCGGCATCAGACCTGTTGCAATAAATTCCTCCGCCGTTACGGTTAGTGGTATTTCCTGTTATCGTGCAGTTTTTAATGATGGAATTTGAATAATAGCAACGAATTCCTCCGCCGTTTAGTTTGGAGTCATTCCACGCTATAATGCAATTCGTGATGCGAGGGGATTTTCCGGCGCTATAGATCCCGCCGCCGCCATGCTCGCTTGATATATTCTCCGAAATCGAGCAGTTTTTAATTTCGGGGTCGGAGTGGCGGCACGAGACTCCGCCACCGTGAGCATAAGCCGCATTCTCTGAGACGGTGCAGTTCTCGATGACGGGGCTGCAACTCATACAGTAGATCCCTCCACCGGAACCATCGCTAGTATTCCTTGAGATGGTACAGCGGAATATCCATGAGTCGGAATTGAGGCAGGAGACTCCGCCGCCGTTCTCTTCAGCCGTATTTTCTGTGATGGTGCAGTTCGCGATAGCCGGGTCGGAGTTGTCACATGAGATTCCGCCGCCGGAGCGCCGTTTTGATATATTCCCCGAAATCGAGCATTCATTGATTTCAGGGCTGCAGTCTAAGCAGGAGATTCCGCCACCTTGATCAAAAGCCGTATTCTCTGAGACGGTGCAGTTTTCGATGATGGGGCCGGAACTCTTGATGCAAATCCCGCCGCCGGAACCATCGGTCCTGTTCCCTGCGACGGTGCAGCTGGTTATCCACGGATCGGAGAGGAAGCATGAGATTCCTCCGCCGTGAGCATAGGCCGAATTCTCTGATATGGTGCAGTTCGTTATGACCGGGGCTGATTCTGAACAGGAGATCCCGCCGCCCTGGATATCCGTCCTGTTCCCGGTTATCACGCATTCAATTATGGCAGGATAGGAAGCGTGGCAGTAGATCCCGCCGCCGCTGCCGTAAGCGCTGTTTCCATAAATACGGCAATTGAAGATAACAGGAAAGCAGCGGAAACAGGCGATGCCGCCTCCTCCTGACCAGGTCGCGCTTTTCGTGATGACGCAATTCGAAATGGTTGGAGAGGAGTCGACACAGACGATCCCCGTGCCCGCGGAAACGGTGTTGCAATTGTTTATCGTGAAGCCGTCCAGCCATGACGAATGGTCTTCGAGACTGACGAATTGGAACCCCCTGCCGGCGCTTGAGCAGTCTATTACCGTGTAATCGGGGCCGTGCGCCGACTTCACGGTAATGGCTTTGCCGGTGAAATCGATATCCCTGTTGCCCTCGCCCGAATAGGTGCCTGCGTAGACCAGGACCGTATCGCCGTCGACAGCGGCGTCGATGGCCGACTGGATGGTGGGAAACTCCGTAGGTACCCTGAGGTATCTGTCAAAATAATGGTCGATGCAAAACCCGGGGAGTGTTGCCGCCAGGATGATCACGACCGAAATAACCGGTATAAATACTGGTTTCATGCTTCCCTCCCTTAATATTCGGAAACACTGCAGAATTGATTTTCTGCAATTGTATTGATGATCAACCTTATACAAAATAACTATAAATGCGTTATGAATCCGGCGCAATCGATTTTCACAGCCGGTTTTGCGTCTACAGTTCCGGTGGATAACAGGATGGAATCCACATTTTGAAGCACTGTTTTCAAGACCGATTTTTGCATGCGATAAAATATCGCCAGGCCGCAAGTGCCTGTCATGGAGGAAGTTCCGGGCCGGGCGCCAGTAAAACAGGAAAGACGACGGATTACCCACGTGACAAAAACTCAGCATTTTTATTAAATAGATTTGCGCCCTTTTTCTACAAATTTCGTACGATTATGGTGAAAACAATCACATTATTCGAACGATAAATGTGGAGAATATCACATTTTACCAAGGAAAGATTGACACATGTCTCCGGTTAGATTATGTTCGATGTATGATGAAGCGTGACATTTACACAAAACTGCTGGAATGGAAACGATCGAGGAGGCGGAAACCCTTAATTTTGCGAGGTGCGCGACAAACCGGCAAAACCTATATCCTGAAGGAATTCGGTAATAAGGAATATGATAATTTCGTGTACCTCAATTTCGAAGACGATCCGGATCTGGATGCTGTTTTTTCTCCCCGATTCGATCTGGATAACCTGGTTAAATTCTTATCAGCCTACGGCGGCGTGAAAGTGCGGCCGGGGAAAACATTACTGATCTTTGATGAGATTCAAGCATCCGAACATGGTCTCCAATCCCTTAAATATTTCAGGGAAAACACCGGTCAACACCATATCTGCGCAGCGGGTTCACTCCTCGGAATCAAGCTCACGGGCGGAGGAAAATCCTTTCCTGTCGGGCAAGTTAATCTGCTGGATCTGTATCCGATAACTTTTATGGAATTCCTGGATGCTGCAAAAAAAACGGAATTCAGGCATTTAATCGAAACCAGCGATTGTTTTTCGCCGTTTCCGGCACCGTTTCATACTCAGTTGATCGATCTGTTGAAACAGTACTATTTTACCGGCGGAATGCCGGAAGCAGTATCTGTTTATTTCGACACCGGGCATTTTGATGAAACCAGAAAAGTGCATGAAGAAATCATCCAGACTTATCTTCTGGACTTCTCAAAACATGCGAAGCCGGCCGATGTGATAAAAATTTCTTCAATCTGGCGATCCATCCCGTCCCAGCTGGCGAAAGAAAACAAGAAATTTTTATTCTCAGCCGTGCGAAAGAGCGCACGCGCGCGGGAATATGAAAGTGCTCTGCAGTGGCTCACCGATGCCGGCTTACTGTATAAATCCTGCAATGTCTCCACGCCGGGCCTGCCCTTGAGTTCATATGCAGAACAGCGATTTTTCAAAGTCTTCCTCCTCGATATCGGATTGCTTGGCGCAATGTCCGGAGTGACTCCCCTCATGGTGATCAAAGGCAGCGATATTTTCACCCATTTTTTCGGGGCATTTGTGGAAAACTACGTGGCCCAGCAGTTGGTCGGAAAATTCCGGGGAGAGTTATATTACTGGACCAGCCATGGGACGGCTGAAGTCGACTTCCTGTTTCAGCATGAAGGCATGATCCATCCCCTCGAAGCCAAAGCCGGAATCAACCTGAAAAGCAAAAGCCTTAAACTCTACCGGGAGAAGCATCAGCCCGGAATGCTTTTCCGAACCAGCCTGAACAATATGAAAGGAGAGGGTAAAACCCTGAATTATCCTCTATATGCAATTTCGAGATTTCCCGAATATTTGGTGCCCTGAGCTACTGAATCTTCCTCGGGAGAACCGGGTTGATACCTGTTTTATCCGGATCAATAAACAGGAGGAGCCTCAGATTAGAAAGCACCTTATATTCTTGTCTGATCAGACTATATTTTGAAGAGGGTTCGAAATGTATGTCATCAATTGTGGTGGCTTAACGATGACCTGACCATATCCGGCAAAGCGGTATGCGCCATTAGAGACGGGCGTAATCTTGTATTTATAAGCGCCTCCACCATTAATCAAAGCGTGACTTGACCGGCCTCGCTTCCGGCATCCGTGTTCTTGACCTTCCGCGCCGGTATTCACAAAAACCGACAGAAAAGAGGTTCCGATTTACCTGAACCAATCGATGTTTCCCGGGCCGCCGTACGCTCCCATGTCTGAGCGGATACCGTTGACATACCAGTCCGGGCACAGGGGATGCCAATCGTACAGAGCGTCTTCGAGAACGGGATCGCCGGAGTCGATGCAGGGCGATTGAGGACTGAGCAGATAGTCGAACCCCAAGCGGCTGACAAAGAATGGATCGGCGTCGATATTGCCTTCTCCTTCCCAGCCGCCCTCTATGTCGGAGTAAGTGACTGTGGGATTACTCTCAAGGATAAGTATTTCCTGTGGAGTATCATCCCAGAGAATACAGTTTGAGATGTATGGGGATGAGGACCTGTAACACCTGATCCCGCCGCCGTAATAAGCCGAATTTCTCGTAATCGTGCAGTTTATTATGATCGGGGAGGAGGTCAAACAGTATATTCCACCACCGTATCCAGCTGCTGTATTATTGGAAACAATACAACTCGAGATGTTCGGATTTGAATCTCTGCAATATATCCCTCCGCCGTATTCTCCAGCAGAATTATCCGAAATAAAACAATTCGAAATGCCCGGGCTGGAATTTTTACAGTATATTCCCCCACCAATTTTCTCAGTCCTATTTCCGGAAATGGCGCATTTCACTATGGCGGGATTGGATTCGTAGCAATATACTCCGCCACCATACTTGAACACCGTGTTATCACTTATGATGCAGTCTTGTATCGTGGGGGAGGAGTTATCGCAATATATCCCTCCGCCGTAGCCAGGCTCGCTTGCCGCATTTCCCGTTATTATGCAATCTGAGATTGTCGGAGAGGTTCTGCTGCAATACAGGCCGCCACCGAACCCCTCCGCGCTGTTCCCTTCTTTAATTGTGAACCCTTCCAACCTTGAAGAAGCACCTTCACCGGTAAAAAAACTGAACCCTCTCCCTTCCTTTTCACAATCGATTACAGTACGATCCGGCCCATTCTCCGATTTCACGGTAATCGGTTTGCCGCGGAAGTCGATGTTTTTATTTCCAGCACCGGAATATGTTCCGTCCGCGACCAGGACGGTGGTGCCGTCGAGTACGAGATCGATCGCTTCCTGTATCGTTGAAACATCTCCGGGAACGTGAACGGTTCCACCGTACAGTATTTCAAGTGTTACCGGAATAGCCTGCAAAGGGATTGAAGGATCATTGCTTTGTATCTTTATAGTATCATTATGAACTCCGATATCGAGTGCGGCGATATCGTATTGCAGAAAAACGAAAACAGTGTCTCCCGGCGGTATCGTTCCACTGGTCTCACCACCGAGAGACAACCATTGTTCATCACCCGGAATCATCGTAAACTCGATGATTTCCGTTCCCATATTGGTGACGGTCAAAGAATCATCCTTTTCATATCCCCCGTACTCTCCAAGTGTATAGAAATATCTTGGCGATATGTACAGAACCGGCCCCTCGAACCTCACCTCGTCAGAACCGATGTCGAAGCCGTCTTTCTGCGGGCGCGAATCCCCATCTATATCTTCGTATACTTCACAATCGATTCCGGCGTCGATGCATGGAGAGTCATGCTCGAGATGGAAGTTTTTATTTTCAACATCGATGAACAGCGGATTGATATCGATGTTGCCTTCACCGGCCCAGCCGCCTTCTATGTCGGAGTAGGTGAGTTCAGGTTTTCCCGATTGGGCTAGAATCTCATCTTTTGAATTATTCCACAGGATACAGTTTGTTAAAACAGCATCCGACGAGAAGCAATAAATCGCGCCGCCGGAACGGTTGGTAGCATTCTCTGTAATCGTGCAGTTTTTAATGATGAAATCCGAATGGCTGCAACGAACTCCTCCGCCATCGCTATTGGCGGAATTCCCCGCAATAGTGCAATTCGTTATAAGAGGGGAGGAGTGGGTGCAATAGATCCCGCCGCCGCCGGAACGGCTTGTCGTGTTCTCTGAAATCGTGCAGTTCTTGATTTCAGGACCGCAGTCGAAACAGGAGATTCCGCCGCCGTGATCAATAGACGTATTCTTTGAGACGGTACAGTTTTCGATGATGGGGCTGGAACTCATGATGCAAATCCCGCCGCCGGAACCATCGGTCCTGTTCCCTGCGACGGTGCAGCGGGCTATCCACGGGTCGGAGAGGAAGAAGGAGACTCCGCCGCCGTGTTCTTCGGCCTCATTATCCGAGATGGTGCAGCTCTTAATGAACGGGGCGGATTCGCCGCACGAAATTCCTCCGCCCTGGATATCCGTCCTGTTCCCGGTTATGACGCATTCAATTATGGCAGGATAGGAAGCGTGGCAGTAGATTCCGCCGCCGCTGCCGTAAGCGCTGTTTCCATAAATCCGGCATCCGAAGATGATCGGAAAGCAGCGATAACAGGCGATGCCGCCTCCTCCCGACCAGGTTGCACTTCTTGTGATGATACAATTCGAAATAGTAGGGGAGGATTCGACGCAGACGATCCCGCCGCCGCCGGAAGGGGTATCGCAGTTATCTATTGTGAAGCCGTCCAGCCATGAAGAATGGTCTTCAAGGCTCACGAATTGGAAACCCCTTCCTGCGCTTGAGCAGTCTATCACCGTGTAATCGGGGCCGTGCGCCGACTTCACGGTAATGGCTTTGCCGGTGAAATCGATATCCCTGTTGCCCTCGCCCGAATAGGTGCCTGCGTAGACCAGGACCGTATCGCCGTCGACAGCGGCGTCGATGGCCGACTGGATGGTGGGAAACTCCGTAGGTACCCTGAGGTATCTGTCAAAATAATGGTCGATGCAAAACCCGGGGAGTGTTGCCGCCAGGATGATCACGACCGAAATAACCGGTATAAATACTGGTTTCATGCTTCCCTCCCTTAATATTCGGAAACACTGCAGAGGAGTTTCTCTGCGAATGTATTGATGTTGAACCTTATACAGAATAACTATAAATGCGTTATGAATCCGGTGCAAACGGTTTTCCTCAACCGTATCCAGCTTGCCGCTGAGCGGGTAACCCGGGTGTATCGTCCTCGGGAAAAGCGGGCCCATATCCGCTTTATCCGGGTCGATAACCAACAGGTGCTTCAGATTAGAAAACACTTGACATTCTGGTCTGGTCTGGTCAGACTATATATTGAAGGGAGATGGACAATGTATATAATCAATATCTCCGAAGCTAAAGCGCATCTGTCTGCGTTAATTAAAAAGGTGATAGCGGGAAACGAGGTGATTATCGGAAAAGCCGGAAAGCCCGTGGCCAGGCTGGTTCGTTACGAAAGAAGTGAAGAGCCGCGCAGCCCGGGGGCCTTGCGGGGAAAGATAAGAATAGCTGATGATTTCGACGAATTGCCCGATGATATCGCCCGTGTTTTCGGAATGAGGGATGAATGAACCTGTTGCTCGATACGTGTGTTCTGCTGTGGTGGCTTAATGATGACCCGACCATATCCGGCAAAGCGGCAAGCGCCGTCAGAGACGGGCGCAACCTTGTATTCATAAGCGCCGCCACTATATGGGAAATCAGAATAAAGCAGAATCTCGGCAAGCTTGAAATCCCCGCCGATTTTCTGGACGTACTCCATGACGGGAATTTCGAAATGCTGGATATCACAGCCGCTCATGCTTACGCTGCCGGCAGTCTTCCCGACCATCATAACGACCCCTTCGATCGGATGCTGGTCGCCCAGGCCGGCGAAGAAAAACTGACATTGATCACCCGCGACGTTCAGTTGAAAAAATACAGGATTCCTATCATCAAAGCGTGACTTGGCCGGCCTCGCTTCCGGCATCCGTGTTCTTGACCTTCCGCGCCGGTATTCACCCTCGGAAAGCGCGAGTTGCTTCCATATCCCGTGTCCGCTTTTTCCAAGGATAGATCGACGCTGGTCTCCGGATCTTCATCTTCTTCAGGGAGCGAGCTTATCGGCGAGCCTGGGAAGAACCGCGGCCGAGTTTCCATGCAGCGTCAGGTCGGCGATCCGGCTGAGCGGGCTCGGCTCGGGATTGATCTCGACGATTCGAGCGCCTCGCTGCCTTGCATGGAACGGGATGCCGGCGGCGGGGTAGACGGCACCGCTCGTTCCCACGATCAGCATCACATCACAGGTCCCGGCCTCGTTGACGGCCCTGGCGAAGTCCTGCTGCGGCAGCGATTCCCCGAAGAAGACGACGTCGAGCCGGGCGATCCCGCCGCACTGCCTGCATCGTGGGAGCATCCTTCTAAGCTTGAAGGGCAGGTTGAACCGGTGAAAGCGCTCGACCTCGAGGCGCGCGAGGGCCCGCCGGAGCTCTGCGTCCGTGACCGCCCGCCGGGTCTTGCAGCGGAGGCACCTCAACCGACAGATGTCGCCGTGGAGCTTGATAACGTTCGACGATCCGGCCCGCTCGTGCAGGTTGTCGATGTTCTGGGTGACAACCGAGTTGAGCATGCCCGTCTTCTGCAGCCGGGCAAGGGCGACGTGGCCCGGGTTCGGCGCGGCGTCGAGAAAGGTCCGGAAGGCATCCCGGGCGAAGGTGAGGACCTTCGCGGGGCGGGCGACCGCCGTCAGGGCGAGGCCCGGGATGTTGCCGTAGAGGGTCGGGGAGTATTTCTTCCAGATCCCGTCGTCGCCGCGGAAGGTCGGGATCCCGCTCTCGGCGGAGATCCCGGCGCCCGTGAATGCGGCGATCTTCCCCGCCTGCTCGAGGATCGCCGCCGCGCGTTCGATATCGGTGTCCTTCACCGGGGATCCTGCCTGGGGAACGCCGTTCATCCCTGCCCTACGCCAGGTCGTCCGAGCGGTCCCGGCCGACCGTCGTGGTCCGGAGCTCGAGCCCGTACCGGTTCGCCAGCGTGACCGCGATGTCCGAGAGCCGGTAGTTGCCCTCGAAGGAGGGATCCTCGATCCGCCTGCCCGCCGGGACATCGGGTCCGTTCATGGCCATCACGACCCCGGCGGTGTCGTTCGAGCCGTGGCCCCCGTAGAAGATGTTCACGTTGTCGGGCATGTACCAGGGCATGCGGGCGCCGAGGTTCGTGATGAGCCCCTTGTTGAGCGGGAGCTGCCAGCCCTTCTTCATGAATATGGCGAGATCCGGGCAGTGCAGCGTTCCGGGCCGGGTGTTGCGGGCGTAGTAGGCGTGGTAGAGCTCGCCCGGCGCGCAGAGGCCCGGCACCCCCTGGATCATCTCCTGCTCGGCGAGGACGAACCAGGGGCACTCGTAGCGATCCTCGTGGCCGTTCCAGATCTCGTGGTCCAGGAGGACCTCCTTGAACTCCTTCGCCCTGGCCTGCCGCTCCTCGATGCGATCGCTCCGGATGTAGAGTGCGCCCACGCTGCTCCCCCCGAGGGGGTAGACTCCCTTTCCCTCGCTCTCGCGGTGGGTGATGACGCCGGCATCGCGCAGGATTTCGAGCACGTCGGTGTTCATCCGGTGGTCCAGGTTGGACCAGGTCGTGTCCCGGTGGGTGACGTGGCCGTGGTCGCTGTAGAGCACGATGAGCGCATCCCGGTAGCAGGGGATCCTGCGGACCTCCTCGACGAACCATCCGAACTGCCGGTCGACGTCCCTCATGGCGTCGAGAATCGGCTCCTTGAAGACGGCGGCATTGTACCGATGCACGGGGATGGTGCCGTGCCGGAGGGTCCACTCGTCCACGAAGAGCTCCGGGTCCTCGAGGGCGCCGAGCCCGTGCTGGGCGTCGTCCATCTGCGCGAAGACGATCGCCGCGAGATCCGGCCGCTCGACGTCGAGCATCCTGAGCGTCGCACGGGTCATCCAGTGGTCCGAGGGGAAGCTCGCCGGCCGTCGCTCGTAGGCCATGCGGCAGAACAGTCGCTGGAAGAACGACTCCTCGTCCGATTTCCCGTCCTCGTCGCCCGGGGGGTCGTAGAAGCTCCAGGGTTTCGGCGACTCGATATAGGAGGGGTGCTCCTCGCCCTGGAGGAAGAGGTCGATCCCCGAGCCGGTGCCGCCGCCGGGCGTCCTGAACATCTCGGCCACCCATCCCTTTCCCGATCCGTAGAGCGTCCGTGAACGGGGCCACCTCCTCTTCCAGGCGTTGAAGAGCGTGTCCACGGGACGCCCCCGGTCGTCGCGCGCGAAGGAGAGGTTCGTGTTCCGGATGTTCGGGGTGCCGTCCTCGCGCCAGTCGAAGAGCTGGAGCGAGACGCCGATGATCCCGGTCTGGGCGCTGCTGGTCCCGGCGACGGCGTTGAGGTGGTTCATATCGGTGGCCGCGGGCATGTGGCATCGCGTGTGGACGAACCAGGTGCTCTTCTCCAGGAACGACCGTACGTTCGGCATGAGCCGGTTGCCGTCCTCCCCGCCGTGACGGCCGCGGCGGTCGAGGTCGAGAACCCTCGGATCGAGCGAGTCGATGGAGAGGATCAGGACCTTCGGGGCGTCCGGGTTGCCGTCGTGCCGCTTGACGTGGACGGCCGGCGCAGGACCCTCTACCCGGCGGCCGCACCCCGCCATCGAGCCGACCGAGGCCGGAAGACCCGCGGCCATGCCCAGATGCACGGCCTGCTTCACGAACCTGCGGCGCGATATGCTCTTCTTCATCCGGCTCTCCCCTCGGTCAGCGAAGTGAGCGGCGAGGGGGCCCGATCATCTCGACGGCAGCAATTTGTGGATAAAAAAACAGAATCGCTGCCTCTTCCGGAACCCCTGAACATCAACCCGGGATTCGAATGTTTCACGAGTTTCAGCCTCCTTATAGGAAAAGGATACTCGTGCTCGCGAGACTATACAACTTTTAATGGAAGTTGCTCACACCATCCGATTTGTTCCGCTTGAGTTTGTCATATGGTGCGTCAAAAACAAGTTGTTGTGCTCATTGATACGTTCGGTTACATCCTGCTGCGAAGGCGGGAATACGGCTATGGCCTTCATGGAGGCAGTACATATAATCCATTCCCGGTAATTTGAATGGGATCTGACCACACGAATGCCGGTTTTAATACCATCTCCTGGTCCAGATGTCCATGTACTGCAGTGAAAATGAAACTGATTGATCCGGATCACACGGGGTGATATGTTGCCGAAGATGTTTATTGATTCGTCAAAGATTCAATCGGGTTCAGAGAGCTTGCAATACAGTCGTTTCCAGGAGTAGATATGAAGCCATTCAGGTTTATTATTGACATTGTCGCCCGGTGTAATCTGCAATGCCAATCCTGTCCCATGGGCAACTCGCCACCCATGAAAAAGAGGGGTAACATGTCTCCGGATCTCCTGAACGAGATCCTTAAGAAGGCTACTGACGAGTCGGTCATCGATGATGTTCATTTCTACAACTGGACGGAACCGTTCCTTCACCCGAAACTCTCAGAGATGATAGGGGTGGTGAATTCGTACGGCCTCGGCACGAGGTTGAGCTCCAATCTCAACGTTATGCCGAAAATCGATGACGTCCTGGAAGCAAACCCGGAGTATCTTACCGTCAGCCTCTCAGGCTTTACCCAGGATGTCTATACAAGGACGCATACAGGGGGCAATATCGAGCGCGTCAAAGAGAATATGGCATTACTGGCCGACTCCAAAGCGAGAACAGGGAGCAAAACAAAGCTCGAAACCAAGTATTTGCTCTACCTGGGAAACATAGAAGACGCGATTCACATGAAAAAATATGCTGAAGGACTGGGATACAAATTTTTTACCGAATTTGCCGGAATGATGCCGGCTGAAAAACTGCTTGCGTTTCTAACTGACGGAAAAATCGGTGACCCTCTCACCGACGGCGATCGAGAGATCATCGAACTGCTGGCCTTTCCGCACAAGGAAATGATCGAACTGACAAAGCCGTTCAACACATTACCCTGCAGCCCGCTTGAAGACTGGATGGTTTTGAATTCCGAAGGTGAAGTACAGCTCTGCTTCCTGGTATATGATGAAGAAAAATATTCCGTTGGAAATTATTTGACGACACCCATCGAGGAAATCCATGACACAAAGAGAAAACACTGGCAATGCGCCGACTGTCTCAAGTTAGGTATTCCCGCGTCAAGAGCCTATCCGATCCCTAATGTCGGATCTTTTATCCTGAATAACTATATGAGTTATCTTTCACCTCTGGGCCTGAATTTTGAAAGACTCAGACAGGTCGGAAAGTTCGAAGTATCGATAATAAAACTACAGTATTTTCTCATCAACAAGATCAACTCATCACCATCATTGAGTAGAAAAGTTGACAAAATCAAGCCTTTTGTCCCCAGACGATTCAGACGATTCGGTGGTCAGGATATGGAGATATCCAGATACGATTGACAGGGTTACCTTGCCGGCATTATGTTCTGCCTGAGGATAAGAAGGAGGTTGTCAGGTAAAACTCACAGATACTTAACCTCTGAACACATCATTTCAGTTCGAGTATCCGGTTTCCTTCCCTGAATCCGCGCTCATTGCAGCGATAAGTCATGACAATCCCCGTTACTATATGCAAATGCAGTGAATACGACAGAGATACTATCCGGAGATTGATCGCGCCCGCACTCGAACAGGCGTTTCGGGATTCCAACCTCTCGAGCGGCCCGAAAGTACTTCTCAAACCGAACCTGATCGGAAAATATCCTCCGGAGAAAGGAGCCACCACTCATCCGGAAGTCGTTGGCGCCGTTGCCGCCATGCTGAAAGATTTCAACGCCGAGATACTGATCGGCGATTCCTCGGGATTGAACACCAACCTCCCCTCTCTGCTGACGGCATGCGGTCTCGATGAGGTCATCCGGGAGTACGGCATCAAGGTCGTCGAGTTCGAGCAGAGCGGAATCGTATCCCTGGAAGGTGCTTCCGGGACGACTTACCATTTCAGTAAAATAGTATTCGATGTCGATACTGTCATAAACCTGCCCAAAATGAAAACACACGTTTTAACCCGATACACCGGAGCGTGTAAGAACCTGTTCGGGTGCATCCCCGGGATTATGAAAGAGGAATTCCACAGGAAAGCGCCGAATCAGAGGTCGTTCGCCGTCGTTCTACGCGACGTATACGGACTTTTACATGACAGGGTCTGCCTGCACGTCCTGGACGGTATTACGGGGATGGACGGTTCCGGTCCAACCGCGGGGACTCCGGCTCCTTTCAATGTTCTCATCTCTTCTGCAAGCGGGATCGCATGCGATCTCGCCGCAGCGAGTATTTTCGGATTCAAGCCTGATACGGTTCCCCACCTGACCGGCCTCGGAGTCTCGTTAAACGATATCGATACGGGGCATGGAAACGATCTGAAAGAATTCAGGTTTTACGAAGCGAATATCCAGAATGTAATGCACTTTTCCAGGTTCAAAGAGAAATTTCCCACTCCGCTGCGAAGACTTCATTCCAGCCTTTATTGGACAAGGCCCGAAATTGACGGCTCGAAATGTGCGGGATGCAGTATATGTGTCGAAAAATGCCCAATGTCCGCTTTAGAGATCGGGAATGCAGGTACCGCGGTTCTTACCCACGCCGAATGTATCAAATGTATGTGCTGTTGCGAAGTCTGCCCTGATGAAGCCGTTGTAATCGAAGACAGTCCTTTGCTCAAATTCAGGAAGAGTTCAAGAAAGGTTCTCGTGCAGGCCTACCTGAAACTGAGACGTGTGCACCGCAGGATTTTTGCGGCAACATGAGGTGCAGAAAAAACAAAACCGCATACACGTACAGAGGTCGGCGGAGTTCGCGCTGAACGTGAAGATGGGATGCTGTTCCGGAGCGGCCTCTGCAGGAAGGCTATTGATGACGACTAGAGGAAGGCCGATTATTTCGGCGCTGCAGCTCATTTTATTCGCGGTTTTTCTGACCGGATGCGGAAATTCGCCGGAGGAATACACCAGGTATGATGTTTCATTCTGGAAGGAGAATCCCGATATCCGGAAAGCGGCATGGGAGGGGATGGGACTCGGCGGAACGGAGGAAGCCTTCGACCGGAAAATGGAGGTTCTTCCGGGAGTAACCATAGACCCGCCTCCCGAGATCGGTAAAGACTACTTCCCGGAGTTCCCTCCGGATCAGCCGTTCGACCCTTCGGAATGGCTGACCAATTCACCGAGCCCTTCCGTGGCCGACACCGGCGCTCTCCGCGGCGGCCGGATCAAATACGCAATCCTCAGTTTCCCCCCGACAATACGCACCGAGGGACCCAATTCGAGCCTGTCGATCCTTACCACCATCCACAACCTTATATATGAAAGGCTGCTCGGCTACGATTCCACCCTCGGGGATTACGTCCCGGGCCTGGCCACCCACTGGCAGATTGGTGAGGAGAAAAAGACTTTCCGCTACCGTTTGAACCCGAAGGCGCGGTGGGCTGACGGCCGGCCCGTCACTTCCGACGACGTGCTCGCCTCGATCGAGCATCTCCAGAATCCTGACCGGCAGTCGCCCTCCACCAGCCAGTACTGGGGCGCCTTGATCGAAAATGTCGAAATAATCGACAAATTTACTGTTGAGATCAGGGTCAAGGAGGCTAGATGGCGGAATATGCTCACCATATCGTCGGGGCTGTCGATTTATCCCGCGGCCTACATCCGCATGGACGGTGAAACATACCTGAAAGAATGGAACTGGCGCCTGCCTCCCGGAACCGGCCCCTACGAGCTGAGGCGGGAAGATATCAGGCAGGGCCGGTCGATCACCCTTCGCCGCCGCGACGATTACTGGAATGAAGACGATCCCTCCATGGATGGTGTATACAATTTCGACGAGGTCCGGCTGGAAGTGGTGCGGGATTCGGAGCTCATGTATCAGAAACTGCTGGCCGGCGAGCTCGATATGTATTTCGTGAATACGGCTCAGCGCTGGATCGACGAAGTAGACGAGGAACCGGCCGTATACAACGGCTGGATTCAGAAGCGCAGGATATGGAACCTTAACCCAGACGGATACGGCGGATACTGTTTCAATATGCGTAACCCTCCCTTCGACGATCGTCGCGTGCGCCTCGCTTTCGCCCACCTTTTCAACAGGCGGAAGCTTTTTTCGAAATATTTCTACTACCAGTACGAATATATGGACAGCTACTATCCGGGGCAGCCCTGGGCGAGGTCCGGCGCCGAACCGGTCAGGTACGACCCGGACGAGGCGCGCAGGCTGTTCGAAGAATCCGGCTGGATTCGCGGCGGCGACGACAGGCTGGTCCGGAAAGACGACGGCGTTCCCTTCCCGCGATTGACCCTCGAAATTTCGAACACCAACGCCAGCTCCATGAGAATCCACAACCTGCTGAAGAATGAACTGTGGCGGGAAGCCGGAATCGAGCTGGAACTGAAGCAGATAGACGGGCCGTCGCTCCTCAAGAAGGTATGGGACCAGAAATTCCAGATCGTATACTGGTTCTGGTCGGCCGGCCGGTTTCCCAATCCCGAATTCGGCTTCCACTCCAGGTTCGCCGACCAGAAACAGTCGAGCAACCTGAGCGGAATCGCCATCCCGGAGGTGGATGAACTCATCGAGCGGTACAAGTTCGAGTTCCACAGCGGGGAACGGGTCAGAATCCTCCAGCGGATCGACGAACTGATCTTCGAGGAGCATCCCTATGCCCTGGCATGGCATTCACCGTCATTCCGGGTTCTTTACTGGGACAAGTTCGGACATCCGGCCGAATATGCTTCCCGGTACGGCGACGATATCAACATGATCCTGGCGTTCTGGTGGTACGACGAAAAGAAAGACCGCCGGACACAGAAAAACAAAGCCGCCGGTGCTTCAACTTATCCAGGATTCACCCTGGGGCAATACGACGAAATCGAGCAGGATTACTGGATGACCCATGAAACTCCGATGCCGGACGCGGTGAAAGGCGGCGATTCATGAGCGGGATGACAGCGTATTTTATCCGGCGGCTGCTGCTTATCCCCTTCACCTTCGTCGCTATCACCTTGATGGTCTATACCGTGCTGAGGTTCGTGCCGGGCGGACCCATCGAACAGGCTGAAACCGCCATGAAGCTGGGCGCTATGCAGGGGGAAGCAGGCAGCCGGAGCAGCGGCGGGGTCACCGATGAGAGCGAACAGCAGCTCGACGATGAAAGTCTCGAAGCCCTGCAGCGATACTACGCCCTCGACAGGCCCGTTTTGATAGGCTACCTGCAGTGGCTCGGCCTGTGGCCCCGGGAGCAGTTTACCCGGATTCAGAAGACGACTCTCGAGCGCCACCCGGAACTCTTCGATTCCATCAGAAAGCTTCTGCAGGCGCAACTGTCAGCCAGAGAATCGCTTGACGAACATCTGAACACCCGGGACATGCTGTATTTCAGGGGGAATTACTATAGGCGCCTGGTTGATGAAGGGGCGGTGCCCCCGAAAATAGCCGCCCGGAGCGAGCGGCTTCGGGGCGGCGGATTCTCCGGCAGGGACGATCATCTTGCGTATCTCTTCAAACACGGGTTCACCTTTCGAGGAGACGACTACTTCGTGGAGCTCGAACCCGGCGAACCCGGTTCGATCGATCCCTTTATCGAAATGGCCGACGGGTATGTACGACAGGGCGAGCTCGCGGGGCTGAAACTCGATAATATCCGCAGGAACTACGGATATACCATAAAGCCCGGCGGCGGCATATACCAAGTGGAGAGCCGTTTCAGCGGGATCCTGCAGCTCGATTTCGGACGCTCCTACACCCACGGGAAACCGGTGGTGGAGCTGATCGTATCCAAGATGGAGGTTTCGATCCAGTTCGGGCTCACCGGGTATATCCTCACGTGGCTCGTCTGTATACCACTGGGAGTATTCAAGGCGCTGAAACATCGCTCGCTCTTCGATACTTCGACCTCGGTGCTGGTGTTTCTCGGGTACGCCATGCCGGGTTTCGTGGTCTGCCTGGTGCTCCTCTCCACCGTGGCCCTGAACGTGGACTGGATTCCACTGGGCGGATACAAGCCTGACAATATAGAGGAACTGGGGCTCCTCGAGGGGCTACTGGGGCGGTTCAGGCACATGCTGATACCGGTGATCGGCTACATGGTCGGCGGTTTCGCCGCCATGACCATACTGATGAAAAACTCGCTCCTCGACAACCTCGGCTCGGATTATGTCAGAACGGGATTCGCCAAGGGGCTGAGCGAACGACGCGTCGTCTTCGTCCATGCCCTGAGAAACTCGCTGATCCCGATAACCGCCGGAATCGGACACGCCATCGGCCTCCTCTTCGCCGGCTCCTTCCTGATCGAAAAAACATGCAATATCGACGGAATGGGGCTCCTGGGCTTCGAGGCGATTATCCAGCGCGACTACCCCATAATAATGGCGACTCTGGTCATCGGCGTGCTGATCAGGCTTTTCGGAAACATCATCTCGGATGTGGTCTGGGCGATTATCGACCCCCGGATACGGTTCGGATAGGGAGTCGTATACATGATCGGAATTCGAATTATAATTCTGCCGGCGATTCTCCTCGCCGCGTACCTGCTGCTTCACAGGCTGATCCCCCGACTGACGATTCTCCTCGGCAGAAAAGCGGGCTTCAGGATGAAGATGACCCCGCTCTCCGAGCGAAGGATCAGGAGGTTCAGGCAGATCAGCAGGGGATACTGGAGCTTCATCGCCATCACGACCCTCTTTTTCACCAGCCTCGGCCTCGAGCTGCTCGTCAACCATAAACCCCTTTTCGTCCGTTACGGAGACCACTGGCAGGCACCCGCCGTGGCCGATTTCGCCAATTTCTGGATTCCTTGGGCTTCGTTCGACGACGAGGCCCGGTGGACCGATTTCGGCCTGGACCGCGAGGGGGAAATGGACGGCAGGGCCTACGCGCGCTGGTTACGGGATCCCGAGTTCCTCGAAGAAGAAGCGCTTCACCTCGAGACCGGCATAGATGCCGATATCGAAAAGTATCGAAAAATCATGCGTTCAAGGGCCGAACGGGAGGGCGAGGTCTACGATGAATCGGCACCCCTGCCCGAGTGGAAACTGGAGGAATATGAAAAACGGCGTAACACGGCCTCGGCATACCGGTCGCTGAAACTCGATTTCGAATCCGGGAAAGCCTCGATCATTTTGCCGCCGTATCCTCATTCCGCAACGGAGCTCCTCCTCGACCTCGAAGGCACCCCTCCGCACCGGCCGTTCAGGAAAGGGATGCCGCTCCTCGGAACCGATTTCGCCGGGAGGGACGTTTTCTCCCAGCTCCTGTACGGTTTCAGGGTCAGCTTCTCCTTCGCCATGTTCGTGGCCCTGATCGGCTACACCGCCGGTATCGTGATCGGCGGGATCATGGGCTATTTCGGCGGCTGGGTCGATATCGTGGTTCAGCGGATTATCGAGGTCTGGTCTTCGATCCCGTTCCTCTTCACCCTGATGATCATCTCGTCGGTGATTCAGCCGAGTTTCTGGGTCCTGACTCTGATGCTGGTGCTGCTCAGGGCATGGCTCGGAATCACTTACACCATCCGCGGCGAGTTCTACCGGGAGAAATCGAGGGATTATGTCCAGGCCGTCAAGGCTATCGGGTTCGGCGACCGCAAGATCATGCTGCGTCATATCCTTCCGAATTCGCTGGTGCCGGTGGTCACCTTCCTGCCTTTCGGAATAGTCAGCTACATCGGCTCGCTCGTCTCGCTCGATTACCTCGGTTTCGGGCTGCCGCCGGAAGTCCCGTCCTGGGGGCGGCTCCTCAGCCAGGGGGCCAACAACATCGTAAATCACCCGCACCTGGTGCTGATTCCGGTCATCGCCTTCGCTTTGACCCTGTTCTGCGTGGTGATGATCGGCGAGGCGGTTCGTGAGGCGTTCGACCCCAAAGAGTACGCGCGGTTGCGATAAAGGCGGAAACATTTGAAGAACGAAATCGAATATATTCATCCTGCAGCAGAGAATATACACAGTTCGAACCCCCTTCTGAAAATCGAGGGGCTGAAAACCTATTTCCACACCGAATCGGGAACCGTCAAGGCGGTGGACGGAATCAGCCTCGCCGTCGAAGAAGGTAAAACTCTCGGCATCGTGGGCGAATCCGGCTCCGGGAAATCGGTCACGGCGTACTCGGTAGTCCGCCTGATACCCGAATCCCAGGGGGGGATAGTCGAGGGGAGCATCACGTGGCGAGGAAAGCGGAAAACCATCGAACTCACCGCTCTGCCCATTGAGAGGATGCCCTTCTACCGGGGCAACGAGATCGCAATGATCTTCCAGGAGCCGATGACCAGCCTGAACCCGGTGTTCAAGTGCGGATGGCAGGTGGCGGAGGCGATCACCACTCACCAGGATGTTTCGAAGGCGGAAGCCTGGAAGAAGGGCATCGAGCTGCTCGACGAAGTGGGCATCCCCCTGCCGGAGAAGCGGATGAATCAATATCCGCACGAGTTGTCCGGCGGCATGAAGCAGCGGGTCATGATCGCGATCGCCCTCGCCTGCAACCCGAAGCTGCTCATCTGCGACGAACCGACCACGGCCCTGGACGTCACCATCCAGAAACAGATCCTCGACCTTATCAAACGGCTGCAGGACGAGCGCGGGATGGCGGTCCTGTTCATCACCCACGATCTCGCGGTGGTCGCCGAAGTCACCGATTACGTGGTGGTGATGTGCCCCGGCGAAACCCTCCGGGAGCTCTACCGGGGGACGCCCCTCGAAAACACCACCGATTACGACCGGGGAGGTCACATCGTCGAGTTCGGAAGCGTCGTCGATATCTTCAGCAATCCGCGGCACCCCTACACGAAAGGTCTCCTGGCCTGCCGGCCGACCCTGAAGACCCGGGCAGAGCGGCTTCCCACCATCAACGATTTCATCCGGGCGGAAAGGCAGGGGCTCGACATCGACCCCACCGATCCGGCCCTCTCCATGGATTACCCGGGCAAAGCGGAAAAGCGCCGGGAAGAGATGCCGGGCTTCGGAGAGCCGCTTCTCGAAATAAAGGATCTGAAAACCTGGTTTCCGATCCAGGAGGGGATTCTCCAGCGGACGGCGGCGTGGATCAAGGCCGTGGACGGCGTGGACCTGGTGGTGCCCAGGGGGAAAACCATCGGGCTCGTGGGTGAATCCGGGTGCGGCAAGACCACGCTGGGGCGCACGATTCTCCGGCTCGTGGAGCCGCGATCCGGCTCCATCCGGTACGACGGCGATGAACTTACCACTCTGCCCAGGTCCGAGCTGAGGAAGATCCGGCGGCGGATCCAGATCATTTTCCAGGATCCCTTCGCCTCCCTGAACCCGCGGCTTTCGGTGGAGGAGACCCTGGTGGATCCGATGCGTCTCCATAAACTCCACGGAACCGATTCGGCTCGGCGGGACAAGGCGGTCTGGCTGCTCGAGCGGGTCGGGCTCGATGCCCGGCACCTGTTCCGTTACCCCCACGAGTTTTCCGGGGGGCAGCGCCAGAGGATCTGCGTGGCCCGCACCCTTGCGGTGGAACCCGAGTTCATAGTATGCGACGAATCGGTGAGCGCCCTGGATGTATCGATTCAGGCGGGGGTCATCAACCTCCTGCTCGACCTGCAGGATGATTTCGGCCTCACTTACATTTTCATAAGTCACGACCTGGCCGTGGTCAGGTACGTATCCGACGTGGTGGCGGTTATGGCATCCGATGCGGTAATGGCTGATCTGTACGAAAGCGGAGAACGCCGGCGGCTGCTCGAAGAAGACCGCGGAGGCCACATCGTAGAGCTGAAACCGGCCGACAAAATATATGAGAACCCGGAGCATCCGTACACCCGCAAGCTCATCGCCGCCATACCCACAGGCGATATAGACGAGATTTCGAAGCGCCGGGGACGCTGACGATCGACAGGAAACGCAGCTTCACCGCACTCCAGGAAAAACAAAACTCGCGGCTCGACGCCGAATTCGAAGGGGGAAGGCATACCAGGCGCCTTGCAAAGCTCGAACCCTGATTACGCTCTCTACCCGGGCGGCGAGGAATCTCTCGCCCATTCAAGCCGGTCCATTCGACCGATCAACAACCAAACAGCAAAGCGCCTCCTCCCCCAAGTTTCCCCCAGGTCTTCCTCCACGGGTTTTCCCCCTTGACTTCACTTCCGCAATGGTGCTATATGGGAATGAAATACTCAGATAGCGCCACAGGCAGGTGTGAAATGATTCGAAGAAGTGCTCAAAAAACGCTTGAAAGACTGGCTGACAGTTTCCCTGTTGTCACTGTTACGGGCCCACGACAATCCGGTAAAACTACTTTGTGCAAGATGACTTTTCCGGATATGCGGTATGTGTCGTTTGAGTCACCGATACAACGGGAATTCGCGCTTTCGGACCCGGTTGCTTTTCTTCGCTCAGTTGCAGACGGTGCCATTCTTGATGAAATCCAGCGAGTTCCGGATTTGACATCATATCTGCAGGTTATGGTTGATGAAGATCCTGCGCCTGGGCGGTTTGTCCTGACCGGGTCAAGGAATTTTGCGGTTATGGAAGCGGTTTCACAGTCGCTTGCAGGCAGAACAGGACTTCTAGAACTCATGCCATTGAGTTTGTCTGAGATTCGTCTATTTTCGGACAGCCCCGAAGATAAGTTCGAAATTCTGCTGAAAGGTGGGTATCCGAGAATATATCATCGCCGGCCGGACCATCTGGATTGGCTTGGTTCATACATTGCGACATATGTGGAAAGAGATGTGCGTCAGATTTTGCAAGTTGGAAATCTTCATACATTTCAGAATTTCTTGAAACTCTGTGCAGGGCGGGTCGGTCAACTGACCAACCTGGTCAATATTGGCGATGCTGCCGGCATCACTCATAAAACCGTTCAGTCCTGGTTGTCCGTCCTGGAGGCCGGCTATATCATTTTCAGGCTGCGACCCTGGTTCGGGAATATAAAAAAACGACTGATAAAAACCCCAAAACTGTATTTTACAGATACTGGATTGCTCTGTTACTTGCTTGGTATCTTCAAAGGTGAACAACTATTGAGTCATCCTCTCCGAGGAGCGATTTTTGAAAACTGGGTGGTAGCTGAATTGCAGCGCCGGGAATTCAACATTGGACGCAGGCCCGAACATTTTTTCTATCGAGACAGAAAGGGGTTGGAAGTTGACCTGATAGCAGGCGGAGAATCTTCTTGCTTTGCGATTGAAATTAAGTCGGGAGAAACCATAACTCGTGAATTTTTCAAAAACCTGGAACGCTTTGCCAGCATTCAAGGAACCCCGGATTGTAAACCCGTGGTTGTTTACGGTGGCAATATGACTCAAGCCCGTTCGAGTGTATTGATTGTGCCGTGGAATAGTATCGATTTGGAGGGTGAATCTTGAGCGTGCATAGCCTGGCTGTTACAGAACCGATTTTGAGAAGATGCTTTGCCGATCCGATATCTTCTGTTTTTGTGGGTTATATGGCGCGAAAAAATTGAGTAGAACCGCACCCTTGCGGTGGAACCCGACCGGGCCCGGTTCACCAAACTCGAAAGCATGTTGTTTTAATTGCCGACCTTATTAGTATCTCAGGTATCCGGTTCGCGGCATACCGGTGTCCTGCTCCCGCCCGGACTCAGTCTTTTGACCAGGGGATGCGGCCATGAAACGATTGACGATAGCGAGTCTGATATCTCTCCTTCTTCTCCCTTCCGGAATGTGCCTCTCGAACGGCTTCGACAGGTCCCGCTCACCGGATCAGCCGGATTCCGGCAGGCTGGAAAGCGAAACATTCCTCTGGATCGATTTCGACCGGGACGGGCTGGATGATCTCTATGTCATCCGATCCGGCACGCCGGGAACGCTGTATCGCAACGAAGGCGACGGCGGGTTCAGCGAGGCTGCGGCTCCGGGGGGATCCCGCCCGGCGCGGAGAACGAACCATGCCTCCTGGGCGGACTATGATAACGACGGTTATCCGGATCTCTACCTCGTGAGGGACGGCCGGAATCTCCTCTACAAGAACCTCGATGGAATCGAGTTCGTCGAGACCGGGGAAGAAACCGGCCTGGATGATGATGGAGAGGGTAGAATCGCCAGGTGGCTCGATTACGACAGGGACGGCTACGTTGACCTCCAGCTCGACAACCGATCGGGAACCATACTGTTCCACAATGAAAGAGACGGCCGGTTCGAAAAGGTGCCGGGTCTCTATCAAGCTGCCGCCCGGGCGGGTGAAGTTCAATCCGGACGGCTGCGGGGACCGGGAAGCGGTTCGATGAAAAACCTGAACGGTTCAAATCATCGAACAGATGCCGAAAGCATTCCCGGATGGAGCCGCGACCGGATGAACCGGCCAGCCTCGGGCGGGGAACCCTCGGGCGGGGAACCGTCTTCCGGGACGGGATATCGTGACGGCGAATCGATCGTACCGGCGGATGCCGAGGATCAAAGGGAAAGAGGCTGGTTCAGAGAATATCACCTTTCGAAAGCCGCTCCCGACGGGCTCATCTGGGTCGACAACACGAGCGACGGCGTATCGATCCGGGGGCAAAGCGATGATGGAACGGGCGTGCACGCCCTGAGCAGCGGAACGGGCCTCGCTTTGAAGGCTGAAGGCGCCTCCCGTTTCGACGGCAGCGTCGCAATAGGAACCGCCCCGTCCGACCTTGCGCTGGATATCGCGGGAACGGCACGCTCCACGACGATGATAGCTCCGGACATAAAAGCGTCGGGTGATGAATCCGTCCCCACCATAGATTTCGACACTCTGCCGAACAACGCCCAGGGCAGCGGCATCACCATCGGAAAAAAGAAGGCGATGGCCGGACAGAACAACGGGCAGCCATACATGTGGATTCGCGGCAACGGCGCTCAAAGCTGGATCCTCGATTATACGCAGCCCGGAACGGCCTGGGCCCAGAGCATGGGAGCGTATTACAACAATATCAAGCAGGGCAACCTAGGTTTTCTCGGAATAGGGCCGACCGTCGACTACCTGTCGATCGGTTTCGGCGGTGCTGCGTGGTGGAACGAGCAGTCGAAGTTCATCATCTGGAAAACGGGCCGGGCGCAGTTCATGCCGCCGTCGACTCCTTCATTAAACCTGGAGGAGCCTCCGGCCTGGCTGGTGCTGGCGCCCGGCTCGTCGGCTCCTTCGGGTGCGCCGCTCATGTTCAGGGCCGGCGAACTGCTTGCCGAACCGGAAGCCGGCGCCCTGGAGTGGGACGGTTACAACCTCTACATCACCGATGCCTCCGCCATCCGGAGAAAGATCGTTTTCGAATCCGTAGACTAGTAAACGGCCGGTCTCCCGCGGGAAATCGGGCTCCGGAATGAAAAAGAGAAGAGGAAACAGATCGCGGGCGCAGGATTAGGAACCGCCTCAAGCGTATCGCTCAAGACTTCGCTCAAGTCTTCGCTGCAATGATGTAAAATTGTCAACCGGATTGACAATTTTACATGAGTGCGCTGCATTATCAAAATGATGAATACAACGGGCGCGGATATCCACCAGGTCCGGAAGGGATCGTTCAGTTTTCATTTCGTTGGATGCAGGTGAACCGGAATGTGAGAGGATTATCGAGCTCACGAGAGGAAATCCGCGACGAGTACCTGCTTTGCGTCATCGAGTTGCCCTGGGAGCAACGGCCGAAATCCCGGCGAACTGCCACGAACCGCTCCTCGGCTCGAGGGCCGTCTTCTTCGACCTGGCCGTGGTTCAGTACGTATCCGACGTGGTGGCGGTTATGACTACTTTCGAGAATTCCGGGTAAAAGAAAATCCGGCCGCGCAAAAGGCGCGACCGGATTTTTCCAATCCAGGATTTGAAGATTTTACGGAAGCACTTCTACGTCGACAGTGTACTGTCCGTTCGGAAATCCATCATATGCAACCCATACCGTCAGGGAGTAAATACCCAGAGGAGTGTTACCCGGGATCGGCAGCCTTACAGGGCCGCGGACGCTGTCGCCGGGCAGCAGCATCAAATCACCTTCCCAGAGCATCTGTTCATATTCGAAACCGCCGTTCGTCGCGAAAAGACCAACCTGGTCCATGAATTTGGCGTTTCAGCAGGGGTTGAAAACTTCAACGGTGAAAGACAGCACATCGCCGCGATTAACGGTAGCTGGGCATCCGATGATGCTGACCTCGAAGGGTTCCGCCATCGCCGACAGGGGCACCACCGCGAGGAGCAGCAGTGAGGCGAGGGCCATAGTGAATTTCTTCATTTCGACCTCCTTGAATTCAACTTTCTGATGTTCGCAATTCCCTGACTTTTTGTGCGGGAGTGCGAACCGCGAATGATCCGGGTTGGCTGATCAAACGTCATTCGCAAAATGCCTGTGCGTTTATACACCGGACACAGATGAAAGTATAACCAGTTTTTTCTTCCGGGGAATAAAATATTCTTTTTTGCCGGGAATTTCGGTAAGGGAACTTCCCGGAAACCCTTTGTACAGTGCACGAACGGAGAAAGTGTATTTAATGAAATAAATCCGCCGGTTCTGCCGTGGCCGTTTACTTGGCGACGTTGTGCAGAAATTGAACCTCAACAGGTCGAAACAGGATTATAATTCAGGAATATCCGCCAGGTGCGGTCCGTGATAACCGATGAAATAAAAATGACCGGAAGGTCTCTTGAAGCCGGGGGAGTAAAATGCGTGTAATTATCCTCGTTCTGATGATGGCCCTGGGCGGCGGAGCCTCCGCCGCTGAGAACGCCGTTTCCTGGGAAATAGTTTCTTCAGATGATCACGGCATTGTGATCGATGTAGGCATACCGGGCATATCCGTCAAGAATGAAGAAGGTTTCGCTGTAGTGGAGTGCCCCGGCGCCTCGGTGAGGCCCCAGGTCGGCGCGCCCGGTCTCCCTCTGCTCGGGAAACTGATTGCCGTGCCTTCGGGCTCGAGTCCCGTAGTGGAGAGCATCGAGTCGCGGGATGTCAGAACAATCCAGCTCGCGACCCGGGTGGCTCCCTTCCGTCCCGACGTCTGCAAGCTCCTTTCCCCCGGACCGCCGCCGCCGTGGTTCGACGAACGGATTTACGGAGCCGATGATTTTTTCCCGTCGACTTCCGGAAAAATCCGGGAATGTGTAATTTTTCGCGGCCTGACCATGGCCGCGCTGGAAATCTATCCGGTACAATACAACCCGGTATCAGGCGCCATTCACTATCCCTCCTCCCTCAGGGTAAAGCTCACCTTCTGCGGAGCCGGTGAAAAGACTTCCTCCTCCCGCGCCGCCCGCTGCGCCAACAATCCCTTTCCCGGGGTGATGGACGAATATTGTTTGAATCACCGGGCATACCTGGAACCTTCCAGCGCCGGTGACGGAGGATGGCCGAATCCGGTTCCGATGGTATACCTGGTAATTGCGGCCGACGAATTTCTTCCACAGGCTCAAGCCCTTGCGGAATGGAAAACCCGGAAAGGGTTCGAAACAGTGGTCGTTCCCATTTCACAGGTGGGATCGACCGCGGACGATATCATCCTTTTCGTGACCGACGCCTATGAAACCTGGCCGTCGCCGCCATCCTACCTGATGCTGCTCGGCGACACGAATACCATACCGGGAGATAAAGGCGACACTTCTCTTTACGGGATTATCAAGCACAAGACCGATCTTCATTATGCCTGCGTGGACGGCGGCGATTTTATCCCCGATCTGGCGTACGGCCGGTTCCCGGCGAGAACATCGGCCGAAGCCTGGGAGATGGTGGATAACGCGGTTTCGTACGAAAGGTTCGATCTCGCTACCACCGATTGGCTCAACAAAACTGTTTTCATAGGCGGAGAAGACTCGGGGTACTGGCAGGTGGCCGAAGCGACCCACCGTTACGTAATCGTGAACCACATCATCCCGTCCGGGATGGAGTTTACGGCGATCAGGGGACACTTCGGCGGAAGCACTTCAGACATAACCGAGGCGGTGAACGCAGGCGCGATGCTGGTGAACTATTCCGGTCACGGCTCATCGACGACGTGGGTCGATCCCCGTTTCACCCAGGGCAACGTGAGAAACCTCGTTAACACGGGCGAACACCCTTTCGTTATCAGTAACGCCTGCGACACGGGTAAATACGACAATACCGAATGTTTCGCCGAAACCTGGGTCCGCCAGGGCGACACGGGGGGTATTTCGTTCTATGGCGCATCCAACTCGACCTTCTGGGACGGAGACGATATTCTCGAACGGCGCATGTTCGATATCGTTTTCGATACTCCCTACACGACCACCGGAGAGATGGCCGTCGGCGGACAGATATTTCTCTTCATGACGGGCTACGGAAAATCCCATTACTATTTCGAAGTATACAACCTGATGGGTGACCCTTCGATCGATCTCTGGTTCGGAATTCCCGACGCCGCGACGGTTACCCATCCGGCCGCCTTCGTTCCCGGATGGCAGGAGATCACTGTGGAAGTCACCGTCGGCGGTTCCCCCGCCGATGGAGCTCTCGTCTGCCTCCACAGGGAAGGGGATATCTTCGAAGTCGGTAAAACCGTTGCAGGCGAAGCTTCGTTCTCTTTCGATGCCGATGCCGGCGGAAGCATCTCCGTGACGGTTACGGGAAGCGGAGTCGCTCCCTACGAGGGTGAAATATCGGAAGAATCGTGAATCTCCCTGCCGGGGCGACTTTCTCCCGGGGACCCGCAGCATCGCCGCTTGTCCGGTGACCATTTTCGTTACTTTTCCAGATTCGGGTAGTTAGCATCAGCCGGAACGGACCCTGCCGCACCGTCTATATTCTGGCGGAAATGCTTTTTTTATATTATTTTTCAGGATATCGTCGATCTATAGAGATCGACACAAACGTGCGGAGCCGACAATGTCACGCATAGATGACCAATTCCTCCAGAAACTCCGAGAGCTCGTTAATATGAGCAGCTCCATGATCCAGGAAAAAGACATGGACAAGCTGCTCGCGCGGATAGCGGAAATAACCCAGAAATACTGCGGTTTCAGACGCGTCGCTGTTTCTCTTCTTGACGAAAATTTTCTCGTATATTCCATGGGGGCGGCGGGCCTTTCCCAGGAGGACGAGCAAAGCCTTCACCAGAAAAGCCTGACCCCGGAGGAACGCCGAAGCATCTTCCAGGAGAAATACCTGGTCGGCGATTCCTACTATATCCCCGGGCACGATACTCCGTGGGGTGATCGCGGTGTGCCCAGTGATTTTATGCAGGTGGAAGAAGGCGGCTGGCACTCGGAAGATTTCATGTTCACCCCTATAATGGGCCAGGAGGGGGAGATTCTGGGGCTGGTTTCGGTGGATGATCCGGAAGACGGAAAAGTTCCCGACCGCCAGAGCCTGATCCCCATCGAGATGCTGGCGAATATCGCTGCCAGCGCCGTGCAGAACGCAGCGCTCTGGCAGAACTACAAAACACAGCTCGAGCAGATACAGGAAATCAATCTCGAGCTCAATTCGCTGCAGCGCACCACGGCTGATCTTCTCACTTCTCTCGACCTGGAGCTCGTGCTTCTAAGGATCGCCGACAGCGTCGTCAAAGGTCTGGGATATACCGCGGCCGTAGTTCTCGATTATTCGGCCGAAAACAACTCCCTTACGGTCAAAGCGGTCGCCGGCGACAACTCCCTTATCAACCTCCTGGAAGAGATTATAGGTACTCCGGTAATCGGTCGCCGGTTCACCTTCGATCCCGATTCAGACAACAAGGTCGTGCAGATGTTCATCAAGGGCGAATTGATGTGCACCGATAATCTCGCCGATGTGCTGTTTCCGAAACTCAGCCGCGACCTCGCGCGAACGATTCAGAAACTTTTCGGATTGAATGCGATGGCATCCGTGCCGCTCGTATCCGACGGAGTACTTCAGGGAAATCTTTTCGCGGCGAGCAGGAAATACCGGCTTACAAAGGCCGATACCGAATCGCTGCAGGCCTTCGCCAACCAGGCGGGAATCGCCATCCGGAATGCCAGTCTTTTCAAGAAAGAAATGATCAGGGCCCGGGAACTCAGCCTGCTGAACGAGATCAGCAACAGGATGAGCAGGCATCTCGAACGCGAGGCGACCTGCGCCGAAGCCCTCGAGTCGGCTATCGATGGCCTGGGCGCTTTTTCAGGAGCGATACACCTGTTCGAAGCCGGCAACCTGAAACTGGTGCATTCCGAAGGGCTGACCAAAAAAGCGCAGAAAAACCTGGCCTCCAGAAAGATTATAAAGAGGCTCGAAGCGGTGGTCAGCGAGGAAAAACCTCTCCGGGAACCGGCCGAGATGTGCGATCTGGCAGTAGAAAAATACAAGATGGTGATTGTATCGCCTCTCAGTGGCAAGGGGAACCCGCTGGGATGCATTACCCTGTTTTTTAAAAGCAGAATGGAAAGAACATCACTTCGTGATGATTTTCTGTTCGCCCTCGGGAGAAGCATCGGGACGGCGATCGAGAATGCATCGCTGTTCAGCGAGTTGAAGAATGCATATGCCGACCTGGAGAGTACTCAGGATCAACTGATCCAGACTGAGAAGCTGACCGCCCTCGGAGAGCTTGCAGGAGGAATCGCACACGATTTCAACAATATCCTGAGCGCCATACTGGGGCGGGCCCAGTTGCTCCAGCAGCAGACCGAAGACAGTACAGTCATCAGCGGTTTGAAGCTGGTAGAAAAAGCAGCCTTCGACGGCGGAGAAACCGTCCGCAGAATCCAGGAGTTTACCAGAGTCCGCACCGAGAAGAGATTCGACCCGGTGGATATCAACGACATAATCAGAGATTCGATCGAAATAGCCAGGCCCCGCTGGAAGGATGAAGCAGAAAAGAAAGGAATCAGTTACGCTATCCAATCAGATTTCGGCGACGTCGAAAAAGTGATGGGGAACTCCTCCGAACTGAGAGAGGTTTTTTCGAATATTTTTCTGAATGCCATCGATGCGATGCCCCAGGGAGGCACGATATTCGTGAAAACCGAGCAGAGAAACGACAAAGTCGCAGCAATAATACGTGATACAGGCGTGGGAATGACGCCGGAAATAAAGAAATGCATTTATGATCCGTTCTATACTACTAAGGGTTCAAGGGGAACCGGCCTGGGGATGAGTGTTGCGTACGGCATCATTCAACGCCATGAAGGTTTAATCGAAATAGAGTCCGAGCTCGGGAAAGGCGCTGAGTTCACACTAACGCTTCACGCGGCTCTTCCGGGAGAGACGCCGGTGAAACCGGGAAAGGCTGAAAAGGAAGTGTCCGGACTTTCAGGCAGAATACTCGTTATCGACGACGAGGATTTTATCGGCGAGATCGTCAGTGATACGCTGGTTGATGCGGGATGCGAGGTTAAAACCACGACCGATCCCAAGGCTGGCATAGACCTTTACGACCCGCGGGAGGTCGACGTATTGATCACCGATCTCGGCATGCCTGTACTCAGCGGATGGGATGTGGCGGAACAGATCAGGCAGAAAGACGCCGCCGCGGTAATCCTGCTTCTCACCGGATGGGGCGGTACCATCGACGAGAACGAAAAGCGACGGGATTCAGTGGATGCCATTCTCGGCAAACCTTTCCACATGGATGCTCTTCTCCAGTCGATCCAGGAATGCCTGCTCCTGAGAAAAGAAAAACTCGGTACGACTGAATCCGATTCCTGATTTTATTACAATCTATGATCATCCGATCTCTCCTCGCCTGAGATCGGTATTTTGTGCCGTTCCATTCGGGAGTACAGAGCCCGCCTGGTTATCCCCAGGAGTTCGGCCGCCCTGCTCTTGTTCCCCCCGGCCCGCGCCAGGGCCGACTGGATCATCTCCTTTTCCATCGTTTCGAGATGCAGAGTCGACAGGATCGTTTCTCCACGACCTGAGATCCTGCGGCTCCGAACACCACCGGCGGTCAGGCCGTCTCCGTCCGAACCGCGCTGGAGAATCTCCGGGAGGTGCCGGACATCGATGCTGTCTCCTCCCGCCAGGATGAGAGCACGTTCAATGGCGTTTTCCAGTTCGCGGACATTCCCGGGCCATCCGTGCCTCTGAATGACGGTTCTCGCTTTCCTGGTAATCCGAACGCCTTTACCCTCGAATTTTTCAAGGAAATGCGCTATCAGCTCGTCGAGATCATCCATCCTTTCCCTCAGGGGAGGGAGTTCGATGGGGAATACATACAGCCGGTAAAAAAGATCCTCGCGGAAAAGCCCCTCCTCCATCGCCTGCTCCAGGTTGCGGTTGGTTGCGGCAACAATCCTGGCGTCGGTATGGATTGCAGTATCACCGCCCAGTCGCTCGAAGCTCCGCTCCTGGAGCACGCGCAGCAGCTTCACCTGCACCGTAGGCGAGATTTCTCCGACTTCATCGAGAAACAGTGTGCCGCCGGCAGCTTTTTCGAACCTTCCGATCCTTCTCGTGGCGGCTCCCGTGAATGCGCCCTTTTCATGCCCGAACAGCTCGGATTCGAGGAGGGTTTCGGGATACGCCGCGCAATGAACCGGCACGAACGAACCTTCTGCTCCCTGGGAGTTCACGTGGATCGATCGTGCAATCAGTTCTTTTCCTGTTCCGCTTTCGCCGCGAATCAGCACCGTCGTTGTGGTCGGGGCGACTTTTTCAACCAGTCGATACACCTCCTGCATCCTTTCGCCCCTGCCGATCAGGCCGGTCTTGTCGAGACCGCCTCTTATCTGCTTCTTGAGCTCCCTGTTTTCTTCGGCCAGAGCGGTCTTCTCCGAAGTGAGCGACTGTTTTTCGAGAATCCGCTTTACGAGCAATAACAGCTCGTCGTTTTCGAAGGGCTTGATAATGTAATCGTACGCCCCGGACTTCATCGCCTCCACGGCCGACCGTGTGGTTGCGTAGGCGGTCATCATCACCACCTCGGTTTCGGGGCGCTTTTCCTTGACGTCGCGGAGAAGGTCTATGCCGCTCTTTCCAGGCATCTTGAGATCCGTAACGACGATATCGTAAATGTATTGATCCAGCAGCCGGACGGCGTCCTCCGCGCTGCCGCTCGTATCCGTCGTATGGCCTTCCCCGTCCAGGAGAAGCTTAAGCACGCGGGTCATTTTCTTTTCATCGTCGACTACGAGTATTCTTGCCATGTCAAGCTCCAGTTTCGGGGGCGCCCCGTCTCAGTCTCTGTTTCACACAGTTCCGAACCGCCCCCGAATCAGTAAACCGGCTGTCCGGTTTCAGCGGGCGAGCGGGAACCAGCAGCTGAAAACGGTTCCTGAATCCGACGGTTCGAGCTGCAGCAGGCCATCCTGGCTTTCCATGTCCGCCCTGGCTATGGCGAGCCCGAGCCCCGTTCCGGCCCGTCTGGTCGTGAAGAAGGGCTCGAAAATATTTTCGGCTGCGGATTCGGGAATCCCGGGACCGTTATCCTCCACGTATACCACCAGGCGATTTTCTACTTCGTGTCCGCTGCTTTGAACATCCGGTTCGATCAGCGTTTTTCCCGTTCCGGCGTAGATATTGATCTTCAGATCCCTCGAACCGGCTTCCCTGCCGGCGGCGATCGAGTTGGATACGAGATTGCGCAGTACACGCTCCGAAAGTTCCCGGTCTATATTCAGCTCGATCGACGAATCGGGTGGAGCAAGGTTCAGGGAAACCTCTTCTTCCCGGCAGAGCGGCTCGAGCCGGGAAACCGTCCCATCAAGCCAGGCGGATGCATTAACCCTTTCAATCTGGGGAGCCTGCTCCCTCGCCATCGACAGGAACCCCTCCACGAGGTTATCGACCCTTTCTACTTCGGATGGGATGTAATCGAAGATTTCATCCTCGTCGGTTCCGTAATTTCGCCTGATGATATCGGCCGTGCTTTTGATAATACCCAGGGGGTTCCTTATTTCATGAGCGATACCCGCCGCCATTTTGCCGACAAGGGCGAGTTTTTCGCTTTTCCCGACTTCTTCCTGGGCCCTGACCAGGGCACGCACCGATCGGAGCATCGACGCGCTTACGATCGACAGCACGATCACGCTCACTACGGCGAACAGCGACAGGGCGGTTCTGAGAGCCGCCAGCTTTTCGAGAAAATCGGCGCTGGCATCCGAGCAGATCATGGCCAGCGGCGTCCTTGGCCCGGCATAGATAGCGAAGTATCCGCTTTTAAAATATGATCCGTCGATTTCGTGTAATGGAGAATGCGCCGAACCGTCACGCCATGCGGCCTGAATGGTCAGCGAGTCGGATAACATGTAGCCGTAATGATCGCCTTGCGTGAACTCAACGCGGGTGTCGATCAGCGAATTCAGGTTACCATCGAAAATGAATACGGCTTCCAGATCGTTCGCGCGTTTTACCTTCTCTAAAGACCTGCGTATGATGAAGCGCGTGTATTCGTCGTCCGTCCCGCTCGCCAGGCTGCGAAGCTCGCGGTGGTCCAGAATTTGCGCCATTGTCGCGGATATCGCCTCGAGCTGCGCGCCGAGCTGTCTGTCGAGCAGGTCGCGGGTGCTGAAGTAGGAATACCAGCTTCCGATATTGAGTGCGGTGATAAAAAGAACGGCGCCGGCCAGGGTATAAAAAACAGACCGCTTGCGTTTGCGCAAAAGGTCCCGGACGTTATCCTGCATTTTCCACTGTTCCGTATAGCCGCACGGACGCATTGAAGAAATCGAATTTTTCAGGCACTATACCGTCTCCTGTGCACGGTCCGATTTTTTACGGCGCGAAAGCGCTGAGTCGAGGCGATATGTTCCGAGAAGTAACAAAAAAAACCGTGCAAGAGCAAGGAGAATCACGATTACCGGGCTTGAGCCTCGATGATCCGTTTTGCGAATAGACACATATGAGAACCGCAGTCATAATGTTTTTCGTCGGGATTACCCTCACGACGCCCGGGTTCCCGGATGCTGCTGGAGATGGAATGACGACATGCTCCGACTATGCGGTCCTTGTGCATGGGCTCGCCCGTAAAGCGGGTTCGATGCGGGTTATGGAAGCCGCACTAGAGCAACGTGGCTACACAGTAGTGAATGTTAACTATCCGTCGCGTTCACTTCAAATCGGCGAGCTCGCCCGTTCTTTTCCGGGTGAAGCCATCCGGGAAAACTGCACGGATCCGGACAGGAAGATTAACTTCGTCACCCATTCTCTCGGCGGGATCCTGGTTCGTCTGTACCTGGAGAATCACCCCTGTCCCAACCTCGGCAGAGTAGTGATGCTCGCTCCTCCGAATCGCGGCAGCGAGCTTGTCGACAAGCTGGGTGGTTCGGCTCTGTTCGGATGGATTTTCGGTCCGGCGGGAAGAGAGCTGGGAACCGGCCCAGAAAGCGTCCCGGCCGGGCTTGCACCGATCTCCTACGAAGCCGGAGTGATTGCGGGAACGATGAGCCTGAACCCGTTTACATCCATGCTGTTACCCGGAAAGGACGATGGAAAGGTTGCCGTGGAACGGACCCGCGCGCCGGGAATTACCGATTTTGTCGAAGTACCCTGCTCTCACACCTTCATCATGCGGGATAAACAGGTTATCGAACTGACAATACGTTTTCTGGAAACGGGAACGTTCAACCCGCCAGACCCAGCTCCCTCATCCTGAGATAGATTCTGAGACTGACCCAGGCGTCGGTGGCGGCGTAGCGGATCTGCTTTCTGGAGAGATGCTTACGTTCCCAGTTGGTAATCCGTGCGGATTTCGATACGCGTTCGTTCAGAAAGATCGCGGCAAGCGCCCGAATGCTCAGGGGATGGCATCCGGCTTCCTTCGCGATCGGCAGTAGGTCTATGAGTCCGGCTGCCGATACTCCGAAGTCCTGCTGGAGCTGGTTTTTTTCCTGGGCCGCGGCCTGAACGACTTTATGGACGGATGGATCCTCCACCAATCGCCATAGTTCCTCGGGCATATCCAGGATATTGACTCTGAACAGCCAGGCTGTATCCTCGGTGGCGAGCTGGATCAATGAGATGGGATGGTTTTCTCCCCTTGTGAAGCTCGGTTTGCTCTCGGTATCGAACCCCAGCAAACGGATGCCGTTGAGCTCTCTCGCGGCCCGGGCGATTTCCCCCGGGGTGGTCACCATGTTGATTTTACCGGAGAACCTGGTCAGGGGGAGGAAGTTGATTTCTTCCTTGGTTATGGTCAGTCCTGAATCCTGCATGAAATCGGGTTTTCGATTCTGAATTGTATTCGGTCGTAGTTCGATTATTTATCCTCATCTACCGTTAATGCGAAAAAAGTGATTGAGCCGAGCTCATCCGAAAGAACGCGCGGTTTGCAGCCGTCTTCTTTCCCGGAATGTTTGTCGGAGGTTTTATGGCTGCCGCCGCTCGAATCTCCGGTTTTCCCTTCAGGACAGAAATCGAGATAGGAGCCGACTGCATAACCCTTCATCGTCACCGGTTTCCCCGCGAGATCGGTGTCGAATTTGAATGCGTCATCTTTCGCTCTTACCAGGATGAAGGGCTTCCCTTTGGTATAACCATCGTCAGCCACCCACATCTTGCATCCTCCGGCGCAGGCGCTGATCACTTTCGTTGATAGCATTATTTCTTTATTCTGGAGGGTATTGATGTTTTCGAAAACAGACGCTACTGAATAATTGCCTGACTCTGCTTCTTTAATTTCGGTCGGCAGCGGCTCCGTGGCGAAAGCCTGGACAGCTGCAAGGCACATCGTTAAAACTATCGCGAATCGAACTATCATGCTTTTTACCTCCCGGTCTATTCCGTCTGATGGTCAGAACCGGCTTTTCTTTCTGATTTTGAGATACATATAGATGCCGGTCACGGCCAGCACCACGAACATCACTGCGATGATATCATAAAACCACCGTCCCCACGGGCCGAAAAAATCGCCCGTGTGAAGGTCTATTATAACCCACATGACCGGCACTCGATCGGCTTCCTCCGGGAAAAGCTCTCCCAGACCCTGCGCTTCTCTTACTCGATCGAGTTTTTCCTGGTATTTGCCCGGAAGAATGCCCGAGTGAATCCTGCCGTCTCTCAGGCAGGCGAGATCGTGCTGATGGTTGTACAGGATACCTGTAACCGCGATACAGACCATCACCGCGGCGATGAAGATACTCGTCAGTTTGAGATATCCGAAAGAAAATCTGTGAACCTTTCGCCAGTTCTTCATCTTGTTTAAGCGGGCCGGTAAGCCCGACACTCACTGTGCATCTTCTTTTTCTCCGGCCCCGGCAACAACTGTTTTTCATGCTTTGACGCCGTCGCGGGTCGGAACTGCCCGGCCGGATCAGAGCGTATCAAAACCGGACGTCGGAACCGGGCGCATTTCCTGCAACTTGAGATTAAAGCTTGTGAGAAATGCGGGTTAACCGTCGAACAGCCGGCGGAGCGATCCCTTGGCATGGTATTGTAGACCAGCGCCGATGGAATGTAAACAAAGTGTTTTTACCCCGGTCCTGTTTAACCGGAACACTCGATCACCGGAAACCGCCGGCATTCGAATGCTGATATTCTACGGACATGACCGCTTCATTCCGGAGAGACCGTCGGCGTTTGAACCGCCGTTATACTATGCAAATGGCCGCGTCATTTCCGTTTCCGTGACATGAAACCGGGCCTTTTGCCGGCCGTATCCGGAGTCAGCGGTATTTTACGAATAAATAGGATTTGCGCAGTTAAATTTGCATTCGCGTTATTTGGTGTTACAATATACTGGAACTTGCAACAGGTATCTGCAGCGCGGAGTGGAATGGACATGAGTATCTGGTATATCACAATCGGTTTACTTCCCGGACTCTTTCTCGGATACGCCCTTGGGTTGTTTCTGGGGATGAACCTGGGAAAGAAGCAGCTGGTCAAGAAGATCAAAGCGCTTGTTCTGCTTGAAGACGTGGGTCTTGACGCGAGACGGTTTATGGGTCGACAGGAGACGGCCTGGCTCGAAGAAGATTTTTTGTACTGAGAACTCGTTCAGCATAGCCCCTTTATCAACCTCGTCATTTATCGTCTTGGGTCGCTTTTTACAGCGACAGCCAATCTTTAAAGACAGTCATCCGGCGAGGAGGACATATGCGGACGCGGACGCGGCGACCTGTATGGTGAGATTATCGATGCCATGCGGAGTCGCCGCCTCTGTTATTGTCGAGGCGGCTCCGATCGCCAGAGCCGCTGCAAGCGACGGCATGATCGGATAGCCGAGGAGAAAGAAGGCTCCCGTAAAAGCTGCGGCCACCGAGCAGCCGAAAACCGCCAGACATCCTTCCAGCGTTCGTATTGCGGCTATCCCCGTGATGCTCGGAACCCGGAAGGGGTGTCTCCCGAACCTCACACCGACGGGTTCGCCGGCCGCGTCTCCCCACCCGTTGACCAGGTAGCCTATCACCGCGAAACCCGGAAACAGAATATTGGCCGCGATACCTCCTGCGGCGGTAGTCAGATACGGCACCAGAACATATAATCCGCGTTGCGGCCGATCTTCTTCCCTCGCCAGCCCTTCGAAGAAAATTGAACCCTCTCCCAGCATCAATATCACCAGAATGAAGAGTCCCATCAAAATACCCAGCAGGTTTACCGCTTCGACGCCGTAAACGGCGTGAAGAATGCCGGCGAGACTGAAGATGATCACATGAAATAGTTTTCTTGTATAGTTGGTCTTCACTCCCAGCTGTAATTTGATGTATCCTGACAGGAGAGCGGCGCCGATAATCAGGAAGACGATTACCGGACCGGGGAAGACGATCAGCGAAACGGGCGGCAGCTTTGAAAAAAACTCGAACATGAAACCCTTATATCATGTTTGCGGCAGCCCCAAAATTTATTTTAAAAGGAATGTCGGGTAACGAAGGTTGATTGCGGATTCGAATGAGCGGGCGGCGCTATGCCGGGAGATGCACCATGGGGTCAGGTGACACAAAAAAACGAAGGGACTGGTTTGCCCGGGACTATCGCGACGGCGACGAACAGGAGATTAACAACCTCTTCAACAAGGTTTTCGATTCGGACCGGTCGATGGAGGAGTGGCTGTGGAAGTTTAAGGGCAGTTATATCGATATGGCCCGCCATATATCCCTGATCGAGGATGCGTCTGGCAAAATAAGGGGGCACTATTCTTCCCAGTTGAGACTGATGAGCTATTTCGGAAAGGGTTTGTGCGTAGGCGCTCCCGGCGATACCTTCATCGATCAGGATTTCAAGAAGGGTGCGCGCCCGTTAATCGAGCTGTTCAAAAAACAGATAGAATATGCGGAAGGGATATCTGTTTATATCGGGTACGGTTTCCCGAACGAGTCTGCATACACGGTGGGGAAAAGACTGCTCAAGTACAAGGATATCGGGGATATTCCCGTTCTGGAAAAAGAGTTGTCCACCGGCGCCGTCTTCGGCGGGAGCGGGAAACTGGCGCAATTCGGTGCAAAGGTCGCCAGGCGAGTGTCGCGGACGAAGGCGACGGGAAAAGGGATGGGTGCACCTCTTTCCGGCTGGCGCCTGGAAGATAAAGGAACCGGGATGGTTTTCAGACTGGTGGATACCCCGGGGAGAGATTTCAACCTCTTCTGGAGGCGCGTCAAAGATCTTCACCCGATCACTGAGATCCGGACGGCCCAGTTTCTGACCTGGCGATATTTCGAGCGCCCGGACTGTTCTTATTCCATGATTACCGCAGAAAAGGAAGGCGAGCTGAAGGGATATGTCGTAATACGAAATTCGACGCCCGAGCCGCGGATCGCATATGTCATGGATTTTTTTTCCGAGAGAGACCCCGGCCTGGAGGCGGGGCTGCTTCACGCCGCCGAGGAATTTGCCGCTGCCGCAGGCGCCGCCCGCCTCCGCGCCTGGATGCATCCTTCCTGGTTGTACGCCGGAAGTTTCCACGATGCAGGATTCAGAAACCAGGGATGGGAGGTCAAGGTGGTGAATATCGAGTTCGCCCACAGCCCTCTCGAACCTGTCGAATTCCTCGATATCCGCAACTGGTATTTCACCATGGGCTCCACGGACGATTTATAATCGAAAGACAATCTTTCGGTGGTCATTTCCCGCCCTTCCCTGAACCGTACGTAACCACCCAACGACCGGTATCCATCCGCTGCCGGGTTGCCTGATCTTTCTCCGAACCCCGGGGCATGCAGTTCCACCCGCCCGGCTGCTCCTGCCCTACCGAATCCAGGCGCCGGTTCTGAAAATTTCGCACGAGATCGTTGCGGCACATTGCTTGCGAAACAACCTCCCCTCACAGGTCGGAAGGTTCAAAATAAAGTGGACCGGCGGTATTTCCGGCTGATGCTCTTTTTATATGGATGGAGGTGTCTCTTGTTCATGCTCCGCAGGATATTCTGTTTGTTGTTAATCTCCCCGCTGCTGTGCGGGGCCGGCTTTTCAGGGGTGATTCATGACGCCTTGCAAAGGGATCCCGTGTTCGAACCGGTCGATTCACTCGAATATATGGAGTTTTTTCTGACCGGAGACCTGAACGGCGACGGATACGGTGAAATAACCGGCCGCTCCGGTAGAACCGGAGCGCTCCGTATCGTTTCCCGCGGTGGGGACGGAGCTTTCACCAAAATCGCTGATTTCGACGGGTACGGCGAATACGCGCCCGCGGTTCCGATGGATACGGGAGACGCCGATCGCGACGGCAGAATGGAGATACTCGCTTATGCGGGTTCGTTCAGTACCGGCGCGAGAATACAGGTCTGGGAAGCTTCGGGAGAGGGGAACTTCCCTTCCATTCTGACATGGGAGCTGGTTATTCCGGCCGGAATCTGCTGCCTTGCGAAATATGGAGATATGGACGGCGACGGTCTTACCGAAATAACAGTCCTCGAAAGAGCGGAGAACGATCCCTTTTTTGTTCTCACCGTATATGAAGTTACCGGCGGGGATAAATTCGATCGCTGGCCGGAAACTCCTCGATATTACGCCTGCGACGAAGGGACGCCGGGTGATATGGGTATATTTTTTTCCCCTTCCGCCGGAATCGGCGGCGTTTTGCTGATGTGGCACGGTTACAGTCGCGGTTCGGTATTTATGATTGAATGTGCCGGAGATGATGATTTAGGGGATTCTGCATCGGGTTTTGATCTGGGGTACCTGGTGTTCTGCACCGGCCGGCTGAACCTGCTTCCCGGGGAGGGCGGCTCCGGTTTCGCAGGCGACCTGCTTTTCGGTGTTTTCAATACGGTTGATTCCTTTGTTCTTCTACAGTCTCCGGTCGCCGGATGTTCAATGCGCTGGAAGGTTCCGGACAGGAGTTTCTGGAAATCGAACGATGTCGCCGCGGCCGGGGAAACGAGCGGCCGGAAAGCCTTTATTTGCAATGCAGCCAGGGGGCAGTATCTGTTCCGGGCGGACGGATGCGGCGAATACAGGGTCGTCTGGAAGCGCGAGACCCCGGCTTCGATCGTGCTCCCCTATTGCATCTCCCTGTGCGACCTCGACAGGAACGGCCGGGGAGAAATCATTCTCTCGGAATGGGACAACTCCAATAGCCGCCTCCTGGTGCTCGAAGAGCGGGAAACCGGGCTTTGAACCTGTAAAAATCCACCCCTGGTATGCCATGCTTATTGATGGGAACTGTCCAGCCTGATTTAAATCTTCATCCGTTTCTGTTCGAATTGCCGGCCGATAGTTTACATTGACATCAGACCGGTTTTTTGATGTCTTAAGCAGAAGCAGGCTGTATTTGCGGTAGGGCTTGAACCAGGAAAGCAAAGAGCCTGCGGAGAAGTGCATTTTGATTTAACCTGATGAAGCTTTACCGGCTTGGCAAATCCTCGCCGCAGGTTGTGAATCAGCAGTAATCTCCCGAAAGGACTTCTTCATGGCGGGTAAATACTCAGTCAGGTGGATGGAAAAAGAAGCTCTGGACGATGCTGCAGATGTACTGAGTAAAATTTTTAAAATCAATATCGACGCTGAATACATGGATTGGAAATTTTTCAGGAATCCCGCGGGGAAGCACCTGGAACACCTCGCCATTTACGAAAATCAGATCGTCGGTGCGGTGGGCGCCACGCCGGTGCATATAAGGATGGCCGATGCTGAGCTGACGGCGGCGCTGTCCGGAGATCTTTTCGTCGACTCGGCACATAGAAAAGCCGGGGTTTTTTTGAGGCTCGTCAGGGATGCCATTAATTATGCCAGGGGAAGAGAGGTTCGTTTCCTCTTCGGTTTCGCCAACGACATATCCACGAAGGTGAATTTTGCGACGGGGTTCCGCCCTGTCGGCCGGCTCGACGATCTGACTTTGACACTGGACGTGACCAACTCTCTGAAAAAGAGGCTCAAGAGCGGCGCTCTGGCCGGGATGGCGGCATTTTTCATCAATCCGATCCTGCGGCTCCGGCACAATATCCCACGAGTTGATCCGGGAGGTTTGCTGGTCAAAAAGATCTCGAGCTTCGATGAACGGTTCGATCGACTGTGGGAAAGCGAGAAACAAAATTTCTGCATCGTATCGGTGAAGAACAAGTCGTATCTAAACTGGCGCTACGTGGACAATCCCATAAATTTCGACATATTCGCAGTCGAAGAAAAAGACACGGGTGAAATTGCCGGCTACACTGTTCTATGTGTCGAGAAATATGAGGATAGAAGCAGCGGCCGCATAATGGATTGTTTCTATATTCAAAACAGGCCCGAGGTGTTGAATTTACTGTATGCAACGATTTATAAGCACTTCAAGCGTGAAAAATGCAGGAATATCCATTTGATGGGGTTCAGGCACATGCACCTCTATAAATATCTGCTGGACAGAAAATTCAAGCCGAGCGAAAGCGCGTTCAGCCTGATCGTTCACTTTCTCGGAAAATGCGACGATGCGGAAAAAGAACTGCTCCAGGATCCGCTGAACTGGAATATTACACCGGGAGACACCGACCACCGCGGAAATGCATGATCGCCTCTCTTCCCGGAGGGGTATCCGCCGTTCTCCCCTTTACCCGTTTAAATCGCCTTTTCGATTGCCTGGGAGTTCCGGCTGGTGATATATGTAAATGATACGATCATATGCAGGTTTCGGAGGAGAACCATCGGTCGGCTCAATCTTCGCGCAAACCTCGCAGGCAGGTGGAGACCGGATTCAAGATGGAAACTTCCGACAAACCGAAAGCATTCGAAAAGCTTGTAAATATCATGGAGCGTCTCAGGGACGCCGAGAGCGGCTGCCCGTGGGATCTCGAGCAGACTCACGAAAGCCTGAAACCCTACCTTGTGGAAGAGGCTTACGAGACCCTCGAAGCTATAGACAGCGGGCAGAGCGCCAAAATATGCGAAGAACTGGGGGACGTGCTTCTCCAGATCGTATTCCATTCCAGGATAGCTGAAGAAAAGGGTGATTTCGACATTGCCGCGGTTGCGAACGGCATTTCCGAAAAAATGATTTCGAGGCATCCGCATATATTCGGCGGGAAAAAACTCGATACGCCCTCTGAGGTCGTAGATCAATGGGAAGTGATTAAACAGAAGGAAGCCGGCGGCGCACGGAACTCCCTGCTCGACGGCATCCCGGTGGCCCTCCCGGCGCTGAGCAAGGCTCACAGGGTCCAGGAAAGGGTGTCCCGGGTCGGTTTCGACTGGTCCAGGGTTGAAGAAGTCCTGGTCAAGGTGAATGAAGAAATCGAAGAGCTGACACATGCAGGCGATTCCGCGAGTCGTGAAGAAATCGAGCATGAATTCGGCGATATACTGTTTTCTCTCGTCAACCTGTCCCGCTTTATCGGAGTAGATCCCGAATCCTCCCTCCAGAAAGCCGTTTCGCGTTTTACAGCCCGCTTCAGGTACATGGAGCGAAAGCTGAACGATGAGGGGAGAGAAGCCCGGGAGCTGACCCTCGATGAGCTCGATCGGGTATGGGAGGACGCGAAGAATTCGGGTCATTGAACCTGACTGGCTTCTTTTGCTGAAAATGCACCTTCCAATAAATGAAAGGATGAAGTATTGATTCCGGCGATTGTTTTCGCTGACAGCCTGGGTGATGTTAATCATCCGGTAGCATTATTGACCATCAAGGGTCGATATTTTCTCAACCACCTCCTGGATAGAATAAAAATTGCCCGGCTAGCTGATTTATACGTGTTTTCCGGGGCGCAAACCGTCCATGTTATCGAGCGCGTAAAGGTTGACCAGACGGCAGACCCGAGCAGTCTCGATTCTGTGATTTCAACCGCGCTTTCCGAGCAGAATGGAACAAAGGGTTTTTTTGTTTTTTCGGTGTCCCAGCCCTTGATTGCTTCGAGGCTGCTTCGTCGAATGGCCGAGAAATTCGACGAGGAGCCTGATCGCTCCCTCGTTCCGTCATTCAGGGGCAGGCAGGGATCTCCGTTCATAATTTCGAGGAAAGATATCGAGGAAGCACGGAAGCAGGGAACCATGGACTTCAAGGATCTGCTCAGGATTGCTTTCACTGACCCGGTTCTGCTCCCGGTTGAAGATGAGCGTGTCTGCCTTCATGTCAGATCGGTCGATGACTACGAGAGCTATCTGCAGCGCCATAAAGTCCTGCTGAGACAGGAATTTCTGTAACGGTTCCGAAAGGTTGACGAAATCCCTGTTTTTTGTAGGTAACAGGCGCGCTCCGGGTATTAGCTTAACTGCCGGAAAAATGCAGAAGTATTACTGTAGTTCACAGCCGTTCCGGAGGAAAATACAATATGAATGATGCCTTGAAATTCCTGAGGGATATCATCGCGATTCCGAGCGAAAGCACCCGGGAGAAAGCAGTCGTCGCCAGAATCGCCTCGGAGATGGAATCTCTTGGATATGACGACGTTTTCACGGATGATTTCGGCAGCGTGGTCGGCAGGATAGGCTCCGGACCGATCAAAATCCTTTACGATTCTCACATTGATACCGTAGGCATCGGTGATCCCGAGGCCTGGGATTACAATCCTTACGAGGGGAAGCTGGAAGGAACTCGACTTTTCGGTCGCGGTGCATCCGATAACAAGGGCGCAACGGCGGCGATGGTGCACGGGGCCGCTCTTTTTCCGGCTTCCGACCTCGGCGACCGGGTGACCTTGTACGTTGTCGGAACGGTCCAGGAGGAGGACTGCGACGGGCTCGCCCTGTTTCACCTGATCGATTCCGGTACGGTGACACCCGATTTCGTTGTGCTGGGCGAATGCACCGGGCTCGATATATATCGCGGTCACCGCGGTCGCATGGAAATTTCGGTCACCGTCGGCGGAAAGGCCTGTCATGCTTCCGCACCCGACCGGGGCGATAACGCCCTGTATAAAATGTCCCGCCTGCTGCTCGAAATAGAAAAACTGAACGAACGGCTGGCCGACGATGATTTTCTCGGCAGGGGAACCGTCGCCGCCACCGGGCTCGAAGTGGTTTCAGGATCACTCAATACGGTGCCTGACAGGACAGTATGTTACCTGGACAGACGTCTCACGGTGGGCGAAGATGCTGAATCCTCCGTGGCCGAACTCGAAGCGCTTCCGGGGGCCGAACATGCCGAGGTCGAAGTCCTCGAATACGATCGGGGCAGCTATACCGGTAAGGTTCTCCCGATGCGTAAATACTATCCGACCTGGGTCCTGCCTGAAAACCACATCCTGGTCCGCGCCGGGGTCGAAGCCGCTGAAAAGGCTCGCGGCGTAAAGCCGGACGTGGGTCGCTGGGTCTTCAGCACGAACGGCGTAGCCAGCATGGGTCTGCTCGGGATACCTACAATCGGTTTCGGACCGTCCGAAGAGAAATATGCGCACACAACCGAGGACAGCGTTCCTCTTGAGCATATAGAGAAATCAATCAGTTTCTACCGGGATTTTCCCGGGGTGCTTCTTGACTATCTGGAAAGGTACGGCAAATGATTACGACATTACGCGGAAGGGACTATATCAGTACGGAAGACTGGTCTACGGAAGAGCTGCAGACGGCTCTTGACGTTTCTTTCGATTTGAAGCGAAAATTCGCCCTCGGAGAGCCGCACAGGTTTCTCCCAGACAAAACCCTGTTCATGATATTTTTCGATAAGTCGACGCGGACGAGAAATTCGTTCGAGGCGGGCATCACCCAGCTCGGCGGGCACGCTCACGACCTCACTCCCGAGGTGATGCAGATTTCCCACGGAGAAAGCCCGAAGGATACGGGCATCATACTTTCCCGCTACGGGCACGGCATCGCGATCCGCCACGATACCATCCCCGGAGAGGGCAACACATATATCAGGGAAGTGGCTGAGCACGCCACCGTTCCGGTTCTCAACATGCAATGCGATATCGATCATCCGTGCCAGACTCTCGCCGACATAATGACGATCAAGGAAAAATTCCCGGGAGAGCTCAAGGGAAGAAAGATCGCGGTGTCCTGGGCCTACGCGCCCAGCTACGCCAAACCGATGTCGGTGCCGCAGGGGCTGGTCATGCTCATGCCCCGGTTCGGGCTCGACGTGGTTCTCGCCCACCCGCCGGAATACGCGCTGATGGATCCCGTATTAGAGGCTGTCAGGCGGAATGCGGAAGAGGCGGGAACCTCTTTCGAAGTGGTGAACGACATGGACTCCGCCTTCGAAGGCGCGGATATCGTCTATCCGAAAAGCTGGGGGGCCGAAGCGTATTTCGACAGGCCGGATGAAGGTCTCGCCCTGGCCCGGAAGTATACGGACTGGATATGTGACGAGCGCCTGATGGAGAAAACCGCGAAAAACTCGATTTACATGCATTGCCTTCCCGCCGACAGGGGCAACGAAGTGACCGATGCCGTGATCGACGGTCCCCATTCCGTGGTTTACGACGAGGCGGAAAACAGGCTCCATACCGCGAAGGCGCTCATGGCTCTCACCATGCGGTAGGGAGAAGCAATGATAAAGAGCGGACGCACCCATGTTTCGCACCTTTCGTGCGTGAAATGCACCAGGGAATTCGACCCTTTCACCCCGGAGATTCTCTATACCTGCCCGGATTGCGGAATAGAGGGAACCCTCGACGTCATCTACGATCAGGGCGCGGTCGCGAAATCGATTTCAAGGGCCGTGCTGGCCTCCCGCTCCCGCACCGATATCTGGCGCTACGGCGAAATGCTCCCCATAGATGCAGGCTCGGCTCTCCCGTCTCTGGTTGTCGGGCCGACACCGCTGTACGAACCTTCCGGTCTCCGGACCGCTCTCGGGACACCGGGGATTTATATCAAGGATGAGGGCAGAAATCCCACCGCGTCATTAAAAGACAGGGCCTCGGCCGTCGGCCTGGCGAAAGCGATGGAAACCGGCGCGCCGGTGATAGCCACCGCGTCGACGGGAAACGCCGCTTCCTCCATGGCCGGTTTTGCCGCGGCCCAGGGGGTCGAAAGCCTGATCTTCGTTCCCGAACGTGCACCGGCCGCGAAAGTCGCACAGCTTCTCGTGTTCGGTTCGAAGGTTCTTTTGGTCGAGGGGACGTACGACGATGCGTGGGAGCTCTGCAGGCAGGCCTGCGAACGCTGGGGGTGGTTCAACCGGAGCTGCGCCATAAATCCGTACCTGGTGGAGGGCAAGAAAACCGTTATCATCGAGGCGCTGGAGCAGCTATGTTGGCGTCCACCCGCCACGGTATGGGTGGCGGTCGGAGACGGATGCACCGTCGGGGGCGTGTACAAGGGGCTCAGCGACTGCATGGAAGCCGGTCTTATCGATCGGATGCCGCGGATAATCGGTGTACAGGCGGCGGGATGCAACCCGTTCGTGAAACAATGGTTGCCGTCGCCGGTAGGCGAAGTGAAGGGAAGCGGTTATACCTCTGAATCTTTCGAGGGTACACTGGCCGATTCGATAGCCGTCGGCACGCCGAGAAACCTGTTGAAGGGTATACGGGCGGTGGAAAAGAGCGGCGGCTCTTTTATGGATGTTTCCGATGCCGAGATCATGGAGGCCGTCCTCTTCCTGGGCAGAACGGCCGGCGTATTCGCCGAGCCGGCGGGGGCGGCGGCGATGGCCGGATATAAAAAATCGGTGGAAAACGGTCTAACCGACCCGGATGAAGAAGCCCTTGTTCTCGTCACGGGCAACGGCCTGAAAGACGTGGAAGCGGCGCTGAAAGTGGCCGGGGAGCCCCTCCGCGTACCTCCCGACATCGAAAAACTGGCGGCTGCCGCCAAACTGCCCCCGGCGACCACCTGACCTGCATTAAAGAACGGGGACAGATCTATTTTTTCCTCCTGGAACACGTGTTCAATTCCGCGAATGATATTTCCTAAACGGGGACAGATCTATTTTTTCCTCCTGGAACACGTGTTCAATTCCGCGAATGATATTT
>CAYMWF010000013.1:0-36678 GCA_964394085.1 uncultured Gemmatimonadota bacterium | reverse complement strand
GGACAGATCTATTTTTTCCTCCTGGAACACGTGTTCAATTCCGCGAATGATATTTTCGGCTGGAGCGCCGCAATGTAAAATCAGAGTTTGAGACAGGCGTCGATTGAGAGATTGAAGATCGTTTCCCGCGCGGGGATTTTGCGACCCAGGTCCCGCGGGTCCCATTGACTGCCCGATACATCGTCGCCCCCGTACAGGATCTGGCCTAGCTGAACTCCCCTGAAGCGCGCCACGGCGAAATAAGCAGCGGCCTCCATCTCGACTGTTATGCAACCCTCGGATTTTCTCATTACGACTTTTCCCGGTGTCTCCCGGTAGAAAGCGTCCGTCGACCAGGTTCTTCCCTCGATATACCCGACCCCGGCCTCATCGAGAGTCTGTTTGATGGCTATCACCGCCCGGGAAGAGGGCGGCACAACCCTGGACGGTGGTAGATAATGGTATGAAGTGCCTTCATCCCGCACCGCAGATGTCGGCACGATGACGGCCCCGCTCTCAATCGAGCTGTCGAGGACTCCGCAGCTTCCGTGGACGATGAATTTTCTGCCGCCCCTTGCGATCATCTCCTCGAACAATCCTGCAGCCAGCGGTGCGCCCACGGCCGCCGGAGCGATGCAGATGGTGCAGCCGTCCTGCTCGACGGAGTAGAGCGAAAGCTTCCCGGTTCCGTAAATCATCGGTTTCAGCGGGGTTGTATCGCGGCTGTTCCGGAACTTTTCCACCAGGTCGTGAAAGAAAGAAATGACGCAGAACTCGGGGAGGTCGCGCTCACTGACCACTTCTTCCGGTTCTATGACGGCTTTTCTTTCAGGATCGAATTCCAGAATGGGATATGGTGTTTCCATGGTTGATCCCTGTTTTTAGGGTGTTCGGATCATTCTCTTTATCAATCGATTATCCGGCAGGCACCCGGCTCTCTCGAGACGTATCGTTGAAAAAGTATCGTCTCGACACCGGATTGCCGGTGCCGGACCGTTGGTGCGGATGGTGGACGGTTCTCTACAACCGGTAGATTTTTGAAGAGTCGAACTTGTCGAACCCGTTCCTCGCATCGAAGATCAGCTTTGCCCGGTCGACAATCATCTCTTTATCGAAATAGGCGTGATCGGCCGTCAAAATCAGCATATCGTAAGATGAAATCATTTCGGGGCCGAGTTCACGTGATTCCATGGAAAGACCATGCTCGTTGAATGAGGGTATGTGTATATCGGCATACTCGATATTCGCTCCGCGATCGATCAGGAGTTTGACTATATCGAGTGCCGGTGATTCGCGAACGTCATCGATATCGTTCTTATATGCGATTCCGAGCATCAGTATCCTGGAGTTCCTGAGACATTTTCCGTGGTCGTTCAGGGCGTCCTGGACACGGCTGACCACGTAAATCGGCATGTTGCTGTTGACCTGGCCCGCAAGCTCGATGAACCTGGCCTCGAACCCGGCAAGCTTTGCTTTCCACGAAAGGTAGAACGGATCTATCGGGATACAGTGACCGCCGAGACCCGGACCGGGGAAAAATGGCATGAATCCGAAAGGTTTGGTCGCCGCCGCTTCGATAACTTCCCAGACCCCGATGTTCAAAGTGTGGCACATCATGGCCAGCTCGTTCACCAGGCCGATATTGACGCTCCTGAAGGTGTTCTCGAGGAGTTTCACCATTTCGGCCACCTTGGTGCTCGATACGGGAACGACGTGCTCCAGGCTTTGCCCATAAAGAGCCACGGCGGCTCGGGTGCAGTTCGGAGTCGTGCCTCCGACGACTTTCGGGATATTCTTCGTGGTGAATTCCACATTTCCGGGGTCGACCCTCTCGGGTGAAAAAGCGAGAAAGAAATCTTCACCGACCTTCAAGCCCGTCTCAGCGAGTCGGCTGAGTATCACCTCGTCGGTGGTTCCCGGATATGTCGTGCTTTCGAGTATGATCAACTGCCCCGTGCGCAGGTATCGTTTGATCTGTTCCACGGCGCTCACAATGTAGGATATATCCGGATCTTTCGTTTTTCTGAGAGGTGTCGGGACACAGATATTGATAGTGTCCATTTCGCTGAGCAGGGCAAAGTCGGTGGTCGCCCGGATTTTGCCCTGTCCGACGAAAGCGGCCAGCTCGGCCTGCGGCACGTCAAGGATATATGAAATCCCGTTGTTGACTTTGTCGGTTTTGTCCGGATCAACTTCGAATCCCGTCACATCGAGCCCGGCGCCCGCCAGTTCCATCATCAGCGGCAGACCCACATAACCCATTCCGATGACTCCGGCTTTCGCCGATCCGTTATCGATCCTGGCTACCAGTTTGGTTATTTGGTTTTTCACTTGACACTCCCGAATTAGAACAATCCCGACTGATCTTACGTTACCGGGCGGAACTTGACCGTATTATTAATTGTCGACCCTCTGCAGATGCCGTTGAGTGATTTTTTTCACGGTTTTCAAACATGGTGAACCTGGAAAAAATATTCTTGCTCTCCATGTTTTGTATCGCCGACTGAATATAGTTCATATACTCGAGCGGCGCAACAATTAGAGGTTCCGGCCTTCCCTTTTTTGAGAACCGGGATGTTTCCGTCTTATTTGAATTGCACCGGCAGGTTGACGGAAGTATAATCCCGATTCTATCGGAGGTTGTTTCTGCAGTGTCGAAAAACAATATTGTAAAATTAAGAGAAGAAGTTGATCGTATCAACCTGGCGATTCTTAAACTTCTAAGCGAGCGGGGGAAACTGATCGAAAGAATCGGAAAGATCAAGAGGGAAACAGGTCTTGATTTCTACGATCCGGAACGGGAACAGAAGATGCTCGATCAGCTGCTGTCCCGGAACCCCGGCCCTTACCCGCCGGAGTCGATCAGGAGGATCTTCAAGGAGATTTTTGTTACCTCGCTTGACTTCATGGATATGGAGAGGCTCGAATCTCTGAAGGTCAGCAGGGATTACAAGGCTGAAAATACTGTCGTCAGGGTCGGCGACGTGGAAATCGGCGGAGACGAACCCATAGTCATAGCCGGTCCATGCGCGGTTGAAAGCGCCGATCAAGTTGATAAAACGGCTGGTTTCCTGTCGGGTCAGGGCGTCCGTTGTCTCAGGGGCGGAGCATTCAAACCGAGAACATCACCATACAGTTTTCAGGGTCTGGAAAGCCGCGGGCTCGAGATGCTGACCAGTGCCGCCCGCAAATACGGTATGTTAGTGGTCACAGAGGTGCTCGACGCTCGCTCGATCCCCACTCTTGTTGAAAAAGTCGACATTCTGCAGGTCGGCACCAGGAACATGAGCAATTTCATCATGCTCAAGGAACTCGGCAAGATTGACAAACCGGTGCTTCTCAAGCGGGGTTTCATGTCTACGATGGAGGAGTTTCTGCTGGCGGCTGAATATATAATCAACGAGGGTAACCCCAGGATCATCCTGTGCGAGAGGGGAATCAGGACATTCGAGAGGTGGACGAAACATACCCTCGATATATCCGCGATTCCGATCCTCAAGCAGGTTTCCCACCTTCCCGTCATCGTTGATCTGAGCCACTCCGCCGGGCGAAGCGATATCGCCGTTCCACTGGGCAGGGCCTCGCTGGCGGCGGGCTCCGACGGCGTCATGGTAGAAGTTCACCCGACGCCCCACCTGGCTTACTCCGACCGGAAGCAGCAACTTTCTTTCGAACAGTTTTCGCGTTTCATGGAAGGAACAGGGCTCGCGTAAAGGATTTCGGATTATCCTTCCACGAGCCCTTCGAGGCTGCGGCTCACGCCGCATTTTTCATTCACGGGACCCGCAAATTATCAGCGGCTGCTTCAATCATCCATTACGGTGAAATCGGCGTCCACCCGGCCGCCATCCTCTGTTTCGGAATTCTGATGATGGCCGGTTTCTTTGCCGCCGCCGAACGGCGCGCCCCCCTGCTGGTAGAATCCGGGGTCGCTGCCCTGTCCGTTTCCGCCGGCTGTGCCGGTGGCTCTGGAGTATATGCTCTGCGAGACTTCATGAAGGGTCGATTCCAATCCCGACATCGACGAGCGCATCTCCTCGGCGTTTCCTGAATTCAGGGCCTCACGCAGCCGTTCCACGGCCGCATCGAGCCGCCCCCTGTCATCGGGCGTCAGCTTGTCATCCAGATCTTTCAGGTGTTTTTCACCCTGGTACAGCATCTGTTCTGCGGAATTCCTGAGATCTATCGATTCCCGCTTCGATTTGTCGTCCGCCGCGAACCTTTCGGCGTCTTTCACCATCCGGTCGATTTCGGCTTCGGAGAGCCCCGATGATGCCTCGATCCGGATACTCTGGGCTTTCCCCGTCGCCTTATCCTTTGCGGACACGTTAAGGATACCGTTCGCGTCGATGTCGAAAACAACCTCTATCTGGGGCATCCCCCTCGGCGCCGGAGGAATGCCGGTAAGCTGGAACCTGCCGATACTCTTGTTGTCGACGGCCATTTCGCGCTCGCCCTGCAGGACGTGGATTTCCACCGTGGTCTGGCTGTCGGCCGCGGTAGAGAAGATCTCGCTCTTTTTCGTGGGAATGGTGCTGTTCCGCTCGATAAGATTCGTGACCACGCCGCCGAGAGTTTCAATACCGAGAGAAAGCGGAGTAACATCGAGGAGCAGCACGTCCTTCACGTCGCCGGCGAGCACCCCGCCCTGGATTGCCGCGCCCAGCGCCACTACTTCGTCCGGGTTTACGTCTTTTCCGGGCTCCTTCTTGAATATCGATCGCACGAGTTCCTGGATGGCGGGTATCCGGGTGGAACCGCCGACGAGCAAAACATGATCGACTTCTTCCGCTTTGATCGATGCGTCGTCAAGAGCTTTCAAGACGGGTTGTTTTATCTTTTCGAGGAGATCTTCGGTCAATGAGTCGAATTTCGCCCTGGTGATGCTTGTTACGAAATGTTTCGGCCCTGAAGCATCTGCGGTAATGAAGGGAAGATTTACCTCGGCTTCGAGTGTGGAAGAAAGCTCGCACTTTGCTTTTTCCGCGGCTTCTCTCAACCTCTGGTGAGCTACCGCGTCTTTTTTAAGATCGATGCCTTCGTCGCGTTTGAACTCGCCCGCCAGGTAACCGATCAGTTTTTCGTCGAAATCATCTCCACCGAGATGGGTGTCGCCGTTGGTCGATTTGACCTCGAAGACGCCGTCCGACACTTCCAGAATCGAGATATCGAATGTTCCGCCGCCCAGGTCGAACACGGCGACCGTTCCACTGCCCTTCTTGTCGAGGCCGTATGAGAGTGCGGCGGCGGTGGGTTCGTTGATGATTCGTTTTACGTTCAAACCCGCAATCCTGCCGGCGTCTCTCGTCGCCTGCCGCTGGGAATCGTTGAAATACGCCGGCACGGTAACAACGGCATCGGTTACTTTGTGCCCGAGGTATGATTCCGCGGTGAGTTTCATCTTCATCAGGATTTGCGCGCTTATCTCGGGCGGCGACATGCCCGTGCCGTTCAGGTTTATTTCGATACCGTTGTTCGCGCTCTTGCTGATTTCGTAGGAGACGCGCGAACGATCGCTTTCAGATTCGCTGAACGACCGGCCCATGAAGCGTTTGATCGAGTATATCGTATTCTTGGGGTTAGTGACGGCCTGGCGCTTCGCAAGCAATCCGACCAGTCTTTCACCGTCTTTTGATGCGGTAACCACTGAAGGGGTCGTGCGCGAACCTTCCGGGTTGGTGATGACGGTCGGCTCTCCGCCTTCTATCACGGCAACGCAGGAGTTGGTCGTTCCGAGGTCTATTCCTATTGTTTTATTCATAATTGCCTCCTTGCCCGACGGCATCCGATTCAATAGAAAAAAAAGACTGCTGCATGGCAGCATCCATTGATATATTCAAGAATCATACCTGCCATTGAAAACTTGCGGAGATATCGGTGTAAATCTTACAAGGCCAGGTAATAGTTATGGTTACAATAAATTGAAGGGGGAGTTGTTATCGAAATCCCTGTTTGTTCCGTTTAAGAATCTTCAATTGAGGCTGTCATAATGGCATAATGGCGCCAAAACGGCACTCAGGGGTTTTCAACGACGCCGATCCGGCATGAACCATCCCCTGAAAGTCGTTGACTTCGGCCCCCAAAGAGGGTTGGATCGGAATATGATACACCTCGAAAAAATAAGTCTGAAACCGGACTTTCCGAGCGAAGATGAATTTCCTTTCAACTTACCGGTGTTCGACAGATTTTCAGGAGTCGACTTCAAGGAGCCGGTGACTTTTTTCGTAGGAGAAAACGGATCGGGGAAATCAACTCTTCTGGAGGCGGTCGCATGCGCCGTGGGGGCGATCACCATCGGCGGTGAAGATGTGGAACGGGACAGGATGCTCGCCGCACCGAGGGAGCTGGCCCGGCATCTCAAGCTTACGTGGCGGAAACGAACCCGCAGGGGATTCTTCATGCGGGCGGAGGATTTTTTCAGATTTATCAGGCGTATCAATGAAGAAAACGCAGAGCTTGAGAGACAGGCAAAACAATATGAAGATGAATTATCCGGGTACGGGTTGCTGCTCGCAAAAGGGACTGCCCTCGGGCAGAGAGAGGCCAATGTCGAGCGCTACGGGGAGGACCCGGACGCGGCATCTCACGGGGAGAGTTTCCTCCACATTTTCCAGGAGCGCTTCGTGCCCGGTGGTTTATACCTCCTGGACGAGCCCGACACACCCCTCTCTCCCAGGAGTCAGCTGGCTTTTCTGTCGATGGTGAAAGAAATGGCCCTGGAAAAACAGAGTCAGTTCATCATCGCAACCCATTCACCAATCCTTATGGCTCTCCCCGGTGCATCGATCCTGAGCTTCGATTATTCCCCACCCGCCGTCACGCCATATGAAAAGGTCTCGCAGGTAGCCCTGGCCCGGGATTTCCTCAACGCGCCTCCCCGGTTTCTTCGCCACCTGTAACAGGCTCCTCGACAGAATCGGGTCGCACCAGCAGGCCGAGCTCGGCGAGCATCGTTTCGGGCAGGTCCGAAGGAGCGCCGTCCACCAGGGAAAGAGCAGTAAGGGTTTTCGGGAAAGCGATCACTTCCCGTATCGAATTCTCACCGGCCAAGAGCATGACGAGCCGGTCCAGACCCGGTGCGATGCCGCCGTGGGGCGGCACGCCGTATCTGAAAGCATCGAGCAGGAAGCCGAACCTCGATTCCGCCTCCTCATCTGAGATCCCTATAATCCTGAATATGGTTTTCTGGATTTCCGGATCATGGATCCTCAAACTTCCGGAGGCGAGCTCGACCCCGTTCAGGACGAGATCGTAGAGCTGCCCCCGCACCGCCGCGGGATCCGTTTCCAGGAAAGGAAGGCTGTCCTCGCGCGGCATCGAGAACGGGTGATGGAAGGCGACCCATTCACCTGTCTCTTCATCCTTCCCGAAAAGGGGGAAATCGGTTACCCACAGAAACCTGAAATCTTCCGCGTCCAGGAGTCCGAGCTTTTCACCCGCTATCAGTCGAACAGCCCCCAGAGCCGCCGCCGCAACATCCGCCGTATCGGCCACTGCGAGAATGAGGTCCCCTCCGGCGGCGCCCGTTGCTTCGTTCACCGCGGTCTGAACACCGGCCTCGATAAATTTGGAGATTCCCCCGGTCCAATCACCGCCCTCGGCAACCTTTGCCCAGGCCAGCCCTTTCGCCCCCTTGTCGGCCGCCGTGCCGGCAAGCCCGTCGATTTCTTTGCGCGACCAGCTCCCGCCTCCGGGAACGGCGATCGCCCGGATGCGGTTTCCGGCCGCCGCAGTGGCGCTGAATACCTTGAAACCGGAATCTTTCACGAGTTCTGTGATGTCGCTGATTTTCATACCGAAGCGGATATCCGGTTTATCGGTGCCGTATTGAAGCATGGCATCGTCGTAGGTGAGTCGAGGCAGCGGAACGGTCAGCTCCCTTCCGAGAACATCGGTGAATATTCGAACAAGCATCCCTTCTATGACGCTGTAGATCTCTTCTTCCGTGACGAAGCTCATTTCGAGGTCGATCTGGGTATGTTCGGGTTGCCGGTCGGCCCTCGAATCTTCATCGCGGAAACACCTGGCAATCTGGTAATATTTATCGAAACCCGACACCATCAGGAGCTGTTTGTAGAGTTGCGGAGACTGGGGCAGGGCGTAGAATTCCCCGGGATAGAGGCGGCTGGGCACAACATAGTCCCTTGCCCCTTCAGGGGTGCTTCTGATCAGGAACGGTGTTTCTATCTCGAGGAATTCCAGCTCGTCGAAGTATGCGCGCACCGATTTCACCACCTCGTGGCGCAGGATGATCGAATTTTTCATCTTCTGCCGTCGCAGGTCGAGAAAGCGGTATTTCAGGCGCAAATCCTCCTTGGCGGGGGCCTGCAGCGTGCCCTCTTCCACCGGAAAAGGTAAAGGGGCGGAGCGGCTGTGGACCTCTAAATCGGAGGCTGAGATTTCGATCGTTCCCGAGAGCCGGTTCGGGTTCACCGCTTCGGGCGGGCGTCGCCGCACCGTTCCTTTTACCGAAACGACCCATTCGATACCGGCCTCTCTTGCCCGGTCCGTCAGTTCAGTACCTGAGGATTCATCGAATACCGCCTGAACGAGACCGTACCGGTCCCGGATATCGAGAAAAATGACGCCGCCGTGGTCCCTGGTCTTGTTTACCCAGCCGGAGATTATCACCTCCCGGCCGACAGAATCGATCGACAGCTTGTCGTTTCGTACGTTTCTTTTCAGTCGCATGATGATGAGCTCCGTCCGGATAACCCCAGAAGCCATGACCGCGAACCACGGTAGTGTGATTTCAGCCACACCTGGAAGATTTGTCCGGACACGATACCTAGTGAATCGAAAAATAGATCGAACAAATCGAAAAATCGACCGGGGATGAAGAGCTGATGGAGTTCGTCAAGAAGAGCGAAAACGATTCCCCCGATCAGCAGTTTTCGTTTTCCCGGCCTGCCTCCGCCCAGGTTCGATGCCCTGACCAGAAGAACCGAGAAGATCATGTATTCAGCGCAATGGATGAGTTTGTCGGTTCCGATAGGTCCGGCTTCAGGCAGCACCGGTGCGGGAACCGATGAGATTACCAGCATGAGGCAGGCCCAGAAGACGACCGGCAGCCAGCGATTTTCCACGCGCAGTCTAGATTTGATATTTTTGTTCAAATTTATCGAAATCCTGTATTTCGAAAGATGGAAGTCAGTCTTTCTTTAATAAATCATTATTCAACAAGGATAAAAACCTCGCCCGCGTCATTCCTGTCGATAATATATGAAATCTGCTTGGGTTTGGGCGCTTCGAACAGAAACCGTTCGATGGTGCAGGTGGTTCCCAGGGCGAATAGCTCCGCTTCGAAAAAGCCATACTGGTTTTCAACGCGTTTACAAACCTGGGAGGCATCCCCCTGAGTTTTCCCGGGAGCGGCGGGCAAATCCATAAAATATGTTCTGTTGTCCGACATGGATATTCTAACCTCCACCGGTTCATCCAGCCGGTTTGTCGCGACGAAATAGAGATCTCCCACGGTGATACTGAATATCCACCTGTTAAGATATTTCTTCAGTGCGCCTTCCCGTTCCTGCAGTAGAAAGCTGTTTAAATCCTGCATAAATTCGGTGGTGAGTTCGGGAAAAGGCAGGCTGTACTTGTAATTAATATCTCCTGCGATCCTTTTTTCCATCGGTTCCAGGTTGAATGGGACCGTATATTCTCCCTTCCAGAGTTCTTCCTTTTGCACCCTGTCATATAATTGAAGAGCAACCTCGACTTCTCTGCCTTTCCGCAGGAAACCTTTCTTTTTAAGATTTGCGACCTGTCCGAACAGAAGCAGATCCCCGTCGGTTTCTGTGAAGACATTTCCAAAGATACCCGATTCGATCAGCGTTTCTTCAATGGTCCAGCTCATTACATCCCTCAGCCTGGCTGATTTATCGTGACCGCAGGATTGGGATGTATATCCGGGAATGTAAATATCAGCGTCACCGAAAGCCGAGAAGTTTTCAACCTTGATCGTGAGGGTCAGCTGATGGGGCCATTCCGCTTCCGCCGCCGCAGCTTCCTCACCCGTGTCTACTTCGATTATCAAGAGGTTGTCCGCTTCAGAGGTCTCGTTTTGAAGAACTTTCTCGTTTTCAGCGCCCGTATCCGCGGAAGCTGAAGAAACGAACACCGAAAATAAGAGTATAAGCGAGATAAGTCTGTAATCCATAATATTGCCACCACCTTATGAATGTTGTCGTCTACATAATGCGGGTTCTCTCATCGTTTCGTTTCCAGCCCCCGATTCATACCTTGAGAAGCGCGGCGCAGGAACCGGAGGAGACGCTCTTTCCCTTCTTTTTCGAATTCATCCTGGAAGGTTTTCAGAAGCTGCTGGAGTGAGTAGGATTCTTGCCCGGCTTTTTTTTGTGCAGGTCCGGACAGACCGGAAGCGCCCCATTCAGTTGCGGTTTCGGTGGTCGATTTCACCGGCCGGACGCCGAAGGATTCAATCTGCTTTTTCGTTGAAACCAGGCAGGAGTGACGGAGCAGCGCGAGAATATCCGAACGTCCGCTCGAAAGTTTGAGGTACCAGAGCAGATCCGCGGCGGGATATGCGAGCGGGTGCGCAAGCGGCAAGGTAAAAGTTCCCAGCAGTTTGGCCAGAGCGCTTAAAGAAATGATTCCGTCCGCCGCTACATTGAAGGTTCCGGCGTGCTTGTCGCGAACGGCCCTGATAACAGCCTCGATAAAATCTTCCATATGCAGCAGCTGCAGAAGCGGATCGTACCCGAAAAGCGTAGGCGTCACATCTCTCTTAAAATACCTCTGGATGTAGTAAGCCATACGTGAGCCGGGCACTGCAGCGGGACGGAGGATCGTCAACCGGGTCTCCGGATGCCTGCGGTCGAACCTGTTGGCGAAATCTTCCAGTTCTTTCTTGTCTACCTGGTATTGGAATTTTCTGTTCGGACGCAGAGGTTGATCCTCGGTCATATAGAATGAATTATCCGGATGGAATCCGTAAACGAATGAGCTGCTGATTATTACCAGGTTTTTAATGTTTATTTTGCTGCAGGCGCTGAACAGGTTCATCGACGAAACGAGGTTGATCTCATGCATCTCGAAACTGTTATGTATCGGCACGACCGCAAAAGCGAGGTGGATGACGGTTTCGACCCGTTTGGTTGCCAGGACTTCTTCGAGAAGCCGGTTTCTGATATCGAGATGACAGAATTCGACTTTATCGGGGAGCTGTCGTGCCGGAGGCGTGATGTCGATAGCGAGAATCGAGCCTATGGAGTCTTCCCTGGCGAGTCTTTCGATAAGCCTTTTTCCGACTTTGCCACTGCTTCCTGTAACGGCGACGATGCTCATGATATCTGTCTTGTCTGCTGTTAGTAAATGGACACTTTCCGGGCGGACGGTAAACACGGCGCCGAAGCGCGATATCGTCCGCGAACTATAGGAACCGTTCGAAGCGCATGTCAATCCATTTTTCCCTGTAAACAATATCAAATCGATGCTGACGGGCAACAGAATCGATTTTGCCGATGCGGCTCCTCCTTCTTCTGATTCAAATCAGGAATTTGACCCCGGGAGTTCCGTCACGAACCAGCGGAGGGCGCTCCCTCTTCCGCCGAAATTTCAGCTTTATCCCGTTGACCCGATATAAATCCCCGGCTGAAAGCGGATGGCCTAACGGCTAAGCTCCGATACGAGTTGACGCAGTGAAGGACAGTGTGTATTTTCATCCTGTGTTAAGTTGGCCCGCAGGACAGTAAAGGGGTGAAACATGAGCAGAGCATTACCGATTGTTTTTATTGTTCTTCTGGCGGCCGGAACCGCCTCGGCGCAGCAGTATACGATGCCTTCGGGTTCATTCGAATCCGCGAACACCTTGTATTTCCACCCGATCAGCCTGATTGTCACGACAGCAGTATCTGAGGTGCCCAATGTCGTCACACTGACGTATGAGCGCGCCACAAGCTCCGGAACGGCATTGATCCTGAAACCGTCAATCATGCTGTACAGTCATGATAATACATCATGGACCGCGGCCGGAATCGGCGGCGGCCTTCGAAAATACCTGGGCGCTCCCATGTCGGGCACCTATCTCCAGGTTCTGGCCGGCGCCGGATGGGCGAACTACGACTCGGACGACACCGAAGAATCGATTTTCAACGGCAACCTGCTCTTCTATGTCGGGAAAAAGGGCAAGTGGGACAGTATCAGCATGTTCATCGATTTCGGACTTGGTTACCAGTATTCGAGTATCTCGCTTGACCAGGAGGATTACGAAGACTCCTATTACTCGGGGACGGGCTTGGGTATCGATTTCAATTTCGGGGTGGGATTCTCTTTCTGATTTACGAAATCGCTTTACCTCGCCCGGACAGGTCTGAATTTTTTGAGAGCCTTTGCTAAGGCTCTCTTTTTTTATTATCCGTATGGTTATCAGTGCTTTTTATTCGAAAATCAGTCGACGGAAAGTAAATCTGGATTATAATTGCTTCCGTTAAAAACATGGGCTGAAGTTGCACCCCCATTCACATATAGGAGCCGGGGTGAGCAAGCCTGTCTCAAGTTTTTTCGGTGGTATGTCGAAGGTATAACAAGCCGGGTGATTCTAACCGGAAGGCAATAATACAATGGATAATCGACATGTCCTGGTGCTCGGAGCGGGTCTCGTAACAAAGCCTCTCGTCCGGTATCTTCTCGAAACCGCCGGATACACGTTGACGGTTGGAGACATGTACCTGGAACATGCGGAAGAGATGCTCGACGGGCATCCGCGCGGAACGGCGGTTCGAATAACGACGGATGAGACCGGTAAGCTGACGAAAATGATCAAAGGTGCGGATCTCGTCGTCAGCCTTCTCCCCTATATATACCACGCAAAAATCGCGGAATTATGCCTGTCGGCTCGCAAGTCCCTTGTGACTACCTCCTATGTAAGCCCTGAAATGGATGCGATGGATGCGGCCGCAAAAGATGCCGGCCTGATTTTTCTCAACGAATGCGGGGTCGATCCGGGACTCGATCACATGTCCGCCAAAAAAGTGATCGATGAGACCGTTGCACGGAACGGAAGAATCGTTGGATTCGAATCCTGCTGCAGCGGCCTGCCCGCACCGGAGTCGAACACCAATCCCTGGGGCTATAAATTCTCGTGGAGCCCGCGGGGAGCCATCCTGGCGGCGAAGAATCCGGCTCAATACCTCGTCAATGGACGTCGTCGCGATGTACCCGGCCCTGACCTGTTTCTCGACGTCAGGTTTATTGAGGTCGAACAGCTCGGTCGTTTCGAGGTGTATCCGAATAGAAACTCGCTGCAATACAGGGAGCTTTACGAACTCGGCGATATCCGGACCCTTTTCAGAGGCACGATCAGGCACCTGGGTCACTGCGCGACATGGAAAGCCCTTGTGGACGCCGGATGGCTGAACATGGACCGGATTGATGTGAAAAAGAAGACTTACAGGCAGGTTTTCTGCGGACTTCTCGGCTGCAGCAACGGAACCGGGCTGGAAGAGGAGATCTTTTCCACCCTAGGGCTCGAGTCGCATTCAGAACCGGTCAAACGACTGAAATGGCTGGGGCTTATGGGAGAAGATATAGTTCCCGGAGAGGAACTTCCTCCGCTGGATATACTTGCAGAGCGAATGAACGAAAAAATGCATTATCAAAAGGGCGAAACCGACATGGTGATACTGCGCCATTCCTTCGAGGCCGAGTTCGATGACGGGAAAAATGAGAAAATATATTCGACTCTGGTAGATTTCGGCAAGATCGGCGGAGATACCAGCATGTCCCGGACAGTCAGCCTTCCGGCAGCGATTTCGGCGCGCCTGATCCTCGAGGGTAAAATAACCCGCAAGGGTGTCGCTATCCCTGTTTACAAAGAATTCTACGAGCCGGTTTTGAACGAGCTCGGAACGATGGGCATCCTTTTTTCCGAAAATCGAACTTCCTCCAGGGCTTGATCAGGCCTTGTATCCACCTCTTTCAAAGCTTCCGCACGGTGATCGGGACCGGCTGTAAAATCAGTTCCCGGTAAAAATGATTATTGGAATTGTTTCACGGAATATGATACATTTTTATCAGTGTTTTCAGTGTTGCCCGGGTAAATTCGACGAGGCACCATGAGGAATTTTTCAACCCTCTCTTCCTATGCAAGAGGATGACTCTTTGAATCTTCCCAATACTCTTACTGTTCTTCGATTCGCCCTCAGTCCTCTGTTCATCTGGCTTTTCCTCCAGGAGAACATTTACAGCAGGCTGGTCGCATCAGTTATTTTCACATTCGCGGCGCTTACCGATTTATGGGACGGCCGTATTGCCCGAAAACGAAAAATAGTAACCGATTTCGGGAAGTTTACTGACCCCCTGGCGGATAAATTTCTGACCACGATAGCATTTATCACCTTTATAATATTAGGCCTTCTCTATCCCCTGATAATAGGACTGGTTATTGCAAGGGACCTGATAGTGACCGGTTTCAGAATCTGGGCGATGAAGAAGGGGCTTGTTATCGCAGCATCGAAAGAAGCGAAAGGTAAGACGACTCTCCAGTTCGTAATCCTCGGCGTTTTGATCGCCTTCGTGGACATCAAGACATCTCTCTTTCATTTTCATGAGTATACCTGGCCCGTTCATGTAGACGAAATCTTTTTCTATACCATAAACACGCTGGCTCTTATCATGATGCTCATGGCGGTCAAGTCGGGTGCGAGCTACCTTCTGGCGAACAAACACCTTTTCGAAAAAAAATAGAATGAATCGATTCAAAATTATCGTGGCGACCGTATGCGGTACCGGTTATTTCCCTGTGGCTTCGGGAACGGTCGGTACATTGTTCACCTTTGTTGTCTTCTGGTTTCTCGATCTACCTCAGGCAACACCGACCGACAGGGTGATGTTCGTCGTAGCAGCACTTTTTCTGTATCTCCTGGGAATACGGGTGCTGGAAGGAGCCGAAGAGCATTTCGGGCGTAAAGATCCCTCTCCCGTGGTTATAGATGAAGCGGCCGGCAGTGCGGTAACCCTTTTCCTCGTTCCTCACACACTGACGGCATATGCAATCGCTTTTCTGGCTTTCCGGATTGCCGATATTATCAAACCGTTTCCTGCGCGTCGCTCCGAGCGGCTCCCGGGCGGTCTTGGGATAATGACCGATGATATGATCGCCGGAGTATATGCATGCCTCCTGACACACTTGATTCTTGCGGTTGCGGCATGAGTATATCGACATTGAAGCGGTCACGGCGTAATACTTTCGGGTGGGTCGTTCTTCGGGTTGGCGGAGCGAACTTGAATCGTAAAAAAATCATCCGTTCGTCACCGGAGGGGGCAGAAGGATAATGAGTCCGGTCTGACCCCCCGGATAAAAAATTCAGCATGCGGGATATTACTCTTATACTGGTCGGAGACGAGCTTCTCGAGGGTGATGTGGCCGACAGGAACGGTTTGTTCGCCGCGTCGTTTCTGAGAGAAAAAGGCTTTCCAGTCACTCGAATCGTATCGGTGCGGGACGAAGTTTCCCGGATAAGCGAGGCCATAAAAGAAGCCGCGTTCGGTGAACCCGGCATTCTGATCATATCGGGCGGGCTCGGTCCTACCGTCGATGATCGGACGAGGGAGGGGCTATCTGTTGCCGCAGGGGTGCCGCTCGAAGAGTATCCGGCCGCCCGCAGGATGGTAGAGGATTATTATAGAAAGGTGGATCCCGCAACCGGGTTTCCACGCAACCTTCCCGCAGGCGGCGAAAGACAATACCTGATTCCTGCGGGGGGGGAACCTGTTGTCAACGGTGTCGGCGTAGCGCCCGGCATCCGTATCCGCATTGGGGATAATCTTGTATTCGCGGTTCCCGGCGTGCCGCGGGAATTCGCCTGGATTCTGGAGCACGTTATTGTGCCGCATCTTTCCGATAATACTGAACCTGAAAATACCGGCCGCCGTTTCCTGCGCACAACGGGCATCACTGAATCCAGGCTTTTTGAAAAGGTGAGACATCTGCTCGAACCTGTTGCTCGAGTCAAAGTGTCGTTCCTTCCATCCCCTGCGGGAGTCGATATCGTGTTTAAAACAGGGAAGGATCTCTCCGGGGGCGGACTGGAAGAAATCGATTCTCTGGCCGCGGCGTTCGAGAAGCTGCTTTCGCAATATGTTTATTCCCGGACCGCCGAGTCGATGGAGCAGATACTGCGCGCTCTTCTGATCGAGCGCGGCTTGACGCTGGCGCTGGCAGAATCATGCACCGGCGGGCTGACCGCATCGCGTTTTACCGACGTCCCGGGCAGCTCTTCCTGTTTTATCCTCGGGGTCGTTACATATTCGAACGAATCAAAAGAGAAGCTGCTGGGAGTGCCGTCATCGATTCTGGAAGCGTTCGGCGCCGTGAGCAGTGAGACGGCGAAGGCGATGTCCGGAGGGCTGAGAGGTTTATCCGGGGCCGATATCGCACTGTCGATAACCGGTGTCGCAGGTCCGGACGGCGGAACCGACGAAAAACCTGTCGGTTCGGTATATTTTTCGCTCTGCTCCGCTGATGTGCACTTCTCTGTCAAAAGGTTGTTCAGGGGGGACCGGAACGGTATCAAATTCAGATCGTCGCAGACGGCCTTCGATATCGTCAGGCGTTTTCTCCTGGAGTTGCCGATAGATTCTGAACCGGAGGTTTGATTCAGCCGGCCGATGCCCCGGCGGAGACAGTTTCAAGTGAGGGCTTTTATCGCAATCCCGATTCTGCCGGAAGTCAAACAACGGCTGGCCGGTTTGCAGTCGAAACTACTCGATGTCCTGCCGGCAGGGTCGGTGCGTCCTGAAAATAGAAAGAATTTTCACATCACCCTCCGGTTTCTCGGCAATATTGAAGAAGAAGAAATCGAGCGTGTTAACAGGGCGGCACGTCGAACCGTGGAAGGGGTGCCCTCCGATGTTATTTCCATCGACCGGTTGGGTGCTTTTCCATCACCTGCGAGACCCAGGGTATTCTGGGCGGGGTTTTCCCACGGCGTCCATGGGAGCACCGAGCGTCTTGCTAAGAATCTTTCAAGATACCTTAAAAAAGCGGGGTATCCACCGGAAAAAAGACGGTTCTCGCCACATGTCACGCTTGCGAGGGTAAAATCGAAACTGCCATCAGACTCGGGGCGGGCCGCCGTAGAACTGCCGGTTCCCGGCGACCTGGAAATATCCGTCGACAGAATCGTATTGATTGAGAGTATACTATCGCCGAATGGCGCAATTCATAAAGAGCTGGTCACATTTAATTTAGCTATTTGATCATACGGGGATAACCCGCATTTCGAAAGGAACCTTCTGAAAGGGGAATTGAAGATGAAAGAGAATGACAGCACGAAGAAAAACAACGATTTGAGAAATGATAAAGCTCTCGGCCTGGCTCTGGGCCAGATTCAAAAAGATTTCGGCAAAGGGTCGATAATGTGGCTAGGAGACAGGGGGACGGCGGTCGAGGCTGAGGTTATCCCGACCGGAAACCTGGCTGTCGACATGGCTCTCGGTATAGGAGGTGTTCCCAAGGGGAGGGTCGTAGAGATATTCGGGCCGGAAATGTCGGGTAAAACGACGCTGACTTTACATCTGGTGGCCGAGGCTCAGAAACAGGGGGGGCGAGCGGCATTCATCGATGCCGAGCATGCGCTCGATCCTTCCTACGCAAGGAAGCTGGGTGTCGATATCGACAACCTGCTCATTTCCCAGCCGGATTGCGGCGAACAGGCTCTCGAGATAACCGATATCCTCGTCAAGAGCGGAGCTCTCTCTATAATCGTGATAGACTCGGTGGCGGCACTGGTACCGCGGGCCGAGCTCGAAGGAGAGATGGGAGACACCCATGTAGGGCTCCAGGCTCGCCTGATGTCCCAGGCGCTCCGTAAACTGACGTCATCAATCAACAAGTCGCGAACGGCGGTCCTTTTTACGAACCAGTTGCGCGAAAAAGTCGGAATAATGTTCGGGAACCCAGAAGTAACTCCCGGCGGCAGGGCTCTGAAATTCTATTCCTCGATTCGTATCGACATTCGCAAACTGGCGGTCATAAAAGTCGGAGACCAGGTAATCGGAAACAGGGCCCGTATCAGCGTCGTGAAGAATAAAATGGCTCCACCTTTCCGTAAGGTCGAAGTCGAGATTATCTACAACGAAGGGATATCACGGGTCGGCTCTCTGATAGAACTGGGTGTAAATGCGGGTATAATCTCGAAGCTGGGCACCTGGTATTCATATGGTGATGAACGCATCGGCCAGGGCAGGGAGAATGTCAAGGCGTTCCTCAAGGAATATCCTGATACGGCGAATGAAATCGAGACCAAGATCAAACAGAAATATGGGCTGATACCAACCGAAGAAGAAGATTCGGCTGAAACTGAAAAAGAAAAGCCGATAAAGGACCGTGCGGTTACCGGCTGATGATGCTGATTGATATCTCATACTGCCCGGGCGCCCGGAAAGGGCGCTTGAGGCAGAGAAGGGCCTATGGTATATTCCGCGGCCTCTCGACCGAATCGGGGATAGGTTGCGAACCCTGAAGTTGGGGTTGATTCATTCGAGAAAATAATCAACCGGATCGTTAAACAGGCTGTTTCATCCATCTCGGACCGTACTCCTCGGCCCCGGAATTTTTGCGGTTCCCCGGACGTGAATTATTTCCAGGGAAGGGGTGGGGCGGGCTTTATTTGCACGGGAAAAAAATAATGCTTACAGGCAATGAGATAAGAACGAAGTTCATAACGTATTTCGAGGAAAGGGATCACGAGATCGTTAAGAGCTCTCCGGTGGTTCCGAAAGACGACCCGACCCTCCTGTTCGTCAATGCTGGTATGGTTCAGTTCAAGAACGTATTTCTGGGAACGGACAAGAGGAGCTACACCCGGGCTGTTTCTTCGCAGAAATGTATACGGGTCAGCGGTAAACATAATGATCTCAGCCAGGTGGGAAAAACTCCCCGCCATCAGACATTCTTTGAAATGCTCGGGAATTTCTCGTTCGGTGATTATTTCAAGAAAGAGGCGATAGAATTCCACTGGGAGCTTCTGGTAAAAGAACTGGAGCTTCCTGAAGATAAGCTTGTTGTAACGGTGTTTCGCGATGACGACGAGGCCCGCGAACTCTGGAAGAAGGTCGTGAAGCTGCCGGATTCCCGGATTTACCGGTTGGACGAAAAAGATAATTTCTGGAGCATGGGAGAAACCGGGCCCTGCGGACCTTGCTCCGAAATCATTTTCGACAACGGCGACGGCTCGGGCTGTGACAAACCCGAATGCGATCCTTCATGCGATTGCGGCCGGTTTCTGGAAGTCGGGAATCTGGTTTTCATGCAGTATGAGAGAGATCAGGACGGGAAGGTGACTCCCCTGCCTAAACCGAGTATCGACACCGGATCCGGGCTGGAGCGGATAGCAAGCATCATCCAGGGAAAAAAGTCGAACTACGAAACCGACCTTATTTCACCGCTGATAGAAGAATGCTCGAGCATTTTGAATAAACCGTATGAACCCGATTCTGAAAGCGGCTTCTATTTCCGGGTAATCGCCGACCATATGCGGACTTGTTCTTTCATGATAGCAGATAATATCTACCCATCGAACGAGTGGCAGGGTTATGTTCTGCGACGGCTCATGCGCAGGGCTATTACCCACGGTCTTTTCCTCGGTCACGAAGAACCGTTCCTCTACCGGCTTGTGCCGACCCTTACCGGTATTATGGGTGAAGCCTATCCCGAACTCGTTGAGCAGGAGCGGTTCATAAAGGAGATCTTCCTTGCAGAAGAGCGGGGATTCGGGCATACGCTCCGGAAAGGACTCGACCGGTTATATGACAAGCTCAAAAAACTTGAGCGTTCAGGAGGGGAAATACTGCCGGCCGATTTCTGCTTCCGCCTGAGTGATACGGAAGGTATACCTGTAGATATAATCGAAGAAGTCGCGGGCAAACAGGGGGTTCTCGTCGACAGAAAAGGATTCGACGAACTTCTGGAAAAGCAGCGGGAGCAGTCGCGAAAATCGGGCGGGGTGGGCGCTGCGGTAACAATTCCCGATTCGGCCTGGACTGTATTCGACGATAAAACCACACCGGAGTTTACGGGATACGATACTCTGACCGGGCAGAATACCGGAATTATCCGGCATACCTTCCGGGAGGGCTGTTCACTCGTTGTACTCGCCCGCACTCCGTTCTATGCCGAAGCAGGCGGGCAGGTCGGCGATGCGGGGCTCATAACCTCCGAAGACTACGAACTCGAAGTGCTGGACACCCGGATGATTTCCGGAGAGATCTGTCATATATGTAAATTGACCCGTGGCGAGATCTCACAATCTTCATGCACGGCGCAGGTCGATGAAAAAAGGCGGAGGGATATCGAACGAAACCATACCGCCACCCATCTTCTCCAGGCCGCGCTCAGGAGCGTACTGGGCGATCATGTCCGCCAGGCGGGCTCACTTGTAACCGACAGCCACCTGAGATTCGATTTTACGCATTTTTCTCCCCTGAGTGAAAAAGAAATCAGGAGGATTGAAGAAGCGGTTAATTCCGAAATACTCTCTAACCGCCCCGTCGATTCAGGTCTCTACAATCATGACGAAGCCATAAAGATGGGTGCTATAGCCCTGTTCGGTGAAAAATACGACACAACGGTTCGCCTGGTGGAAGTGAATAATGTAAGCAAAGAGCTTTGCGGCGGAACCCATGTACGGGCAACGGGTGAGATCGGATTCTTTTCGATAAGAACCGAATCGGGAATTGCCGCGGGTGTCAGACGGATCGAGGCACTCACCGGTCAGGCCTTTTTCGAGCATTTCCGGAACCTTGATTCTCTCGTCAATGAAGCGGCGGGCGTTCTTCGAACAACCAGAGAAGAAGTAACCGGCAAGATCGGCGAGTTGCAGCAGAAGTTGAAACTGGCTGTCAGCGAAAACAGGAAACTCGCCCGGAAACTTGCTACAGGATCGTCAGAAACCGAACAACCTGAGGTAATTTCCGGATTACATGTAGTTGCTAAAATGGTCGATACACCTGATATGGACTCGCTGCGTGAAATGGGCGATTACTATCGGCAGAAAGGCGTGTCCGGAGTTTTGGGTTCAACAATCGATTCCCGCCCCGTGTTCTGCGTTTTTTCCAGCGACAAAGCTATCGAGCGGGGTTTCGACGCCGGGAAAGCGGCTAAAAAGCTCGGGAAAAATGCGGGCGGCGGCGGCGGGGGGCGGAGGAACTTTGCCCAGGGCGGAGCATCAGACACCGCGGCACTCGAAAATGTTCTGTCAGAGGCGCTTGTTTTATTTGAAGAAATGATAGCCGGCAACGGATGATAGGACCCTGCTGCTGCCGGGACGGTCTTTTTTTTCCCGGCCGGGACACTGCCGGTGCCTGTTACTGCACGCCGAGGGCTATTTTCAACCGGGTGGATTAATGTTCGATATCCATTGCCATCTTCTACCGACGCTCGATGACGGTCCCAGGAACATGAATGAATCGCTGGATCTGGCGGACCAGGCCGTCCAGGATGGGATTATCAAGGCAATCGCTACTCCTCACTACCTCGAAGAAACAAAGAATTCAGTATACATCAATCGTTTCAAAGAAGAATTCGAGCGAACCAGAGAAAAATTAAAAGAAAGCGGCTCTTCGCTTCTTATCTTCCCCGGAGCGGAGCTTTTTTTCTATTCAACCGCCTCGCTGCTCGCCTGTATTGAGGAGCCTGGCCTCCGGATGTTTGAAACAGAATATTTTCTTGTAGAGCTTCCGATGCTGGAACTGCCGGTCGATCTGGATGATGCGCTGTTCTACAGTCGCCTGGAGGGATACTTCCCTATCCTGGCCCACCCGGAGCGCAACAGGCGGGTGGCGCAGAATCCCGAAATTCTCTATCCCTTCGTCGAGAACGGTATTTATCTGCAACTCGACGCCAACAGCCTCCTTGGGAATTTCGGCAGCCAGGTCAGGATGGCTGCGCGAAAGCTTCTTGAATGTAATCTTGTGCATTTCATAGGCTCCGACGGTCACAATTGCCGAACAAGACCTATGATACTCAGCGGCGCGGCGGAAATTCTCGAAGAATGGAAGATGGCGGATAAGATTGACAGGCTTTTCTGGGAAAATCCGGAAGCAATCATCACCGGCGGGAATGTGCAGGTGACAGGTCAGACCCGGCACCCGGGAAAACTGAAAAAGAACCCGCTGGGGCGCCTGCTGGACAGGTTCAGACGAAGAGTAGCTGTTTGAAAAGCAGCGAACCGGTTTACTCGGGCATGAATCATAATCTTTTCTCTTATCTGGTATAGCGAAGGTGGAATCGGATGGCGGATCAGGCGGAAAACGATATTATCAGGTCCCTCGAAGAAACGGCATCAGTAGTGCGGAACCTCTCTCCAAGTGTGATCCGGGAAGTGGTGAACCTTGTGATACGCTGCTTCGACAGGGAAGGAAAGCTCCTGTTGTGCGGCAACGGCGGCAGCGCGGCTGACGCTCAGCATATCGCCTGCGAACTCCAGGTGAAACTTGCATACAACCGGAAAGCTCTACCCGCAATCGCATTAACGGTGAATTCTTCCATCCTTACAGCGGCCAGCAACGACTTCGGGTTCGAAACAGCTTTTTCACGGCAGGTTGAAGCTCTCGGCCGGCCCGGTGACGTGCTCTGGGTGATATCGACGAGCGGTAATTCGTCAAACATACTGGAAGCATTGAAAATTGCTAAATCGTCAGGTATGGATACAATCGGGTTTTTGGGAGGCGATGGTGGAGGAGCTCTTTCCCTGTGCGATCTCGCCCTGGTGGCGCGCTCGATTTCTACACAGAAGATACAGGAGGCTCACATCACCGCGGCTCACATAATATGTGGTTTGATCGAAAGGTATTACCTTCCCGGTCCACCGGCGGACACAATGAAGGGATAATACAGGGAACGGCACGATTAAAGACGGGTACAAACCATCCTCGAGGAGAACCCAATGGAGAACTTGAAACTTTACAAGGTTTACAACAGCAATGAACCGCTGCGATGGCGGTTGGTGGCGGCTGGTGATTCCGCAGACGCTTTCCGAATCTGCCTGCAACGCAAGTGTTGTATCTCGAAGGCGGAAGAAGGAATAGATCTCCAGGAATCCAATTGCCGTATAGAAGAGGTAAGACTCCCGGGATACCGGATAATCGTAACCAGGGAAGAATCGACGGAATAACCGGGTCGATTCAAGGAAGGAATTGCAGATGAAAGGGATGACGGTTTTTATCATACTGCTGTGTGCGGCGAGCCTTGCTTCGGGTGGGAATTTGCCCGATTATTTCAATTATCTGGGAGCCGGAGCGACTTTATCCGGAGGATTTCCGAACACCGTTTTTTCACCACAGATAACATTCGAAACAGACATATTGTCCGTGCGGGCGACGGCTTCCATCAATACCGATTACTGGTCGCGCCTGGCGTTTACCCTGGCTCACCGGCCTGTCAGGGACGTTCAAAATGACGGATTCGCTGAAGCCGGCGTCAATATTCTCGTGGCGGGTTCGGGCGGGGTAACGATTACCAGATTGGGCTTGTATGCGGGGGTGAGTGTCGTAATAAACGATTTGGTCAGTATTCACGGTGGTTTATACCCGGTATCGTTAACGATCGGCGATAACGACAATACTGCAATATTCGACGGCGGCGAATTCGGCTTGACATACTTCATCCGGAAGTGACGGTCAAACCTGGATTAAGTTGACACCTTGAAGACTGAAGAGAAACCCCGCCGGGAGCGAATTTGAATGACGAAGGCCCGGGGACATGATGCGGATGAAAGGGGAATGCTCCTGGTGAGTGCGTGCCTCGCCGGCTTGAGGTGCAGGTATGACGGTAAAACAACTTCATCCGACCGTGTTCTCCGCCTTGTGAAAGAGGGGCGAGCTCTGCCGGTCTGTCCCGAGCAGCTGGGAGGAATGCCGACTCCCCGCCCGGCCGCGAGGTTCAGGGGCGGAACCGGACAGGATGTGCTCAACGGCTCAGCCCGCCTGGTAAACGATGAGGGTATCGACGTAACCGCCGCATTCATCAGGGGGGCGGAAGAGACTCTGAAGATAGCGCGGCTTGTTTCCGCGGAAACCGCTATAATGAAAGAACGCAGCCCTTCGTGCGGATTTGACCGGGTACGCCTTGGGGACGGCCTTGTAGAAGGCAGAGGCGTTACAACTGCCATACTTCTGACCCACGGAATCAAAGTGGTGCCCGAATCGTGATTAAACGACGGGAACGATTGTGCGGTTCCCGCATTCCGGAAAGGGCTGACGGCACCGAAAGCTTTTGCTGCGAGGAAGCATGCTTCCCAAATTCAACTATCCAGACTGGTTGTTTGAACAACTACCCGTTAAAATCATCGTCTTATTGATAGCGATCCTTCTCTGGTTTCACGTCAAAACCGTCAGGGTTTACGAACTCGACCTGCCCGTCTCTCTCATGGTGGAGAATATCCCTCCCGATCTTGTGCTGACATCCGAACTGCCCGACCACATCCTGGTAAAAGCAAGAGGGAACGGCAGACAATTTCTCAAAGTTCGTTCGAAATCGATTACCTACATGCTCGATTTCAAGGATCAGAAGACAGTTGGCGAAACACCTGTTTATCTTTCCAGCGATAAAGTCTCCATTCCAAGAAATTACAACATTTCAGTACGAAATGTCCCTTCTTACATACTCTGTTCTTTTGATAAAAAAGTTTCCAGGGAGGTAGGGGTCGAGCCGGTAATAGGTTCATCGCCCCCCGGATTCGTTCTTACGGATCTGGTGACATGGCAACCGCAAACGATAATCGTCGAAGGCCCGGAAAAAGCGCTTGCCGCCCTGGAAATTTTGCGTACTCAATCTTTCAATTCTTTCGATGAAGTCGATTCGACGAATTCGACCAGTAAGAAACTAGCTCTTCAGCTGCCCGATATCCCCGGGTTTTCGGCTTCTCCCGAATCGGTTGTAGTGAGAATAGAGCTTGAGAGGATCGCTGAACGAACCCTGGTAGCCTGCAAGATCAAACCGATAAATATTCCCCCTGGAAGAACGGTCGATATTCAGCCTCCGACAATCGATATTACTTACAAGGGCGCAAGAAATGTTCTGGATAATCTTCACCCTGATTCCATCCAGGTTGTTATCGACCTCAAACATCGTTATTTCGATTTCGATGAAAAACTCAAGGCTGTAATTCCTGAATTCAGGGGAGTAGAAGCGGTCGCCTCCCAACCGGAATACTTTCAGGCATTCATTAAATGAACTGAATCCCGAACCGTGAGAGTCGAATCGGATGCTGATTCTCGGAATTGACACATCATGCGATGAAACCGCTGCCGCGGTTGTGGCCGATGGCTGTCGTATCCTCTCGAATGTTTTATCCACGCAGGAAATCCATGCAGAATACGGCGGAGTCGTTCCGGAGCTAGCGTCCCGCGAGCACATGCGTTCGATCGTCGGAATCGTCGGACATGCTCTCGATAAGGCGGCTGTCTCCATGAGCGACCTGGACGTTCTGGCGGTAACGGAGGGTCCCGGATTGATCGGAGGACTTCTGGTGGGTCTTTCCTTCGTCAAGGGGGTCTCATCCGCAACCGGTAAACCATTCAGGGCAGTAAATCACCTGGAGGGGCATATCTTCGCCCACCTGCTCGACGGTGTGGAGGCGGATTTTCCGTTTCTTACTCTCGTAGTATCCGGCGGTCATACGGAACTGGTGCTGGTTCGTGATTTCGGTGAATTTGCAATTCTGGGCAGAACACTCGATGATGCTGCGGGAGAAGCTCTGGATAAAATGGCGAAACTTCTCGATCTCGGTTATCCCGGGGGGCCTGTCGTCGACCGGATCGCCTCGGGAGGTGATCCTGCCGCAATACGGTTTCCCAGGGCTCTGCGTAACCGGCCGGGCCTGGATTTCAGTTTCTCCGGGTTGAAAACCGCCGGGCTTCTCCGCCTCGAAGCAGATCCTGAATACGGAAGCGGGAAGAACCGGGCCGATTTTCTCGCCTCGTATCTCGAAGCCGTAATTGATCCTCTGATCAGGCAGACCGGCCGCGCCGCGAAAGAACAAGGAGTAAATCGAATTGTTCTGGCCGGTGGGGTGGCTGCGAATTCCCGGTTGAGGAAACGGGCCGCAGTCGAATTGGGAAACTGCGGTTATGAGGTCGTCCTTCCCTCTGTCGAACTCTGCACCGACAACGGTGCAATGATAGCAGCGGCTGCCTGGGATTATGTCCGGCGGGGGGAGTATTCTGATCTGAGCGTCACCCCCAACCCCGCGCTCTCGCTGTAAACCTCTTTGTGAAATTCGTCCCGAAGCAGCTATCGTGACAGCTCGATTATCCTGTTGTTTATTATCGAATCCGCGATTTTACCAGCGAGCAGGCTGTAACCGTAATCGCTCAGGTGCATTTCATCCACCAGCACAGCGGTTTTTTCTTCGTGGGGGGGAAGGTTCTTTATCACGTCTTTGAAGTAGTCCAGCAGATCGAGGTAATAAACGCCCTTCCCGGAATTCTCAAGGTATTGATCCTCGAAGATATTGTAATATGCATGCGACCGGTTTTCAGCCGATACGTCGACCAGCGTGACTTCCGGAATAAGCATTACCTTGATTCCGTTGTCCAGGCAGACCCTCACGAGACGTTCGACGGTGGAAGCGATGTCGGTCCTGCGTGCCGCGAACGGATCGGTTTCCGCTGATCCGGCGATACTGCTTTTGATCCCTTGCGTAAGAAGGTTTACGGCTACAAAACTTCTGAATCGGGAAAGCGCACGAAATCCGTCGACAAGTATGGGGTTCCGGATCCTGAGCTGCATGGCCGCCCACATCTTTTCGTTCGTGTTGATATAAGGGTTGTCTTTTACGATACACTTGAGAGACTCGTAATACTCGAGCAGTCCGGATATATCGTGATTGTCTCCGAAGTAGACTACCACCAGGTCGGGGTCGAGGTTTACGAGAACCCCCTCCAGGTATATCAGGAGCATCGTGAATGGTGCACCAGGTATGATGCCGGCATTGATAACTTCGACATTATCACCCGTTTCCCCTCGGAGTCTCCGCTCCAGCTGGACGGGATACTGGTTATTCGGCTCGATGCATCCCACACCCCACGTGCTCGAACTGCCGAGGCACACGATCCGCTTGTTGCCTTCCGGTTTGCGAACGGAATATTCGTAATCCCTGATAACCAGGGTTTCTTCTTTTTTCGGGCCGCCGAACAGGTCGGTACGCTCCTCGAAATCCCAGTGCAGATTTGCAATCCTCTGGCGATAGTCCAGTTTCAAACCGGCGAACCCGTTCCCTCTCATACTCAGTTCCACCGCGCCTGCCAGAACCAGCGGGATTATCAAGGCCGAAACTGCCGGATTCAACCTGCCGCCGCTGCGGGATACGGTAATATATCTTACATTCCATATGATCCACGGAAGCATGGTCAACAGCAGGAACAGCGGAAAGTCGGGATAAGGGCAGAAAAGCCTGAAAACAGGAAACAGGGCGCATTGAAGAAGGGCTAAATTGAAGGTCGGGGCGGGCGTATGCAGGGACAGTGAGTAAATAATCAGTAACAGACAGAGAGGGGAAAAAAGTGTTCCCACGGCAAGAATGCCGGGAAGATCGTATACCGTAGTCAGACGGTTCAGTACAGGTATCGCCAGGGCTGAATATATGATTGCGCCGGCGACCAGGTGGATATGAACAAACCTGTTCGCCGGTCTTTTCGCCCTCGAGTCTTCAACCGACCGGAAGAGCGGGATAGTTTTTACAACCGCCACGAGAAGGCTCGATAGAATAAGCGAAAGAACAGGGAGTGCAAAGATCGAGCGCAAAACGAACAACATCATGAACCGAATCGGAACGAGGCTGAATTGCAAGTTCGGAGGCACCCGTCGTTCTTTGTAGAAATGGCGGAACAGCCTGTTTTCTGTCATATCCGCCAGGGCCGCGGCCAGAACAAGGAAAAGGAAAGAGAAAACGATTGTCCAGATCGAGTAACGCATGAGGCCCAGCAGGAGCGGTAGATCAATAATAACAGGCGGGGACTCGAAATCCCACAGTTTCACCGGGTAAAGAACATCCGAGCCGTCTTCAATCACTATCCGGCTGATTTCCACGTGGTCGATTAGGAGGGATTGAGCGTAAAAAGGCCAGTTGAGGATATTGAGGGTGATATGATCGATCTTCTCAGCAAGCCCGGTTGTGAACGGAATATCATTAAATTCAACGGTTAATTCGTTTTCCCTCGAAAACACCTCGAATCTGATTTCGTTTCCGGGATGAATGGTCGAAAAATCGAATAGTTTCGAAGTCGAAAAATCCTTTTCGAAAAAGACACCGCTTTCCGACATGTTCGAGTCGTTATAATAGAAGTAGAACTGTCCGGTTGCAGACGATGCGAAGTAGAATTTGAATCTGTCGGGTGATTTTTTCGTTCTGAAACGGACTTCCAGGTGAAAAGGAGAAACCCGGGAAATTTCATCCGGCAGATGCTGTATCATATGGAATTTCAGCAGGTGAAGAATCCCGTCGAAGTAGTATTCTCCCGACCAGCGCCTGCTGAGCAGGAACAGCTCCGGGGCTTCGTCCTGTTCAAGTATGATCGCCTGCTCGCTCAGAACCAGCAGTCCTGCAACGATAAGCAATGATGATACAAAGTATAAAAGGATGTTGCGTTCGCGCATGGCGGTAATTAAATGTGAAAATCCGGATCGTGGCAAGAGGTAAAACCGGCTCCCGGAGGATCGTTGCGAGGAGCCGTGCAAGCTCACTGACCTGCCGGCATCAGCAGGCGAATTCCCGGAAAGAATCCGTGTTACCAAAGAGAAAATGGTATTTCATTGAATCGGGGTTAATATTTGATTGCGGCGTTGATCGCTGACAGGTTGCGGGACAAACGAGTTCGTCATTTGTTTCGATGAAATAAAAGACATCTGGAGGTTATTTACACAAAAGCGTTTTCGTATCTATTTCTGGATGGAGGAGTATCGTGAAAATGCGTAAGGCGGAAAAAGCGATTCTTAGAGGTGTGACCATTTTCCTTTTTATAACGATTGCTTCGGCAACGGCGATCGCATCTGCGGGTCCTGATCCTGGAAAGGTCAGCCTGGTCAGATACGATTATCTGACGGTCCAGGAGGTGGAGCATCTGCTGGATTTCCGGTACCATTTCGACATTGCGGCCTTCAGCCCCGGGGAATACCTCGATCTGCTGGTTTCTCCGGCTGAAAGGGAATATATGCGGATACTGGGATATACCGGCTCGACGATTATCGACGATCTCGAGGAATATTATCAGCAGCGGATCAACTACGACGGTTTCATGGGAAATTACCGGACCTACGAAGAAATGGTTCAGTATCTCGAAGATATCGCCGCGGCGTTTCCCGGCATAACCAGGCTCTACGATATCGGGGACAGCTGGGAAAAGGTCAATATGGGCGAGGAGAATAACGATATCTGGGCTCTGAAGATTTCGGATGATCCGGATGTCGAAGACCCTGAAGAAGCGGGTGTTCTGTATGTGGGGGCGTATCATGCCAGGGAGATCATCACTCCGGAGATAGTGATGTACCTGATCGATTACTTTACTTCCGGGTACGGGGTGGATCCCGAGGTGACGGAGATGGTGGACAATACCGAGATCTGGCTCGTTCCCATCGTGAATGTGGACGGTCATATCACCGTGGAGGGCGGCAACATCATGTGGCGGAAGAACCGTAACAGGAACGGCTCGCCGCTGGTGCTTCTCTGGGGTGTGGATCTAAACCGGAACCACAGCTACAAGTGGGGATTCAACAACTCCGGCTCTTCCCCGTTCAAGTTCATGGAGGATTACCGCGGCAAAGCACCTGCGTCCGAGCCTGAAATCAAGGCGATCGAAGACCTTGCCAGGCAGGTCGATTTCACGTTTTCCATGTCGTACCACAGTTACAGCAGGCTGTTCCTCTTCCCGTGGTCCTATAAAGATCTGAACACGGTCGATCACGAGTTCTATTGTACGATCGGGGAGGAAGCGACGAAATTCAACGGGTATACATACGGCAACCCGAACATGGGCGCGATTTACAACTGCAACGGCGAGATGGATGATTTCATGTACGGCGACAGGAACCGCAAGAAGAAGGTTCTGGCTTTCACCAGCGAGGTGGGCACCACCTTCTGGCCGGACGATTCGAAGATTCCGGAGCTGTGCGAAGAAAACTTTTACGCGGCTTACCTCCTGGCCAAGCTGGCGAATAATCCTTATGAGATATTTCCGTACGAGGTAGAAGCCTGGACGACCACCCCCGAAGTCGCTCCGGGAGATGTTTTCGAAGCGGGTTACCGCTATACGAACCTGTCGGACGCCTCCGTGACGCTGGAAATCTGGACTGCGGTCTGGCTGGACCACAGGGAGGTGCTGAGCCCGGCAATGGAGCCGGTCTCGATCACTCTCTCCCCGGGTGAAAACCACGAAGGAACAGTGACTCATACGGTGCCTTCACACGCACCTCCCGGGTTATTTACCTACGAAGCCAGGCTCGGCAACTACCCGGAGGACCTCCGCGGAAACGATACATTCTGCTTCACTATTACCGAATAAACCGATACGGCGGGTGATCTTTTCAGACCATTGCAATAAAAAATCAAGAAAACAACCCGGGTCACCCGCCTTAACCGGCTTCCCGGTTCCAATCAAAGACATTTCATACCAGAAATCCATAACCCTCATTTCTCGACAGATTGCGGTTGAGACATGAGGGTTATATTCGATAAGCTGTTCATCTGAATCCTGCGACTCATGATCGTCCGATCAGCTCAAACGGACTGAGGAGGGTGCTTCTCCAGGAACAGGAGGCTTGGGAAATGAAACTGCTGTTTTCGGTCTTATTGGTTCTGGGTGCGTTGTTTGTCTCTTCCTGTTTTTTCGAGGAATTGACGAAGCCCGGCGACGTTGGGGACAACTGGTCGGTTACAAGTATCACCAACATCAAGGAGTACGGCAAGAGCGTCGACTGGCTCCCCGCCGGGAACCTTGTCGCCTCGGCACGGATGCTGTACGACGAATATTACGACGTGATAATATTTTCCATGGATGACCCGGCGGGGGAAACCTGGCTGACTCACGAGGTTGCGGGGGTGCCGCAGAAGCACAACGGCAACCCCGCGTGGCACCCGTCGGGCGAATATCTCGTTTTCACAGCCGAGAACGAGGATGTGCCGGACATTTACGACGAACACGCGATCCCCGGCAAGGGTGTGAACTGCAACCTGTGGGTCGCCCGTGCAGATGGAGGCGAGTTCGGGCAGCTTACCGAAATCGAGACGGCGGTCCTGGATGCCCAGGGGGTTATCCATCCGCAGTTTTCACCCGACGGGAGCAGGCTCCTCTGGGCCGAGCGCGTGGGAGAGGATGCTTCGGCGTACTGGGGACGCTGGGTTTTGAAGGTGGCGCAATTCGAAGATAACGGCGTCGACCTTCCCGGTCTTGGAGATGTGGAAACTTTCGATCCCGCGGTCCAGTCCGGTTTCTACGAGAGTCACGCCTTCTCGCACGACGGGGAGGAGATTATGTTCACCGGTAACATCATGGAGGGACAGCACGAGCTCGGAATGGATATCTGCACAATGAACCTGCAGACCGAAAACCTTACCAGGCTGACAACAACCTTTGCAGACTGGGATGAACACGCCCACTGGTCTCCGGACGGCGGGAATATCGTCTGGATGTCGAGTGCGGGCCTGGATATAGACTGGCCGGAGGATATGGGACCGGACGACTGGCGTTACTACCTGGCGACGGAATTGTGGATCATGAACAGCGACGGCTCCAACCAGCAGAGGCTCACCTATTACAATGAACCCGATCATCCCCACAACCAGGCTCCGCGTACCGTGGTTTCGGACAGCGCATGGTCTCCGGGAGGCGGCAGCCTTATCGTGCTGGTGGCTCACTACGACGGTACGGGGCCCGCCAGCACGGCTTATACTGAGCTCGTACTAATCGAATTGTCGAAGGAATAAGGGGGGCGAAAGAGAGGGAGACGCTTATCGCTACCCACCGGAAACGGGAGGTTGCAGAGTCAGGATATCGCCGTCTTTCGGCACATAGCTCAGCCTGAGAACTTTTCCCTCGTTCTGGCTGAAGGCAAAGGCGACTGTGCCCTTCGGAACACTGAGCCGGGCCAGGATCTCTTCGAGGGTCAATCCTTCTTCGATCTCGACGCGCCTGGTATATTCATCCACATCCGGTTCGAGAAAAGTCCGCAGCTTGCCGCCGCTTTTCAGAAAAATCTCCATATCCTTTTCGTCCTCCGGCGATGTCGGTTTCGGCCCGGCAGCCGACCGGGCGGGCGCCGGTCACATCGCTTTCGGTTTCAGCCCTGCAGCCGATCGGGCGGGCGCCGGTCACATCGCTTTCGGTTTCAGCTCCCTGCCGCGGACCGCCGGGATGCCCTCTTCGGGATCTTTACCCAGGCAGCCGGCTTTTTCAAGCTCATCCGCAACATAGCCGAGATCGAGATCCTCGAGCAGCGCTCTCGAGGGGTTGCCTTCCAGGTCCCATCCGCGGGCGCGATAATAGTCGTCCAGCATGCTTTCCGCCATTTCGAGCGGTATTTTCTTGCCCTTTGCCGGACCGTTGGGGACTTCTTCGTCGAAATGACGCGCGGGCACCCGCTCGTGGCGCCTTCCGGGACCCCCGTTCCGGAGTAGAAGATGGGCCCGGTTCATGTTCCAGATCCGCTCCGAAATGATGAGAAGTTCTTTCAAGTCCATGTCCCATCCGGACACGTATTTTAATGTATCCAGGTATTCTTCCGGCATCACGTCCAGTTCACCCCAGAAAAGCCTGCAGATACTCAGCGTATCGAACAGGGGGCGGATATGCTGGAGATACACCACGGTTTCGGCCTTGCCCTCGGCAACGTCGCGGCCCAGTTCCATGTCCACGGTCACGGCCCAGCTCCGGTTGTGGTGAGCGCCGATGTCCGCCGTCCTGAACGAAAGGAGCTGGGATGGAATCCAGCGGCATTCGTAGCCGCTGTATTCAAGCCCCTTGGCCTGGATGGCGAACTCGATGCTGTCGCCGCCCAGTTTTTCTGCAGCCCGCCTGGTTCCGCCGGCCAGCAGATCCCCGATGCCTTCACGGTAGGTTATTTTTTTCATCAGGAATTCGAAATCTTCTATGCTGCCCCACTCGAGAGTCCGCCCGTCCAGGTCCTCGCTCGTGATTATCCCCTTTTCGAAACATTCCATGGCGAAGGCCACCACGCTGCCGCCGCTGATGGTATCCACACCGAGGTTGTCGCACAGGTAGTTGCCGTACGCCACGTTCCCGATGTCGTCCATGCCGCATGAACCGCCCACGAGTGCGATGGTTTCGTATTCGGGGCCTTCGACGAAAACGGTTTCTTTACCCTCGATATCCACTTTCGAGTATTTGCCGCAGTTCATCCAGCATCCGAAACAGGCTTTGTCCGCCACCACCAGCTTTTCGCGCAGCACGGTTCCGTCTATCTTTTCCCAGTTGTCGTAATAGGATGACTTGAAGTTATAGGCGGGGAAGGTGCCGTGTTCATTGGCCCATCCGACGAAGAGCGCCGTGCCGAGCTTTTGCCAGGGCGCCATGTTCGGGTGGGTTTTCGTCCGGTTTATTATGTCCTTCGTCTGTTTTGTAAGCGATTCGAGATCGGCGACGGGAAGAGCCTTGGTTCCCCTGACGGCTATCGCCTTGAGGTTCTTCGAGCCCATAACGGCACCCATGCCGCTCCGGCCCGCCTGCCTGCCGAAATCGTGGGAGATGCAGGCGAAGACCACGCCGTTCTCTCCGGCGGGTCCTATCACGGCTATCTGGTAATCTTCGCCGAGGTCTTTTTTGTATTTCTCTTCCGCGTCCATCGAGCCCAGGCCCCAGTAGTCCCCGGCCGTGCGCAACTCGACTTTGTCGTCGTCTATATAGAGATAGGACGGCTCCTTCGCCTGGCCGCGGAACACGATAAGATCGTATCCGGCGAATTTCAGTTCGGGGCCGAAATGGCCGCCCACACTCGAGTCGGCGTGACTGTTGGTCGCCGGTCCGATGGCGCCGAATCCGCACTTCGAACCGGCCGGCACGAAAGACCCGGTCATGATCCCGGGCGCCACGATTAAGATATTCTCCGGCCCGAGAGGATCGGCATCCCTCGGCACTTCGTCGAAAAGCAGCTTGGCCACTACTCCACGGGCGCCGAGCCATTTCTTCATGAATTCTACAGAGGTTTTTTCCCGCTTGACGGTTCCCTCGTCGAGATCTATCCAGAGCGTTGTTCCACCGAGTCCGGACATGGTATATCTCCAGTGTTGATTCCGGCTGAAAGCCTGTTCCGGGTGCGCTGTCGCGTCTTCAACCCGGCAGGTTCCGGAAGATTTTCGAATTGCCCCTTCTCAGCTCGCCCGCCGGCGGTCGCCGCCGCAGGCGGAATATCCGGCACGTACAAGGAGCTCCGCACGGCCGGGGTGAAACAGGTTTATTCCGTGCAGGTAATCGCACCGGTATTGCAGACGCTTACGCATTCCCAGCAGTTGTCGCACTTGATCGGTTTTTCGACATCGTCGTGAAGGAACATTACATTTTCGGGACATTCATCCACGCAAATGTCGCACATGGTGCATTCTTCCTCGTCGATGACGAATACGCCCTCTTTTTCTTCGACGGCGCCGACCGGGCAGACTTCTTCGCAGACGCCGCACTGGGTGCAGACGCGGGGAGTATACCTTCCCGGCGATGGGAACTCGGCCGTAATTCCTATGGCGATCTTCTTAAGGTTCTGCTCGCCGAAGTGAGAAATGGCACATATCTGCTGGCAGAGCCTGCAACCGGTGCAATTCTCGGCAGCTACTTCGAACTTCATTCTTTACTCTCCCTTCAACCGCATGATCGTTTAACCGGATCAAGGTTATTGCGTGCGGGTGATGGTGCAAGCCGGTTAACCCGGCCGGGACGGAATTCCCGAAAAGGCGCCATTATCCGGGGAACCTTTTCAAGCTGTCAAGCGATTATTAGCCCTTCAGAGCTATTGAATATCCGGGGATTCCGGCATTGACAGTCCAGTCTTTTTCACCTATTGTCATGCCGGACTGCCAGATTGGCAGAACTCTGCGTCGAAACCAAACGCCTTCGAGTCCGGGAAAGCTGAAAAAGATGAAACCGATTCTAATGATCGCATCGGCGAGCAATCAGGAAATAATGAAAATCCGGGAGGCCGTATCCGCCTTCGATGTCGATATTACCGAAGTGACCACAGGTCCTGAAGTGATTACGAATCTTGGAATAAAGGGGTTATTCCTGGTCATTCTCGACCTCGATCTTCCTGATTGCGACGGCATGAAAGTACTTGCGGAAGCAAGGAAAAGACATGACACCGTCTCTCTGATTCTGCTCGTGCCGGCCACCGCCCGGGAAACGATCCCGATGGATGCTTTAAACCGGGGAGCGAGCGACTTCCTGGTGAAATCCTGGGAAACCGCCGAGCTGAGAAGCCTGGTCCACAAGCAGCTCGAGAAGCACCGGATCCTGACGGGCGGGCGCTTGATAGGGAAATCCTCCGCCTTTATCGAGCTCGTGGAATCGATAATTCTCGTGGCGCCGACCCCGATGACGGTTCTGATCACCGGAGAGAGCGGCACGGGGAAGGAGCTCGTTGCGCGTTCCCTGCATGACGCATCTTCCCGGTCCGCAGGTCCGTTCTATCCGATCAATTGCGGCGCGATTCCCGAAACGCTTCTCGAAAGCGAGCTTTTCGGTCATGAAAAGGGGGCCTTCACCGGAGCGCACGAGAGCAAGCAGGGTAAATTCGAAGTTGCCGGCGGCGGCACCTTATTCCTAGACGAGATCGGTGAAATGCCTCTTTCTCTCCAGGTCAAGCTTCTCAGGGTGCTCGAAGATTACAGGATCATCCGTGTAGGCGGAACGAAGGAGATACCCGTCGATACACGCATAGTTGCGGCCACCAACAGGAATCTCGAAGAAGAGGTTCGCGCCGGACGCTTCCGAAAAGATCTCTATTACAGGCTGAAAATCGTCCTGCTGAATGTTCCTCCGCTCAGGGAGAGGAAAGAGGACATCCCGCTTCTCGTCGACTTTTTCAAGGAAACGTTCATACGGAAGAACGATACACCTCACCCCGGCTTCTCCCCGGCTGCGATGAATTTTCTAACCCGGTATTCATGGCCGGGGAATATCCGGGAGCTCAAAAGCATCATCGAGAGCACCATGATCTTTCACCCGGGAAAACTTATCGAACCGGACGCGCTTCCGGAGTCCATCTACTCGCCGGGGCCGTCGAATCCGATGCTGCCTTCGCTGATCGAGCGTCCGAAGGACGAGATCGAGCGGGAAATCATCTACAAAACATTACTGGCCCTGAGGGACGAGATAGCCGAGGTGAGGAAAATTCTGAGCGAGGCATTTCCGGCCTCCGGGCGTGGGCGGGAGGGAGTTGCAGGCGCCGGGATGGATGCGCCGTTCGATATCGACGGGGTGCAATCCGGACCTATTCAGGATTTCAGGCGGGAGCCGGTAATGGAAGCTGATTTCGAATTCGAGGATGAGCAGGATGGCGGGGAAACCAGGGAGCATTCCCTCGAGGACATGGAGCGGGAGGTAATCAGGCGTGCGCTTCTCGCCAACAATGGCAACCGGAAGAATACGGCGCTCGCTCTCGGGATCGGTGAGCGGACCCTCTACCGAAAGATCAAAAAATACAATCTTTAATGACCGGCAGCATGTCCTGTCCCGCGGGGG
>CAYMWF010000012.1:43429-86812 GCA_964394085.1 uncultured Gemmatimonadota bacterium | reverse complement strand
AATATGGAAGCAGCAGGTGCTGCGGTGGGCGATGTTTTCATCAGCTATAATAGTCAGCCCGTCACGTCAATCAAAGGATTGGGTAAGCTGAAGAAGGAAGTTGAAACTGAAAAGGTGGATGTGGTTTTACGAAGAGGGGATGAACAAATCACCCTGACAATTCCGAACGGATTCCTCGGGGTGTATATCCAGGAATAGGCACCGGCATTTTCAGCTTTTTTTTCGCAGCTGATTCCAGGTGGGCTGCCTGACGGGAACAGCGGTGGCGTTTCCGAGGATACAATCTTCCTCGCCCCCCCCAATCAACCTGCCGCTTTGTTCCCGGCTGAGGATTTATACATGGAACCTGCAGGGTTTTTTCTTCGATCCGGAAGGTCGTTCGTTCCAATACCCTTATTCTGGGGAGTTATTGCACTGATAATAATTTCGGGATGCTTCGCTGAGAGACGGGATGCCCCTTCTCAGGAAAATATTCTGATGGAAGGATCCGGCTCAGCCAGGGAGATGGCGAAAATCAAAGAGCGGTGGGAGATTTTGGTTCCTTCGGGGGCTTCACGTGAAATCATCTATACAAACAAGGGGGCGACACATTTTTCCACCGAAGCTGCCGGCGCCAACAGCCGCAGCTACCATGGATTGTTCAACGGGATGTACGAATATGTCGATTCATGGAATCTTTACACCGGTGGAGAACTGCTCGATCCCGAAAATATTGAAGAAGCCACAGCCTTCCCCCATACAATCCAACGAAAATATTCTGATCCCCGGGTTTTCGAGGAGATCTGCCTGCCTGATCAGAAAAACGGCCTCTTAGTCCGGTTCAGCGGTGAACTGGGGAACCGCTGTGCATTCGTTCCCTGGTTCGATATGCGGTTTTTATGGGATGTTCCGAATCCTGAATACGAAATCATATGGAAAGCCGAACTGAACACACTGTTTATCAGTCGAATCGACAAAGCGCTTCCACCGGAGCGACCGGTATGGGTAGCTGTTACGGCTGATAAAAAAATGTCTTTTCTTAAAAATGAGATCATCCGTCCCACAAATTATCCTAAAGATGCGGCCCGCCGGGCGATGTCACGAACGAACCCGTTTTCGCCTGGAAGATTGTGGGTCAGACTGGATGACGGCAGCGAAAAATCGGTTATATTCTCGTTCGGTCTGGGCGGTTCGGCGGTCGAGGCCGCCCGGTGCGCTGAAATTCTGTCAGAAAATTTCGAGATTGAGAAGGTAAGAAAGCTTTCGAGAATCGAGCAGTTGTTCGTTCGAGCAACGCTCCCCCCCCTTGACCCCGAGGCCGATAAAACCCTTCGATGGGCGATGGTTTCGATGGACAATATGATCATGAACCAGCGGGGAAAGGGAATATACGCCGGGTTCCACTGGTTCCCGAATTACTGGGGACGCGACAGTTTCATATGTCTTCCGGGCGCTTGCCTTTCCACGGGTGCTTATGATGATGCACGGGAGATCCTGGATTCATTCATGCTCCACCAGGAATCAGATCCCGAGAGCTCCAGACTTGGCCGCTTTCCCAATATAGTCAATCCCGATCAGCTGCAGTACGCAGGAGTCGACGGCACCTGGTGGCTGCTTCGCGCTGCGTGGAAATATTACCGGATCACCGGTGATGACGAGTTCCTTATCGTGAATTTTCCACGGGTTGAACGCGCTATCGAGGGCGCCATCGCGAAAGCTGTTGATGGTTCAGGATTCCTGACCCATGGGGAAGGTGAGACGTGGATGGATGCGGGAGGGGAAGTATCTCCTTTCACTCCAAGAGGGAACAGGGCGGTAGAGGTCCAGGCGCTTTTCCATCACGGTCTCCTTGTGGGTTCAGCCTGGGCGGGAATGGTTCTCCATTCACTGGAATCGTCAGAGCCCGACTCCCCATTAAGACACCTTGCTTCCCCGGATTTTCCACACCCCGGCGAACTCGCCGAACTGGCTGATGCCTGGGATGAGCGTGCGCGCCGGCTGAAATCCACGTTCAACGAATTCTTTCGCTACGAAGAGCGTCATTATCTTTTCGACCATCTGGATTCCGACGATACCCCGGATACGCAGATCAGGCCGAATGCGATTCTTGCGGTCTGGGTTTCCCTTGATGCCGCGGATTTCCGAGGGTTGCCGGAAGCAGTGGATGCGGAAAGATTCTTCAACGAACCCCTGATTGATAGCAATTATATGGAATCGGTGGTTCGTACCGCCCTTGAGACCATTGTCCTGCCTCATGGCGTTACCTCCCTTTATCCGGAAGATCCGGATTTTCACCCGCTTCACCTCGATCTGGATAACTATTACTATGATGAAGCATATCACAACGGTGATGTATGGGAATGGCTGACAGGGCCGATGATAAGTTGCCTGCTGGCGGTCGGTGAGCTGGATTCCGCCAGGGAGCTGTTCAAACCCCTGTATCATGAGATCCTGAATGAAGGTTGCGTCGGCAGCCTCCGTGAAATCCGGGATGGCGCCGACACAAAGGGCAAAGAGGAATTCGGTGGAGCGACCAGCCAGGCATGGTCCCTCGCCGAGTTCATCCGGATCGCACTCCAGGAGCCGCGTCTCTTCCCCGGAAAGCTCCCTGTTTCCCATGGGAACAATACACCTTAAAAGAAATTTCTTACAGTATAGCGGTTAAAAAGCACTCTCGGCTGGCAGAGCCGCCCTTTTCCCGGTTATAATTTTCGAGCGACCCTTTTTCGGGGATATTCGATTCACCCTGAACCGGAGGTGCATATGAATTGCCTTTTAAGAAGTTGCACGCTCTCACTCATCCTGCTGCTGCTTGCCGGAACCCCTCTTTTTTCGCAGGCTATCGAGGATCCTGGACCGTTTCCCGTAGGATGGAGGGATGTCCAGTTCGAAGATGAAATATTCGGGCAGGGCAAAATAAACGGCCGGATGTATTACCCGGGGGTGGAGGCAGGAATGGGTGCGGAAGCCGATCCATCCTACGGCCCCTACATTCTGGTCGGGTTTCAGCACGGATATCTCGGACGCCCGTCCAATTACGATAACCTGTGCACACATATCGCGAGCTGGGGATTCGTCGTGGCATCCACCGGAACCGAAACGGGCTTCTTTCCGGATACGGATCAATATGCCCGCGATACAAGATCCTTTCTTCACTGGGTGGAATATGAGGCGGGTGAGCCCTTGAGCTGGCTTTACGGTATGACGGGAGACGGTGACTGGGCGGAGGTCGGTCATTCGATGGGTGGTGGCACCCTTTCTCTCCTGATCGGAATAGAACCACGGGTCCGGACGATTATCGGACTTCAATCGGCTTTCATGACAGAGGGTGTCCCCAATATGCAAGCCTTCACGGGCAGGGCATTCCAGATAGCCGGGGAAGTGGATTGGGTAGTTCCGCCTCAGGATGTATACAAGTGGTATCTGAATGCATCATCAGCCGAGCGGAATATTTTCTACCTGGTGGAGGGCATGGGGCATACCGGCTGCCTTGATGATCCCCCGGATGGCGAGCCTATGCCGGGGGCAGAGCAGGCGAGGATGCATCGCAGGCTTGTCACGGGCGTTCTGCGCGCTGAAATGCTGAATCTTGAACCGCTTTACATCGATCTGCTCGGAGAGGGGATCGAAGTGGAACCCGTAATGAAACGAGTTTCCTGCCCTGAACCGCCGTTCTGGGTCGATAACAGCGATTTGGAACCCGAAGCGCTGGTTGCAGGATTGGGTGGATGGCAGTCGGGCCGGTCTTACATGGCCTGGTCACTGGCACCTGATTCACTCGAAACTCAGTACGGTCTTCTCGGGGTTGATTTGGAAATAGGAGAGATCTTCAGCTCAAAAAGGTTGGATTTTTTCGGTACATACGAGGTAGTCCTTCCAATCGATCCGGTTTGGAGCGGTCAGACTCTTTATCTCCAGGGTCTGGTTTTCGACGAGGAATACGGCAGACTCACCCGTGTTGTGGAACTGCAGATTCCCTGATCCGCATACCTAAATCGAACCTCAAGGCAGGTGGAATTTGATTTAAATATCCGGCAAAAACGAGTGTCCGGGATATTTTACTTTGCACACGAAAGCCCTCCCGGGCGGATCTGTTCTGCTGGAGAATGTCCGCCCGAATTATTGAATGTGAACATGTGCGTGAAACTGTTTTCGGATTATTCCCGGTCTATAATTCTGAAATCAGGAAAGTGAGAAATGATGAAAGAACATTTGAATCGCAACTTGCTTACCGCCGGTTTTCTTTTCGTTTTTCTGCCGGTTTTTACCGGTCTGGTAATTACGGGAGTATCCGCAGCCATATTTTCACCGCAGGATGATATCAGCCAGTTTGATCAGGTGGATCTGCCGCCGGCGTATCATCATGCCGAGAATAAAGCTTTCCTATATGGATGTAGCAAGGACACGGAGAGCGAGCCTACTCCGAACATGGAGCAGTATGATGCTCTGTATTACGATCTCAGGCTTTCGATTGATGTTATCCAGGAAACTGTCAGTGGAGAAGTGTCCGCAACAGTAAGGGGCGTTACCGGAACATTATCGACACTCGAACTCAACCTGTACGATAATATGGGTGTTTCCGTCTGTTCGGTAAACGGCTCACCCACTACTTTTTCTCAGGCCGATAATATCCTGACGATAGATCTGGATAGAAGCTACGGAGTCGGAGAAGAGATCTCGATCAGTGCCGTGTACGAGGGAACTCCGTCCCCGTCGGCCGGTGCGTTCAGCTTCGACCATCATGCAGGACAAGACCTCGTATGGAGTCTGAGTGAACCCTTCGGTGCCAGAACCTGGTGGCCCTGCAAGGATTTTTCTCACGATAAGCCCGATTCGGTGGATATAAGGCTGACCGTGCCGGAGGACATGATCGCCGCATCGAACGGTCTGCTGCGGGAGACAACGCAGGGAACCGACGGTACTACCACCTACTGGTGGCATGAAGGATACCCGATAGCCACTTACCTGGTTTCCCTGGCGGTTTACGCCTACGAAACATATTCGGACTATTATTATTATTCACCTTCCGACTCCATGGAAATCAGGCACTTCGTTTTTCCCGATCATATCGGAAAGGTCGAGGCTACATACGGGCTTTTACCCGGTATGATGACGATTTTCTCGGAGCTTTTCGGGGAGTATCCGTTTCTCGAAGAAAAATACGGACACGCCGAATTCGGGTGGCCCGGCGGTATGGAACACCAGACTTTGTCCAGCATGGGCGGCTGGAGCGAGTCACTTATCGCCCATGAACTTGCCCACATGTGGTGGGGAGACATGATAACCTGCGAAGATTTTCACCACATCTGGCTGAATGAGGGTTTCGCAACATATTCCGAAGCGCTGTATACGGAGGTTGTTTACGGCACAGAGGCATTCAGGGATGAAATGAGTCAGAACCGCTACCTGGGGCCCGGTACCATCTACGTGCCGGACCTATCCGACTGGAACCGTATATTCCACGGTGGGTTATCTTACGCCAAGGGCTCCTGGATCCTCCACATGCTCCGTCACGTTGTCGGTGATAATAACTTTTTCAGTTCCCTTCAGGCTTATTACCAGGATACCCGTTACCAGTACGGCTCGGCCACGACCGAAGACTTCCGGGATATCTGCGAGCAGGTTTCAGGCCTGGACCTCGACTATTTCTTCGAACAGTGGATCTACGGAGAATACTATCCTGTCTACAACTATTCATGGGAAGCTCGTCCGGTTCGGGATGGATATGTGATCGATCTGACAATATCGCAATCTCAAACCGGAACCTTCTTCGAAATGCCGATCGACATCGAGGTGGAAACCGGAAGCGGGAGCGAAATATTCGTAGTTCAGAATACTGAACAGGCACAGCAGTTCGAGCTGCATGTCGAAACCGAACCCCTTGACTTGCTGCTCGATCCGGAAGACTGGATCCTGAAACTGGCGTATGAACCTGTTTCGAATCCCACTTTCGACAGCGGGATCCTCGTGGTGAACGGGGTAGCCTGGGGAACCTACGGGAACGAGATTTATTCTGCATATGAAGATTCGATATTTACCGGAACCCTTCCGTTCAGATTCTGGGATCTCTTCAACCTGGCCGGTTATCCCCCCTATCTGCCTGAACCGCTCGGTCACGGCCCTGTTCCGGTGAATATATTGAAACGTTTCTCGACAGTAGTATGGATCGGGAACAATTATTTCGGCGATCTTTCCCAGTGGCTCGATACCCCGGTATTCCCTTATCTGGAATCGGGGGGCAATCTCCTGCTTATGACGCGGATGGGGCAGGATTTTATGATCTCCACTCTGAAAGACTATCTCGGTCTGACCTGGCGGGAAGCATCGATGAATACTCTCGACAACTGCAAAGCTGTCCGGGAGGGCCTGGTCGACATGCCCTTCGACGGCATGCAGAGTTACTGCGCCGTGTTCGACACGGCCTTCACGCAACCCGAAAGCGAACTGATGTTTATTGATACACGGGGATTCAGCGGGCACAGAGGGATAGGCACCTGGAGAGCCCCCGACCAGGGCGGTGAATACAGGCCCGAAGGCGGGCGCGCCGCTTTCATCAGCGGACGACCTTACCGGTTCGATCACACGGCGATGCGGACCAATACGGATTATATTCTCAGGGAGCTTCTGCTCGAGCCCTGGGTTCTCGATGTCCAGGTCGTTCCTGAAGCGTCGGTATCCCCCGGGGAAGTGCTCGGTTTCGATTATTACATCAGCAACCGGTCCCTGGGAACGGTCGATTGCGAAGCATGGCTCGCTGCCCTGTTACCCAACGGCTCTCCAGTGCCCGGCGGGCCGGTAGCCGGACCTGTGCAAATCGAACTCGCACCGGGAGAATCCCTTTCGGGAACCCTGGGAGTGGAAGTACCTCCGTACGCCCCGCCCGGCAACGGATATACGCTGATCCTCCGGACCGGCGAGTTACCGGAGGTGTGGGTTGAAGGAAGCGGCGCTTTCGATATAACGCCGTAAGATGCCCGGTGACTCGAATGGCGGGTATCTCCGGTTTCGTGTATAATTTGGTAATCGAATCCGGGTTCTGCGCTTTTTAGCTTCCGGATCTGAATCGGTGAATTTCAGTCGCGATCGATTCTCAGGAGTCTGGTGCTCTTATACTCGGCAGCCTCGTTGTAATGAGATATCAATCTGGGGGTGACATGTTCGAAAAAAACAGTTCAACCTGTACTGCTTCTCTCAGGCGGTTATTCAGATTCGGTGTTTTCAATGGTCGTTTTGCATGGTTTAATAAATTCGTGGATCCCTGTGTGGATACGGTCCGGTTACGGCTGCAGCCCGGTTTCGTGATCGCCGGTCTCTGTTTGCTGCTCTTGGCGTCATCGTCTCCCGCTCTATCCGCGGGTCTGACTCAACACCAGTTCATGGCCGATCTCGCTGCCCCGCTGGTTTCGATCCCTGAGCTTGAATACTGTCTGGTTGAGAACCGGGACGCATACCTGGTTGGAGCTCCGTTCCCCGACGCCGGCTATGCCATACTCAACGATCCCATGTCCAGCGATGCTCATTCGACACAGTTTATCGACGCATTTGTTACGCATATCAAGACGACTTACTCCCCCCCTTACACCGAACAGTACATGTTGATTTCTTTCCTTATGGGCGCCGCTTCCCACGTCGCGGACGATCCTCCGTACCACTGGTATTTCATCGACCGTTCCGCGGACGAAGATTTCGGTGGCAATTACGATCTGGCCCACACGATGTGTGACGTCGGGCTCGAATTCCTGGCTATCGTAGATCACAATCGATGGTTCGCAATCCCTCAATTCTGGCTTCCTATCGATGATATCGTTGGCGCATTTAACCTGATGGGTTCGAATTACCGGGAGATCGACATCCTTCTGGGCAACCTTGTCATTCTGGTTGCCGATTACGCCGAGCGTCTCATAGCACCCTTTGCATATTTCCCCGTCATGGCTACGATGCCCTGGACCGCGTCGAACTACTACTACTACCCGGACGGAGGGTTATGCAACGGCGGCGAAGTATCAGCCGAATATTATGAATCTGTCTGGAATAACCTGATGAGCGAGAACGAAGAACCGATTCCCGCGCAAATGATTATCAGGGCTTTCAGCGACTCCCCGTTTCTTTATCCTTCAATGGAACATCGGGATCCGCTTTATGAATTTGTCTGGGAGTGTCTGGCTGATGGGATGATCGAAGTTGATGTGATCGCGGCAGATAACGGGAGCGTTATAATAAACCAGCCTCGAATCAACTTTTCCGAAGAGTTGTTTCTTTTGATCGACTCATTCATTGCGGACCTTGTCAGTTGACTACTCTCAATAAGGACCGATTCAGTATTTCAGTAACCGGTCTGTTCCTGATTTTCGTCCTTGACTCCGAGCCGTTCAGACAATAGTCTTCCCTCTGGAAAGACGCCCCTTAAATCCCGAATCCGATAAACCGGTATTCCATACCCGAAGTACTTTACTCATTCGTATTTTTTCAATCCTGTCATTAAGCGTTTATCCCGTAAAGGAGGATCCTCATGCGATATCTGCCTGTAGGAAGCAATCCGGTTGAAGCGAAGCTGCTCGATTCGAATCCCTCGGTAAGATCTCTTTTTGATCCCTTCCTCCCGGTGATTCAGGCTCGAACTCTGATTGCGGCGGTCCGGCTCTGTATATTCGACGCTATCAGAGGTGATAGAATCACTGCCGCGGAGCTTTCTCGATCCCTGTCACTGAATGAGGACATCCTGGAATTGATGATGAGGGTTCTTGTCTGTGCGGGGTACCTGTCCGTGGACGGAGAGTTATACTCACTGACTGAACTTTCACTGGCGTCGCTGACCCGGGAAAGCCCGGTGAAACTGACGGCCTGGGTGAATTTCAACTCTATCCAGCTTGAAGCTCTCCGAAACCTCGAAGATGTAGTTAAGACGGGTGAAAGCATCGATCTCAACCAATTCTTGACAGAAAGAGAAATGTGGGGCGTCAATCAGGAGGCGATGCTCGAGACAGCCCGTCCCGCCGCCGAATGGGTGGCATCCATGGTGCCGGTTCGACGGGGAGCGGCTAAGATGCTGGATATCGGTGGCGGACACGGGTTGTATGGAGCAGCCCTGTGCGGTAAACATCCTCCGATGCGGTCAGTAGTACTTGAGCTTCCGGATGCTTTGCCTTTCGCCAGGGAGTTGGGAAACCGGGAGGGATTCGGAGATCTGGTCGACTACAGATCCGGCGATATTCTCTCAGAAGACCTGGGTGTCGAGTCTTATGATTCGGTATTTCTCGGTAATATAGTCCATCACTTCACTGAAGCCCAGAATAAGTCCATTCTAGAAAAGGCCCGGAGCGCCCTCAGGGATGCCGGTTCCGTGGCGATTTGGGATTTCAACCGTCCGGGAGAGGATTCACCGCCTGACCTGGTTACCGACGGATTCGCTTTGTTTTTCGGTATAACCTCTTCAACCAGGTGCTATTCTTCGAGCGAATACCGGGACTGGCTGACTTCTTCCGGTTATATCGATGTCAAGGTCCACACCGCTCCGTCCCCTTCACACGTGCTCGTGACCGGAATAGCACCGGGACAGTGTTAATCTTAAGAGGCCAAAAGCCTGATATTATGGGACAAGACCGCAGATACTCTGAGAAGCGGGAGTTTAAATGGGCGATTGACCGGTGATGATGCACCACCCGGTCAATCGCCTTATTTAAGAAAAGGATTAAAGAGGTTTTCTTGAAAGGTCATTTCCCGGAACAGTTATGTTTTTTATCTCCGTGCTGATGACCGCCTTTCCCGTGTTTGTGGCCGAATCCTTTGTGCTTCGTATTCGACTTCCATTGTTCAAGCTGTTCATCAGTGAAAATTTCAGCGAGCTTCAGGTCGAGCTCTTCTTTGTACTTCCGGCAGGTTTCGTGCATGGCAGCGGGGTCGAGGTCGCCGTTCAAGCATAAAGATGTGTTTTCCACAACGAATCGTGCCGTCAGATCCATGGCTTCGGCGAAGACTCGGTCGTCCATTTCCATCTCAGAGAGCGACCGGACCATGTGGTCCCATCGCGGTGTGAAGAAGCCGAGCAGCTCAGCCGCTTCCGCCGCCTTTTGCTCCCCGAGTTTTTCAGCTACTGCTTTTTCGAAATCATCGACCGCCAGCAGACGGGTCTTCATCATCACCTCGCGATGCTCACCCTTCTTCCCCATATGTGCCTTGCCATGATTACCGCCCCCGCGGCAATGTCCTTTCCCTTTCGTGTTGTTTTTCACGGTTTCGATAAAAGAGGTCCTCGATGCAACATAAATCTCCGCGAGTTGTACGACTTCGTCTCCGGAAAGCAGCATCTTTTCAGAAGCGTATTCCGCTTGCAGAATCCATGTATCCGCTAATTCGGATCCCGGCGGGAAGTGACCCATACCGCAGCCCGGGTGGCAGGCTGAAGCGCTGCCGGCGGTCAGTATGGCGAATAAGATCCCGAGAACAGAAGCTTTGATCCCTTGTTTCAGGATGTTTTCGATTTTTGAACCGTTCATCTCGTTTCTCCTTTTTTCGTGGTTACTGTAGAATCGTCTGGGCTCTTCTGACAATTTTCTCCCATGTGAAAACGCCCCCGCATACCCATTCCCCGCGGGTGCGGATAGTGAGGAGGAAACGGGCCCGGGTAGCCCCTTTCCTCCAGGAGTTTCTCATACTGCATGCGCTGGTTTTCATCCAGTATCTTTTTTGTCTCTTCTACAACGCTGTCGATCATGGCTTTACGTCGTAGCATCCTGTTGCTTTCGAGATTTTTTATCTCATCAATGATTTCCGCAACCACCGGTTTCTGCTCATCCGGCAGGCGGGACTGGAGTTCCTCCAGCCTGGAGAGATCTACATCCTTAAACCGCTCCCGTCGTCCCGCGCGGTGTCTCGATTCCATGAACCTGGTCCAGGTTTCCTGTATCTTTCGTTCCTGGGCGCTTGAAAGATGAAGCTCACGGGAGAGATGCGGGCGCACGGGGCAGATGAGCCTGCCGCCCGCCGAAACCAGCCCGATAAGGATTCCGGCAGTAAGGGTGAAAAAGAACATCAGTACTATCAGAAACCGTGTTCTACTCATTTTCGGCATCCTCCTCCGGGATTGTTGTGAAGAAACCATACGCAAGCTGGACGGCACTGTCATTCGTATAGTCGTAAGTGTCGAACCATCCGTTGGATGCCGCACGATCCCATTCCCGGGTAATTGTTCCTGATTCCGGAGCGCTCAAGTTTCCGGAAAGCAGCAGAGCGACGCTGGCAATAATTAGGGCGATTGATGCCGCCGTCAGAATTCCCGCGGTCCTTCTGATATCTTTTGCCCCAACCCGGGTTCTGGTTTGCACCGAGGCCAGTAGAGCCGGAGGGATTTTCGGCAGATCCTCGGATGCGAACACAGCGGAGACCTGCTCGATTGAAGTCAGCTCGGTAGAGCATTCCTCGCAGTCCGCCAGATGCTTATTAAGGGTCAGGCGTTCGTTTTCAGACAGTTCTCCATCGAAATAGGCGCTGATCTTCCGTCTGAATATGCATTCGGTCATCTCAACTTCTCCCGGTTTTTGATTCGGGACTCCCGTCCGGACCGGACTCTCGGTGTTCCGGCATCTGAAAAGTACCCTTCGAAGCGGCGACGGATATCCCGTCGGGCTCTGAACAACCTTGATTCTACTGTGCCGACCGGCAGGTCAAGAATTTCACCGATTTCCCGGTATGAAAAACCCTGGAGTTCGCGGAGCACGAGGACATCCCGGTGCTCGGGCGAAAGTGCGGACAGCATGGTTTCGAGATCCATACGTATTTCAAGGTTGCCGGTCGTCTCGCTTTTATCCTCCCAGGCTTTTTCATGTTCCCGTTCGCGACGCTTCGAAAAAGGATCGAGTGGAAGGGTTTTACGGATTCTGCGGTATCGCCTGTGGCGGGCATTCTGCTTTACAAGTATTCTCGAAAGCCAGGTTTTCAGTGAAGAACGTCCCTTGAAGGAACTTATTCCCTGTGTTACCGCCAGGAATGTTTCCTGTAATATGTCTTCTGCGTCTTCCACGTTGCCGTTCAGTGAATAAGCGAGCCTGTACATCCACGGGGCATGAGCTTCTATTATATTCTGCAGAGCCTCTCTCTCTCCCCGTTGCGCTCGTTTTACGAACCGCCGTTCAGTCTCGCCGTTTTTTTCCTGTTTAACGGTCATCCGTATCGATCGATTCTTCCGTAATACGGAATCGTGTTTTACGATAGATGTTCCTTCGGGCTCGACTTCCATTTCATCCGGGCTTTCGAACCTGCTCATCCGGCGAGGCTCCTGTTACGGTTTTTTTCCGGTTTTGCCCCTGAGGTTTCCCCGCGCCCGGAAACCGAAGAACTTCAGGCGCGGTATCCATCCGGTTAACAGTATAGTTACTTTGTTTACCCATTTTATTCCCTTCAGATTCATTTTTTTTCGGAAGGCTGATATAACCCGGAAAGATAATCACTTTCCCGGGTAGGGAGCCTGCCGAACTGTGATTTAACTTGAATTTAAACGAGCGGAAGTTCTCAATTTATATCCAAATAGCTAGTCGAGCATGGCGCATAAGCTCGAATAGCGTCTCTCTGAAACGAGTCCCCTTGTTACTGCTTCTTTCACCGCGCAGTCCGGTTCATGAATATGACTGCAGTTCGAACCGAATCTGCAATGATCGAGAAAGGGACGGATCTCCGGAAAAAGGAAGGGCAGCTCCTCTTTACGCAGGTTCCACAATCCCAGCTCCCGCATCCCGGGCGTGTCGATTATACTTCCCCCGTCTTCGAGATCGAACATTTCGAGACTGGTGGTCGTATGTTTCCCTTTGCCCGTGGCTCCGCTTACTTCGGCGACATCCAACCCAAGATCCGGCTGCAGGGCGTTGAGAAGGGTCGTTTTACCGACTCCGGATTTACCCGCAAGCACCGATACGTTTCCCTGAAGTCTTGCTTTCAGATCTTTCAGACCTTCGCCGGTCAAGGCGCTCGTTATAACAACACTGTAACCGATCCGTTCATACTCGTTAATCTCGTCCGGGAGTTCCTGTGTCTGTGCCAGGTCTGATTTTGTGATACAGATGAGTGGTCTGATCCCTGTAGATTCGGCGATGGCGAGATACCTGTCCAGCAGGTTCCACTTAGGTTTCGGTCGGACCAGGGCGAAAACAGGCACGATCAGGTCGATATTCGCCACCAGCACCTGCTCGAGCATCTTGGGACCGGACGCTTTCCTGCTCAGACTGTTTTTCCGCGACAGGATTTTTCTGATCCTGCCGGAGCCGTCCGCTTCCAGATCAAGTTCGACAATGTCGCCTATCGCGACCGGTGAGACTTTTTTGATATCAGCAACGTCGATAACACGGCGTCTTCTGGAAGCCGGGTCGGCGAGGGGATACACGAGATCCTTCCATAGAAGACTTGATATGGTGCTCCGTATATTCCTGCCGTCCACGCGGACGGTATAATTCCCTACCGTCCGTGTTATAACCGTTCCTTGACACGACTGTTTTTCTTTCGGCATCCTTTTCATCCACCGGGGATTCGAGTAGCGGGAGTCCTGATAATTCGGCTGGAACATATCAGAAGCTGCTCCGGTTCCCCGGACTTGGTCTATTGCTATCTTTCAATAAAAATAAGCAACTGATTCCGGGCTCCGATGCTGGTTTCTCGTTTAATCGACTGCAGCAGCGGATTGAAGGCTCTCCGCGGCAGGGATGTTCTCATGATCACAACCGCATGGTGCGGGCGATCCGTGTGAGTTCGTCGGGAAATATCAGCGTGCGGCGCGGAGATACTCTGATCTCGATATAGCATTCATCAAGTACCTCCTTCCATTTGAGGTAAGCAGATAAACCGGCAGCAAACCGCCTTACGGCGGTAGTGATTTATTTGCCTGCGGGTCGAAACCAATTCCGCATTTCGGTTCAATGATTCAGGCTCTGAACACGAAAGCGGCTTTTGGGTCTCGACCCGTACCATTAAAGATAGTAGACAGAAACTTTTGGATCAAGTTCGAAAAGAGTAGAAAAGCGTGGGTAATAAATCTTTTCTATTTTCCCGCAGCTTTCATGATTTTCGCCCATGTATCGCGGAGAGATACTATCCGGTTGAAGACGGGAGCTCCCTCAACCGAGTCGACCGGATCGACGAAATAATACCCTTTCCTTTCGAATTGATATCTTTCTCCGGGTCGGGCGTCGGCAAGGCTCGGCTCAATAAGGCAGTCGGTCAGTTCTTCCAGTGAATCAGGGTTCAGAAATTCTACGAAATCCCGGTCTTTTTCTCCGGTGGGATTCGGGACTGTGAAGAGGCGATCATACAATCGCACTTTTGCCGGCAGTGAATGGGCCGCTGAAACCCAGTGTATGATCCCACGCACCTTCCGTCCGTCCGGGGGGTGCGCATTCAAGGTTTCAGGATCGATTGTGCACCGCAGCTCGACGATTTCACCTGTTTTATCATCCTTTATCACATCAACGCATTTTATGATATAGCTCCACCTCAGCCTGACTTCCCGTCCCGGAGCCAGCCTGAAGAACTTTTTGGGCGGTTCCTCGAGAAAATCATCCCTTTCGATGTAGATTTCGCTGGAGAAAGGGATGCTTCGGTATCCCATGCTTTCCGGTTCGTTCGGAAAATACGGGCCGCTCAACTCCTCCACCCGGTCTTTTGGATAATTTTCTAAGACTACCTTTAACGGTTTATGGACGCACATCACGCGCCTGGTTTTCGGATCGAGATCGTTTCTGACACAGCTTTCCAGCATGGCTGTATCGACTATGCTGTCAGCCTTCGCCAGACCGATGATATCGGCGAAGCGTCTGATGGCTGCGGGTGTATAGCCCCTGCGCCGGAGTCCTTTTATCGTCGGCATTCGCGGATCATCCCAGCCGGTGACGTGCCCATTATCGATCAACTGCTTGAGCAGCCGTTTGCTCATGACCGTGAAATTGAGATTCAGTCGGGCGAATTCTATCTGTTGCGGATGACAGGGTACGTCAAGGTGATCAAGAAACCAGTCGTACAATGGCCTGTGATCCTCGAATTCGAGGGTGCAGATGGAGTGCGTGATTCCTTCTATCGAATCGGACAGACCATGGGCGAAATCGTACATCGGGTAGATGCACCATTCGTCTTCGGTCCGGGGGTGACTTTCTTTCCGGATGCGGTAGATAACTGGATCGCGCATGTTCAGGTTCGGAGAAGCCATGTCGATTTTAGCCCTAAGAACCCTGGTGCCGTCTTCGAATTCGCCGTTTTTCATCCGTTCGAGAAGATCAAGGCTCTCTTCGGGAGTGCGATTGCGGAAAGGACTTTCTTTGCCCGGCTCCTTGAGTGTGCCGCGATGTTCATGGATTTCTTCAGCGGTGAGATCGCAGACATACGCTTTTCCCGCCTTGACGAGTTGAACGGCATAATCGTAGAATCGACTGAAATAGTCCGATGCGAAATAGAGGTGTTCGCCCCAGTCGAACCCCAGCCATTTCACATCATCCTTGATCGAATCGATATACTCGATTTCTTCCTTGGACGGGTTCGTATCGTCGAACCTGAGATGGCATCTGCCGGCATAGTCTGCGGCGAATCCGAAATTCAGACATATCGATTTGGCGTGCCCGATATGGAGGTACCCGTTCGGTTCCGGAGGGAACCGCGTGATAACTTTACCGCCGTGCTTGTTCGACTCGAGGTCTTTTTCGATTATCGTGCGGATGAAATTGCCGCGGCGTTCCGGTTCGGCCATGATTGATTTTCCCTCCAGGAGTAGAGCATCTCTGATCCGACCCGGATCATACCGGCTCCCCGGATCGGGTTTCCACCGCCGGGGGCCCAACCTTGCTCCTGTTCAGAGGTTTACCGGCGAAGAAAGGCATAACGGTTATTCAACAACATTTTCAAAACGGAATCGACAAAAAAAATGGCTGGGGTGGAGGGATTTGAACCCCCGCATGACGGAACCAGAATCCGTTGCCTTACCGCTTGGCTACACCCCAGCAACACTATTGTTTTAATCCTCGAAGCCGAGGACCGCCGCATCCTACTGCAAGGCTTTCGAACCAGTCAAGCCCATTTTCCGAAGGAGTTGCCTTTCGGGAAGTCTGGCAAAATACAATTTTATTTGATCGATTTCCCCAGTGCTGGGCTTTGCGGGATATGCGCAAGTATGCAGGCAATGCAACTCTGGTTCGTACAGATAATAACCGGGGAAGGAATTCTCGTAACCTTGAAATCCAGCCGGCCGGTAAACTCACCGACCGGCTGGATGGCAAAAATAGGTAAGGTATCTGAAATTTCCGCAGGTCAAGGCATATTGACAGGGCTGTCCTGAGCTCCTGTCGATTTTGTGGCGAAGTTTTAAGGAGTGAATGTCACGGCGCTTGTATTCGAACCGAACATGCAGATCCAGTCATCCCAGCTGAACCTGAAATAGCCGTTCTCACCCCAGTATTCACCCCAGCTGTTTTTGACTATCCAGCACCGTTCCTCGTCGTCCCAGCCGACAATGACCACGGCATGACCGCCTAAAGGAACTCCACCTGAGTATTTGTATACACCGCCGGTATAGTATGTGAAATCCGAGTACACCGTGAAGGTAGTCGAGATCGGTCCGTAATGGTAGATCGCCTGTTTCATCTTCTTGATATTCTCAAAGAAGTAGCAGACCCATCCCCACTCATCCGTCCTGACCATTCGACCGGCAAAACCCGGACATGGTTCGCATGGTGTATTTCGCGCTTCGTAAGGATAGCAGGCTTCGTCTACGGTGCCGTTATTGCGGAGGAAAAACTGCGGACCCCACATTCCGAAAGATCCGTTGCAGTCCGCCGCCGGATAACAATCGGAGACGAGTCCCTGCTCCGAAAGATCAGGGTCGAAACCGGGATCTCCGAGAGCTAATTTTATTACGGCTTCAAAGGCTCCAACTACTGAGAACGCCCAGCAACTTCCACACGAAGCTTGGTCTTTTACGGGGGTAACCCAGTTTCCAGCATTGTCTCGCCAGTCGAAATGCGCCGGCAGACCGGTGATTTCCGGAACCGGAATTGTTGATTTAGCCTCTTCCAGATCAAACCGAATCTCTGTGCCGCAAAGCGCTTTTTTCTGTTCTAGACTCAATCCGGAAACCGAAGTCCGGCCGGCTGTCCAGCTGAGTTCTTTCTGTGATATCGATTCCCTGATGTCGGAAAGTTCACTGGAACAAACCGGCGATGTGAATCCGGTAAAGAGTATCGCAAATGTAAGGATGAAAATTGCTGAGCGTCTCACCAGTACCTCCTTCGTTTAATGTTCTTTGAAAGCGAACGCCGGAGACAAAAATCGTAGTCCGTGGAAGTATAAACCCATTTTTTGCGCTTTATTCAGATTTGCGACAGCGAACCTCCGGTTGTAGCAGGATCACAGTCGTTGATGAGTGGGAACAGACGACTTGACAGAGAATATCCTGAAATGTACGGTTCAACGTCTTTCCTGCCGAATCACCTCTTACCGGTTGAGTCATTATTATCCAACCTGCCGGGATTGAGCCGTGGAAAGATCGATTTCCTGAAAACCCTGGAGACGCCTTGTCGAAATTAGGATTGCCATATCTGCTGATACTTCTCTCTATTCTGAATGGGGCCGTCTACAGGTTTTATCCATCCGGGCGGTTCGATTCGATAGTGATCCACCACTCAGCGACGGACGTCGGAGATTACGAAATGTTCAGGAGGGCTCACCGCGGCAGGGGATGGGATGAAGCTGCCTATCACCTGGTTCTTTCTAACGGCAGCACGAGTATTCCGGCAGGATTTCTGGAAGCGACAGAAAGGTACCGAACCCTTGAGCACAGTGTCGCTACCCGGGACAGGAAAAGCAATCTCGGGGGAGTGCATCTCTGTATTGTTGGGAACTTCGAGAAGCATGAGTTTCCTGACAGTCTGAAAGCCCCGGCAGTCAATGCAGTGCGCCTTCTTCAGGAGAGATTCCGGGTGAAGGATAACGGTATTCTTTTCCATGGCAGCGATTGTAATGCAACGAAATGTCCCGGGAAATATTTCCGGAAAGAAGCTTTCCTTCACTGGCTCTATTCGGAGGATGGAAACTGTGCGAGTGAGGTGAAGGAACAGCAGGAAAGAATAATCTCCCGCTCAACGCTGCCCAAAACGTCACTGGCAGTCATGATCGGGATGATGGGCGGCCTGTCATCCGGCTTCATAATCGTATGGGTGGGTGGGGCCGCCATCGGGGCTGGTCTGAAAAAGAAGCGTAGGCGGATAAAACGAACCCTCTCCTGAATGAGTGTGCAGGATGTCCCGAAATACCGCGGACCGATAAAGATTATCTTACCGTGGATGAATTTTTACCGTGATGGCGATTCCGTCGGTGATTACTTCCACGTGCCCGTCAATCGCTTCTTCTGATGCACCAAAAGGGACAGCATCGAAGCTGTAAAACAAGTCGGCGCCGACATCTGTAAGGTTGTCGATGACTTCCCGGTCAGGCATGGCATACTCCACATCTGCCGGGTCTATAGGTACCAGGGCGATGAGCGGAGATACTGCTTTAGCGAACGCCAGAGATGTTGCATCGTCATTCCCGTGATGCCCAACTTTCAGTACTTCCGCTTCCAGTTCATAACCATACTTGGAGCGCATAAAATCTTCGTTAGGAACTTCGGCATCCCCAGTTAAGATAATATCAATTTCACCCATAGACAGCATCAGCACGATCGACGAATGGTTTTCGTTATTCTCACTTATCCACCTGTTACCGCTGCAAAGCACTCGTGTCGTCACCTCGTCATCCCAGTCAAGATATTCACCCTCGGTCGGGTTCTTTTCCGTCACCTGGTAATACTCCAGGAGGGACTGGATGTTTTCATCGGGCCAGTCGTCCTCGTAGCTGGGAGCGTGCGGCTCGGCGTCGTAAAAATCGTCAGGATTGAGTTGCTGGATCAACCTTTCGCTCAATCCGCTGTAGTGATCAGAATGAAGGTGAGTCAGAACCATGTGATCCACATGTTCGATCCCTCTTTCCGCAAGGAAGGATGTGACTCTGTGCCACCTGTCCCACCTTGCTCCGTCTATCAGGATAGAGCCTCCCGAGGGCATTTCAATCAGGTGGCTGTCGCCCCATCCGACATCGATCATCGTGACTCTCAGTACACTGGTTTGATCTCCGGATGCAACGAAAGTATATAGATCTGATGCAGAAGTGTTGCCGGTCCTGTCTTCTACGTTCGCCGAAAAGGAGTATTCCGTGTTTGCATTCAAACCCGGAATAGAAAATTCGAATGTAGAAACGTAACTCCTGTTACCGCAATAAACGAAGAAGTAGTTGTTTTCCGAGATATCCTGCAGCTGGATCCGGAGTTTCACGGGTTCGTCCGCTACGATATTGATCAACTCTCCATCCGTCCACATCTCGACGATAGATGGAGGTGTAATATCGGGTCCGCCGAAAGGGCTGATATCTGTAGTGCCGCACCCTGTTGCTAATGAAACGACCATCAGCAGACAGGCGAAACATCCTGGTTTACCCAAGACGTATCTCCTGTATATCGAACCAGAACCCGGTTCCGGAAAGATAATCCAGCTCGGCCTGAACGATGGCGAGGTGACCTTCCTCTATCTCGACGAATCGTGCGAAAATTTCTTTGCCCTCGTCTTCCAGCTCGTCAACCATCCGCTTGTAAAAATTTCCGGTCTCCCTTTCAAGTTCGAGTGCTTTTCGGAGGAGAATCAGCTCGGTGTCGCTCGGCTCGATAGCTGATTTATCTTCAAGCCTCCCAACTCCGCTTCTGATTTTATCAGGTGCTGGAATTGCAGTATCCAGCTTTTCCAGGTCCAGGGATCCGGTCTCAACCCGAAGCTTCATCAACGCCTCCAGATAGTCGAGATGACCCTGTTCTTCTTTTGCCAGTGTTTCGAAAACCCGTTTTCCCGTGGGAGTTGCAATCCGGTCAACGTTTTCCCGGTAAAGCTCATATACGTTCTTTTCATATTCGATCGCCGTCTTGATTGCTTCTTCAACCGTCATACCGACACTCTCCTTCTACATCTTTGAATTTGTACTTACTTACTGCCGTATCCAGTCGCATTGAAATAAATGCGGATTGTAAACCCTGAAGGTTAATTCGATGTACAGTTCGATTCAAGAAAATTCAAGAATACAATGATCGGGTGTTTTCGAGGAGTGACAAGCCTGAACAGTCCCCGGTAAGATTATTGCCGACATGTCACTCTCCAGGCGACACTGTCATTTATGTTGAGACATTTCGACCCTGTTGGTTTTCCGTGCCTGATATGGTTATCAGGGGTTACCTGTTGTCATTGGAGTGACAGTCTGTCATCTTGAATCTTTATGGGATTTATCCCCGGCCTGAAACGATCTCTGCCAACTGCATGTGTTACAAGCGATTGCGCCGTCACTGCGAGAAAACATACTACAGTGGAGAAACAGGTATGCTTCCTGCAGATATGGGAGAACGGTGTCAATTCACGTAAGGAGGTGGAGTATGTTGAGCAAAGAGAAGAGTCACTGGCTCAATGCTGGGAAAAAACTCAGAGGAACGGCATTTCTTTTCATTTCGATGATTATTCTTCAAGTAGTTATCGTCGGAGCGGCATTCTCTCAGCAGGCCTACATCCCGGGTGTACCGGATACGAATCAACCCCCGACGAATACGATCGGACTGGGAAATATCAGCAACTTCTGCGCACCGGTATCAGCCGCTAATGTAACCGGGTACTGGGACGGGGTGAAAAACCATGCCAACGCGGTGAATGTAAACGCGGGAATTGTAAATCTTAAAACGGTTGCGGAATATATCGGCTGGTTTATGGACACGAATAATTGCGGCACCGCAAACCGGGGGAATGGAAACGATGGTCACCTCGGCACTTACACCCAGGACATCGCTCCCGGTATATTGGATTTCGTATCATGGAACGGTGCGGCCAATACCCCCCCCGGTGCACCCGCCCTCCCTGCTGGCAGCACAAAAAATGCCTACAGATGGCAGGTGAAAAGTCTGTTCAACCCGCCCGGTGGAAGCTGGAATCACTTTATGGGAGAAATAAACGCCGGCCGACCGCCCGTTCTATGTTTCAATTTTTGGAATCCGGGGTACCTGTTCTGCTCCGATACAATCGGAACCGCAAGCCAGGACAGCGTTTACTTCTACGACTGGGGCGATTCGGTTTCGTCATCGAGTGATCCGGAGGAAGTCTGGTACGGGGATGTAGGTCACGCGGTGACCGGTGTCGGATATTATCAGAATTACGACCCGGACGGTCGCGGTCCGGCTCCTGCGGCGAACTGGGTTGTGGTTCACGATAACTGGGGTTCGACACCGAAGAATGTTGCCATTCCCTGGGCGAACTGGAAATGCACGACGGAAATAGATCCATCCCGGCCGCTTATCGCTATCGGAATATGGCCGATAAGACCTGATCCCCAGGTTTATACGATCGGTGAGATGATGGCATCGGATGTCCAGATTTCGAATACCGGCGAAGAACCGGTCGAGATCAATGCATGGATGAATGCGGTGCTCCCGAATGGTCTTGTCTATGGGCCTCTCGTAGGTCCTGCCTGTCTTCGACTCGAAGCGGGTGATGTGATAGATTATTTCTTCTTTCGGGAAATTCCGTGGACGGCTCCTCCCGGTGACTATTATCTTGAACTCAGGGTCGGTGAATTCTACTCCGACGAAGATTACCTGATGTCTGCCGGATTCACTTTCGAGGTGATCCACTAGGAAGGTCCGGAGCGTGTTTCGCGGCACGTTCCATTTTCATTCATTGCAAGGTCCCGACGTGCCGTCGGGACGTTGCTTATTCTCCCCAGAGTTTTCAAAGCGATTGACATCCGGTGGGGATGGGGAGTAATTTTGTTTTTTGTCCGAGGTGAGTTATCCGAAAATAAGGCGGTAAAGACTGGAGAGAAAAAATATGGCCGATATGATGATGGCCGTCAGGAAAATCGAATCCGGCCCCGGTGCGGAAATCTGCGAAATACCCATCCCCAGCCCGGGTCCCGGCGAAGTGCTGATCAAGGTCAGGGCGACTTCGATTTGCGGTACGGATGTCCATATCTACTCGTGGGATGAATGGTCTTCCAACCGCATCAGGCCGCCGATGACTTTCGGGCACGAGTGCGCTGGTGAAGTCATCGAAACGGGTGAAGGGGTAAAGGCTGTTGAGCCCGGCGATCCGGTTTCGGCAGAAACCCACATACCTTGCGGCAGGTGTTATCAGTGCAGAACCGGCGACATGCATTTATGTAAAAACCTGGTTATCCTCGGGGTCGATGTCGATGGCACTTTCGCTGAATATGTCTTAGTTCCGGAGATTTGCTGCTGGAAAAATGATCCGCGGCTGTCCTGGGAGATCGCCTCTATTCAGGAGCCGTTCGGCAATGCTACGTATACGGTAATGGAATCATCTGTCTCAGGAAAGACGGTAGCGATTCTGGGAGACGGGCCCATAGCTGCATTCGCCAATGGCATCGCCCATGCGGTAGGTGCTGCCAGGGTTCTATGCACCGGGCGTAACAAGGTGCGACTCGATATTGTGAAGAAGATGGGAACGACCGAGTTGTTTAATGTCACCAGGGGTGATCCCGTCGAGTGGATTATGGACAATACGGGCGGCGACGGTGTCGATGTCGTCCTGGATATGGTCGGCATTCAGGATACCGTTACCCAGGGGCTCGAAGTGGTAAAGCGCATGGGAACGTACACAGCCTTCGGAATCCCCCCCGGGCCGGTTAAAGTGGATTTGGCTGAAAAAATCATATTCAAGGGACTGCGAATCATCGGCATAAACGGCAGGAAGATGTTCGAAACCTGGTACCAGATGTCTCACTTTCTTAATGAAGGGCTCGTAGATCCGACTCCCGTCATCACCCATCGTTTGCCGCTGACTTCCTTCCATGAAGGGATGAATATCGCGCATGGTGAGGAGATAGCCTGCGGGAAAGTAGTATTCATTACTTGAATCGTCTGGCGGAACCGCCTGGATAAGACTGATCCCGGCTCAACCTCGCACTACTGCAGTTGCCGCCTGGGGGTTACTTCCTGTTCCATTTCTGCATCCTTCCTTGATATCCAGACCCGGTTTTGTTATAGATTATCCCGTCGTCTGAATAGAACAGATAATCATATTCGGCACCATGGAGGGCAAAGTGAACGGAATCTACGATATACTGTACACAAGTGCCATGGGTGTCGAAATATATCGTTTACTCCTCTCGTTCCTCATAATCCTGGCGACTCTTGTTCTCAGAAAAATGTTCGATCGATATCTCGGTCGCAAACTACGCATCTGGGCTGAACGCACAAGTTTCAAATACGATGATCTTCTGGTCGATGCCCTGCTCCCGCCAGTAAGCACTGCCATCCTCCTTTCAGGGCTGATTACAGCTATATTCCAAATCGGTCTTCCCGTAGAGCCATATGATCTCAGGGGTTTTGTTTTTAATACATTCAGGATTGCCCTGTCGGTAATAGCCACCTGGCTTTTTTACAGGCTGGGAGATTTCCTTTCGGAAATTCTTAAAGACGTTTTCGGCAAGGCTGACGAAGACCTAGCCGAACACTTCGCACCCCTGGCACGCCAGGCGTTGAGGATTCTGGTGGTGGTGTTCGGGGCCGTCCTGATCATCCAGAACCTCGGATATTCGGTAAGCTCTCTTCTGGCGGGGCTCGGAATAGGAGGGTTGGCGGTCGCCCTTGCGGCGCAGGACACTATTGCGAATTTTTTCGGAACGATAGTTATGTTTACCGACAAGCCTTTCAAGGTGGGTGACTGGGTGCAGTTCAGGAATGTCGATGGTGATGTAGAATCTATCGGTCTGAGATCTACAAGGATCCGAACCTGGTCGAAGTCCCTCGTTACAGTACCCAACAAACTCCTCACGTCGGAAATCATCGAGAACTGGTCCGCCATGCCCAAAAGACGGGTGAAAATGACCATAGGAGTCACATACGATTCTCCTCCTGAAAAAGTAAGTGCACTGGTTGAAGAAATCAAAAAGATACTCAGGGACGATGAAGGTGTGAACCAGGAATACTCACTTGTATACTTCACCGATTTCGGACAGTCTTCCCTCGATCTGTTTATTTACTATTTCTCGACATCGACGGTTTGGGCGGAGTACCTGACCGTGAGGCAAAGGGTAAACCTTGCGATAATGGACGCAGTGGAACGGTTGGGATTGTCCTTCGCATTTCCGTCCACGACGGTTTATTTCGGAGGATCTGAAGCGTTTGACGCATCCGGTGTCAACCCTCCTTTGCCTGAACTGAAATCACCGGATAGACCGCCAAAGGAATTCCTGCGTGAACCGCAACGACCCGCCGGGGAAGGGGTGTAAAAGGCGGCATTCCTGTGGGAGCGCTTCCCGAGTTGAATTGTATCAGGACAGGCAGGCGCTCCCGGGCGATAACAGAAACAACATTTCTATTGGATTTTCATGGACTGATTTAATAGAATTGAAGCTGTGGCATGCAAACAATTCCTGGAGGACGCGATGAAGATTTCAAGCAAGGAGCGATATAACGCTGTGGTTCTCGAATTGAAGGGGAACGTGATGGGAGGTCCCGATGCGGAACTCTTCAAGGATGAACTTAGAAAGAATCTTGAGCTCGGACGAAAGAATGTAGTTGTCGACCTTTCGAAAGTCACTCTGATGAACAGTTCCGGACTCGGGATTTTGGTAAGCGGGCTTACAACCATCACAAATGCCGGTGGCGAGATGAAGATCTGTAATCCCACCGATAAAATCGAGAGTCTTCTGATTATGACGCGCCTTATCACAATTTTCGATTCATACAAGTCCCAGGATGACGCCGTTTCAAGTTTTGCTGATTAATATGGACAGTTATAAGGCAGAATATCCTTCCGTTCACGATTCTGTTCGACGAACCGTGGAAAAAGCCAGAGATTTTCTGAGAAAGGCCGGCTTCCGAACGGATCGTGTGGATGATCTGCTGATCGCCGTCTCCGAAATTGTGAACAATGCGGTAGTGCATGGTAATAAAGGAGATCCTGATAAAAGAATAAAAGTATCCCTTACGGTCGATGCCAATAACTTCATTTTCAGTGTTATAGACGAAGGGAAAGGTTTTAAACCTGAAAGCGTGGAAGATCCCACTAAAGAGGAAAACCTTCGTGCGGTATCGGGCCGCGGGTTGTTTATTGCCTCAAACCTCGTGGATCGCATCTATTTCGAGAAACTGGATTCAGGCTGGAAGGTCGAAATCTCGGCGGTAAACAAGGTTTGACAATATGGCTTCCTGCCTATTCTGCTAACACGAGCGCTTCGTATTGCCTTCCGTTCCGGTTCGGATTGGTATTGTCAGATGTCGAGAATATGATTTCGGTGCCCTCGCAACTGTACCTCCCTCCACCGTACCTCTGGATATCTTTGTGAAGGGCTCCGGCCGGACCCAGGAGCTTCCTGTTTTCAAAAAGCAGAATACGCTTATATTCCACGGAGTTTAAAAACGACAGCGTATTTTCTGGAAAAGTAAAACGGTATGACGGGTTCAATGATCCATGTCTCAGCACATCAAACACTGAATCATCGTCCGTGAACCAGGGTAAATATCGCGAAGTAACTTTTGAACTTATGATTTCGGGATTGTACAGGAGCATTTCCCCCGCAAGAAGCAAAGCTTCCAGGGTGCGCTCCGTTCCGTAAAGCGCCAGCACTTGCTCGGCCAGAACTTCCGGCGGTGGAATCGCTAATTCGGTATACCGTGTGAAGTTCGCATACGATTCAGGAAAATGTCTTATCTCAGAAAGAAGCCTGCCACGCCGGTGCAAGGCGATAAGTGCGGTTGCACTGTCATCCTTCTCCAGGGCGTTAGTCGCAGCATCGTCATATAACTCCACGGCCCTTTCCGGATTCGAACCTTCGATTTTAAGCGCTTCTTCGATTTTCTTTAAAGAAATCAAATCGAATTCACCAGGTGTAGAATAGGGAACCGCTTTCGGAGGTTTCCCGGGCGGGGCGGAAACCATAATCTTCATCCGGTGGGAAACGGCAAACCGGGTTTTTTGTTCCGGATTGACTGATATGAACCTTCGACATCTCTTCCAGACATCTCCTGCGCCATCGAAATCGCCGTTTTTTTCTAGAAATCGTATTTTGCTGCTCAAAAACCTGCTGAGAAACGGCTGTTTAAGCCTGTTTATTGCAAGACGTTCTATCGATTTCGATTTGAATAGCATCTCAGCCGTGAATCTGGCACCGGAAGGATTGAGGTGAACTCCATCGGTGGTAAACGACATCTTCCTGAGTTTCGCAACCTCTGTTTCGCCTTTGCGTGTGAGTTTTTCCTCGAATTTGGTACGATCGAAGGAATACCGTTTCAGCTTCCGGATATAGGCGGCGTTTTCATACAGGGAACTGTATGCGTCACAAAGATCGAATCTGTGATCGTCGGCCAGATTTGTCAGGATCTGTCGATATTGATGGTGCTGTTCGGTCAGGCGGAGAAGAACAACGGGTCCTGCTGCGATTCCGGCGGCTGCATACGCCATTTCTATATGATTTTGTCTGAACTGTTCGAGAGGAACGGTTTTGCATTCTCCCGTATCGGAGGAACGTGTAAAAACTTCTTCGTTCCAGCCGGTCAGCTCTGTAAGCACGCCGGTCAGATCTTCCAGAGACCGATACGCCTGGCTTCTTTGTAGCCAATCAGTAAATAAAATCTTGGGAACCGGCATCCAGTTTCCGGATTTAGGGTCGCGTCTCATCGCGGTTGAGAAGGGAAAAAACCTGAATGGAAGATAAGCGTTGTATTTGCAGTCCCCACTGTCATTGTCGCCGAATGATACAATCAACAGGTCAGGATTCAAAGCCAGATGCTCCCGTTCCAGGAGAATCAGCCCCTGCCTGGAGTTGAATCCCGGGCAACCGGCATTCACGACATCGAATAGTTTTTCACCGACTGAAGCGTTGAGGATCGATTCTAGGACGGCGGGATACGTCTGGCCATTCTCAAGATCCCAGCCGTAAGTGTTTGAATCACCAAGGCAGAGGATCCTGACTTTAGAAGGTGGCGCATGAACAGGTATATCCGACCCCCGGCACCCACGCTGGTTGACCGTCACGTGGATAGAGGCTCCTTTTTTATATGGATCCGGTTCGTTCGGCCAGTGGTCGTTAAAGTATATTCCGCATGGAACATCGATAGACGCGGAAGGTCTCAGGCGTGACACGGTATATGGATCTTCAATATATAGGCCTGAGAAATCGAAAGTTTTTTCGTCTTCAGTCCCGTCTTCTTCAGTTAGATGAGAGTATATGTACAGTGCTGTGCCCGCAGAGACCCAGAAAAGGAAAAAGGTCAGAATTGTAAAGAGGATTTTTTTCTTAGATGTAAGAGGGAATTCTTTTTCTCGATCAGTGAGATTCATCCTGTTGCTTCCAAGAGAGAGTATAAAGGTCTGTTCTTCTGTCGGCAATAATAGAGTTCCGCTCGGTCAGTGTTTTCTCGTCGGCTTCTGACGGATCCAGTGTGACAGCAAATAACTCCTGGCCGCTCTCTGACGCCCTTGCGAGGATATTCCCTTTCGGGTCGGTAACCTGGCTCCGACCTGTGAAGTTGAGAAATGTATCTCCGGAAGATTCCGAACCGACCCTGTTCGCAGTGATAGTAAATACTCCGTTTTCGATAGAACGTGTAATCATAGCTGCCTGGCAGAACGGCAAGACGAGGTTGGCTGGGTGACAGATGATTTGAGCTCCTTGAAGCATCAGGATCCTGGCAACCTCCGGAAAGAGCCAGTCGAAACAGATCATCATTCCGATCCTGGCGCCCGGAATGGTGAATACCTGAGGCGCATCCTCACCTGGGGTGAACATTTCTTTTTCTCGATCGAACAGATGATACTTTCTATATATTCCCTTCAAACCTTCCGGTCCGACAAGGGCGGCGGAATTGTAGACCGAGTCGTTCCGGCCCAGCTCTGCGAAACCGGCGGAGATATAGACGCCCTCAACGGCAGCGACATCCCTCAGTAATCCCAGCGCAAAACTTTCATCCGCAGTTTCGGCAAGATCGAGAAGCTCCCTTCGCGAATTGAACATGTACCCGGTACTGAATAACTCGGGGAGCACGACGAGGTCGGCTTCGCAGTCTTTGAGCAAATCCGCTGTACGCTCTGTATTCTCTCTTATGGAACCGAACTCGGGAGCGAACTGGAGGTAACCGACATTCATCCGCCGCTTCTTTCTTCTAGAACCCTGTTCAGACGTTCGATTCCCTGGCAAAGTCTCGGCATAGGTTCACCGGTGAAACATATTCTGACATAACTTTCATATCCGGCGCCAAAAACTTCACCGGGCGTCACGGATACTCCTTCTTCGAGCAAGCGGCCGACCAGGCCGGCCATTCCGTCCTTGTCGATGTAATCACCCAGATCAACGAAGAAATAGAATCCCCCTTCCGGTCTTGAGAAATCGCAGGCGAGCAGGTCCATTGCCGTCTCTCTCATTCTCTGGTACTTCTTCAGAAGCTGTTCGATCCAGCCTGTTCTTTCATTGATCGCGGTCGTGGCCATATTCTGTATCAGAGTGCTGACCCCGTAGATTGAGTTGACGGTCACCTTCCCGATTTCGCGACTTAACTCCGGGGGGGCGACAACATAACCCAGTCGATAACCTGCTGCGGCGTAAGTTTTGGAGAATGAGAAGACTGTTACGGTTCGATCGAACATTCCATCGAGAGCGGCGATGCTGACATGGGGAGATTTGTTGTAGATGAAATGCTCATATGCTTCATCCGAGACAACCCAGAGACCGTGCTTCCCTGCGAATGCCCCTATCTGTGCAAGCTGGGCCTCAGATAGGACCTTCCCGCACGGATTATTCGGTGTGTTGATATATATGGCCGCCGTATCCTTGGAGACGAAGTCGTCCAGGTATTCATGAATGTCCATAGAAGGATCTTCGTAAAGATCGGTATAGAATGGTACATCGAACGGAATTCCACCGGCATTCCGGATCACTCCATTGATAATCGGCCAGTGAGGTGCGAGGATCATTACTTTTTCATCTTTGTCGAGTAGAGTCTGGAAAGTGGAGTACAGTCCATGTGTCGCCCCGCAAGTGATAAGGATATCACCGGGATCCGGGGATACAAGCCTGTTGTCTTCCGCCAGTTTTTTCCATAGTCCGGTTCTTAACGGCTCGATTCCTCTGGTATCGCAGTACAAGTTATAACCAGAATGCAGGGCAGGCACGAAATTGGTCGGACGCAAGAATGATGGCGGACTGAAACACGTATCACCGATATGAAGCCGGATTATATCAATATTATTCAGCGTCTTCATCTTCTCTTCTATAATGGAAAAGATTGATGCTGAACCTGTGTAGTCCTGGAACATTTTCGAACGATATCGCGGCATAACGGGCTTTACTATCTGGACCGGATGAATATTCCGGACCTTTTAGTGTGAGAAGAAAACACTAGCAGAAAAACCAGGAATTTCTGGGTTTTACCGGGCAAGTATGGGTTAGTACGCTCTTCCCCTGGATAATTGTCGATTTTTCCTGTGGAATCCTAACCAGACTCAGTCTTCGTAGACAAACGTCATCCACCCGTTCCCGAAGTCGTCACCTGTCTCAAGCATTGTGAAGAACTTTTCCTGCAGTTCCCTGGTGATCGGGCCACGAGTGCCGCTGCCGATTGGAATCCGGTCTATCGACCGGATAGGGCTGACCTCAGCTGCACTTCCGGTGAAAAATACTTCGTCTGCGATATAGAGCATTTCCCGGGGAACGAGAGTTTCTTTTACTTCGTATCCCAGGTCTTGTGCGAGCGTTATTACTGTGTCTCTCGTGATACCGGGAAGAACGGAAGCTCCCAGCGGCGGGGTATTGATCTCTCCGTCACGTATCACGAATATATTCTCACCTGAACCCTCACTCACATATCCATTGGTGTCGAGGGCGATTCCTTCGATATACCCGTCGGCTTTCGCTTCGAGCTTTATCAGCTGGGAGTTCATATAGTTTGCCCCGCATTTCGCCATGGCAGGGAAAGTATTCGGACCCATCCTCGTCCATGAAGATACACGAACATCGACACCCTGATTGATCGCTTCATCACCGAGATATTTTCCCCAGTTCATGGTGGCTATCACAACCTCGGTCGGGCAGTCGACAGGGTCGACTCCGAGTGAATCGTAACCTCTGAAAGCGATTGGACGGATATAGGCTGACCGAAGATCGTTGATACGTACGGTTTCAACGGTGGCTTTATTGATTTCGTCCTGGGAAAACGGCATATCCATACGGTATATTTTTGCCGAGTCGAAAAGACGCCGTGTATGCTCTTTCAGCCGAAATATAGCCGGACCTCTGGCGGTGTCGTAGCATCGAACCCCCTCAAAAACAGCCGAACCGTAATGGATAACATGGGACATGACATGAATTGTCGCATCTTTCCAATCTACCATTTTTCCGCTGAACCAAATTTTTTCTTTTTCTGCAAAGGTCGACATTTGTAAACTCCTTCAAGAGTCTGTTGGTTTGTCTATCTAACCGCACCGAATCATGTGTTAGAGCACTCTGAATCTTGTGCACCGGTCCTTACCGCACCTGGAAGACGATAAGCTGAGTTTTTAAACACCCCGAATGATTACTCTTATTGAACCGCCAGTTGCCGGAGGGAATGCTCAAGGACAACCACCCGCGGAATCAGCGATAGTTTGTCATCCATATCGCCCGAATCTATGGAATCGATTATACAAGACCTTTCTCAAACAGGCAACCTCAAACTGATTCTCTCGACCCTGAAAACCTGGACGTTCAGGCCGTGCCGTCTTTGTTGCTGAACTGCAGAGAGTGGAGCCGTTCGTAGGAACTGCAGGTTTTCAGAAGCTCCGCATGTGGTCCCATTCCCGAGATCTTTCCACGCTCAATCATAATTATCCTATCAGCATTCGTTACTGTGGAAAGCCGGTGGGCGATGACGAGTGCGGTACGATTGGACATCAATCTTTGAAGCGCTTCCTGTACTTGTTTTTCCGATTCTGTATCGAGGGATGATGTCGCCTCATCAAGTATAAGGATCGGCGGGTTTTTCAGAACTGCCCTGGCAATAGAGATTCTCTGCCTTTGTCCACCAGATAATTTAACACCTCGGTCGCCGATAATCGTATCGAAGCCGTCGGCAAGTTCACATATGAAGTCGTAGGCATTTGCAACGTGTGCAGCCGCTTCCACCTGCTCACGGTTCGCTCCGAATGAACCGTAAGCGATATTGTTAAACAGGGTATCGTTGAACAGGAGCGTTTCCTGGGAAACGATCCCCATCAAGGTGCGAAGGGATTCAAGCCGGATATCCTTTATATCCGTTCCATCTATGGTTATCGCTCCTTCTGATAAATCGTAGAAACGAGGCAGGAGATCGGCTATCGTCGATTTACCCGCCCCGCTCGGACCCACGAGCGCGACAACCTCACCTTTCCTGATGGTGAATGAGATTTTATCGAGTATCTTTTCGGTTTCCGAATTGTATCTGAACGAAACCGATTCGTAAGCAATCTCCCTTTCGAAGGCTGTCACACTAACTGAGGACGGGCTGTCGGCAAAATCAGGTTCCTGGTCGATAAGTGAGAATACCCTTTCACCGGCGGCCAGGCCCTCGTTTAGCATATTGTTCAAGCCGGAGAGCGTCCTGAGCGGCTGGAAAAGAGAGAACAGGACGATCATGAACCTGATGAAATCTTCCGAAGTGAGGCCTTGCCCGGCCAAAACCTCCCTGCCTGCATACCAGAGAAGCGCAATCCCGATCACAGCTCCGATGAATTCATTCAAAGGTGAAGAAAGTTGTTGAAGCTGTAATCGCTTAAGTGAAATTCCGAAGAACCGGGCGTTTGTTTTTTCAAATCGGCGCATCTCGAAGTGTTCAGTACAAAACGCTTTGACCACGCGGATGGATTGTACGACTTCCTGGATGATGTGAACGACTTCACTGATCTGTTTTAATGCCCGTCTGCTCTTTCTCCTTATACTGTTTCCGATCGTTACTAGAAGCATGCCGGAAACAGGAATAAAAATAAAAGTCACCAGGGAGAGTTTCCAGCTGATTATGACGAGAATTACTAGAAGCGTCAGGACTTCGAAGGGAACAAACAGCAACCGCGAGATTCCGCTGAATAACATCCGGTTCATTATCGCAACATCATTAATCGCTATAGAGGTGATCTCACCTCCTTTTTTGTTATCGTAGTAGCCGATTTGAAGCGTGTTCAAATGATGGAAAATACGATTCCGGAGATCTACGATTATCCTCAATCTCACGATCCCAAGAAGAACTCCCCTCGAATAAGCGAAAATATTCTTAAACAGAAATGCCGCAAGCAGGAGAATACAGACGGCTATCAAAGTATCCGTACGGTTTTCATGAACAACCAGCATCCTGGTCATGTTCTTCAGAGTGTCATTCAAGCCCGCGACTCCGGAAGCCGCCACAGGAACTTGTTCGGTTATCGAGGCTGAGAATATTGTTTCAAGGAAGCTCGCGGAGACCCAGAGAGTAGCGGCGTTGAAAATGGAATAGAGGATCGTTGTCAAGAATGCCAGGAACAGGAGTCTTTTATGTTTTGCGGCAAGCCGCCAGATCCTTATCCCAAGTGATTTGTTTTTTGTTACAGGCACTGAACTCTCCGGGTGTCGGAAACAAGGAGTGGCGATGATATCCGATGCCCGGAACCTGTGTAAATAAAAAGCCGCTGCAGGTAGGAGCAACGGCTTTTCCTTATTTTGCTTCTGTTTAACCAATCAAATACTGAAATCGATTTCTGATGCAATCAGTTTGCTACAGCTGTTACCGTAAATGTAAACGACGGGCTGCCGGTACCGGATACTTCCCACAAAGCGCGAACATACCTGGAGAATTTGGTTACGAGGATGGTCTGTTGCCCTTCGGCGGACATCCGTTTGAATAATCCCTGCAGGTTTTCTTTAAACATGTTGGACCAAGTGCTATTGTCCGGTGAATGCTGCAGTACAAGATCAAGCGCTCGAGTCGTGCCCTGAGCCTGGCTGATGATAAGTGTCACGGTAGCTCTTGAGTAATTTTTCATATCATGACTGCTTGAAGCACCTGTCCCGGAGACTTCATTCGACTGGGTTTTAATTGTCATATCGGGCATCTTATATCTCCCTTCTGTAAACAATGCTAAAGGTCAGATCCTTGGTGCTGTCGTTGCCGGTAGTCGTTACTGCCAATCGGTATTTCATTGCCTGCCATTTCACCAAATCAACCGACCCCACCGCCGGTGACGCAAGATCGGTGGCCGGAATGATATTCGACTCCAATGTTACGAATGTCGTACCATCTGCAGAGCCTTCCAGCGCGAAACTTGCATTACCGGATAATGTGGATGTTGCTTCAGCAAACACGGTAACATAAGCGGCGGGAAGCAGAAACGGTATGTTACCGGTCCAGGCGGTTGTGTTGTTCGGTGCGTCGATAACCGTGTACGACATGGCCGTACCTTCACCACCGACGGGATTTTTCCAATCTGTTACAATTGCCATCAGATACCTCCTCTTGAGCCGTTCGAACCATTAACCGCGGCTACCGGAAGAACTTTCACCCCCACCGGAGCCAATTAGAAAGAAAAACAGCCTCTATTCTATAAAGAGGGCAGAAATCACAGATTTTGAAAAAAATTAGCACTTCGAGCTTATATAATCCGTCTTATGGCGTTTTTTCTTGACAGATTCGTTGTTAAAACCTATTCCTTCTAATGAAATCAGTAATGCATTCCGGTGAGACGGTTTATCACTAGAATGCAGGAAACAGATTACTCCCAAACGAGGAGTAGAGACTTACTTGGATTCCGAGGTTTCGGATATAGCGCCGGATTGTGCGAGACCGGTCGGAACATTTCTTCTGTAGTATGTGATACTCCCTGACATCCAGGTGTTCAGGGAGTATTATATTAATGGGAGGTTGTCAATCATTCTCAAGGTCAGACTGGATGAAAGATCGTCTTTACCCGAGCCGGGAACTGTTTGCGGGTAAGTCAGGATGGGTGATGTTTTTCTTCCGAAAATCGTAGAGAAAATAATCCTGATTTTTTTCTTTACTCCCTCACAGAGTTGAGAAAGACGAGCGCTTCTGAAAAAATAACACTGGAGTATGTCAGAAATAGAAACCAGAAAGTACACTCTCAAAGAAATCAACCTGATAGATTTTTTTGGAAGCAACGATTGCAATCTGAAACTGATAAACAACCTTGTATCTGCTTCAGTGGCTGCCCGTGGTGATAATCTCATCCTCAAGGGATCGGTAGAAGCGCTGGACGAAGTCGAAATACTTCTTGATAGACTAGTCGAGAACGTAAAGAACGGCGGGAGAATTTCAGAACAGAGAATTCGGTATTTCAACGATATGATCAAGTCACCAAATGAACAAATGCTGTTGAATTTTACTAACGAGACCTTGGCGCCGGGTTCAGGCGGTAAGCTGGTATACCCCAAAACTATTCTTCAGAGCACTTATGTCAAGGCCATGCAAACACACGATGTTGTTGTTTGTATCGGACCTGCCGGCACAGGTAAAACCTATCTTGCTGTCGCAGCCGCGCTATCTTTGCTGAATGCAGGTGGGATACAACGAATCGTACTCGTCAGGCCGGCGGTTGAAGCTGGTGAAAGCCTTGGGTTTCTGCCAGGGGATATCAACGAGAAAGTCGATCCCTACATGCGCCCTCTCTCCGATGCTCTCATGGCGCTGATCAAACCTGAGCGTGTCAACAGGTTGATCGAAACGGGAGTGATAGAGATTGTTCCCTTGGCGTACATGCGCGGCCGGACTTTAAATAACTCGTTTGTTATTCTGGATGAAGGCCAGAATGCATCTAAAATGCAAATGAAAATGTTTCTGACCAGATTAGGCGGGGGTTCCAGGGCGGTTATCACCGGTGACATCACCCAAATCGATCTGCCAGATACGAGTACTTCCGGACTGGTTCATGTACAGTCGGTGCTTGCATCGGTACCTGGAGTGGAATTCGTATATTTTACCGAACAGGATGTAGTACGCCACAATCTTGTGCAGAATATTATCAGGGCGTATGAAAAATACGAAACCATAGAGAACAATGATACCGCTCAAGCCGGTGAAAATGAAAAAGAAATCAGGAAATAACCTACCAGGCAAAAAGAAGACCGGAGGCAATTTTACATCAAGCCATGCCGTCAGATGGGTTCTTGCATTCAGTTTCATAGTTGCTCTCAGCGTACTTTATCGCCCGCAGATGTTCCAGGTGGATACATATAACTATAAGGCCGGGGAATTGTGTCGCGAGGAGATCCGTGCTCCCCGAACCATTACTCTTCAAAAGGATGATGAAACCTGGGCCGAAGAAGAAAAGGCCGCGGAATCACGTGTTCCTGTTTACCTGAATTATAGGGGAGATGTCGTCTCCTCGCATATGGAGTATCTGGATACATTCTTCGCTTATATCGACTCGATCAGCAGTGTCATTCAAACTCTTCCTGACACTGTAATGACTCCTGAATACAACTTTTCCAGATGGAATTTCGGCATCAGCGATGAGGATCTCGGTATATTTTTCGAATCAGCCGATACCAGAAGAAGACTTGAAGAGTTTATCAAGCGAACAGTCAACGATTTTTACGAAGCCGGCATTATCGAAGACAGCAATGAGCTTGTTAAGACCGGCAACAGGAAGATGGTTCTTATTCAAGACGGTGAAGAAGCTCCCGTTACTCTGTTCCAGTTCTATCGGGCATCCACATACTTGAACAAAATTGTGAAACGTGTTGAACAGGAGTTGGGCAAGGAAAGCGATGCAGTCAGAGTAGCCGAGCATATTATTGCCAGGATTCTGACTCCCAATATCTTCGTAGATAATGAGCGGATCAGGCAAGAGGCTGCAGGAGAAATTTCAAAGCTTTCAAGAGATTGGGTCACATATCTGGCGGATGAGAAGATTATAGGAGCCTATGAGCAGGTTACGGTAGAACAGGCGAAGGTCCTCAATGCTTTAAGGAATGAACTTGTCAGTGAACAGGCATTCACCAGTAGTGGTTTGGGAGTATTATCCGGATTTATTGCTAAAGTGGCTTTTCTCTGCGTTATTCTTGTACTTTTCTCCTGGTATCTTATCCGTTTCAAACCGGAAATATTCGAAGATAATTCGAGTCTGCTTCTTCTCCTCATACTTATCCTTCTTCCGGCATATGTTTCCGCATATATTTTGTACAGTCAGAATCTAAATAACTATTTAGTTCCCGTATCGCTTGCAGTCATTCTTTGCGCACTCCTGGTTGACAACCAGCTGGCCGTCGTGCTCTCAATATTTATCTCACTGATTATCACGTCATTCACATCATTCGATCCATCTCTGCTCCTTGTCTGCCTTATAGTGACCCTCACGGCCTCCCTCTCGTTCCGCCCGAGCGGTAACCGTCTGGTTTATTTTAGAATGGCGTCATATATTTCAGCGGCATATATCATTTCCATTGTTTTTACAGGAGTAATAGCCCAGGTGGATTGGATCCTTTCAGTTAAAAGGATAGGGTTCGGCGTCGGCAGCGGCTTCGCTTCGACTTTCATTGCGATTTCGATTCTCCCGATATTCGAACGAGGATTCAAGATTACTACTGACCTTACATTGTATGAACTCGCTGATTTCAATCGGCCGCTTCTCCGGCGCCTCTCACTCGAAGCTCCAGGCACTTACCATCATAGTGTCGTTGTGGGTAACCTGGGGGAAGCCGCGGCTACGGCCATTGGTGCAGATCCGCTTCTGACTAGGGTCGGGGCTTATTATCATGATATAGGTAAGCTGAACAGACCTGAATATTTTATTGAGAATCAGTTCAGCAGAGATAATAAACATGATGCTTTGAACCCCGCGATGAGCAATCTTGTAATAGTTTCTCACACGAAGGAGGGGGTCAAACTCGGGAGAAAAGAAGGATTACCTGAGGTAATAATCGATTTTATCAAGGAACATCACGGAACTACTATTCAAAGATATTTTTACAATAAGGCGTTGGAAACAGAGTCGCACGATATCGTTCGGGCCGAGGATTACCGTTATCCCGGACCGAAACCCCGGTCTAAGGAAACAGCGATTGTGATGCTTGCTGATACGGTTGAAGCGATGACATATACACTTCGCGATGCTACCCAGGGGAAAATCAGGGGGCTGATAAAGAAAGCCTTCGATTCGAAACTCGGTGATGAACAATTGTCGGATTGTGATTTGACATTCAACGATCTCGCCAAGATACGGGAAAGTTTCATTCCAGTCCTTAAAGGAATTCTCCAGAAGCGTATTGATTATCCCTCATCAAGAACTGAGCAAAAGAAGCATGCAGCCGGTGAAGGCGAAGGGAGCGAAATTGCCGATTTTGAAGACAGAGGAGTTGACGCAGTTACCGGATGATATCTCCGTTCTAAGTAGAATGGAGATTGCGATGCTGGAGAGTCTTACGATAAAAGACAGGGTCGTGAATTTTGTTTTCGCATCCAGATCCGCAATGGAGGAATTGAATAGAAAATTTCGTGGCAGGGATGGTGCTACCGATGTCTTGTCGTTCTGTCTGGAAACCCCCGACAAGGATGATTTCCCCGGGGATATCGATCCTTGGGGCGAGGTTTATATCTGCCCCGATATCGCCAGAGAAAACGCTGCACGAGATAATATCCCGCTACGGGCGGAGATTAGACGCCTGATGGTACACGGGCTCCTTCATTTATTAGGATTTGACCACCATACTCCTGACGAGTATAAACGGATGATAGCAATGGAAAGAAACGTGTTGGCCGATCTTCAAGGAGAAGAACTTTAAATGCTATTTTGGATTGAAATGGCGACTGCGGGCGTCCTTCTGCTGCTTTCGGCATTTTTCTCAGGCTCGGAAACAGCCTTCTTTTCTCTTTCGAAAGATCAGATCAGCAGCATTCAGGAAAAAAAGCAGAGGAACGCCGAATTACTTGTTTCGCTCATGGATAAGCAGAGTGATCTGCTGGTCACCATTCTCTTCGGGAATACCCTGGTGAATGTCGCCGCTTCTGTATTGGCCACAGCGGCGATGTTCGAATTATGCGGATATTACGGCTTTCGTGATGTTTATGGGGTGGCCGCGGCTGTTGTATTCATGCCGCTTCTACTGTTGATTGTCGGCGAAGTCACTCCGAAATCGATAGCTCTAAGAAATTCACAGAAATTCGCCCTGCGAGCAGCTCCCGTGATCAGTCTGTTCGGCACCATATTCCACCCAGTCGTGGTGGTTTTGAGAAAAATATCGGTTATGACGACAATTTTCAAGGTGCGCGGACGCCCTCATCCGTTTCTTTCGGAAGAGGAAGTTAAGACCCTGTTCAGGATGTCTGGAGAGGAGGGGGTTTTCGAAGAGGACGAAAAGGAGATGATCGACTCCATCTTCGAGTTCGGTGAAACCGTCGTAAAAGAAGTCATGGTGCCGAGAACCGATATATGCGCCATCGAAGTAGGTATGAGCAGAAATGATGTCGTCGATATTATCCGGGAGCACGGGCATTCACGAATTCCAGTTTACCAGGAGAGTATCGATGACGTAGTCGGCTTATTATATGCTAAGGACCTGCTTCGTTATATCAGGGAGCCGGATAAAGATTTCAACCTTGCTTCGATTCTGAGAAAAGCGCATTTCGTCCCTGAAAATAAGAATATAGACGATTTGCTACGCGAATTCAAACGTGACAAAATGCACCTGGCGATCGTTGTCGATGAATACGGCGGCACGTCGGGTCTAGTAACCATGGAAGATCTTCTCGAAGAAATTGTCGGTGAAATTTTCGATGAATACGATGTAGAAGAAAAATTATTCGAAGTAATCAATGAGAATACTCTGCTGGCGGATGGAAAACTAGACATCGGAGAATTCAACGAAACCTTCGATGTTGAACTTCCCGCCGAAGATTCCGAAACTCTCGGTGGATTCCTCCTCGATCAACTCGGTGAAGTGCCTGCGGCAAAAAGATCACTGGAATATGACGGGCTTGAATTCATCGTTGAGAAAGTAATAAAACACAGGATCGTTTCGATCCGGATCCTCTTCAGGGACAAACAGGTCCCGGAGCACCTCCGGAAGTAGCCGTGGTATGTCCTCCGCTATATTCATCCTCATATCGATCTTTATATCGATACTTCTATCCGGATTTTTCTCGGGCTCGGAGATCGCCCTAACCTCCCTAAACCGTATCAGACTTCAACACCACGCTGAGAAAGGGGATAGAAGGGCAACCCGGCTGGTGCGGTTTCTGAAAAAACCGGAACGATTCCTCAATACAGTTCTGATCGGGAATAATCTCGCCCTCGTTACAGGCTCATCCCTGACTGCATATTTTTTCGAGCACGCGATTTCGATCAATATCCCGCATGTAATAATCGACGTTATCCTTTTTACCCCTGTTGTCCTTATTCTAGGTGAAATTATTCCCAAAATGATATTCAGGGAATTCAATGAGCCGCTATCCCGGAAAGTGTACCCTCTGCTGTCCCTGTTCTATTATACTTTCTGGCCGCTGAATTTCCTGCTTGCCCGGATGGTTCACTTTCTTCTGATAATCATCGGCCTGGATCAGAACAGGTCTGAAATGTGGCGGTCCCGTTCGGACATTATCCGGCTTCTCGATCAAATAGACAGACAAGGAAACATGACGAATGAATACATGAGGGTTCTTCGCAAATGGCTTCAGTTTTCCCACAGTACAGTAGGAGAAATGATGATTCCCCGTACAAAGCTCGCAGCGGTGGATGTTGGCGCTTCTTATGATGAGCTTCTTGATACGGTAATCAGCAGTGAATGGGATAGATTGCCCATTATCGATGGTAACCTTGACAGTATAAAGGGGTTCATTCACCGTCGTGACTTGATTGATATTGCGGATAATTGGGAAGATGGCTTGGGCACCGGTTTCGTTCGAAATGTCACATATGTCCCTGAATCCCGTTCCTGCCAGGATCTATTACGTGTCATGATAAAGAACCGGGAGCAAATGGTAGTCGTAGTTGATGAACACGGTGGCACCGCAGGAGTACTTACTCTGAATCATCTTCTCGATGGATTGACAACGTTTTTCGATTCGGAAGTATCGACTGAAACGCCATACGCAAAGAGGCTGCGAGAAAACGTTTTCATTTTTGATTCGGAGATCGACGCACAGGAAGTGGAACACTTGATGAATATTAACCTGGAACGGGGTGATTTTGTATCTCTTGGAGGCTGTATCCTGGCCAGGCTGCACCGTATCCCGAAAAAAGGCGAGCACGTTGATCTGGGGGAAGCCCGGGCAGTAATTCTTTCTACAACCCGCCGGAAGATCGGCTATGTGAGGGTAGAAAGGTGAATAAACGCACAATTGACATACTGAAAGAAAACTCGACCGAAAAACTCGAAAAATTGTATGAGCTCGTTGATGACCTCTTGGAGCATCAGCGAATAGAAGAACTAAAAGAAGTTATCCACACTCTCCATCCAGCGGACATCGCGGAGCTGATAAACCATCTTGATGAAGACGGCAGCAGGATACTGTTCGAGCAACTTGACGACAAAACCGCCGCCAGGGTGCTTGTAGAGGTTGAGGGAGCATCACAGGAAACATTGCTCGATAGCCAGGGTGCGGAGAAGATTTCCCGTGTTGTCGATCTCATGCACTCGGATGATGCTGCTGATATCATCAAAACCCTAGATCCAGATGAAGCCCGGGAAGTTCTGGCGCGCATTGAGCCCGAAGATTCCGCCGAAGTTAAGATGCTCATGGAGTATCCCGAAGAATCCGCCGGGGGGATCATGGCGACCGAGTTCGTAAGTGTTCCCCAGGGGATAACGGTCGGGGAAGCCATAGAAATCGTAAGAAGCGATGCGAAAGAAATCGGTCGGGTTATTTATGTGTATGCAGTTGATGACAAGAAAAGACTCATGGGAGTTCTTCCTCTCTCAAGGCTTGTACTTGCAGACCCTGATGCATCCATCCATGACACTATGCTCACGGATATTGTATCCGTACCACTCGACAAGGATCAGGAAGATGTAGGGAGGATAATGGCGAAGTACAATCTTTCTGCACTGCCCGTAGTGGATGCTATGGGTAGAATTGTCGGTATTGTTACTTTCGATGATGTCATGGATGTTGTTGAGGAGGAGGCCACTGAGGATATTCTTCGGCTCGTTGGTGCAAGCGAGACTGAAATTCAGGAAGGATTATCTTCTTATAGAGCTTTTACAATGAGGATGCCCTGGCTACTGGTCTGTTTTTTGGGTGAATTAGTGACCGGTTTTGTTTTGTTAAACTTCGAGCCAGCAATCACCAGATTGGCTGCTCTTGTGTTCTTCATCCCACTGATTGCGGCTATGGGTGGTAATATCGGGATGCAATCATCGACCATCTTGATTAGGGGAATCGCGACAGGGGATATCAATTATCTTAGATATGGAAAACGTGTTATGAAGGAACTCAGAATCGGTTTGATGATCGGGATTTCTGCAGGTGCCGTTCTCGGAATTACCGGATACATGATGCAGATCCTTCTCGGACATCCCGAACATAGCCTTCCATTCGGGATAATCCTCTCCTCTACAATGGTGGTGGTTCTTACATCTGCTGCCTTCTGGGGTGCTTATCTACCTGTAATTTTCAAAAAAGTCGGTATCGATCCGGCAGTCGCCACGGGCCCGCTGGTAACGACGATCAATGATGTGCTCGGAATGGTTCTTTATTTCAGTCTGGCTCTGTCCCTGATGAATATCTTCGAGATTTGAAAATTGAAGAAGGAGTAAAATACCTTCGACTCCCGGATGAACAAAGCGATAGTTCGACAATTATGATTCCATGTAAATGCAGAGGGCTGGTGCTCGGATGGAAACCCGTTGGTGAAACATCTGTCCTTGTCCGGTGTTTTACGGATCTGAATGGAATTATGACGTTTCGTATCAAGGGAGGGCGCCTTCAATATCAGAAATACGGTCAGGCGATTGATCGACTCGTCCTGGTAAATTTAGAATTTTTCAGGACCAGAACCGGTACTCTCGGTTTGAAAGAATCATCAATTATTGAAACTTTTCCATCTATCAGAATGAACCTTGAAGGCATCCTTACTGCGTCGAGGATTGTAGAGTTCTATTCTGCTCTTGCCCTACCCGGGGGAGCATGCTCTGAACTATTTGAAGAAATGATGGAAACTCTGAGGCAAATCGAAGTGACGGCAGGAACCGGAGTCAGAACGGTACTTGCACCTGCCAGCGAATTACAGGCTCTTCGGGTCTCGGGAACAGGCAGCGATCCATCGATCTGTTCCAGATGTGGGAATAAGGCGCTGCCGCCGGGAATTTTCTGCCGCAGCGATGTCTGTTTTATATGTGATGATTGCGGAACCCGAGATGATATGCTCGAAAAATGGCCTGATCAATTACAGGAAAAGCTGTTGAAACTGTATCTCGGTGAGTTAGATAAGGTCAATCTTGGATTTGAAGACGAATACTTTGTAGCCAGATATATAAGGGCGAAGTATAGGTTTCATTTTGACGAACAAGTATTGTTTCCGGCGCTTGCTTTGTATCTTCACCATAAATGGAGACACTCTGGCGCGCCTAAATCCGTTCCAGCCGGATTTAACTATTCCGAAATGATAAAAAATTTGTCAATTTTATCTACACCTCAGAAACCTCCCTCAGCCTGAAGCAGACTTCCTTTACAGGTCTGTCTTCCATTTCACTCCCGTGTTTCTAAAAAAAAAGTAGGATCTACCGGTAGTTTCATATTCGAGTGAAGTTGGTTAATCCTGTCTCGAAAGGTGATTCTTCAAGAATGGATATGTGGATGGAGAAGATATAACGGAAAACATGTGCATAATGCAAAATCCCTTGCACAATACAATGTGACGGATCAGGATTTCAGAACTCGTCATTACGCGAGAGAATAGCCTAATAAATTATAATATAAAGAGTTAGGGCTGCCTTGTCTTCCTCAAACCTTGTGGCACGGTCATTGCGATACCTGAAAGAGACAAAACAGCCAACCAGGTCAGTCGTGGCAGCCCGGTGGTAAATGACGCATGCCCTAGTTAAAGGAGGTTTGAGGTGAAGAAATTGGTTGTTTCAGGCTTGCTGGTCTACGTGCTTCTTCTTGTAGGATGCGGCACTTCTCCGACCGGCCCCGCCGGAGATGATCCGGCACTTATCTTGTCCGGTGGCGCCCAGTACGAACCGGGACCAGTTCTTTCAAGAGAAATGGTAGCTCCCGGTGAGGTACCGAGCGCTGAATCCCAAGTCACTCCCGGTGAGGTTCCCAGCGCGGAAACTCAGGTTGAACCCGGTGAGGTTCCCAGCGCAGAAATTCAGGTTGAACCCGGTGAGGTTCCCAGCGCAGAAATCCAGGTTGAACCCGGCGAGGTTCCC
>CAYMWF010000012.1:0-43329 GCA_964394085.1 uncultured Gemmatimonadota bacterium | reverse complement strand
GAGGTTCCCAGCGCAGAAATCCAGGTTGAACCCGGCGAGGTTCCCGGCGCGGAACCTCAGATCGAGATCGAACCCGGTGAAGTCCCAGGTTACCAACCTGAAGTAATTCATGGACAGGTACCTAGCTGGGAGCCGGTCGATCGTGAAACCGGTCCGCTGTTCGGCCCATACACGGTGTCGTTGTACGATCAAAGCGGAGCTTCAGGAGATCCGTTCCCGTTAACGGATGCACATCTGTTCTTCAGAGATTGCAGGGGCGAGCTAGAGATAGCAAGTCTTACTCTTGACAAGGACTTATTGTACAAGATCCATGTGTATTACAAATCTGCAGGCTACATGCCGGTAGCTGGTGAATTCACAGCGGACGACCAGGTCGTAGCTACCGTCGAATTCAGTTGGCAAGGACTGTCGGGAACCATGTTCCCCGATGAAATTCTCGTGATTTCATATGACGAGGGAAGTCCTCAATCGAGTTCCTCGGTTATGCTTCGAGGTCTTATTCCGATCGAAGAACTCAATGCCTATTCGCAAGAACAAGATGAACTTTGATCAGATGCGGTCCGCAACAAGTTACTGCGGTTGGGTGGTCGGACAGACCACCCGCCGCAAGCTTGTTCTCCCTCAAATTATCTCCGGATTTTTTGCTTACATCATAGAACCTGAAATCGAATAATTTAAACAGCATATTGATTTTCTTGTTGACTTAACCCTCAACGTAGAAGCGATACAATACGCTGATACCACCCTAGTCTTCAATACCGGGCTGGGAAGTCCGCAGATAGATGCACGTTAGTCGGTGGAATTATCCGCACCCATTTTCTCATCACCTGTATCGGATGCTTCTGAATCAGGTTTTTCTTCGGGTTTATTTTGTTTTGCTTTCGATTCCTCAACAAAATTCAATCTCAAATTTGTTAGAGTATTTTGAAGATAATTCGCCTCCTCCTCCTCGAGATTACCCTCCGTCTTCCGCTGTAACATGGTAAGAATATTGATATGCATTTCCGCGGCCTCGAGGTCTTGCTCAAGTTTACCTGTTGTGGGGTTCGTCATTTTGCCTAGGAATATCATAACCGCCTGCTGATACTGCATTGTCAGGTTCAGGAAAAGCACCTTATCGAGCGTCTTTTCATCAAAGTTCATTTTTTCATTTTCCATGACATACTCCATATCGAATTTAGGGTTGTTGTGTTTATTAGATGGTGCGGTTTCTTGAAAACGGACCGGTTCATTAAGTTGTTTCAGTTGCGATATACACCGGATTAGGGACGAATGTCAGCAGAAGCACAAGCAGTAAAAATAATCCGATAATCAATCGGTATCTACCGATTTTTATTTTGTCATCCAATGTCGGTGGATGTGAGATTCTTACTACGAACAAGAGAAATAATGAAAAGAACAGCCATCCGGGCCAGAAACGAAGATTTCCTGATGGTAAACCAATCGATGGCAGAAGACCGGATGTTTCCAGCAAGGCAATAGTACCCATTAAGCTCAGAATGATGAATACAATTGATGCTAGTAATTTCTGGTAACGACCGAATATCGCATAAACAATGTGTCCACCATCGAGTTGCCCTACCGGTAGGAGATTGAACATTGTAAGAAAATATCCGATCCAGCCGGCATATAACAAGGGATTGAAAAGCAGCTGACCCTCTGCTGCTGTCTCACCGGTGAAGAGTTTTTCCCAAAAAGAAAACAATATCGATGAGCCGAATACCAAAACATCGGCATCCGAATTCGGACCTGGAAGAATTAAGGGAGAATAGAAGATCAGACCTCCACAGATGACTATTGTTGAGGCTATAAAACCGGCGAGAGGACCCGATGCGCCAACGTCGAACAAAGCTTTTCTGTCCGGCATGGGTGATGACGTTCTTATAACCGCTCCCAACGTGCCGAAGATTGATGGGAAAGGGATAAAATATGGCCATGAAACCAAAAGACCCCGCCGCCGGGCAGCGATGAAGTGCCCCAATTCATGAACCAGGAGAATAAAAATCAATGCCAATGAAAAGGGAAGCCAATTATAAAAATAAGATAATATACTCGATGTCCCGGCTTCCTCTCGTTCCGGTGAGAAGTAAAGAAGGCCCACTAAAGTAATTGAGATACAGGTTAGGATAAAAAGAATTAGGTTGATTCTGGGAATCCTTAAAGGGATGAGTCCCAAATGGGGTTTGAGCTTAAGGATAGCGAAGTCACCGTCAGCTTCGAGCTGCCAGTTGAAACCGATCGGAGTTAAGTGTTTTGAAAGTAATTTTCTTGTCGCTTGTTCCGAGGAGGTTATCCTGCATTGCAGAACAGCAATTCCGTCTCCATGTACCAGGCTTTGAATTTCAAGATGGTTTGAAAGCCTTGTGCTGACGAGATGTTCGGCATTGCTGATCAGTTGTCGAAGATCTCGATCATTCGGTGCAAGTAATTTTTGAATTACGTTTAGTCTTCTCTTCATCGGTTTTTCCAGTGGGAAATGATAGCCCGACTGATACCAGAAACAAGTTTACGCAACGTTTACCAATATGTCAAACTTGCGAAATTTATTTTATACTCCGGAAAAAAGAAGATATATCTTCAGGAAGAATCACCTGACAACGGTATTTTTTTGATGCTGATTGGGGGGGATCATCAGGAATAAATACCGATTGACCTTTAGAACAAAGAATCGTTATTGTTAGAAAGTCGTGATTACCTGGTGGGAGAGGTGCTTTGCCGAAACATGAACCGGGAGTCCTGGTCTGTATTAGTGACAGGAAAATAAAAGCAAATATTAAAAAACGCTTGCAGAAGCGCTCTGAGATTCTGTTCGAAGATGTCAGCTCGGAGTTCGAAACCGAAAACGGTATGGTTAGGCATCCGGTTCTCGTCGTGTTCGACGCAGGGTTTTTAAAACAGTTTAATGATCAGTCACTTGTAGAAATGGAAAAAAAGACAGGCTCTGCGCCGTGGGTGATCATTGTCGGAGGTTCCGATAAGCGTTATCCGTCCCAGTTCAGGAAATTGATACAAATTCGGAATGATTCACTTTTAGCTACCCTTTTTCTTTTTGAGCGCCATATTGATTCTTATTTCGATCAGATTTACGACTACACGTTAACTGCTTCCGCCAATGAGAGGAAGGTTACATCCAGACTGCATGAAGCCCGGAAGAAGTTGCGGTTACTTGAGAACCAGACAAGGAGTATCGCATACGAACGGTCAGCAATGACGGCAAATGAAAAAGACGAGGTATTCCATCAGATGTCCGCAAGTATCAACCATGAGATTAACAACCCTCTGGCTGTAATCCTTGGACAGATTGAGATTCTGCTTCTGAAAAAGGAAGTGCTGCCCGGTATCATGGTGGATAGGCTCGAGGCTATGAATTCCGCTGGTAAAAGAATACAGGCCATAACTGAAAAGTTACGGTCGGTTGATTATACCTCACTCGTTGAATATGTTGGCGATGTTCAGATGATCGACATCGGGAAAAGGAAAAAATCAGGAAAAGGGTTTTCAGTCCTTGTTGTTGATGACGAATATTATATGAGTGATTTATTTAAAGAAATCCTTGAAAATGAGAGTTATCTCGTCAGAACCGTCGATAGTGGGATCTCGGCGGTTCAGGCGGCATCTCAACAGACATTCGACGCTGCTCTTGTTGATTTAAAGATGCCCGTGATGGATGGCGTGGAGACTATTCGGAGTTTAAAAGAGGTTCAACCTGAGATGAAGATTATAATTCATACGGGATATGTTAATGATGAGCGAATTAAGCAAGCTTTGTCTTCCGGTGCAGAACGTCTCCTTTACAAGCCTTTCAAACAAGAGTATCTTCTTGAATTGCTTAACGAAGTAATCTCTCTGTAGGTGGTCAGCATGAAGCGTTTTGCCACGTAAGTCACACCCGAGAAGCGGGGTTTAATCGATGCTGGTCCAAGGCCTGTGAGGTTGGTGGATGAAAGAGCCGACAGATAACGACACGGTGGATTTTCGAGAAATCAAAGAACTCAATCATTCTCAGGTTTCGATTCTTGTTGTGGATGATGAGCAATCGATTCTTGAAATGCTCTCTGATTTCCTTGGTGAAGACGAGGGCTATATTGTCAGCAAGGCTCCCGATGGAGAAGTTGCTTTATCAAAAATGCGAAAACAGCATTTCGATATCGTTTTAATGGATATCCGGATGCCGAAAATGGATGGTCATACATTAATCAAAAAAGCACGACAATTAGGGATTGAGACCGATTTCGTGGTAATGACAGGATATGGCACCATCGAATCCGCTGTTAAAATGATGAAAATGGGCGCTGTGGATTATCTGACAAAACCATTCAATCTCGAACATATTCTTTTCGTCATTGAAAAAACGACCGAAAGACGCCGTCTGCTAGAGACGGCCAAACAAGTAGAATATTATAAGAAGCTTTCAAGAATGGATGGGTTGACAGGATTGTACAACCATAGATTCTTCCAACAAATGCTTGAATCCGAGATAGAACGGGCAAAACGACTGGAGCACAACCTTTCTCTTTTTATCATAGATATCGATCACTTCAAATATTATAATGACTCGCTTGGACATCCCGAAGGAGATAGAGCTCTTAAGAACCTTGCTGAAATTTTCAGGTCAGCCTGCAGAAAGTATGATGTAATCGCCAGATATGGCGGAGAAGAATTTTCAATCATCTCACCGGAAACACCACAGGATGCGGCAATAAAACTCGGGGAGAGGATTCGCAGTAAGGTTGAGGAGTTTGATTTTTTTGGTGAAGAATGTATGCCGGGTGGTAAGTTTACGATAAGCTTGGGGCTTGCATCATATCCTGATGACGCTTCTAACAGGATCGAGTTGATTGAGCAGGCAGATCAAGCTCTCTACCAGGCAAAGGAACAGGGTAGGAACAAGCTCTGTTCAATAAGCAGGTGAGTCGGTTTTGAAAAAGATCGAAAACCGCTATTCCCAGAATGGGTTCCTGGATTGGAAGGTCTTTTTTTTGAATACTTCCGGATTCACAACATATTGAGGCATTTTCCCCTGAAGAAAATCAAGAATATTCCGCACGGCCAAATCCGCCATCCTGCTTCTGGTTTCAAGAGTTGCGCTTCCCAGGTGAGGTAGTAGCACACAATTCTTCAAGGTTAATAATTTCTCAGTTATTTCGGGTTCTCTTTCATATACGTCAAGACCGGCTCCAGTTATTTCCCCATTATGAAGAGCCTTTACAAGCATCGTTTCATCCACGATTTCACCACGTGCCGTATTTATGAGGATCGCAGTCTTTTTCATAGCTGTAAACTCATTTTCACCGAACAGGTTTTTCGTGCTTTTATTCAAAGGAGCATGAATCGAAATGAAGTCCGACTCTGAAAGCAGAGTCGAGAACGATACCCGTGTAGCGAAATGGAGAGATTCGGTCAGGTCTTTAGTTGGATCAGAATATACAACTTTCATATCAAATGCTGACGCGCGCCGTGCGACTGCTGAACCGATACGCCCTAGACCTACAATACCGAGAACCTTCCCGTGGATGTCAGTTCCGAGTAGAAGACCGGGATCCCAGCCCTTGAATTTTCCATTTCGCATAAAGATATCACCTTCACATACCCTCCGCGCCGTTGACATCAAGAGGGCCCAGGCAAGATCTGCAGTCGTTTCCGTCAATATCCCGGGTGTATTCGTCACAACGATCCCCAATGCGGTAGCTCTTTCGATATCAACATTGTTGAAGCCAACTGAATAGCAGGAAACAATTCGCAACTTTGGGGATGATTCGAGAATCGTTGCATCTATTGTATCATTCAACAGGCAGATCACACCATCTGCCTCGGCAAACTCTTTAATCAAGGTGAGAGGAGTTATCGGGAATGGCCCCGTAAATACATCAAGCTTTACCTCTGGTTTTAGTAAATCTAGAGAAGATCCGGGCAGGGGTCTTGTGACAAATACATGATTGCGCATCGAGTTTTCTCCTTTCATGCTCACCGAGTATCGTAATAGCAATCAGACGGAATATACTCGATTCACGGTACTTCGTCAAATCCAGCACCTGGATAGCGAAACAACAAAAAATGCGATTTGTCATGTAATGTTTTGACCGTGAAAGTCGTTGTGACAAAATGAGATAAGAGGCCCAGGCCAAGGATTGTGGGTACAGGACAAAAGGCTTGACACCCTCAAGGGGCTATGTTAATTTGCCCGCGTTTACTGCATGTTTGAAGGGATTTCCGAGATCAGGTTTTTACGTAAGAAACTTGAGTCGAGATACAGGGGGGCGTTGTTCGAACATTTTCGAACACGCAAGGGAGAATTTTTCGTAATGAAGCTTTTTGCAGGTATCTCGATTGGCGTCTTGTTGTTTCTTGGGGGGAGAGAATGTTTTGGACTGTGGAGTATACTTCTGCTTCCTCTTCTTCCCATGATTACCATACAGCAAATAAAAAAGGGAGATAACAGGGGCATAAAGGCAAGCAGAAAGAAACCTGCGACCGAAATAAGTACAGGTTCGGATGTATCTGAAATTATGATCCTGCCGAACCTTGAACCTGGTGCAAACGGGCAGAACAAAGATCCACAAGCGTATTTCATTCCACTATTAAATCTTAATTCCCGCCAGTTTACAAAAGGCCTGATTCTCTTCAAACGATTACTGGATTGTGTCCTGTCATCCGTTATCCTTATTTTGTCGAGTCCCCTGTTGATAATAATTGCAATTCTGATTAAATTTGACTCCAATGGTGCAGTTTTTTATAAGCAGCAAAGGGTGGGCGAAAACGGAAATATCTTCCAATTGTACAAATTCAGATCGATGATTGTCGATGCCGAAGGAAAAACCGGTCCTGTCTGGGCGAAGCAAAACGATTCGCGGATTACTCGAGTGGGGAAATATCTCAGAAGAACTCATCTTGACGAGTTACCTCAGCTCTTCAATGTTATATCAGGAGATATGAGCCTGGTTGGACCTCGCCCGGAGCGACCATATTTTGTTGAAAAGCTGGCTTTTCAAGTTCCTAACTATTGCCAACGCCTGCAGGTACGACCAGGGATTACAGGCTGGGCACAGGTAAACTACAAATATGATTCAACGATTGAGGATGTTCAACAAAAGCTTGAATTCGATCTTTTTTATATTGAAAACATGAATTCTTTTCTCGACATAAAGATACTCATTCTCACCATTTCCCGCCTTCTAACGGCTACGATATAGTTCCAACCTCATACTTTCTCATTTTCGCAAATGAGTCCTGCTGAATCTGGGTATTTGGTCGGGTTTCTCCGTGGTGGATGCTCAAGTATCACATACTGCTGACGATTAGTTAATATATACCGATAAATAAGTATGGAGGCGAGGATAGTATGACAGAAAAGAAACTGTATATTGAGGACAAATCGACATTCTATGGAAAAATCATCCTTTTCCTTACTTTGCTTTCATTCCTCTGCATGCTGATTTTCGGATTTGTTTCTTTTTCGACAATGGCGATTGCAAAAAACAAATCTGAACAGGGGAAAGCAACCGATATTTCCAGTTCAACTTCAATTCATTTGGATTTAAATGGAGTACTGCCTGATATTGATGGTTAATTTGATTTTGTGATAAGTGGGTTGTTTGGGGGGCCTGGAAAGGCTCCTTTATTAATTATTCGGGTGGTATAACTTAATTCTATGGAAGAAATCCTTTTCCCATTTACATATACCCTTGGTGTTCTTCATAAACTCATGGAAGGTGATCATGTCATTACTTGACACAGCCTCCTTGTTGCCCTTTTTATTGAGGAACCATGCATCCCTTGTATTTAGAGCATGTTGAAGTATCTCAAATGTCTCTTCGTTCAGTATGTCAGCAGGTAGCAGAGAAAGATCCTCTTCGGAGCCAGGCTCATCAAATTCGAACATTTCATCTTCATCTTCATCTTCCATGTCAGCTTCATCAGAAAGCTCGAACTCCATGAGATCTTCCTCTTCCCAGTTTTCCCATTCGTCGAATTCAAACTTATCTCGCATGTTATATTTACCTTTCCCGGCATTTCCCAAACATCTGAGAATAACTTACTGCAACATATATGCCACAACTCGGATGATTTTCCGCCAGGAAGAAGTATTTATAACTTGTTATGTAACATGGGGATATAGCAATCGAACCACATCGGTTTCTTTGTGCACCCATTAGATTCTGTTGCTCCGATAATGTATTTCGCATTATTTTTGCAGCATGCACTCTTTCCTTCGTGGAAGATGATTGTTAGAGAACCATAGTGAGTTCAAAACCAGAAGAATGAATCTATCCGTGTGAAGTGTGTTTTCTGCCTACTGAAATAAATCCAGGAACGAGACCCTATGGGATCGCAGGTAACCAGTTAAGGCAAAAATGAGTTTGAACCGAACCCGAGGTTGTCGGGGTTGAGGGGGATATGAACAAATGCAGGTTTAAATATCGCAGCAGGAAATTGATTACCAACCTTGCCGTAATATCGGTAACTGTTCTCCTCGTGTTTGCATTCAAATCCTCGATACTCGGAAATTACAAGATACCTTCGAGTTCGATGGAACCGGTAGTTCAGGTCGGAGATCGTGTTTTTGCCAACCAGCTCTCATATTCCTGCCGGGTTCCTTTTACAGATTTTTCTCTAAACGGTTACGCTCTCCCTGAAAGAGGAGATATCTTTATCTTCAAATTTCCGGGAGAGCCATCCATAGATTATGTAAAACGGGCTATTGGATTACCGGGTGATCGGATCGAAATAGATGCTGGAGCACTTGTCGTAAACGGTAGCATCGTACCCACAGAAAAAATAGAATGGGGCGAAGCGGACTGTGATGGGGAAATAAATGAAAAGTGTGAATTATGGTGCGAACGGATCAACGATCGGGAGTATTACATAATTCGAAAGAAACAGCATCAATTCTCAGAGAGTTTTGGACCTGTACTCGTTCCTGAAGGATGCATCTTCGTACTAGGCGACAACCGGGATGATAGCCATGATTCACGTATATGGGGATTCGTGCCTGTTGAAAATGTTAGAGCTAAAGTACTCGTGGTCTATTTCTCCCTCGCGGATCATCCTGGATTATTCTCGCGTATCAGGTGGTCACGTGTCGGGAAAATGGTGAGATGAATCAGTAATCGAAACTGCTGCCCCCGATAAACTCACGCAGGATGGAGGTGGGAGGTACTTCATCATCAGGGATCAGGTTGAATAGTTCCAGAATCTCCAGAAGACGACAAGCTGTCGGGTATTCCGGTTCGTAAGGTTCGATATCCCTCAGAAGCTGCATCGCATACTGTTTGAATACAGCGAGTTCATAAACGAGAGCGGAATTAAAGTATATATCGGCTTCTTCCTGCCTGGAAAATATATGTCGTGCTTCTCCCGCCCTGACAGAGGGCCATCTGTTAATCGTTTCCCTTGCTGAGTATGACCTGAAAAGATTGTCTCTTACAATTCGTCGGATCAAACGATTATCTGAGGAGGGGATCCGGTTTAAGTCATTTATATTAATAGAGGTTAATGCAGAGATGTATATCCTCAGTCTTTGTTGGGGGGTTACACAGGGAGCGATTGCAGCATTAAGTCCGTGGATACCTTCGACGAGGACCGGTTGATAGGGGCTAGACAAGGCCAGGAACCTTCCTTTATAAAAACGTCTGCCTTCTCCGAAGTCAAAATCGGGAAGCTCAACCTTCTTGCCGTCGAGCAGGTCCGAAACATTACGATTGAAAAGTTCCAGGTCGAGAGCTTCGAGAGCCTCATAGTCGTACTGTCCTGTGTTATCCTTCGGGGTCAGCTCTCTATTTACAAAATAATCATCCAGGTTCAGGATTACTGGTTTTAGACCATTTACTTTAAGCTGAATCATCAGGCGTTTCGAGAAGGTTGTTTTCCCAGATGAGGAAGGTCCTGCAATCATAATTAGACGATAACGTTTCAAGCGCCGTGTTATCGTATCCGCAATGCCGGCGATTTTTTTTTCATGAAGGGCTTCGGCCACTTTCATCAATTCTGAGTGACTGCTGTTTTTCACCGCCCGATTAAGAGCACAGACATTCTCAACCTCAAGAATCCTGCCCCATCTTTCGTGCTCGCTGTAAACACTGAACAGCTTCCTCTGATCTCTGACGAGATTGGTGGATTCAGGCTGATTGTTTTCGGGAGCGGCCCGGAAACCAACAATGATTCCGGGAGCGTAACTTCTAATATGATATTTCTCCAAATGTCCGGTAGCAGGTGGGAGAGGACCCGTAAAAATCTGCCAGTAGTCGTTAATTCCGTATAGGACGACACGCTTTTTTCCGATTGCGGAGATTAGTTCACGTTTTTCCCATTCTCCCTGTCTTTCGAAGATGCTTAAAGCCTCTTCGAAAGGAACTCGCCTGTATTCAAAGGGTACATCCAGAGAGACAAATTCTTTTATCCTGTTTTTTAACCATACAATCGCCGGCCGGAGTCCAGCGGACAGGTTTCGGAATTCGCAATAGAGCCCTCTGTTCAGAGAATGTTCGACAACGAGTCGGGCGTTCGGATTTATTTCCCTGATAAGGTAAGAGATAAGCATTGTGATGCCCCGGCGGAAAGCCTCTGTTCCTTCAGGGCTTTTAAGGTGACAGAATTCTAGCTGCCCATCGATCCTGAGGGGTGCACGTAAATCAATTCTTTTACCGCGGTATATACCCATGATAAGTGAACGGTCATCAGCCTTGCCTAAAGTACGAAGGACATCAATAGGCGTTGAATTGTAGCTGCATGATATAATCGATTTATTTGCCAGCGAGATGGTAACGGGTTTCTTCTTATCGGCTTTCCCCGAAGGAGTAGAACCCGGTTTCTTAACATTAGGTGTCATTTTATTCTTCCGCATTAGGATATCACTTGTTAATAGCTGTCGGATACACCGATTTCTTTATCACCAGGATGGTGGTTGTCTGGTGTATATATTGTATACTGTCGAAAGTATCAGAAAGTACTTTCGATTCGTACCGTTTACTTCTCCAGGAGGAAATTACCGCAACAACGGATACCCTCGCACAGCAGTTCCACCGGCCAGCCTTTGTCCTGGTTGAGCTCATCGTCCGGGGGCAAATGAATGAAGCCGCATCCAAGTCCGATCCCACGCCTGTTCAGTTCATATAACATAATATAAAAAAGATGGTTACAGACGTAACTACCCCCTGAGGCTTCAACATCACATAGAAATCCCTTCTCCCGAAGGTGCGCGAGTAGCTCATCTATAGGAATGGTTGCCCAGAGAGCGGCAGCCCCGTTCTTCTTAACTTTTTCATTCATTTTAATCGCCCCCCCGTCATCAGGGAGGGGAGAATGGGTGAAGTTGACTGCAGTTTTCTCAACAAGAAGAAACCTCGACATAGCATTGACACCGAGCATGATTATCCAGTCCGGAGTATATTTCGACAGTATCCTCGTGATGGCCGATTCTCCTTTTTTGTACTCCGTTGGAATATTCAGGTACGCTACATCCTTACCGCCGTAACCGGTTCTTTTGAGCTCATCTAACACCAGGCTGGCAGTATTCCGGGCAACCCCTGGAAATGGTCCGAATCCCGTAATAAGCAATCGAATCGGAGTTTTAGAGATTTTTACCAGCACGGCCTTTCCCGGATGTATGATTGGTGCGGTTCTCTTTTTCGAAGGCGAAAATATGTGGCAGAAATTTTCGGTCGGCACTACATAGCTGACTCGATTCCAGATCCTTCATGGGAACCCACCTGATATCATTCTCCCTGCCTTCGAGAGTATCGATCGTGCCGTCCTTGAGTTTGCAATCAAAAAGATATAGATCGATTCCGATATCTGTGTATTGATGTTTAACGATTCCGATAAGTTCCCCTACAGAAATTCGTAGACCTGTTTCTTCGAATATTTCTCTTTTTATGCACTCCTCGAGATTTTCACCCTTTTCTAAGGAACCACCTGGAAATTCCCAGGAACCTCCTCGAGGTTTGATTCCGTACCTCCGGGCTATAAGAACCTTATCCCCGTGGCGGATCAGCGCGGCGGTAACAGCCGAGAAGGAGGATTGGGAATTATTACCGGGCGAGCCGTCTTTTCGGCTCGCAGATTCCGCCGCAGGATCCTCGATTGTCGCGCCTTGATCGATCATTACGTCCCTGCGGAGTAATCTTTTGCGTACTCAAGCTGATCTTTGGAAAGTGTATCAATTGTGATATTCTGTGTCTTCAGTTTCAGTTCTGCAATTTCTTGGTCCTGCTCCTCGGGAATATCATAGACTGCGGGTTTCAATCCTGCCCCCTCACGACTCATCCTGACAAGACTCAGATACTGGTTGGCAAATGACATATCCATAACTTCGGATGGGTGCCCTTCGGCTGCGGCAAGATTAACAAGACGCCCCTTGGCTAGTACGTAAATCCGGTTTTCACCTTTGAGAATATGCATGTCTGTATTCGGTCGGATTTCTTTTTGACTCATCGTCAGACTTTCAAGATCGTCTAGATTTACCTCGCAGTCATAATGGCCTGTGTTACACACAATTGCGCCGTCTTTCATGGCTTTGAAGTGCCGTTCAACGATAACATCCTTCATACCTGTAGCGGTAATGAACAAATCGCCGATTTTTGCAGCATCATCCATCGTCATGACCCTGAAACCGTCCAACGTTGCTTTAAGAGCCGCGGTAGGCTTGACCTCGGTCACCACAACATTGCATCCCATACCCTTCGCTTTCAATGCCACACCTCTGCCGCAATGCCCATAACCGGCAACGACAAAGGTTTTCCCGGCCAGAAGTATTGAAGTGGAGCGGAGGATACCGTCCAGCGAAGACTGGCCGGTTCCATACACATTGTCAAAATCCCATTTGGTTTCAGCATCGTTAACCGCGACGACCGGGTAGAGGAGTTTTCCATCATCAGCCATGGCTCGTAGTCTGTGTACTCCTGTGGTCGTCTCTTCAGTTCCTCCCAGTACGCCGTCGCATTTATCCTTGTGCTTGGCATGTATCGTGAAGATTAAATCAGCCCCATCGTCAAGCGTGAGTGTGGGTGCGATTTCGATACATTTGTCTATCGCCCAGTAAAATTCTTCAACATTCATCCCGTGCCAGGCGTAAATCGGAACACCGTTGGCAGCGAGCGCTGCCGCGACATCATCCTGAGTCGAAAGTGGATTGCAACCGGACCATGCCACTTCCGCCCCGGCTGCGACTAATGTTTCCACTAACACACCAGTCTCTTTAGTGACATGAATACATCCTGCGATTCTCATTCCTGCCAGGGGTTTTTCTCTTTCAGCATTTTCCCTCAGAGCCATGAGTACGGGCATTCGTGATTCAGCCCAGTCTATTTTCATTCTGCCGGTTTCGGCTTTACTGATATCAGCGACTTTGTAGTTCACGTCGTCGGTTCCTTTCTTTACTTTCTACTTGATTCTCTTTCCAGTTGTGTTGATCCAATTAGAAAATGATTGAACAGAGAAACGAGTCAAACAGGATGCACCACGTTTCCATGAGCCGAACCTATTACAATAACGGATCGGCGTTATAATTCAAGACGGTTTATAAATCGGATTTTCGTTAGAAGACTTCGATTTATTCTCAGGTGCCGGGAATGATCCGGATCCATTGGATGCCAAGCGGGTTGTCGGGTTCGATTGTCTCGAGTTGCCGCCTGCCGCGAATTGTCGCATGATAATATGATACGTCGTTTCTGAACTGGCACGGAATCCGAGCCGAGACGATGGCTCCATCAGGATTCAGAGGGTAAATACGCTCTCTGTCTCTATATGTCTTTATTCTCACCGTTTCGGGTCGGCCTGGTGCATCTAAAACAGCATGGAATTTTATATGGATTGTTGCTTTTGATTTGGATTGAAATTTGCAGGGTATCAATATTGAGCAAAAGGAGTCAGCTATGTTTTCTTTTGATTCCACGCCGCATTTTGAGAAAAAATATTGTTCTATGCTTGGTCTGGCGTAATCAATAAAAAATGGGGGTTTTGCAATCTTCGAAAACACGGATTCCGTATGATTTGATACTCTATCGAAGAGTTCGACAGTCAATTTCCTGAATTTGTAGGATGATACCGTTCTGAATCCTGGTGAAAGACTGTCGCGAACCAATCGAACAGTTTTGTCGGAAAAAATGGGAACGTTGAACAAGTCATATTCGAATCGGACGAGCCAGATACGGTTGAATTGCGGGTGCAGCAGCATCAGATCAAGAGGTATATCTACAGATCTGACCGGGAAATAAAATGTTTTGTTTTCATAACTATGCCATCTGGGAGTAGAAAATTCTGGATTCTTCGTCGCGGGGAAATAATAGCCGAATAAATCCGATTGGAAACCCGCCGGAAGAACGACGACTGCATCACCGTTCCTCAGGTTGTCTGCAATAAACTCGGCACCTGTTTTTATATCGGGCCTGAAGGAGTTGAATCCATATAGTCTGGCTGATTCAAAGGAAGGCGTCAGAAGGATTCCTCCCACCAAGACAGCGGTCACCGGTTTGAATTTATCTCTTACGAGCCGGGCCAGATAGTAGCCGGACTCGGATAGGGTTGCATGGAAAAACGGAAGCATGAAGATATAATGTCGAACACCGAAATGATAACCGCCCTCGGTCACACTGCTGAATTTGGAAAAAAATATTGTGTCAACGCCTATACCCGTGATTATGGGGATAAAAATAGAGGCAAAAACGTATCTGTCACGTCGAAAGCTGAGAAACAGACCGAATAGCATGATAAGGAAAAAAACCACCCACATCGGTTCGGCCATGTCTTTCAGGCCTGAAAAAATCCTCAGGATTTCACGGAGAGCTTCCAGTAAAGACAGATTACCCTGGTAAATCAGCCTTTCAAAATAAAGTATGTCTTCGCTGGTTATCCTGCCTTTCACAAAGCATGGGTACCACGGCACCATCAGCAGGTGGATCCATGCTGCGCATTTCAACAGCTTACATGCTCGAAAGGCTGGCTGTGCTTTAAAACGTGATCCTGCAAGAAAAGCGAGTGCAATCAAAACCTGGATGGAAAGAATCCAGATTTCATAATAATGAGTATAAAAAGTAATGATTGATACGCATCCAAATAGAATCAGTTTCTTGTTTCCAGAACCTTTCATCACTTCGAAGAAGAGTAAGAAGCTTATGGTGGACAATAAAAAGAACAAAGCATAAGGCGTGATATCCTTTGAATACATAACGTGAAGCTGTGAAAATGCAAGTGCAGTGGACATGAAAATTCTGCCGAACAAAAAGCGGGGGAACAGTAACGCACCTAGATAGTAGGTCGCCATTATCGAAAGGAGCGAAAGGAAAACGGAAACATATCGGAAAGATTCGGGATTGTCCTGCAGAAATCCGAAAATGAGAAGGAGTAAAGAAAAGCATGGCTGATGAGATTGCTGGATAGGGACATCACCTGCGATGATTTCTACGATTGAGTCGCTTTCAAACGTTGTAGATAAGTACATCTGTTCAAGGTGATTAAGAGGATCCGAGTATAATCCCGGGAATCTTAACAGTGCGGCTGCGATCAGAATCGGGAGAAGATACAGCGCGTTCCTGCCGAATGCGATGGGAGTTCGGATGAAGAACGGCGGAATCGGTGGCTGGTGTTCAGCCGCATCACTTTTTAGGGGAACAGTCGTGATGCGTCCAGTCAGCAACCTCACCGAAATAAATAGAAAGCCAGATATGAGTACAGGAATAATCCAAGGGAATGATATAAAATCTTCGTATGTCACATCAGCTCGCTTTCAGCTTGAGCTGCCCTTTACCCCAGAATGATCCGAAAAAACTCCCGAATATTACCGACAAGCACTTTGATTTCAGCAGGATTAGAGATAATGGAACGTATGGTGCGCAGCACGAATTTGGGTCGTAAATAGAATTTTCGAAGTGCACTCCTTTTCAGCTTCTTTGCTTGTACGCCGGTATTATCATCGGAGTTCTGTGGGTGATTGATCAATTCATCCGAAATGCCTGGACGGATCTCGAATATATTGAATGTCGCAAAGTCCAGCGGAAGATCACTGGCGGCGAATCTGAGAGTTTCTTGCATCTCCTGGGGTGTTTCTCCCGGTACCCCAAGTAAAAAGTGTCCGCAGGTTTTAATACCGGTTCGGCGGCAAATCTCAAGGGTTTTACGAATTTGATTAACGCTGAATCCTTTCGATGTTTCAGTCAAAATTCGATCAGAACCGCTTTCAAGTCCGAATTGAAGAAGACTGCAGCCGGAATATGCCAGCTTCTGTAGCAGCTCTTCGTCAACACAGTCTACTCTCGCATAACTATTCCAACTGATGCGAAATCGGAGCAGGGAGAGCCGCTCCGCGAGTTCCAGTGCATGATTCCGTACAGCTGCGATATTCGGATCTCGGAAGAATATTGTGTGGATTCCCTGTTCGTCCCGCAATCGCTGCACTTCATCTACAACTCCGTCAAGAATTCTGGTCTTGAAAGGTAGTGCTTTCACATTGCAGAATTTACAGTGGTAGTTGCACCCAAAGGTCGTAAGCACCGATGCAAAGGGCGATTCCGATGTAAATGGAAGTCTGTAGCTTTTCTGGGGAAAAGCTGCATGAAGAGGATAAGGGTAATCGAATTCCTTTTCCTCGAAGCTTGAGTTAAACCGTGAGTTTCTTCCAGGAACTGAAACTCCCGGAGTGGATTCACTGTTTCCGGTAAGTAGATATTCAGTAAGCCCTGGCGATGTAAAATCATCCAGGACGATATCGACGATTTTCCAGGCTCGATCAAGGTTGTTGCCGGAGAACCTCGGAAGATCCCCGCTGGCTGCTAGCAGACATGCGGTCCGTTCTTTTACGGCTGAGAGAAGAGCAAGATCCTTTTTCCAGGAAAGCTGTCCGGTAACATAGAAAATAGCGAAAGGATCTATTTCAAGTATTCGGTTCAGGCCTGCTTCCATTTCAAGGTCGAGGGCAACCGCATCAAGCACCGAGACATCGAAATGCCGGGAAAGAAACCCGCTTTGAACCAGAAGATCGAGCGGGTGCCAGTAATACCGGCCTTTGGCTTCTGTGCTGCAATAGCAATCACGGATATAATATTTCTCCCCTGGAGGGTTGAGGAGCAGGACTTTTCGCTTTTTTGTGTGATGGTTCAAAAATTATTTTCCAGTATCAGATAAGATGGTTTCACAAAGATCAATTCATTTTAAATAGATAAACGGTCTCCGGTTCGAATCGGGTTACCTCTGCGAGCGGGATTTCAGGATATCATGCAGCAGAATATATCCGCCCTTCAACATTTCAGGCAGAGAAACAATTCTCTTTACGATGTACCTATATATCAAACCGGGTCTCAGATAAAAAGAAAGCATCGCTTTTTTCTGAAGATAGATCAATTCTGCAGCAGTCATCCCTTCAGGGACGAATAGAGGTTCCGAGCCATCAACCAAAAGATCGAAAAATCCGGTAAATCTATCTGTGGACGTCGACAGTGGATCTTTTTGTTCTAAAAGATACCTGTTATAGAGGGGCGAACCGGGGTAAGGGATGACCAGATTGAATTTTGCCAAGTCACAACCGAGCTTGCGTGCGAATCGTATCGTATCCCTGCAGGTGGCTGTTGTTTCCCCCCTGTTCCCCAGCATGAAGAGACCGTAAGCGAGCATCCCCGCGGCTCTGGTATTTTCAACCGCGAGTTCCGCTTGTTCAATTGTTGATTGTTTCTGGATTGTATTGAGGACATCCTGGTTCCCGGATTCGAAACCGTACTGGACCATTTTACATCCGGAGCGGGACATTTCCTGCAGGAGGTTCTTATTGACGAGATTCACTCTGGTTTCACAGAACCATATGATTTTTTCGTGCAGTTTACGAGCCCGGAATAGCCGGCAGAATTCCATCCCCTGTGCTTCGGAAAGGGGAAAGCAGGCATCCAGGAAGCCCACGCAGTTGCAGCCATACTCTTCATACAGGTAAACAACTTCTTCAATTACTTTTTCGAGAGATCTGAGCCTTACACCCTTAAAGGCGTAATCCTGTGCACAGAATTCACATGAATACGGACACCCGCGGGAAGCCATAACAGGAAGCGGCCTGGTTCCTTCAAAAATGCTTAACGGGAGTGCTGCGGCTTTATATATCGAGAGATCAAAATCGTTCCAAACTGGGAAGGGTAGAAGGTCAAGATTTTCAATCGCGGGTCTATCAGGTGTTTCGAAAATATCGCCGTTTTGATCGCGGTAAGAAATACCTTTTACGCTGGCGAGGGACGTCCCCTCGGCAAGAGCTTGAACAAGTTCAGCTATTGTCTCTTCTGCTTCTCCCTTTACGATAATGTCGCCCGTGCCGCTTTCCAGTGTTTCACGACCCAGGACCGAAACATGGGCGTTCCCGAGAACAATCTTCGCTTTACATCCTCTTTCGTGGAGCAGGCGGCAAAGCCGGGTCACGTTTTTCATGGCAAGAGTGAGGCATGAAAAACCGATGATGTCGGGACCGAATTCTTCAATCATTCTCACAAGGGAGTCGCTGTCGGGGCGGTATGCATAGGCGTCGAAACAGCGCACCCGGTGACCATCCGCCTTCAGGCGCCCCGCGAGATATGCTATTCCTGCCGGAGGCACCGGTACAGCGTAAGGGGCGTAGTGCTTGCCGACTAGATCTTCAATTCCGGAATCGGGATTTATTAAAAGGACTTTCAAACCAGTTCCTATCTCTCGGTTATTTCGGAATTTATATTGTACTCTGACAGACAGGACAATCTTTTTCTAAGAATGACGATTGAAATAGGGTATAGACTGCGCTTGACAGTGGTTGAACCGTCAACTAGCTTTCTCTAAGTGTCATGCCTAACGCCACTTCCAAATTGCTTCTACATGTGTGCTGTGCACCTTGCAGCACGCACCCGATAACGGAACTGTGCAGAGAATGGGACATCACCTGTTTTTTCTTCAATCCGAATATCTGGCCTGATACCGAATTATTGAAACGCAGTTCCGAAATGAAACGCTTCGCTAAAGAAATCGGTGTTCACTATCTCGCCGAAAATACTTCTCATGAGGAGTGGCTTTTCGAGGTGCAGGGTTTTGAAAATGAACAAGAGGGTGGAAGAAGATGTGCCGTCTGTATAAAAATGCGTATCGAAAAAACCGGACGGGTAGCGATCGCTGAAGGATTTGACGCTTTCACTACAACACTGACGGTAAGCCCCCACAAAAATGCCCGCTTCATCAACGAGTCGGGTTTTGAAATATCGCAGCAAACCGGGGTTCCCTTTCTCGAAAGGGATTTCAAGAAACGAGATGGATTCAAGAATGCATGCGAATTAGCAAATGAAGCAGGATTGTACCGCCAGAATTATTGCGGGTGTGAATTCGGCTTCGGCAGAAATCGGGAATGATGGTCCACCCGGGAAGGAGACTGCGTTTCCAGGAGAAATATAGCTGGACTTTCAGCAACTGTGCATTGAAGCTGCGAGTCATCTGTTATAGTGGCAGGATGATCGAGGAGAGAGACGGAATGAACTTTTCACCATGGGTTGGCAAAAAGCTGCACCATTCTATAAAAATCGGCGTATCAGCGATTATTATCGCGGGAATGCTGTTCTCTATTCCGCAACCTGGTTTGGCCGGCAGCGAATCTGTCGGCCTGAAAATAAACCGAGGAAATCAAGCTCCGGTGAAACAGAAAGAAAACACGTCCGACGCAGGTGCCGGAATTATATCATTTTTAACATCCGTGCCTGGAGTTAAAGAAAACAACGTGCCGCCGAGTTCTGAATTCTCTTTCTTTCTAATTATTCGAAACCTCGAAGAGTCCGGGAAAGAAACAGGCGGAAAGATAGTATTTTTACAACGGGGTCAAGGTAGAACAGGACGTGAGGGATGGCGGATTGACAGCAAAGGAGACATGGGGGAAATAATCGCCTGTAAAAACACGCTTTACAGGATGTTCTTCAGTGCGGACGACAAGAAATATTATATGCGGAATATTGATCCGGAAGAGCCGTTCAACGAGGTGCTTCTTGCCGGCTTACCACTTGTTGCGGGGAAAAAATGGGAATTCCTGGAGTCGTTGTCCGCACCTTGGACCTGGCTGGTAAACAATGAAACGTTCAAACCCGCTCCTGCAGCTGACATCACTGCTTCAACACGTGAAACCTCGTCGAAAATATTCATAGAACGTGTCAGGCAGACTCCTGCATCGGGGTCGGAACAGCTGCAGAATTTATTGCCGGTGACCGGCGGGACAGAAAAGCTGGAAATTCTTTTCCTGCCTGAGAATCATGATCGTTTGTTGCCTGATAGAGTTCGATATCTGGATGCCGATGCTGGAGTCCTTTCAGACATTGATATTTCTAGAGATAGAAATCCTGACGGACATCAAATCAAGGCTGTTGTGAGTGGAGCCCCAGGTCAGCCGGGAGTCAAGGGTGAACTCAATGCAGGTTTTTCTAAACAAGGTCTGATTGAATCGATCGACTTGAGTTTTGATATCGATAATTCCACCCGGTTGATCCTGACAATGTCGATCAAATGGATCGATAAGGAAACAAAGGAATTATTCAGGTTTCGTCCCCCCTCCGGCTCCCACCAGTTGGACGCTATTGGTTTTGTCGAATGGCTTCTGTTTTGCATGGAGCGTGTCGGCATAAACTGAACCCAACCCGGTTTTTCGAGATGTGAGCAAACAAGTAGAAAATCCGGTGAATCAACGGCTATCTGCTTGACTGATTTTATTCAGGGAGAATTGCATGAGAATTACTGTTCGACTGTTCGGTCCGGCCGTCGACATTGCCGGTACACCGAAAATAATTGTTGAGTTACCGAATGTAGCAACCGCAGAAATGGTTAAGGAAGCTGTTTTCGAAATGGTTCCCCGGTTGAAGGAGTTCGGGAAAGGAATTGCGGTCGCTGTGGATAGGAGATACGCCTCACCCGATATGAGCATCAACGAGGCTTCAGAAGTTGCATTGATTCCGCCGGTCGGAGGTGGGTAAATGGCCTGTGTCAAACTGTCGAAAACGCCGCTCGAACCTGAAATAGAAAGTAAAATCATCTCATCGGGGCAGAATGGCGCTATAGTTTCTTTCATCGGTTCTGTCAGGAATAGAAGTATGGGCAGGAGAGTGGTCAGCCTTGAAATCGATGCCTATGAGCAGATGGCGAAAGATGAACTGGAACGTATTTGCGCAGAAGCATCCGACCTCTTCGAGATACGTGACATCGTCATACTGCACAGGATCGGAAGGATGGAACCGGGTGATATAATAGTGATGATCACCGTGGGAGCGCCTCACAGATCCGAGGCGTACAAAGCTTCACGTTTTCTGATCGAGGAGTTGAAGTCGAGAGTGCCGTTTTGGAAAAAGGAAATATTTGAAGATGGTGAGAGTTGGGTAACCGGAGGTATACCCCTGAATGAAAAAATGGAATAGAAGCCTTATCTACCTTGCCGGATATACTGTTTGTCTATATATCTCGCTGCCGTTCGTCCCCTCGATCTGGAATTATCTGTCGCATCTTTTGGGTTCATGGATCGATATCCTGGGTTTGGCGGTTCTTATCGGGATAACGATAACAGCCATTACATTGCTTGCGACGGGGCGTGAGGATCAAGGGAAGGGGGAGTTGTTCAGGTGGGTGGGAATCGCTGCGTTTTTTTTCCTCTCTCTTGGTTTACTGATTCCGCTGCACAGGTTTCCGGCTGAAAGGTTACATCTTGCAGAATACGGCGTGCTTGCTTTGATAGCTCTTCCTGCATTCAAATCGCCGGGGAAGAAACCATTGAAGACGGTCACGGCTGCCTGCCTTGCCTGCTTCATAATCGGCACGGGCGATGAGCTTATCCAGGGAATGCTTCCGAACCGGGAATTCGAACTCAGGGATATTATGCTGAATTTCGCCTCATCTCTGCTCGTTATCTACCTTGTGGGATTCCTCCTGAGGGAGCGGCTTGGGAATGGACGTCTATTCTCTCCGGTTTATCATTACATCTATTCCCTTTCGTCATATCCTCTCGCGGTTCTTGGTGTTGTGCTTACTGTGACCGCACTGTCTGCCCCAGTTCCCAAACCACCCTTTAAACCGAATATTGTCATTTTAACCATCGATGCTTTAAGGCCCGACCATATGGGCTGTTACGGCTATCCCGAGAATACGACGCCGAATATCGACATCATTGCGATTTCCGGAGTGATTTTCGAAAAGGCTTATGGAAGTTCCGCATGGACATCACCGAACATTATTTCCATTCTTTCCGGTATGTATCCATCGAAACACGGGGTCTTTTCACGGGGAAATTCTCCCAGACAGTCGATCATTACCCTGCCAGAAGTATTACGCTCTAAGGGATATCTTCTTCCTGATTTGAACTATTTAACGAATGATCCGAATTTCTATTTTCTCGGTTTCGATGGAAGAGAGAAAGAGATTCTGGAGTCAACCTCTGATGCAGAACAGGGTCAGGCTGTAGTCGAGTGGTTGAAGAAGAGGGAGATTGATGAATCTCTCCGCGAACGGCCCTTTTTTATCTGGTATCACTGCACCTATCCACACCTGCCCTATGAGTATTCTGAAAATCTGCTGCCCAGGTTTCTTTCTATCCCCTTACCTGATGCGGAGCAACGCTCTCCAGGCCTGAATTCAGTTATGAAGGAGATGGTAATCCCTTCAGGGACCACGAAATTCAATCCATCCGATTCTCTATACGTCAAGGGGTTGTATGACTGCGGAGTGCGGATGGCGGATTACATGGTTGGTAACATCCAAACAGCATTGGAGAACCTGGGAGAATGGGACAAGACGGTTCTTATCATCACCGCCGATCACGGAGAAGAATTATTGGATCACGGTCATGTCGGTCATGCATCGACAACGAAAAGGGCAACGCTATTCGAAGAGGTGATCAGGATTCCTCTAATTGTTCATTATCCCAGGTGCTTTCTCCGAAATGTCAAACGGAGCGAGCTTGTTCAAAATGTCGATATCTATCCGACAATCCTTGATTTGCTGGAGATAAGTGAATTGGAGCGATCAGAATCGGATGGGCTGAGTTTTCTACCCCTCCTGAAAAATCGGAAAACCGGAGGAGACCGTGAGTGGGTGTTCTGCGAAACCAACCTGGGAGGCTACCAGGGAACTGCAGAAGAATCGGATCAATTTATTTATACACTGATTCGGGATGATTATAAGGTTCTTTCACAAGAAAACACATCGACATGGAGGGGATTTCATTGTTTTGATCTTCTTCAAGATCCCTTGGAAAGAACGTTTTTCCTCCCGGAAAATGATCCGTTTGCCAGAATCAGGTTCGCAAGACTGGGGAAGGAATTGAAAAATCGGATTCGTGCCGCGAAAGAATTACGTGCGGGATTTACCGAACCGAGTATTACTCGACGGTTCATCGAAACTGTTCAAAATATCTGGTCGAAGAATTCTGAACTTGCGGATGGTCGGGAGCGTCCGGAAAATCCGGTTATTGTGGTCAAACCGACTGATGGGGCAACGGTCCTTAGGAGAGGAAGCAGGGGTCGGATTATACTCGAGTGGCGTGGCGATCCTGAGGCTGATTACATCGTCGAGTATAAAATCGGGGATGGTGACTACCGCCTGGAGGGTTCGTTCCCCGTAGAAGGGACAAAGCAGGAATATGGCCCTTTCGATGCAGATGCTTGGGGCAGGATGATAATGTATAATCCCTGGAATTTTCGTGTCTGGAGGGAGCGATTTCCTGACACGGCCAGTAATTGGATTCGGTTTGTCTTATCAGAATAAATATGGAACTGTTACGAAGTTCCCGCCTCTTGTCGACAAATAGAGATGCCGGAGAAAGAATTAGTTGTCAGCTGGGTTTTCAGCTGTTTTGTTTAGTTCGCCCGGGTTGTGGAACGGAGTGAGGCCGGATTGGCCGGGATTTATGCGGAAAAAATATTGACCGCCGAAATCCAGGAAGAACCCGTTCATCTTATGGTAGCCCTGATCGAGATTCAGCTCGATATTGACATGGTCCGTTCCATCCCTGTCAACCACTTTTGCATCATCTATAAACAGGGTCAAATGGTCGTCGAAACCGATATCGAGAATATACCTCTTATTCTCAGGGCTGGAGATATATCCTGTAAATTTTATATATGGCATGCTGTCAGGATCACCTGGTGAAGGTGTTATCCCGATATCCAGGCTTTCTGCAATTTCGATACGTTTTGGTGATTCTGTTTTCCGTGAAATGGTTGTATATTCAAATATCAAACCGGGCTCCAGTTCTTCTGGAACTATACTGGAGTCCAGAGCCGGGAATCTTCTGTCGACCGTCACCGTCGCTGAATCTTGCCTCAGGGGAGGAACTCCGCTGGGTCCAGGCCCATCGTTTCCATCTCCCGTGGACTTAACCAGAAACACTGCCACAACGACCAGCAAGACACAACCCCCGGCAACCAGGCTTTTACCTACGAGTGACAATCCTTGAAAACTGCCACTTACTGCTTTAGCCAGCTGCGGTGAAACCAGGCCGCCGTTTTGTTTGATTTCTATCCGCTGCTCCTCCGTGAGCCCTTTTACCCGCTCGAAAGAAGTATTCATCATGTGAGCACCGGTTAAATCGGCTCCCTCAAGGTTCGCTTTATATAGCGATGTCAAAGAGAGGTCTGAGCCCGTCAGGTTGGCGCCCGAAAGATCTGCATAAGACAAATCGGAGTTCACGATTGCTGAGTTTTTCAGGTTTGCTTCACTGAACGACGCTTTATAACCTATTGAATTGATTATAGAAGCACCATCCATCCGGGCTTTATTAAAAGAGGCTTTGGATAAATCCGAATTCAGAAACCGAGTTTTTTCGAGGAAACTTTCATCAAATTTGGCTTCGTTCAAATCCGTTTCAGTGAAAATCGAATTATTCAGCTTGGCGCCGGATAGATCCGAACGGGTAAAATGAGAACGGACAAAAACGCTTGAATCAAAAGATCCTTCAGGGAACGAACTCCCTTTGAAATTGCCCTCCAGGAAGTCTTTTCCAGAAAAGTTTTCACCTGGGAGTTTTTCGTTTTTTATTTTCAAACCCCGGAAGAACCTTCCGGCTTTGTTGAAAATACCTTCTATTCGTGACAGGCTTTTATCCGCCATGCCGCTCCTCCCTGCTAAGAGATCCGAAAGTTTGTGTTAAGGAAACTCGCGATCCGTTCGTCCGCACCCCGGGAATGGTTTTCGGATTGAAGCATGAATTTTAAGACCGGGCCTCCTTGAATGACGCATTCCGGCTGTTCTTCTGGAAAGTCGTCATTGGAATGACAAAACACTGCTTAACATATGTGGACATGAGTGTCAATATTGGAGCTGTCTCTCGGGTTGATGTTGTTGACAAGGTTGAAGAAATCCGCTATTATTCTTCGATTATGTCCTTGAATAAGGGTTTTTTTTTATCCAGGAGTGATGTGATGGTGGAGATTAAATTTACAATCGGGAAAAAGGAAGTCAACGAGCTTAAGAAGGCTCTTGAAGAAGTCAAAGAACCTGTGAATATCGATTTTCTGTCGACGCGATTGAAAACTATCCTTTCTTCGAAATTCGATTTCGATCTTAAAGGAAGGCTGATAAAAATATACGAATCCGGAAATGACTATATTGAAGGTGATATCATAGCCAAGCGTTTTGAAAAACTTCGGATTTCGCAGAAAAAAATAATCGATTTCAGGCGAATCGCAGCCGGCACGATATACGAACGAATTGTCCTGCCTGACAGCGAATATGATCTTATCTGCGTTGACTGGGAAGAGCCAATGGTTCGAAAGCAGACCGAGTTTTTCCGATCGAACAATGCGATTCAATATTTACCGATAAACTACGGCGATCCGAGGGATGAAAAATACCTGGGGCAGGATGACGAGGAACGCGAAAAAGATGAAGTCCTCATTCAGTATGAGAAAAACCTTCTGGATCGGATAAGGGAAGATTTACTGAATGTTCTATTTTTTGAAGAGGATTTTATCAACTGGGGCTCGAGATGGTATTTTATCGATCTCGTAGAAGAGGTTGATTTCGATGTTGTCGTGGGAATCGAGAAAATGCTCGAGAAGGCAAAAAAGCCGTTGCCGACGGAAGATTTCATAAAGCATTTTTACAACATTGGACCTGACAGTTCCCGATTTCTTCATTACCGATTCTCTCTGAACTTCACCATGGAGAATTTCTTTCCCGATAAATTCGTCTGCCTCTCCCACCATGGCGGGGGGAAATGGGCGTTACGGGCCGACATCCCCGAACAGTTCGGAGCTAGACCGATAAGGATTAGCACAACAAAACTAGGTGTTAAGTTGTCTGAGAGTAGGAAAAGTCTTCCTTCGGAACTGGTGGAAAAACCTCTCAATCTCCTTTCTGAAGAGTGGAAAAGGGAAATACTCGATAATGTCACCAGGGATGAGATGAAACGTGCATTGACATACAATGAGTTTGTCACGAACACTCTCGACATCACACAAAATGAGTCTATGAATTTCCCCGACGACAGTTCGATAGTTTTGACGGACACAGAAGATGGAGCTGAATATCGGGTGACATATCACTACCGGAGCGGTTTTTTCACCGGATTGGAAGAATTGTATACAAAAAAGAAAATGATTCCCGGTGCCATCCTTATTTTAAAAAGAACCGATGAGGAGGACAGATTCGATCTGAATGTTCCGGAACCGGGCGATGGAAAGACCTTCGATTATGTAGGATTGGATTATAACGCAGAGATTGACCGGGTAGGCATCACTTCCATGCCTTTTTCCGGTACTATGAATGTGGATGAGCGATTCTTCATAGAGACCGATAAAATCGAGGGTCTGGAAGACATTCGTGCTGAAGAAAGAATTTCGGGAGATTTCTTTCAAACAGCAGTAAAGATTTTCAAACTCTATCAGGTGCCTTTGCATCCGTTGAAACTTTGGCACCTGATGTCGTCGATCGTTGATGTTTCGACAGACGAGGTCTTCACGATACTTTCCAAGTACAAGTGTTTTCAGTACTGTAACGACGAAGTTAATCTTGGAAAATACAGAATGAATCCTTCCCTGATCGGTTCTACAAACCTGAAGAAGGGTGTCAAGGGGAAAGGTCTGGTGATTACTCCCAAACCAAGAGTTGTCACCGATTCACGCAAGCGGTTCTACAGACCGAAATGTTATTTCACCACTCTGTCACCAGCGCATTGGAAGATCATAAAAAAATACGGGGTCCTGCCGATGGGGAGGTTATCCAACAACCTCGAACTGCGATTCAGGGATAAGGTGGCCATCCTCTTCGATGAAGAGAATGTCGGCGGTGCCGTGGAAATTGTATCGGAGAGGGAAATGATGCAGCCTCACCTGAGGCAGCTTTTCAAGGATGATAAGTTCAACTGCACTGCTGACTGCAGGATTCTGGGGGATGGTGTATATTCCGGCATAGAACTGTTTGCGCCACCGGAACTTGGGGGTGCGGTCGAAACCGATGCCGATACATTCCACAAGATCGAAATGTTCTATGAGGAAGAGAGAACCGCTGACTGATGCATGCACGGGATATCAACGGTTGGGATGATTTGTACACCCGAATTCCCCGCGTTGAAACAGATCGCAGGCTGAAGAATCTTAAAGAAAAGCTTCTCAAAGGCGGTTTCGGGTGTGCACTGATTCTCCAACCTGCTGATCTATATTATTTTACAGGCACAGTGCAGCAATCGATCCTTTTTGTTCCGCCGGAAGGAGACGAGTTTCTTTTCGTAGTAAAAAACATTGAAAGGGCATGCTTCGATTCTCCCCTGGAGCGTATACACAAACTAAAACATATCGGAGCGTTCGGCGCGGCTGCGAAATCTTTTGGAATTGAGATCTCCGGTTTGATCGGGATCGAAGCGGATGTTCTGCCTGTATCAACCCACCAGCTGCTTTCGCGAATGTTTCCGGATGCCGAATTGGTGGATGCGTCCCCCCTCATCCTGGAGATTCGTTCAGTGAAAACCCCTCTTGAGGAGGAACGCCTCAGAAAGGCGGGGGAGAACCTCTCATCGGTATTCGAGGAAATCGGCGGCTATATCGAGCCTGGAATGTCGGAATTTGAAATCGATGCGGAATTCCGGCGCCTTCTCCGTCGCCGAGGTGATCATTCCCTGAACCGCGTTCGACGATGGAACCTCGAATTCGTATTCGGTTGCGTGTCTGCCGGACCGTCGGTTGCCTTCCCCATCGCATTCGACGGACCGGTGGGATATTCAGGGCTCTCCGCAGCGACGGCGGTGGGCAGCGGCAGAAGAAAAATACGTAAGGGTGAACCCATCATGATAGACACCGTCAGCGGCTGGGATGGGTACATGGCTGACATGACCAGAATATTTCATATCGGCGCTCCTGATTCTTTCTGGCTGGAAACACATTCATTTATAATCGAATTGAACCGTTATATAGAGCAGAATCTAGCTCCGGGAAATCCTCCATCTCAAATATATGCCGGTGTGATGGAACGCGTCCGGGAAGCCGGCTTCAGCGACTACTTCATGGGGTGTGGAGAGAACCAGGTCAAATTCTTCGGACATGGGATCGGGCTGGAGCTGGATGAGCCGCCTGTGTTCGCCAAACGTTTCGACATCCCGCTGGCAGAAGGCAACTGCGTCGCGATCGAGCCGAAAATCATCTTTCCCGACAGGGGAGGCGTCGGTCTCGAGAATACGTACCTTATTACGGCGGATGGATTCGAAAAATTAACCCGAATGGACGAAGAAATTCATATCCTCTAGATTCCCCAGCCACAGAAACCTGAAGCACCCTTCCGTTACCGACCGACTGTCCAGCTCTTCAATGAAGATGTACGGATACACCGTCCCTCCCTTCTTAATGGCAGGCAAGTTTTGGACTATTATTTTGCGCCTCTATTGTTAATTACGGTACATCTGGTTACAATTTATAAATAAGCCGAACCGCAGGCTCGCAGGACTTCGCCAATCAACAAAAAGCGAGTTCGAAGTGAACCTGCCATTTTTCGTAGGTTGGACGGGTGGTTTCGGGGAACGGCTCCGCAGTGCGAGTCGACCGCTTTCCCCAGGTGAAAAATCCAGCTTGACTCGGAATACTGAAATGGACTGGAGGTCGGAATGAAACGAATCAAATGTGTGTTTTCTCTGGTTGCGATGATTTTTATCTTCGCTTCAATTTCACAAGGTGAGGCCGGGGAGGTCGAGCGGCTGTTCGAATATACATCCGGATACAATGACAAGGTTTTCACAATGGAAGTCGTACCGGGAGAATACCAGGTCAAGTTCTCGGCTTCCTACGATTTCGCAGATATTGAAAGGTTCAGCAGCAAAGAGGGGCTTCCCCTGAGAGAAACAGCGGCTAACTACAATTACGCGGTTGTCGGATTCGAAAACGAATCTCCTGTTGCGCCGGAGGAATACCTGTCCTCGCTTCCGGGCGTTGAAACGGTTTATCCGATGCTCATCGACATGGAAGGATACAGGAAAACAGTGGATCCATCTCTTCTGACGGTCCAGTTCAAGAAGCATCTGACCAAGATCCAGATGCGTGAAATTATCGAAAATGCTGGAAGCAGAATAGTCGTCGAGCAAAGAACTTACGGGTATTACACGATTTCTGTACCGGACGGCAGAGATCTTCTGGAAAGCATCCGTATGTTCAACGGTCTGGACGAGGTCTGGTTCGCCGAGTTCGCGGCATACAGCTTCGATGACTTCCATTATCCGAATGATCCTTATTACGGGAATCAGTGGCCGCATGAAAACACCGGTCAGACAGGCGGAACCCCGGGCAGTGACATCGATTCGCCGGAAGGATGGGATCTCGAGTTGGGTGATCCGGATGTGATAGTGGTTATTATCGATACGGGCGCCGATCTCGATCATCCTGATCTCGCCTCAAAGATACTCGACCGGGGAACAGAAGACTGGGATTTCAGCAGCGGTTCTAGCAAAATACCGCAGGATTATTCGGGTCACGGAACATGCACGAGCGGAATAGCGGCGGCGGCCACGAATAACGGTACGGGAATAGCCGGTGTTGCACCGGAATGTCAGATTATGCCTCTCAAGATCGATCTTGCATCGGGAGCCAATCAGAATCGTGCCGATGCCATCAATTATGTGGTCACCCAACTCCCCAGTTATACTCAGATGGTTATAAGCTGCAGCTGGCGTATGTCGAGCGGCGATTTTACAGCGGTGGAGGCGGCCTGTGAGAATGCGAGAAACGCCGGTATTCTTCTCTGCTTCTCCACGGGGAACGATAATGGACCTGTCAACTATCCCGCCAAATATCCGACGACCGTTGGAGTCGGCGCTTCGAGCGATTGCGATGAGCGTAAAAGTCCGTCGAGCTGCGACGGTGAATGGTACTGGGGTTCGAATTACGGCAACGAGGTTGATGTGGTAGCACCGGGAGTTCACGTCTATACTACTGATATCTCCGGTTCAGGCGGCTATTCATCGGGCAGCTACTATCCTTCATTCAACGGTACTTCCGCGGCGGCCCCGCACGCTGCTGGTGTGGTCGCAATGATCTGGTCTGCGGATCCCTCGTTGACTGCTGATGATGCTCAGGCGATCCTGGAAGACACCGCCGAGGACCAGGTGGGACCTCCATCTGAAGATACTCCGGGTTGGGATCGGTACATGGGTTGGGGTCGTATCAACCTGGCTTACGCCATGGAAGCCGCTTCTGGTGGAAGTTCCGAACCGCGCATCGACGTCCAGTTAAGCAATACTCCTTACATGGGTCAGGTGGGAAGTACGATTTCCTGGGATGTCAGGCTTGAAAACCTCCGGGGAGAAGATGCCCTCTTCGATTTCTGGCTTTCAATCACGGCGGATGCACTGCCTCCTCATTTGAACCCGTATATCAAGATCATGGCCCAGGATTTGACGATCTCCGGGTACGGGATTCTCGAAGGAACGCTATATCTGACCATTCCGCCTGCCGCACCTCTCGATTTCTATACGGTGGAAAATATCGCAGGCAACTATCCCGACGACGAATACGGTTCAAATTCGTTCGAGGTTATCGTTTTCGGTAGTTGAACAGTTTACGGCAGTTGAACTGTAATAATTTGAATCGGAAAATAAAGGCTCGCTCCAGGTTGCCGGAAATCTGAGCGAGCCTTTTCCGTAAAAACTTCTCGGTAATCCTATTTCAATAGTACGAGCTTCTTCGTCAGGTGTGTCGCTCCGATATCGAGACGGTAAACATAAACCCCTGATGCCGCGCTCGAGCCTGAATCCGTTTTCCCTTTCCAGACGCTCCGGTGTATCCCCGCATCCAAGTTGCCATGGACGAGAGTTCTTACCAGTTTCCCGCCGATGTCGAATATTTTCAGAGAAACCATTTCACCATTTCGAGATGACGGCACGAAGAACTCGATGGTCGTTACGGGATTCAGCGGGTTCGGATAGTTCTGCCCGAGCAATGGTGCTGCGGGCTCAGGAATGCCGGGATCCTTTGAATCTTCAATGGAGACGGCCGCAAGACCCAGGTAGCTGAGGATATTTCGCATGATTGACTTGCCGGTCTCTTCCTGCGCCAGGCCTTCGAAAGCGAAAGGCAGGTAGACGCTACGGAACGGCCCGTCGAATCTTACGCCCGCGGCATCATCGGGATGGGTGGCGTAATAGAAAACGGTAGCGGTTCCGGCCCCGGAAGGGGCGATCAAATCGGGGGATTCCTGGGGGTATTTACTGTTGAATATGAGGAAGGGGGATTCGGAGTATTCATCTCCTATCGAATCTCCCTCAGTGCCGAAGACCACCATTTCGCCCGCATCCGGCCCGATGAATAAGGCACGCAGATAATCAGCATAGAAAGAATCCCCCCCGATATCTTCTCCGATATTCTCACCGGATATGAACAAGCTGCCACCCTCATCCAGGCAGGCTTCGAGAACTGAGCGTTCCTCCTCGGACAGGGTTGATGACTCCGCCCCGGTGAACCAGACAATGACGCAATACCCCGCCATGTCCGCTGTGGTGGGAGTGCCCTGCACCGAGGTATCCCATTCTTCCAGCAGAAGCCCGCCCGCTCTTATCGCATCTGAATATTTCGTCGCGAAACGATTCTCGATTCCGTCATCTTCAACTAGAAGGACGTGCGGAATTCCCGCTGTCAGCGAAAAATCGAGAGTGTCTCTGAATGTTGACCCGGAAGCGAGCTCGAGGAAAAAGTTCATTTCGAACGGGATCGGTGCTGCTTCCGAAATTTCAAAGACGAAAGGAGGTGTCCCTGCCGCCATGCTGTCGGACGGCACGTCGCCGAAAGTGGACGTATCCTGCGTTATCCGAACGAGGGCGGTATCTTCTATCGATAGAGTGCCGGTAACATCCGTGGCGTCCTGACCCAGATTCAGAATCGATAGAACGAGTTCGAAGGATTCACCGGGTTCCATGACGTCGTCTCCATCTCCGACAAGCTCGTTCGTGCCGGGTTCCTCGAGCATGAAAAAGGGTGCATTTTCAGAGTAAGCGAAGCGGCTGATCGTATTGGCGTTCTCCTGCCCGTAGGTTGGCGTAGTGTAGGTCGCCGGATCGGATGGGGATGAATCCTGTGCGGGAGCAGGATTCAACTGCATGCCGGTGCTGAATAATGAAGCAAAGATGTGTTCGGGATTATCGAGGAAGCTCAAGGGACAGGTGATTTCGATGAAATCACTTTCCGGCCCGTAGGCGAGCCGGCCGCCGGAGTAGTTGATGGCGATGGGTGCTTTCCAGGTCTGCCCGTCTCTTTCATACAGAAGCGCGTAATTCACCGCCTCCCACTCCAGTCCGCTTCCCTGCCAGGGCACCCACGTTACGTGTGGGAAATAGATTTCAAAATCTACGGCGTTTGCTTCATCGAAGGTGATCCAGTTGCCGAAGGCGTCCTGATCGACACCTTCCACGCCGGTGTATCCGCCCTCCCTGGTGTTGAGCGCGATACCATACTCCATGTCCCACTCCCGGCAGGTGGCATCGAAGCCGATATGCAGCCATTCGCCCTGTTGCAGCATGTATAAATCTGTCACATCGAGTTCATCCGTATCCATGTCGTCATCCGGATCCGAAGCAACCGGCGGGATCCCTTCCAGTATCCAGTCCGTAGGATCCCCGTCCGGCACGATCGTAAATTCGGATGTCCTCAGGTAGAACCATCCTTCTTTTTCATCATCCGTTATTGCTTTCACGAGATAATATCTGAAGCCGTCCGAGGGTTTGAAATCGAATGAGAAAGGAGGAGAACCGTCGATTTCCACCTGGGAGCCGGTCCAGAATTCATCCGCATCCTGAAGGAGATATGTGATGGTGGATGACTCCGAGTCGGTTTCGATTCGAATCGTCGAACCGGATGCGGAACGGTAGACAGGGATATCGTCGCCGTTCAGGTAATCATAGCCTGATGCACCGGATACCGGAACATCAAGACCTTCTTCCATTACCGGTTCGGGAGGAACGAGGGCGGGATCCCCGAGCAGGATGAATTCGAAACAGGTGCGGCGGTTAAGGAAGTAATCCATGTCATTATTGAGGACGAAGGTATCGATTGCCGCCGTGACGGTTGCCCCAAGGCTCTGACCGGGGGAGGCCGCGACCCCCTCCATTACACTGGTGCAAATCCCCGCCATCTGTTCTTCTTTGGTAACGTTGAGGTTCCCTTCCGAGAAATTAAAGGATGTGATGCCGGCGTTGATCCGTGAGCCTCCGAAGTAAGCAATACCGCCGGCTTCACTAAGGACCAGGCCCTCTCCGAAGGAATATGTGAATCCGTAGTTCCATAACTCTGTGTCATAAGCTGCATCCATGCAGGCTATGGAGAAGACTACAGGAAGCTCCGTTTGCTTTCCGAATTCCATTAATGTGCCGGAGCTTATCGAGGATCCGTCGTCGAAATGAATGGCTGGACCGCTTCCGTGTCCCACATGATAAACGATTCCGGCTCCGCCATTTTCGAAATATGGACGCAGGCCTGATGCCGAGTAATTTCCGAGGGTGCTGAATAGTTTGGTTATATTATATCCATCCAGGTAGCCTCTGTTTACATGGTCGGAAGCCATCATTTCACCAAGGAAATAAGTTGTATTGAACGGAACTCCCCCGGTAATCACTGCGTTTTGATACCACGACCAGTCTTTTGCGGCGTGCCAGTCCCGGATTTTCCGCACTACCGCCATGGCTTGCTCAGGTTCTTCAACCGGCAAACGCCCGGTGCGGTAATTCGGAGCGAAATCGTAGTCGGGGGATGTATAAAGAAAGTCCGACGGAAGCCAGCTGTTGTATTCATCGAGGTTCGATTCTGGATCAAAGAAATAATAGGAAGGGGGAACTCGCGATGCATCTCCGAACAGGGTCACCCATTCGAGGTTCGGATGTATCGCATGATGCCTTAGAAAAGCGATCAATCTAAGTGCTGAATCGAAGTCGTAGTCATCCAGCTCCTGTGGCTGAGTCTGGGTATATCCTTCGTATTCGGGTGGCTCCGCCGGTTCGAAGTTTTCCGCGATCAGGGATACCGGTACAGCTATGCTCGGGATCCCCCGGGTTTCGGTATGGAACGCGGCAAGGCTGTCAGCCGCGTCTATCAACTCGTCACCGGCAATGATTACATTTCTGTGGGTGTAGTCCACCCAGGGGATTTGTCGACCGATACCTGGCCTCTCGCCGGCGGTGTCGATTCTATCGTAGCTAACCAGGAGCTTTACGTCTGAAACAAGGACGACTGCTCCCGTAACAGGATTGTACTGCACCGGGTGAAACCTGAGGTAAATCCTGGTTCCCTTTTCCGAACCGCCTGAAACGGCATCGGCGAGCCGTCCGGGAAAGAAAGCGTTTCGCTGGTAGATTCTTTGGTCGGGCTCGATGAGCCACTTCTGGCTCCGGTCATCGTTTATCGTCCAGAAACATGGTTGCGGAACCGGTGATATCGAAACCGGGCTGGTGACTCGCATGAAGGTTCCGGAAACGGCAGAGATCTTGGTGACTGATATTCTCCCGGGCAGGTCTATAACGGTGCATAAGGATTGAACGGCCGGCTCACCCGGACGGGATACTGACACCCCGCCGGTGAGCGCAATACCCGTTCCGTTTGTCAGCCGGCATTCAGAGGTGTTGATGGAGATCGTTTTTTCAAAACTACCGCTTCCTGTTCCGCTTCCCCACTCCATAGAGATATCTCCCAGCATATTCAAAGGTGAAGGAGATGTAAGGAAGGATGTTTCTTTCGATTCCACAGCTGCCTGGGAAACGAGCAAAACACAAAGGATAGAACAAATAAGCGAGAAGATCTTTTTCATTTCAACCTCCGGTGCGATTCGGGATTTCCCGATTTATAATTATTTTCATGTCAGACCCCGAAGGTGATTCTACCAGATTTTCATTCTCTGCACCAGAGTTGTCTGCGAAAGTTTTCCTGGATTATCAGCATTTCCTTTCAAGACGCTCCCGGTCGATCCTTCCTGCCGGGCGTTACTCAAAATCACCTGTCAAAGCGGGAATAAACGTTAAAATTTTGCGGAAAGTGCCGTAATACTGATTAGGGGGTGGCTTGTAGCATTACGAGCCTCGGGAGTTTAACGAAACTTCTCGATTTTCAGTAAAATTTCACCATTAACCGGAAATGCGAATTTTGCCGGAGTGATATCATGAAAGAATCTTTGCGCATATTAATGGTGGATGAGGATAGTAATGATGCGGCTTTTGTAAAAAGCCTGCTTGAATTCCTTCCCGGGTTCAAATTGCAATTCGTGCATGCGGCGACACTTAAAAAAGGGACGGATCTGTTGTTTGCAGGTGGATTCGACCTGGTTTTCTTTGATATCAGGATGGAGCCTGGAAACGGCCTGGAAATGCTGCAGGCTATTAGAGGAAGAGGCATCAGGACGCCGGTTATTATTCTGACCGGCATGGGTGATGAGAAGCTTGCTGTCGATCTTATGAAGGCGGGGGCTGATGATTACCTGGTGAAACAGGACCTTACTGTTCCGATTCTTGAAAAATCGATCCGTTTCACTCTACGCCAGCACCAGCTGGAGCGGGAGAAGGAACTCCTCCGTGTCGAACTGATTCACGCTCAGAAAATGGAAGCGCTCGGCACATTGGCCGGCGGGCTGGCCCATGACTTCAACAATCTGCTGACCGGGATTACCGGATACTCCAGGATCGGCCTTCTGAAAAGCAGGGATGCACCCGCAAGAAAGAATTTCGACTCCATACTGACCATCGGAAATAAAATGGCTCAGCTGGTAGATAAGATTCTTAGATTCGCTCAGCCCGTCAAGCTGGGAACAGAATTCGTAGATTTCTCGCTGGTCATTGACGATGTGATTTCTATTCTAAAACACACGATTCCAAAAAATATCAAGATTTCCGCCAGAACTGATAAGAGTGAATGTCTGATTATCGCCAATTCAGCTGAGATTGAGCAGATTCTCCTGAATTTATGCGTGAATGCGGTAGAAGCCATGCCCCAGGGCGGAACACTGACTGTTCGCGCCGGCAAACCATCGCCGAATAATTCCTTCTTCCGGAAAAATCCTGAACTGAATCCTGATTCCTGTTGCCTTCTTGAAGTTACCGATACCGGTTCCGGTATACCCAAAGAGTATTCCGACAGGATTTTCGACCCGTTTTTTTCAACAAAAGACACTCCGGATAGAAGAGGAACCGGATTGGGTCTGTCGATTGTATACAATACTGTTACATCATATGGCGGTCACATATCCTTCAAGAATCGTGAGAGGGGGGGAACCATATTCCAGGTTCTTTTCCCGGGACCGAATAAGAAATGCAGCATCGAGAGAACCGACAACGGTACGCAGACGCCGCGTGGATCTGAAAGTGTCCTTATCGTCGATGATGAAAAACATGTCCGCGAGGTAGTCAAGGAATCGCTCGAATGGCTTGGATACAAGGTATTTCTGGCCGGGAACGGAAGGGATGCAATCAGGTTTATCGAATCGACGGACGATACCGTGCAGCTGATTCTTCTGGATATCCTGATGCCGGAGATGGGCGGAGAGGAATGCCTGGCTGAAATCGTCAAGATTGCACCGGAGATTCCGGTAGTGATCTTCAGCGGTCATTCGAATAAGGAACTCGCTTCTGAGCTGATGGATGCGGGTGCCGTTGCTTTTCTTTCAAAACCGGTCGGAATAGGTGAGCTTGGCAGAACGGTTCGCCAAACATTAGATTCAAATATTGCCGATTTCAGCAAGGTGACTAATTCTTCACCCAGGGCCTATTGAAGACCGGACTTCTATCCTGTCCTCAAATCCTCCATTATCTTTACAGTTCAATCCAAATGTAAGTGTTCATAATTTATCTTGGGCATGAGCGTCCGGATCATGAGCTTGACACTTCAAGCGGCTTGAAATATTTTTAAGTCGCATTGATATCGATTTAGATCACTCAGGTTTGTTTTCAGAATAGATTTCCTGGGAGGTTCCACTGTGAATTTACAGAAGAGTATTAAACGATTAGCAGATTTAAGGGAGAAAGCGGAGGAAGGGGGGGGACGTTCCAGGATCGATGCCCAGCACTCAAAAGGCAAATTGACTGCACGGGAGAGAGTTAAACTACTTGTGGATGAGGGCAGTTTCGTAGAACTCGATCAGCTGGTCACCCACAGATGCACAGATTTCGGCCTGGAAACCCAAAAGATACCCGGGGATGGCGTAGTAACCGGTTATGCCGAAATCAACAAAAGAAAAATTTTCCTCTTTTCCCAGGACTTCACCGTTTTTGGCGGTTCTCTTTCAGAATCTCACGCCGAGAAAATCTGTAAAATAATGGATCTGGCGATGAAGGTCGGAGCTCCGGTAATCGGCCTGAACGACTCCGGCGGCGCCCGGATTCAGGAAGGTGTAGTCAGCCTGGGCGGTTACGCCGAAATATTTTTCAGGAATACAATCGCATCGGGTGTAATCCCACAAATTTCAGCAGTACTCGGTCCTTGTGCGGGAGGTGCGGTTTATTCTCCTGCGATCACCGATTTTATATTCATGGTCAAGGGAACTTCGTACATGCATATCACGGGTCCCGAGGTTGTGAAGGCGGTAACGCATGAATCCGTGACGTCAAATGAACTGGGGGGTGCCGAGGTTCATTCAACAAAAAGTGGCGTTGCACACTTTTCGAAGAATAATGAGGTGGCCGTACTCCAGGAGATCCGGCGGCTCATGAGCTTCATTCCTTCAAATAACATGGATGACCCGCCAAGGATAGAATGCCCGGATGACCCGATGCGGGCCGACAAAGAACTTGACAGCATCATACCTGATAATCCGAATAAACCTTACGATATGAAAGAGGTAATCCTGAGGGTCGTTGATAATAACGACTTTATGGAAGTTCATGAAGATTTCGCCAGGAATCTGATCGTCGGATTCGCCCGTCTCGGGGGCATGCCTGTGGGAATAGTTGCCAATCAGCCTGCGGTGCTCGCGGGTGTGCTGGACATTGATTCCTCTATTAAAGGCGCCCGATTTATCAGGTTCTGCGATTGTTTCAATATTCCATTGGTGACTTTTGAAGATGTTCCAGGATTCCTGCCCGGAACTGCACAGGAATTCGGAGGCATTATCAAACACGGCGCAAAACTTCTATATGCTTACTGTGAAGCGACAGTGCCCCGTATCACCGTGATAACCAGGAAAGCGTACGGTGGTGCATATGATGTTATGAACAGCAAGCACATTAGGGGGGATATCAATTACGCCTGGCCATCGGCGGAACTCGCCGTCATGGGGCCGGAAGCTGCAATAAAAATCCTGTATAAGAAGGAGCTTGCCGATGCCGCCGATCCTGGCGCGAAAAAGGAAAAGCTCGTTCAGGAATATCGTGAAAAATTCGCTAATCCTTTCGTCGCTGCGGGTCGCGGCTATCTCGATGACGTAATAATACCGTCTCAAACCCGCACCAGGCTTATAAGCGCTCTCGAATTACTCGATAACAAAAGGGATTCTCTCCCCCCGAAGAAGCATGGGAATATCCCGCTGTAAACCGGATACCGCACTTCTAAACAGGAACCGAGCTCTGGCGGCATCGGTAAACCGGATGTTTGACCAGACTCCGCGGAGGCATGATGTTTAAAAAAATTCTGGTGGCGAACAGGAGCGAAATCGCCCTACGGTTAGCGCGAGCATGCAGGGAGATGGAAATCCCGTCAGTGGCCGTTTTCTCAGAAGCTGACAGGGAATCCCTTCATGTGCGGGCCATGGATGAAGCTTACAGTATAGGCGCTCCGCCCTCCACCGAGAGCTACCTGAACATTACAAAAATCATTGAAACAGCTTTGAGAGCCGGTGCTGATGCTATTCATCCGGGGTACGGTTTCCTGGCTGAAAATCCTGAGTTCGTGAAAGCCTGCGGTAGAAACGGTATAACTTTCATCGGCCCGTCGGCAGCCCCGATGTCGGTCATGGGAAACAAGATCCTCGCCCGGAAAGCGATGGAAGAAGCCGGCGTGCCGGTTGTCCCCGGGGTGACGGGAGAGATCAAGGATCTCCGCAAGGCATCCGCGATAGCTGAAGAGATAGGATATCCCGTCATGCTGAAAGCCGCTTGCGGCGGCGGTGGCAAGGGTATGCGGATCGTGAATTCCTCTTCGGAGTTGGAAACCGCCATAAGCCAGGCTTCGGGAGAAGCTCTGAGTGCGTTCGGGGATGGTTCTCTCTATTTCGAAAAGCTGCTGGTCAATCCGCGTCACATCGAAATTCAGATACTTGCAGATAAATTCGGCAACATTGTGCATCTCGGTGAAAGGGAGTGTTCCATACAGCGCAGACACCAGAAGCTAATCGAAGAGTCACCATCCCCGATTGTCGATGACGACTTCAGAAAGAAAATGGGAGAAGCAGCGGTCGCTGCAGCCAGGGCGACAGGCTACAATAGTGTCGGCACCGTTGAATTCCTTGTCGATGATGAGCGGAATTTCTTTTTCCTCGAGATGAATACGAGATTGCAGGTAGAGCACCCGGTGACGGAGATGGTGACCGGTGTCGATATCGTCAAAGAACAGATAAGAATTGCGGCTGATAAACCCCTGTCCTTAAAGCAGGAGCATGTAGAGGTTCGCGGCGCTGCCATTGAATGCAGGATATGCACTGAAGATCCATACAATAATTTCTACCCGTCTGCAGGCACGGTTTACCGAGTCATAGAACCTGGTGGGCCCGGGGTTCGTCTTGATTCTTCCTGTTTCCCCTCGGGCGAAGTATCCTTATATTATGATTCGCTGATCGCCAAGCTGATAACCTGGGGCAGTGACAGGAATGAAGCGATCATGCGGATGCGGCGTGCGCTTTCGGAATACAGAATCCTGGGAATTAAAACGAATATTCCTTTCCATCAGCACGTGCTTCGTGACCCTCTTTTCATCGACGGCAATTTCAATACGGGATACGTTTCTGAACATTACAGGCCTGCGGCCGGGCCGGAGCTTGCAGAGCTGATCAGCGTCATTACGGCATCGATTCTTGAAAATGATCAACAGAAATTTCGCCTTGACAGGATTAGTGAATCACAATCAACCGATCGAGCAAGCGCGTGGAAAACATCCGGCAGGCCGGTTCGTCATCGTTTTGGTTGATTGATGACGCAGCATCACCCGGTAATCCTGTACCAGTATTTTAACGCTTCAAGCACCAGGAGATAGGATTTTGGGATCATCAACCACGGGATCATTGTTCGTCGCTACCTGCGATGATAGAGAATACAAGATTAAAATCGGTAAAAAACAGGGAGATCGGCTTACCGAAGTCTGGGTCGATGACCGTGTTTTCCTGGTCGATATCTGCTCTCTGGGAAGGAATGAGCATTTTTCAGTGCTCCTCGACCACGGCTCTTTCGAAGTGACCGTCGGAATGAGAAACGGACGACGGATCTGCATGCTGGGTGGAATCGAATACGAGGTGGCGGTTGAAGATGAAACAACTCACAGAGTACGGGAAATGGGGATAGCCGGGGAAGAAGAAGGGGCTGTAGAAACCGTGAAGGCGCCCATGCCCGGTCTCATCATCGCGATTCCCGTCAAAAAGGGCGATTATGTCGAGAAGAACACCAGGGTCGCCGTAATGGAAGCCATGAAGATGGAAAATGAGCTTGTGACGAAACAGTCGGGGCTTGTTTCAGAGGTTTTTGTGGAGGTCGGGGACAACGTTGACCAAGGTGATATCATTATCAACCTGACCAGGGAGTCCTGAATATGGCAGTGGAAAGAAGATTCCGATTCTCCGACGGTTCTGAAATCGCTGAATCCTATACACCTGATTCCCTGGCCGACATCGATTTCAATACAGTGATAGGCTCTTCCGGCGAGTTCCCGTTTACCAGGGGTATACATCCTACGATGTACCGGGGGCGTCTCTGGACGATGCGTCAATATGCGGGATTCGGCACGGCAGAAGATACGAACCGCAGGTACAAGTATTTGCTGGAAAAGGGACAGACGGGTTTATCCGTAGCTTTCGATTTGCCTACCCAGATGGGGTACGATTCGGATGATCCGGTATCCGGAGGCGAAGTTGGACGGGTCGGTGTATCGATAGATACCATTGACGACTTGGATACCCTGTTCAAAGATATACCTCTCGATCAAATTTCGGTATCGATGACGATAAATGCCACTGCTCCTGTCATACTGGCGATGTATGCCGCTCTGGCTGTTCGGCGTGGAATTCCTCTTTCCAGGTTGCGCGGCACGATACAGAACGATATTCTGAAAGAGTACATCGCCCGCGGAACATATATTTTCCCCCCCGAACCGTCAATGAATCTTGCGGTGAACCTGTTCGAGTTCTGCACCGACGAGATGCCGAACTGGAACAGCATATCAGTATCGGGCTACCATATCCGCGAAGCAGGAGCGAATGCGGTCCAGGAACTGGCGTTTACGATTGCCGACGGACTCTGCTACCTCGAAAAGGCATCTGAAGCAGGATTGAATCCGGAGCGGCTTGCATCACGGATCAGTTTTTTCTTCGCATGTCATAATCACTTTTTCGAGGAAATCGCAAAATTCCGGGCGGCCCGGAAAATCTGGGCGGAAGAGCTGAAGAGGCGTTTCGCAATTACCGACCCCCGATCATTAAAACTGCGATTCCATACTCAAACCGCGGGATCGACACTCCAGGCCAGACAACCTCAGAACAACATCGTGAGAGTAGCGCTGCAGGCTCTGGCAGCAGTACTCGGAGGTACGCAGAGCCTCCATACGAACTCGATGGACGAGGCGCTCGCCTTACCTACGGAATCATCTGCCGAGCTTGCCTTGAGAACCCAGCAGATTATCGCCTACGAGAGCGGCGTGGCCGATGCCGTGGATCCGCTGGGAGGTTCCTGGATGTTGGAATCACTGACCGGGGAGATGGAAAGGAAAGCTCTACTATACCTCGACAGGATCAACGAGATGGGAGGTGTATTGAAGGGTGTGTTGTCGGGGTATTTCCAGGGTGAAATCGAGGAGAGTGCATTTGCCTACCAGAAGGAACTCGAACAGGAGCAACGGATCGTTGTAGGAGTCAATAAATTCCAATCGCGTGATGAAGAAATAGACTTGCTCCAGGTAGACCGAGCAGCTGAAAAGCGACAGATAGAGCGATTGAGCCGATTCAAGAATGAACGTGAAAAAGGCAAAATAGACCGCGCCCTGGCTGTGCTGCGTGAAAAAGCGGTTGGGGATGACAATATCATGCCGTATCTTATTGACGCGGTTGATTCGGGAGCTACGATGGGAGAAACCGTGGGGATACTGGAAGATATTCACGGAAGATGGAAAGGCTGATCCGGCTTTCACACTGATTCTTCAAGGATCGAAAGTCTGCATGAATTTCGGAAATGCCGCTTAAATGAGGTTCGGGAGAAATAAGCTGATAGCGTATGTAGGAGGCCTGCAATGCTGAAGAAAGTTGATCACATAGGAATCGCCGTTCACGATATCGACAAGATCCTCAAAATATTCGGCGATGCTTTTGAGCTCAAAGTCGACTCGGTGGATATTCAAAAGGATTATGGGGTAAAAGTCATGAGGATGAAAGTGGGGGACATGTCCCTTGAATTCTACCAGCCTCTTACTTCTGACAGTGTAACCGCACAATTCCTCAGAAAGCACGGTGAAGGGATCCATCACATATGTTTTAAAACCCGAGATCTTCAAAAAACGATGAATACCCTGAAGAGTAAAGGTTTGCGGATATATCGCACCCTGGATGAGGAGGAATCTCTCCAGAAAAATGTAGTCTTCATCGATCCTTATACAACTCACAGAATTCTGATTGAGCTTATGGGCGAAACCGATGATGAGGAGATGTAATACAGAATCGGTTCTACAGGGAAACAGTAAATTCTCACCGTCTTAGCGTTCAAAATGGAATCTGAATATCGCGGGATTCCAGCAATTGAACTATTTGCGATGCGCAGAA
>CAYMWF010000011.1:0-91925 GCA_964394085.1 uncultured Gemmatimonadota bacterium | reverse complement strand
AGTGGAGCCGGATGACGCAGCGTGCTCCTCAGGGCGGGAAGGCGCTCCCTTCCCCGCCTGCCCCAGGGGTTTGTATCCATGGGCTTCCAAACGGTTCCTGACGACATGATGACTTTTGACTCAGTCTGACGGGGGAAAAGTGAAGTATAAAGCAATTCCCTTTTAGGGTCCGTCCCCTTCTTTTTTTCCCACGTGGTAAAAGAGCAAAACATTCCCGTCACTTTCTGGTTCAGCTTGTGGCGCTGGTTTTGCTGTCGGTCGCCGGGGGAGTGTCGTCGCCGGTTTGATCTCCCAGTATCCGGTCGAATGCGGTCAGGCCGCCCATGGCGCCGAGCCCCATGGTTTCTACGGCCGTGCTCGGCACTATTATCATCGAGCCTTTTTGTTTCAGGCCTTCGAAGACCATGTTCATCGCCCGCAGGTGAAGCGCCGCGGGATTGTTCTTGTAGTGGACCGATGCCGCAGCGAATTTTTCGGCGATCTCGGTTTCAGCGGTTCCCAGGATGATGCGGGACTGGCGCTCCCTTTCGGCCTGGGCTTTTCGGCTCATTGCGTCCTCGAGAGCTTTCGGGATGATGATGTCGCGGATTTCAACGGACTGCACGGTAATACCCCACGCGGCTGTTTTTCCTTCGAGGACCTGCTGAATTTCGGAGCCGAGCTTGTCCCGGTGCGACAGCATCTCGCCCAGCTCATGTTTCCCGATGGCGTCCCGGAGAGCGGTCTGAGCCGATAACGTCACGGCTTCGATATAGTTTTCCACCTCGAGCACGCACTTTTCAGCATCCCAGACCATCCAGAATGCGATAGCATCGACATTCACCGGAACGGTGTCCTGCGTGAGCGTGGTTTCGGCCCTGAAATCGGTCACCCTGATCCGCTGATCCACGTAGTTGGCGACCTTGTCGATTACAGGCAGAACCGTGAAAAGGCCGCTGCTCCGAATGGTGCGGAACTTGCCGAACCTGAGGATGATCGCCTTTTCCCACTGGTACGCCACCTGTATGCACGGCGCGACAAGGCCTGCGGCGACTATCGCGGTCACCAGTATCCAGCTCTCGGGGCGGTGGAACAGATAGGTTCCGAGACCGGCGCTGGTCGTCAATACGAGAACCCCTTCCCATATCTGCACGAGGCGGAAACTCACTGCGAGGCCGAGCGCCAGCGCCATCATCAGGATGACCGAATCCAGCTCAAAAGCGAATACGGTGATATGAGCGATCAGGCCGGCAAGGACGAAGGCGACCAGAATCAGGATATTGATGGGGCCGAATCGGAAATCGGCGCGGAAGCTGGTTGCGAATTGTTCGAGTCCGCCCAGTTTCAGCTGATTCAAGTGTCTGGCCATTTTTCTATCTCCTTTTTCAGGGTTTCTTCCTCGCGGAGAGGTTCGAAAGGACATCGTCCAGTGTAAATCCGTGAGAGGAAGCTCTGGAAAGCAGCTCTATACAAACCTGGTCGAGCAGGCGCTGCCGTTCCACCTCGTCCTGTTCGACTTTTTTATTGCTGATGAAAGTTCCGGAACCCATCTGGGTTGCCACGAGCCCGGTAAGCTCGAGCTCGGTATAGGCCCGGCTCACGGTATTGGGGTTTATCGAGAGGTCCACGGCGAGCTGGCGGACCGTCGGGAGACGGTTTCCGGGCGCCAGCCGCCCGGTAGCCATGGCCGATTTCACCTGGTCGATGATCTGGCGATAAAACGGAACCCCGCTTTTGATATCGAGTTCGAATTTGAGGGTCATCCCAAGATCCTCCGACTGTGTCCTTGTTTACTAGTGTACTAATAGACTAATACACTAAAACATAAATGTCAATCTTTTTTTGCGCGTCAGCGCAAAATAAATCCCCACAATCTCTTCACCCCCGGCGCAGCACTTAAGCGGCAATCCTGAATATTTAATCAATGATCCTCTTCCTCTTCCTCCTGCCGTACAGAAAAAAGGGCGGATCTCCCGGCCGGGAGGGTGAGAACGAAATAACGGATCCCGTGGTTTTCTGAATTTAGATTGGTTTCGAATATGCCGGATCCTGTATACTTAAAAACAAGCTGGATTATCAGCTTTCCGGAAAGAGCCTGAAAACGGCGGATTTTTCTCTCGGTTGAAACGACAATACGCCGTTCTTCGAGGTATTTTCACCCGGCGGGAGGAGAGACAGGATGAACAACCTTATTGCTTATTGCGGTATAACTTGCTCCGAATGCGGCGCTTACCTCGCCACGCAGGCGGATGATCACGATAAGAGAAAGGCGGTAGCCGAAACCTGGTCCCGGGAGTACAAGGCGAACATCGAACCCGGAGACATCAACTGCGACGGATGTTCCAGCGGCTCCACGAAACTGTTCAGCCATTGTTTCGAATGTAAGATCAGGGAATGCGCCATAGAAAAGAACCTGGCGAACTGCGCCATGTGCGATGATTACGCCTGCAAAATGCTCGAGGAACTGCACGGCTTCGTCCCTGAAGCCGCGAAAACGCTCGCGAACATACGCGCCGGCGGATAGTTCACGCGGGAAGCCTGCACCGGCGGGAAGATGAACGCAACTGAAACATGATCCGGGCGGGATCCGGAATTTTGAAAGGAGCCACCATGAAATTCATCAGGCGGTTTATCATCAGGAGACTCACATTTCGCGGTTTACTTTCATTCGTCCCCGTCGCGGTTTTCCCTGCGATTGTTCTCTTCCTGTATCCCGCCGCCTCTCCCGCAGGCCCCTGCGATCAGGAGGAGCCGACCGAAACGCTGTACTACGGCGGCCACCTGGACAGCGGAAGCGAAACCTACCTGGACATCTCCACCTCCCCGTCGGAGCGGCTCGAAATCGAACTCCACCTTGAAGCCGACAATACGCACCTCGGCGCGGCCGTGGAGTGGGAGATTCTGAGCGAGACGGATCTTCAGCTCAACTGGGATTGCGCGGCGGTCTACGATCCGGTGCACGACTGGATGTACGACCGCGGGGACCTGACTCCCTGCGCCAACCCTTCCCAGTTCAGGATCGCTTCCCTGATATGGGGCTTCTCCTATTCCATAACCGTCGCCAAGATTGACCGGATCGGCTGGAACGAAGTCGGATATTCGTGGGAGACGGCAACTCATGTCGGGAACGGCGACGTATTCTGCGGCAGCATGAACGAACCCGGCCACGACTGCGTCACCGATCATTACTTCCGCACGGAGCTCGCCGCGGGCGACACCCTGTCGGTTCACGGCATTTTTACCGCGAGCGACCAGATCGGTTCGGCCGTTACTCTCAGGCTGTATGACGATAATTACGAGGAGCTGAAGCTTCTTCTGAATGTGGCGGCGTACGGCACGGTGGAGGATGACGGGATTTTTGTAAACGAGGGAACCGGACCCGCAACCTGTTTTATGGTTTTACGGACCCAATTCTGGGACTTATGGGAATATGAGCTCGATTTCGGAATCTCGGGGGCTGTTCCCCCTGTTTCCGTCACCCTCGTTCCTGATGAAGAACCCGTCGTCATCCCTCCGGAGGGCGGCGCTTTCGGCGTCACGGCCTTCGTGGAGAATAATACGGCGGGAATGCTGAGCCTGGATGGCTGGGTCGACATCGTGCTTCCCGGCGAGGAGGTGCTTTCAGCCTATATCGGGCCGCGGGAGATCGTTCTGGACCCGTTCGAGATCTTCTCGCCGCACCTCGTGCTCGACGTGCCGCCGGCGGCGCCGCCGGGGGTTTATATTTTCCGCGGTCTGGCGGGGACCTTCCCTGAGGACGTATGGAACCGGGATGAATTCGAGTTTACTAAGCTCCCCTGACCGGGAATCCTCGGTAAAATTCCTTATCCGCACCCGCGTAACCGGAAGAAGCAGCCTCAAATGATTTCCGCTGCTTCCGGTTCCCCGGTTATTCCGGTATTTCCGGACCCGCCCGTTTTCAGCGCCGGTTCCTCCGCCGGGCTTTTCTGCAGGCTTTCCCGCTTCAGCGGCGCAATGCCGCAAGAATCTTCTTTGCTTTTCTGCCGTAACGTTTTGCCGGACTATGCTCGAAGGTCACGTTTCCCTGCGGGCAGAGTTCATAACAGCATAAGCACTTGATGCAGCCGGTGTGATCTATGGAAGCCCTGCCCTGTACCAGGTCGATAACCGAGACGGGGCATCTTTCGATACAGACGCCGCATGAATCGCAGCCTGCCGGCTCCACCACGGGCCTTGACCAGATCAACCGCTTGTAGAACTTCAAAAAGAAGGGCGGGATATTGGAAGCCACCCGGTTGTAAAGAAGAATTTCCCTGATATCGGCTTCAGGCGCCCGGAAATCTTCGAATTTTCCGCCGGGACCGGGATCCACATCTTCCGGAGACACTCCCAGGTCCAGGAGGTGCAGCACCGAAGCCGGGTCGAAACCGAAGGCGGCGGCAACCGTGAAATCGAGGGCGACTCCGTTTTCGGCGGCGAACAGAAGGCCGAAACGATTCGGCCGTCCGGCGGCCGGTCCGAGCCTGTCCATGCCGAGGATGCCGTCGACCACGTGAAGGGCGATTCGCGGCTCGATGAACCTGTATATGTCGCGGATGTGGGCGGAGAACGCCGCCGGGCCGGGGGAATCGCGATGCAGATCCGATTTGGCCATGCCCGGAATGCAGCCGTAGAGGTTCTTGACGGCGCCCGTATACATGGTCAGGACGTGGGTTTTCATTTTCGCCAGGTTGATAATCGCGTCGACCTCGAAAACAGCGGCGGTCGGACGGTAAATCCTGCCTTCCCGCGAAGTAAAAGCTCTGACTCCGGCTTTTTCGAATTCAACGACCCGTATACCGAATTCCGCCACGACCCCGGCTATCCCTGTTTTTTCCAGGATTTCTTCCAGTTTCGAGGTCTCCCCCGGGGAATCGCCGATCTGAAGAGAAGCGCCCGCATCCGCCAGGAGCCCGGCCGCGGCGGCCACGATTTCCGGGTGCGTGGTCACCCCTTTTCCGGGAGCCCACCCGCCCAGCAGGTTCGGTTTCAGCAGCACCTTGTCGCCCCGCCCGATTCCATAGTTGCGGCAAGCCGCCGCCACCGGTTTTTCGAGCATCTCCCGGATCCGCTTCCGGTCGTATTCCGCAATCCTGTGGACCGTTACTTCGTGCATTTGCCAAACCCGCTGAAACCGAGACGTACAAGGATACCGGAGCATGTATCCGCTTCGGGGGTCACCCCCGCAGGGATTAACCTTCGGCCTGAAAAGAACAGCTTACATTTGAACCTGTCCGTTTTCCACTCGGTTTTTACCAGGGGTGCGATTTTCAGCGATACTGAATACATTTGAATTGACAAAAGCACCCGGTTCGCATATTTTTCATCCGCCGATCCGGATGATAATTTGCCGGTGTAGCTCAGCTGGTTAGAGCAGTGGAATCATAATCCACGTGTCCGGGGTTCGAGTCCCTGCACCGGTACCAATTCTACGGTCTTCTTGACGGAAGGCCCTTTTTTTTGTCAATTGCTGCTATGGATTTTGAGCGCGCATTCAGACTGGTTTCCGCCTTCAGCAGGCGGCACGGCCTCCTTGCGGGTGGAGAGCGGGTGCTGGTCGCAATTTCCGGGGGGGCGGATTCGACGCTTCTCCTGCGCCTGTTCCGCCGTTTCGGTTCTTCCCACAACCTGGCCCTCGCTGCGGGTCACGTCAACCACTCTCTCAGGGGAGACGCCTCCCTGGAAGATGAAAAATTCTGCGCCGGGCTGGCCGCCTCCGCCGGGATTCCCTTCTTCTGTTCGACCCTGGAAAGCGGGGAGCTTTCCCTGGCGGCTGAAGGCTCTCTCGAAGAAGCCGCCCGTATAAGAAGGTACCGGGAGCTGGGGCGGTTCGCGTCGGAATGGAAGGCGGACGTCCTCGCCACGGGCCACCATGGAGGCGATCTCGCCGAAACCCTGCTGCTCAACCTGTTGAGGGGAACGTCGTTCGCGGGGCTGGGCGGGATCCGCCCCCTGGCCCCGGCCCCCGAATCCGGACTGCCCCTGATCCGGCCGATGCTCTGCCTGTCGGGAGAAGATGTCGCGGAAATCGTCCGGGTAATGAAGCTGGATCACAGGGTGGATGCGACGAATGCCGATATCCGTTTCAAACGCAACAGGATACGGCGTCTGCTGCTCCCCTTCCTGTCGGAAAATTTCGGTGCCGGCGTGGAAAAAATCCTCGCCCGGTCGGCTCTCCTGGCCTCTGAAAACGCCTCGATCCTTCGCGAACTGACCGCTTCGGATCTCGAATCCGCATCGACGAGGCTGCCCGGTTCGTCGATGGAGCTTGATCTGAAGGTTATTCGTCCCCTGGGCAGAGCGCGGATTAAGCTGATTCTTCACGCGGCTTTGGCGGAAATCCTGGGAACCGGCGCGGATATCGAAGCGGCCCATCTCGAACAGGCCGCAGACCTCGCTTTACGTGAAGGAGGTTCCGCGGAGCTTACACTTACCGGCGGCGTTCGCGTCGCCCGGGAATACGACCGGATCCTCATCGAAAAAGCCGCTGCCGCCGCCGGAAGAGGAAAGTCGCCCCGCCCCGGTGTTTCGTCTCGGAGTTTCCCGGCGCGGCATCACACGGATGAGGCGGATCCGGGGCAGGATCCCGGGAAGGAGGAGGAGCCGATCGTTATCACGGGCCCGGGACGCTTCGAAACCTTTGCGGGTGACCTTACCGTTATGCGTCACGAGGCGCCGGCCGGTTTTCGGATGCCGGCCGGGTCTGACCGCAGCCGCCTTTTCGTCCGGTCCGCCTCCGTCGAGTTTCCCTTTTCGTTCAGAAGGATAAAAAGCGGCGATGTCTTCGAACCGTTCGGCCTCGGCGGCAGGAAGAAAGTAAGGCGTTTTCTGATGGACAGGAAAGTTCCCCTCCGGCTCAGGGCTGATGTTCCGGTGATAGAAGACGGCGGGGGGATCTTCTGGGTGGCAGGTCATGAACGCGATAACCGGGTGGAACCCCCTTCGCCCGGAGAATCTTACCTTCTGTTCGTCCTCGAGCCGAAAACGGTGTAAAATGCTGATGCTGCCGCTTAAATGAGGTGTATGATTCGTATGACGGCTGTATTTCAGCTTTTTACCCCGCGCGGAAAAAGGTATTTGATTTATTCCGGCCGCCGGGGTACTTTCAATCTGACGAAGTCCGTGGTATACTGAACGGGACGGGACGCAGAAAATTCAATAATCTGAAATTTTTCAAACCGGATAACAGATGAAACCGTACAACCTTAAAGTTTTTATATCCCGTGAAGAGATAGCCGACAGGGTGAGAGAGCTCGGTGCCGCAATAACGAAGGATTATATCGACAAAGACCCGATCCTGGTTACGGTGCTCAAAGGCGGCACGATATTTCTGGCGGATCTGGTACGTTCGATAGAATGCCCTCACTCCATTGACTTCATGATGGTGTCGTCGTACCAGGGTACGACGAGAAGCACGGGAAACGTCAGGATACTGAGCGATATCTCGACCAACATCTTCAACCGGGACATCATTGTCGTTGAAGATATCTACGATACCGGCATGACCCTCCACTATGTTCTCGAGCATCTCAAGCTCCGTAAACCCGCTTCGATATGCGTTTGTGCTTTATTAAATAAAGAAAAGGAACGAAGAAAGGTTACGGACGTCAAGTACCTGGGGTTCGAAATCCCCGACAGGTTCGTAGTCGGCTATGGGCTCGACTATGAAGAGCGTCTCAGGAATCTTCCTGATATCTGCTTTATCGAATTTGAATAGACAAAAGGATTATAGATGGGCTCGCAAAGTAAGAAATCGGGCGGGGCTTCCGGCGGTAAGCGCCCCCTCGGTAAAAAAGAAGGCGACGGCGGCAAAGGGTTGAAGCCGAATCTTCCGGCGTTCGGCGGCGGCTCCAGGACTCTTGCATTCTGGTTCGCCATAATTCTGATGTCGCTTCTCGCATATAATCTTTTTCAGGGGGAGCAGACAAACATAAAAATCCTGAAGTTTACCGAGTTCCTCGCGGAAGTAGAAGCGGGTCGCGTAGAGAAGGTTCACCTTGACGGTCGCGAAATTACAGGCTCGTTCAAGGGAGCGGTGGTGCAGGAGGATGACACCAGCGTCCTGGCATCCAGAAAATTCAAGACATCGGCCCCGGAGATGGATTTCTGGCAGCTGGTGGAAAAATTACGATCTACCGACGCCGGGGTTGAAATCGAAGTCAAGCCTCCCGTTTCGAAATGGTGGGGCGGCCTCTGGGCATATCTCCCTATCGTCTTCTTCCTGCTGCTCTGGCTTTTCCTTATGCGCCAGATGCAGGGAGGCGGCAACAGGGCGTTCTCCTTCGGCAAGAGCAAGGCGAAACTTCTCACCGAGGATAAACCGGATGTAACCTTCAAGGATGTCGCCGGCATCGATGAAGCCAAGGAAGAAGTCCAGGAAATCATCGAGTTTCTCAAAGATCCCGCCAAATTCCAGAAGCTCGGCGGCAAGATTCCCAAGGGAGCGCTGCTTCTCGGCCCCCCGGGGACGGGGAAAACGCTCCTTGCACGGGCTATCGCAGGTGAGGCCGGCGTTCCGTTTTTCAGCATGAGCGGCTCCGATTTCGTCGAGATGTTCGTAGGTGTCGGCGCCTCGCGGGTCCGCGATCTTTTCGAGCAGGGCAAGAAGAATGCCCCGTGCATAATATTCATAGACGAAATCGACGCGGTGGGGCGCCACCGCGGCGCAGGGCTCGGCGGGGGGCATGATGAGAGGGAGCAGACCCTCAACCAGCTTCTGGTTGAAATGGACGGTTTCGACTCGAACGAAGGCGTCATTCTCGTCGCCGCCACCAACCGGCCCGATGTGCTCGACCCCGCGTTGCTGCGGCCCGGCAGGTTCGATCGCCAGATCGTCGTCGACAGGCCCGACCTGACCGGACGGCTCGGTATCGTGAAAGTGCATGTAAGGGAAATTCCGGTCGACGAGAACGTGGATTTCTCGGTGCTGGCCCGCGGAACCCCCGGCTTCTCCGGGGCGGATATCGCCAGCATGGTGAATGAAGCGGCGCTTCTCGCCGCCCGTCGCGGCAAGAAATCCGTAGAGATGATCGATTTCGAGGATGCCCGGGACAAGGTGCTCATGGGAACGGAGCGTAAAAGTCTTCTCATCAGCGAAGAAGAAAAGAAGGTAATCGCGTATCATGAGGCCGGGCACGCACTTGTAACCAGCAAAATTCCGGGTATGGACCCTGTCCACAAGGTCAGCATAATTCCGCGCGGCCGGGCTCTCGGCGTAACCCAGCACCTGCCCATAGACGAAAAATATCTGCGAACCAAAGAATACTACATGGGTCTTCTCGCAACCATGCTCGGCGGAAGAGCCGCCGAAACGCTGATTTTCGAGAAAACCACCAATGGTTCCGCGAACGATATAGAGCAGGCATCCGGGCTCGCGCGCAAGATGGTCTGCGAATGGGGGATGAGCGATACGATGGGGCCGCTGACCTTCGGTAAGAAACAGGAAGAAATCTTCCTGGGACGGGAGATCGCGACCCACCGCGACTACAGCGAGCAGACCGCCGTCAATATCGACAAGGAAGTCAGAAGACTTGTAACCAGCGGGAACGATCGCGCAAACGCTATTCTGGAAGCGGAAATCGACATATTGCACGCCATCGCGGACAAACTTCTGGAGAGGGAATGTATTACGGGAGCCGACATCAGGTTGATACTTCAGCATAAGGAACTGCCGGATCCTCCTTCCAGCGGAGAGAAGAGTTCTCCGAACGGCGATCACCCGGAGGATATGGAAGGAGATTCCGGTAAGACCGATCCCTCGACCGCGGAGATCGCCGATCTCGATGCGGAGGAAGCGGAGCCTGACGGGGACGTTCCCGCTGCCGGAGTTTCAGCAGGGGTAGAGGATGAAACAGCCGATACGGCCGTTCCGATCGCAGAAGACGACAATCCCGGCGATCCTGCTGAGCGGAATTCCGGTTCTGCGGACAGCCGGGAGGGTGAATCCCGCCCCTGACGGGCGAACCGTGCCGGAGTCGTGAAAAATACCCGCAAAAACATATTGATAAGGGAATTGCACCCGCGAGACAGCCGGGAGCTCGCGGCCGAGATGGCCGGCATAGGTGTTGATCCGCGAGGAATCGAGATAATGATTCCCAAGGCCGGAACCGGGCTCTGGAAGATTTCGGGGCTTTCTTTCCCGGCTCTGAATATCCTTAAACAGGAGTTCCTCGCCGCCGGTGGGGAGCTTGCCGTCCATCGCGGCGTCGTCGACGGGAGCGTTACCACGTCCTCCTGTATCCTCATGGCGAACGCGGCCCAGCTCCGGCTGGTAAGCCGGAAGTTGACGAGACCTTATTTCGGGCTCGACAGGGTGGGAGAGATGCTCCGTGGCATCACGGACAACATCAGCTCAGAGCATCAGCATGGCGGGTTCAACTATACCGCAGGGGGGGCGGTCATCCCTCTCGGCGGCGGCAGACCTCCGGCCGTGATGGGCATCCTCAATCTGACCCCCGATTCGTTTTACGACGGGGGCGCGATTTTATCCGTCGATGAGGCCGTTGCCAGGGGAGAGGATATGGCTGCGGCGGGGGCGGCCGTCATCGATATCGGCGGTGAATCGACCCGGCCCGGCGCGGCGCCCGTCTCCGCCGCCGATGAACTGGATCGGGTGATTCCGGCGATCGAAGGGCTTGCCGCCCGGGTGGATGTCCCCCTGTCGATCGACACGACCAAGACGGCGGTTGCGGAGGCCGCCCTCGATGCCGGTGTTTCCATTGTCAACGATGTCAGCGCGGGGCTGGATGACCCGGAAATGCTGGATCTCATCGCATCCCGGTCGGCGGGTGTCATCCTGATGCACAGGAAAGGCACCCCCGCGGATATGCAGCGCGACCCCCGTTATGACAATCTGCTGGACGAAGTCTGCGGATTCCTGTCGGAACGGAGCCGGGCCGCCGCGGAGGCGGGAGTTCCGGCAGAGTCTATAATGATCGATCCGGGCATAGGGTTCGGCAAGAAGGTGGAGCATAACCTGGCGCTGCTGGGCAGACTCCGGGAGATCATGTCTCTCGGATACCCCGTGCTTGTCGGTCTGTCCCGAAAATCGTTCATAGGCGCTCTTCTCGATGAAAACCAGCCGTCGGACAGGCTGACCGGCACAATCGCGGCTTCGGCCGTGTGTTCGAGTTCGGGAGTGCACATGCTGCGTGCACACGATGTTTCGGACGCGGTTCGGGCCGGCAGAATCGCCGCTGCCATCGCGGAGTACGAAGAATGAATTTCCTGAAACCGGGTATAACCGACATCATCGACATCATCCTGGTCAGCATCATCTTCTACAAGCTCTACATTCTCGTGAAGGGGACGAGAGCCGTGCAGATGTTCATCGGCCTCGCCCTGATCCTTGTTTTTTCACTCTTCGTCAATGTTTTCAACCTGCACGCCCTCCAGTTCATCCTGGGATCTCTTCGCACGGTCTGGGTGATTGCCATCTTTGTGCTCTTTCAGCCGGAGCTCAGGAGGGCGCTGGCCACCCTCGGCGAGAACCGGATGGTCGCATCGCTGCTCCAGGTAGAACCGGTGGAAGCGCTGGACGAGGTTATCAAGGCGACCTACAAGCTGTCTGATATGAGGCTGGGCGGACTGCTGGTTCTGGAAAAGGACGTGGGGCTGAAAAACATCATTCAGACAGGCGTGAAAGTGTCCGCCGCCGTGTCGGTGGACCTGCTGACGACCATATTCGTGCCCAGCACCCCCCTCCACGACGGCGCCGTCATCGTCCGGGGCAACCAGATAGTAGCAGCGGGATGCATCCTCCCGCTCACTCAGAATCCCGTCCACGACAGGGCCCTCGGAACCCGCCACCGCGCGGCGCTCGGTTTGTCCGAAGAAAGCGATGCCGGTATCATTGTAATATCAGAAGAATCCCAGTCCGTTTCCTTCGCCCGCCGGGGCCAGCTCCTGAAGGATCTCGACAGGAAAGTGCTGAAAAAAGAGATCATCAATCATTTCGGGATCGACACCGCCGAAAAACCCGCCGAACCCGCGAAATAATCACGCAACAACGTTTCCCGCGCAACCGGCAGCCGTCCGGTGTAAACAGTTCCGGGAATTGCAAATGGTTCAGAGACGCTTGTCCGTGGCGAGCTGCCCGCAGGCTCCGAGGATATCCTCACCGAGACTGGCGCGGACGGTGGCGGGCACCCGGTTGTCAACGAGGATTTTCAGGAAGCGTGCAGTCGATCTCTCGTCCGGGCGGGTGAATTCAGCACCCGGATAAGGGTTGAAGGGAATAAGGTTGACCTTGCAGCTTATATTCCGGAGGAGCCGGGCTAGACGCCGGGCGTGATCTTCCCGGTCGTTCACGCCGCCGAGCAGAACGTACTCGAAAGTGAGGCCGCGCCGCCCCCTGCGTCCCAGGGAAGCCGCCGCATCCATAAGCTCATGCAGCGGATTGGCCGCCGCGGCCGGCATGAGCTTCTTTCGCAGCTCCTGGTCGGGGGCGTTCAGAGACACGGAGATTCCGAACATCAGCTCCGGCCGCAGCGAACCGATCTTCCTGAGACCGTCCGTGATCCCGGCTGTTGAAACCGTGAGTTTGCGGGAACCGACGGCGAAGATCTTTTCGTCGCGGAAGATCCGCACCGCCCGGATTACGTTATCCAGGTTGAGAAGAGGTTCGCCCATCCCCATCAGTACAATATTCGATATCCTTCGCTGCGTCTCTCCCGCCGCGACGAGCACCTGCCCCACGATCTCGGCCGTTTCCATGTTCCGGACGAACCCCATTTCTCCGGTCCTGCAGAACCCGCACCCGAGGGCGCAGCCGACCTGGGTCGACAGACAAACAGTAAGGCGATCGTGAGCCGGCAGCAGAACGGTTTCTACGGAATGTCCGCCTTCCAGCCGGAGGAGCATCTTGAGGGAGCCGTCGATTGCGGAGGATTCAGACTTTATCAGCTCGGGATACCGGATCTCGGCCCTGGTTGAAAGCAGGCTCCGGAATTCCATGGGGAGGTTCGTCATGGCATCGAAGGTGCGGACTCTATCGTGATAGATCCAGCGGAGCAGCTGATCCGCCCGGAAAGGGCTTTCACCCAGGGATTCGCACAGTGCTACGCACTCCGACCGCGTTTTTCCGATAATATTGTTCGCCATTCTTCTCTTCCGGATGCCGAATTACTTGATATCGGTATCTTGTTGGCCTAGATTATCCTATTGGGATCAGGATTGCGAGCAAGGAAATCCACCCCGGAGAACCAGTAATGGACAACGATAATTTCCTGGAATTCATACCATCAACCACCCTCGATCACAACGTCGCCCGTGAAATCAGGCAGAACCTGTTGACCCAGAACAGGCATCTTCACCGGCTGGGCGGTGAAGAAATGGCTTCACTCGTGTATCTCCTTGATCTGCAGCTGAAGAATCCGGGCAAAGTCCAGGTGTTGTCCTCTCCCGATGTAATTACATCGCAAATGCTCAACGAGCTGGATGATATCGTCATATCGTTCACCGTGTTCGGCCCCGACTGGGAAGGGCTTATCGAGGGCTGCGCCAGCATCCTTAAATCCGGCAATCTTTCAATCAGGTATACCAGGGGTTTCGTAGTCACCTACGGCAGCTACCAGTTCGGCCTCAGTTTTTTCGAGATTACTCCGCGCACCGTCGAGGAACTCGACTACCTGACCACCCGTCGGGAGGAGCTGGTTTTCAAGCTGTCGAAAATCGCCGTAAAAGACAAGGTTTTGACGAGGCTGCAGGAGGGCAGCGCAATCAAGGTGGCGCTGTTTCTGGGGATTGCGGAATATATCAGGGAAAATTTCCCCCGGGAGGATATCGACGCGATCCTCGGACCTTCCGGTGAAGCCGTGAAGTTTTTCGAGGCGAGGTCGGAATTGTACATCCGGGAACGCGACACCAGGGATATAGCCCGCATGATCATCAACAATTATAATTTCGCCAGGAGCGTGAGCCGGCATCGGGACAGGGTGATGGTCGATATCAGCAACCTCGAGGTCGGCTCGCAGGTAAAAGAGACCCTCACCGGAATAACGGTTGCAGCCGATCTCGACAGGCTTGCTCTCACCGACTGTCTCAATATCCTGGACAAGGTGGAACCGGGCTTTGTTCGAAAGCATGACAAGGGGTTTTTCAGGAGCGACAATATCGGTGTTTTCCGAATCGAAATCTGCACCAGGGACGGACAACCCTTTGATGAGGATAAACTCGTCAGCCTCCGCAAGCGGTTTCACGACAGAAGCGGCGAGCAGACCCTGCCCAAGCTCTCTCCCGGCGTCGAACTCATTCAGCGGACGGTCGTGCCCGAGATGCGGAACGAGGAGCACCGCCTGGGCATCCCCCAGGTTTACGTTCACCCGCACAGCGATTCCTACCTGAAAATCATCCTGGTTTCATCCGGGGAATTCACCGGGTTCGCCATACCGGTGGCGGCGCACCTGAACCAGCAGCCGGGGTTCACCTGCGTGGCGTCCGAGACCCCGTCCCAGGTACTCTATGAAGACGGCGACAGCCCGCTGAACCAGGAAGTCATAATCCTGGACCTCTGGGTGGACCACAGGGAATTCTTCGGTGGACGCCGGGACTTGAATGTCGACGATATCCTTCGGCGGATAGACGTTCTTCTCAAGGAGGTGAAGGATATCGGGCCCAACCTGCGCCTGTTCGACATCACGTCGAGAGCTCTTCGCAGAAAGCGGCTCGATACGGTCATGAGCCATATCGACGCTCGGTACGACAGGAACCTCGTTCGCGATATTTTCGCTCATCTCGGGGATAAATATGTTTTGAACTTCATCGTGCCGCCGGAGGAACTGGCGGCGGTGATAACTCTCGGCGCAAGCATGCTGGAACTGGTGAGGGATTCGAAGGACGGCTGGGTATGCCGTCTCGAAGAGATCGGATTCGGCGGAGTGCCGCCTTATCCATGGCTTGCTATAGGATGCCCGAAGACGAAAGAGCTTCCCGGTTTCTTCAGCGGCCTGCGCAAGAAATACAGAATAAAAATATATACTCTCGTGGAAAGTCCTCCACACATGCTTATGCTCGTGAAGCTCTCCCGGGGAGGATTCGTGGGGCAGCCTGAAAAGAAGGACGAATTCATGGATGAAGTGACGACTCACCTGTCCGGCCTGGAAAAAGAACACGGATGGCGGGCGAAAGGAAACGGATGAAGACCATCGATTCAAGAATCTCCCGGAGAGCGAAAGGGCTCGCACCTTCGGCAATAAGGGAATTGCTGCCGTATTCCAGGATGGAGGATATGGTTTCCCTCGGGGGAGGTTACCCGAATCCGGCTACATTCGCCATCAACCGCCTGACCTGCGAAACCATCGACGGTGTTTCTTTGTCCCTCGAGGGAGGGGCCCTGGCGCGGGGTCTGCAGTACGGGCCGTCGGCCGGTGAACCCGTGCTCATCGAGTTTCTGAGAGAATGGCAGCGGGAGCGGGACGGCATCGACCTGGAACAGGACCGTTTCGTGGTTCTGAACGGCGGGCAGGAAGGTCTGTTCGCCGTCGGATACCTTTTCCTGGACGAGGAAGACAGCGTACTCTGCTCAGAGCCCACCTATCCCGGGGCACTGTCGTCCTTCAGGGCGTTTACCGGTAATTTCGTCACGTCTCCGGTGGACGGAAACGGAATCCGGACCGATATGATCAGCAGTACGCTCGAAAACCTGGCAGCGAGGGGCAGTCGCCTTCCCAAGTTTGTATACACCATTCCAACCGGACATAATCCGGCCGGGGTGAACCTGTCCCTCGAAAGAAGACGAGAACTGCTGGAAGTCGCCCGGCGGTTCGATCTCCTGGTCGTGGAGGATGATCCTTACAGGATGATCACATACGATGGCGGCGAGCCGCTTCCCACCCTGCAATCGATGGATACCGACGGCCGGGTTATCCGCCTCGACAGTTTCTCCAAGATTTTCCTCCCCGGTTTCAGGATAGGATACCTCACCGCTCCCGTTGACATCGCTTCGAAGGTCGTGCTTTTCAAGCAGGCGTCCAACCTTCACACGACTTCGCTCAACCAGGTTGTTCTTGCAGAATATTTCTCGCGCAAAGGGGTGAGTCCGTTTCTCGCGCGAACCAGGGAAATCGCCGATTTCTACAGGCGGAACAGGGATGCTCTTATCGATGCATGCCGCGAGTTTCTCCCGGGCTGGGTCGAATACGACGTGCCGGAGGCGGGAATGTTCGTCTGGTTCAGGCTTCCGGAAAGGATAAACGCGGGCGACCTGGTGAAAAAAGAGATTCTCAATGATCGGGTGGTCCTGGTTCCGGGACCTGCATTTTCACCCGGAGGAGGCAGCCGCAACTGCGTACGCGCCAGTTTCGGAACGGCTGATCACGCCACGCTGGCGGAAGGGGCAGCGCGCTTCGCCGGGATGCTGCAGAAGGTAGAATAAAATTCGGTTTGGAAATGTCGGCGGGGCCGGTGATATGACTGGCGCTCTGTCAAGCATCAAATGACACTAGCGGGATTTTGAGAGGTCGATCATCTGCACGCCGTGGATATATTCGGTAAGGACAGGCTGCATCAGGTGGGATAATTTTTTCGTGGTTTCATGAATCCGGGACGACTCCCGCGTGATTATATCGAGTTTTCTCTTCACCTTTTCATCAGCGTCGATCAGCATCATGGTGAGAAGTTCGGCGTTTCCCATTATCGAGCAGAGCGGATTGTTGATTTCATGATTCAGGCTGACGGCGGTTTCCGTGATCGCCGAAATCCGCTGCGCTTTGATCACTTCTTCCTGGCCCGCCTCGATATGGGCGATTGCTTCCTGTAGAAGGGCATATTTCCTGTACAGTTCACGGTTTACGACCGTCAGCTGTTCGAGAAGCTGCTTATTCCTGTTGCGGAGCCGGGTCTGATTGACGTTTTCTTCGAGAACTTTGAGAATTTCCCTGTAGTCGATAGGCTTGGTCAGGTAGTCGTTCGCACCGAGCTTGAGAGACTGGACGGCTATATTCTCCGAGCCGAAGGCCGTCATCATTATCACTGTGCAGGTGTCATCCATTCTCCTGATTTCTTCAAGGACCTGCAGCCCATTTTTTTCAGGCATCTGGATATCGAGGAAAATGACATCGGGATTCAGGCAGTTGAACTGATCCACCGCCTCCTTGCCGTTTACCGCGGTGAAAACGTCGTGCGCGCTCTTATCCAGCCGCAGGCGCAGAAGCTCCAGGTTGTCCTCGTTGTCTTCAGCGATCAGTATTTTCAACCTGGACTCGTCGGTAGCCGCGGTTTCCGGCGGTTTGCCGAACAGGATTTCTTCAACGGCGGCTATGATCTTCGCCTTTTCGACCGGTTTCGTGATTATGAATTCGGTGTCGCAGGGAATGCGGTCGTTTCCGACGAGGATGATATTCCCTTCCTCGGTTTCTTCGTGCAGAAAAGCGGATGATATGATAACCGGGGTTTCGGAGATTTTTCTGCTGCGTCTGATTTTTTTCAGTATATCGAAACCGGAAAGCCTGGGCAGCAGCAGATCCATCAGGACGAGATCGGGCGGGGTCTTTTTGATGCGGGACAGCCCCTCTCTGCCGTCCCTGACGATCACCGTTCTACATGAAAGCTCACGGAGGTATTTGGCTATCCTCCCGGCTTCACCCGCGTCGTCATCCAGAATATAGACTACTTTCGATAAGCCACTCATTAAACACTCCACGCGGAGATAGCTTCATAATTCTGTAAATCGTCATCGAACCGCCCCACTTGAGAGCATTCCGGTTTACAGCGAAATACAGGAAGTTTCCACTGGATTTTTCCTTCTTTCCTTCTATGCCGTTCGAGTTTATCGGCGAAACATGAATCCGGATGAAAAACACTTGAAAAATCCCTCGTATTGCCTGAATCTCTACTTTTGGAAATGGGAGCCCCGGCGCTCCCTCCGGCTCGTTTCACATTGGAGGACTAATGAACTCCGACAAATTTCTAGATGAATTCCTGACATTCGATGATGTACTGCTGATTCCTTCCTATTCGGAGGTTCTTCCCTCCGAGGTTGATGTTTCGACCCGGCTTTCTGCCGGAATCAACCTCAGGATTCCGATTCTGACCGCGGCAATGGATACGGTGACCGAATCTAATATGGCCATAGCGGCGGCCCGTGAAGGAGGCCTCGGGATACTGCACCGAAATCTTCCGGTCGAATTACAGGTGAGAGAAGTCGATGCGGTAAAACGTTCTGAAAGCGGCATGATCACCGATCCTGTCACGATTACGCCCGATGAGTCGATCGAAGTCGCACTGGGCGTCATGCGGAAATACCGGATATCCGGAATCCCGGTTACGGACGGGGACGCCCTCATCGGCATCATCACGAACAGAGACTTGAGATTCGAAACGGCCCTGTCGCGCAAAGTGTACGAACTGATGACCCCGATGCCCCTGATCACGGCCCCCGAGGGCACGTCTCTCGAAGATGCACGGGAGATTCTGCACCGCAGCAGAATCGAAAAGCTCCCGGTGGTCGATTCCGGAAACCGGCTCAAGGGGCTTATCACGGTGAAAGACATAGTGAAGAGGATCGAGTTCCCCAATGCGACAAAGGATGAGCATGGCCGGCTGATGGTCGGAGCGGCTGTCGGGGCTGGGGACAACGCTATCGAGCGGGCCGAAGCACTGGTCGAGGCGGGCACCGATCTGATTACCGTCGATTCAGCCCACGGACACTCGCGGACCATAATCGATACGGTGGATGCTCTCAGGAAACGGTTCCCCGATATGGCCATCGCGGCGGGCAATATAGCGACTTATGACGGAGCAAAGGCGCTGGCCGACGCCGGTGCCGATATAATCAAAGTCGGAATCGGTCCCGGTTCGATTTGCACGACCAGGGTCGTTGCAGGTGTGGGCGTTCCTCAGATATCCGCCATTCTCGAGGCGAAGCGCGCCTCGGAGAGCACCGGCGCCACCGTAATAGCGGACGGCGGCATCAAGTATTCGGGTGATATCGCAAAAGCGCTGGGAACCGGCGCCGATGCGGTCATGCTCGGCTCCCTGCTGGCCGGCACCGAAGAAAGCCCGGGGGAATCGATCCTTTTCCGGGGACGCCGTTACAAGGAATACAGGGGAATGGGCTCCCTTGGATCCATGAAGAAGGGAAGCGCCGACCGCTATTTCCAGGAGGGGGAAGGAAGCGGCAAGTGGGTTCCCGAGGGGATCGAGGGACGCGTTCCGTACAAGGGTCCCCTCTCCGATACGATTGTGCAGCTGGAGGGTGGTCTGCGGGCCTCGATGGGTTATTGCGGATGCGCCGATATTGCCACCTTCCAGAGGGATGCCCGCTTCGTGAGGATGACTCCTTCCGGACTACAGGAAAGCCATCCTCACAGCATCACTATTACCAAGGAAGCACCGAATTACAAGGTTGAGTAGGCCGGGTCGGAACCCGGTCATGAAAGAAAGCGGGGACGCAGGATGAAGCACTTCGAAATTACGGTCGTAGATGCCGTTGGAAGCCTTGCCGAAGCGACCCGGGAGCTGAACTACCAGGGGGTCAACCTCGTGGGTATATTCTGCGGCACTCTCGATGGAGAAGGACACATCGCCCTCATTACCAACGACACGGTAAAAAGCGCCCGGGTTATGAAAGAGGCCGGTCTCGATTTCTGCGAAGAAGAGGTCACCGTGGTCCGGCTCGAGCATATTTCCGGGGCTCTTCATCAGGCGGCCAGCGTCCTGGCGGAAGCCGGGGTGAACATCAGGTATATCTATCCACTGATGCAGAGTCCTCCCGGGATTCCGCTGGTTTTTAAAACCGATGATCCCGCCCGGGCTGAGGAAGCCTTCAGAAAAGCCCGGATGCAGGTCGTCGAGTCTGTCTGAGAGAACCGGCCGGTATCAAGGACTGGTGGTTTTCGATGGTCGTGGCTGAATTTATTAAAAGACCGTGGTGTCAAACCCGCAGTCATCATCGGGCTCGGAGGCGGCGTCCGACTGTCGCCCGGCCTCTGAGACCGGGGCGATTCGGGACGGCGTTTACAGTGCCGCTTCTGCTTGTTGCTCTGGTTGGTTGCCGGGAGGATGGCGAATCCCGAAAGGCGCCGCCTCCGGGAGGACTCGAGATCGGGCTGAAAGCAGATGCAGGCAGTGAAGAGGATACTTGGAAAATGAAACGGGAGAGCATGGTAACGCGGCAGATCGAGGCGCGGGGCGTGAAGGATGAAAAAGTGCTTGACGCGATGCGAACGGTTCACCGTCACCGGTTCATCTCGGGTCATGCGCGGTATCGCGCTTATGACGACAGCCCGGTAGGCATCGGGTGGAGCCAGACGATAAGCCAGCCGTACATTGTCGCTTTCATGACCGAACAGCTTCGGCTGGAAGGCGGGGAAAAGGTGCTGGAAATCGGGACCGGGAGCGGATATCAGGCCGCCATTCTGGCCGAGATCGGCGTAAAGGTGTTTTCCATCGAGATAATTCCTGAACTGGCGGAATTCGCCCGGAGCAATCTCTCCGCCCAGGGGTACGACGAAGTCGAAACACGGTGCGGAGACGGATACCAGGGATGGCCCGAAGAGGCTCCCTTCGACTGTATCATCGTTACGGCCTCGCCCGACCATATCCCCGAACCGCTTATAGAACAACTCGCTTCGGGCGGTCGGATGATCGTCCCCGTCGGAAAATTCTTCCAGGAGCTTGTGCTCGTCGAAAAGACAAAAAACGGCCGCATTAAGAAAAAGAACGTGCTCCCTGTCCGCTTCGTCCCGATGACCGGAGAAGCGGAGAATCAACGGCCGTGACGGATGGGGGGGTGTTATTCCTGTTCGTAATTCGTCTTTTTGCGGCCCACTGCAATGAGGCGACGGGCTTCCGGCCCGTATTCGTCTCCGTCCAGATTTCCGTATAGTTTTATTCCGGTAAAACCAGCCTGCCGCATCCTGTCTTTCAACTCCTGGCCGGAATAGATGGTATGGTGGAACTTGAAGCTCCTGGCCCTGCCGTTCCGAATCACGATCCATTCATTCCGGATTCTGGTCCAGTCGTCGAATACCTCGTGCCGTTCAATCAGTTGCGAACCGTCAGGTAATTCCTGCGAAGTAGTTGGCATAAAGATTCTCGCCAGGCATTCTTTAGCCATTACGTCGATGAGGAAGACACCGCCGGGCTTCAGACTCGCCAGGATATTGCCCAGGACCAGCATGTCCTCGTTCTTGTTCTCGAAATACCCAAAGGATGTGAACATGCTAAGAACCATGTCGAAAGCTTCCGGACGAACGAAATCGCGCATATCCGCCCTTACCCATTCAACCTCGACGTTGGTTTCTTTCGCCTTTTCTCGAGCTTTATCAAGGAGGAACTTCGTCTTATCGACGCCGGTCACATTAAACCCGGTCCTGGCGAGAGCGATCGAGCACCTGCCCGGGCCGCAGCAATGATCAAGCACATCCTTGCCGCCGGGGTTTGCCAGAGCCAGGCTCTTCTCGATCTGCTCCAGTGTCGCGGCAAAACGCCGCTCGGGGAACATGAAAGGATACAGCTCCCGCCAGAAGGCTTCATCGTCGAACCATTCCTTCTCTCGTTCTGTAGTCATACTTTCCCCACTGCAGACAGCAGGTATCGAGTTACGGGACCGTTATCTCTACCAGCATGCTGTCGGCGCTGAAGAATTCGTCGATTTCGTTGTACCCTATCCTGGCGAGCACCTCGTAGGTGCCGGGGAACAGCGACGCAGGAACCGGGATCGAATCGCGAACCGTTGTAACATGCGCTCCTTCCAGGCGGATACCTTCGCGGAGGAAAAGCGGATTACCGGCATACCAGCCTCCCCCGGGCAGTTTGAGATCGCCTCTTACGTCGCATTCGACCGGGGAGAAGCCCCGGTTATCCGCCGTCAGGTCGAAGACGAGAGTATCGCCCTGGTCGACGGAGGGCGTCAGGCAGTCGAGGAAGAGGTGGGTCGTCAGATACACGCACTGGTTTACGGCGAAGGTAACAGTGTCGGCGGGTGCGGCGGCCCACGCCATGGGGGCGACGACGATGGCTGCCGCTCCGGTGCTGAGGGCAGGGATGAATATGCTGTCACGGGATGTCGGAGATAGGACGAGCGGCGGTTCGACGGTCCAGTCGAGACCTTCCAGCAGGCTGTTGCCGGGGGTCAGGGAGTCGAGAGGGACGATGACCGGGGATATCGTCCATTTAGGATACACGATAACCGGATCGACGGTTTCTACGAGACCGGGCCATCCGTCGATGATGTAGAACCCGTCTTTACCGAAGTCCTGGAGGATGATCGGCATGAGGGTTTCCTCAGGATTTATGGCTTTTTCGGGAGGTCGGAGCCAGGCCGCTCTCCGGGTCTTGGTTCGATCGACCATGCCCTTGAATCTCAAACCGAACTGAACGATTTCGCCCGGCGCTACTCCGGGAGGGTATGTGCCCCAGATGGCCGTATATTTCGTACATTTCATCCCGTCCAGCATGGTGAACAGCCAGCCCGGATCCGTATGGACTTCGAGGAGATTCGCTGCCAGTGAATCATTCGAAGACAGCGCCCATCCGAAACCGAACTCCTTATACGGCGTCACGTTCTCGACGAGAAGACTCAAGCTGCATTCGGTGATCTCGACTGCACCTGCGGGGGGGCACATAAAAAAGGCCAGAGATAATAACAGTATGAACGGGGAGAGATGTCTGGTGAGGTGTTTCATTTTTTTGTGTCCTCCCGTGAGGATTCTGTCAGAAACCGCTTGCTCTATCGAGCGGCAGACGCTCAGCTGATGCCGAGGACCCGGAACGCGCCCCAGTAATAGGGGCTCCGCCATTGCCTGTTCGCCCGGAGGTGATGCTGCGCCAGTTTCAAAGCTTCCGAGGGCGGTCGGTTTTCCGCCGCTACACCCTGGTAGAAACGCGTCATGAGGGCTGCCGTGGCACGATCGTCCACCGACCACAGGCTTGCCACGACACACATGGCGCCGCCCCTGAGAAAACCGCCGGGCAAGCCGACAAACTCGTCCGACCTGCCGCCGGTATCGATGATGCCGGTTTCACAAGCGCTGAGCACGACCAATCTGGTTCTATTTAAAGAGATACTCGAAAAAATCTCGTCAAGCGAGATTTTTTTTCCGGACGGGCCGGTTGGTCCGCTTCCGTCCGCCCTTGCATCCGCGAGGATGAGTGAAGATTTCCAGGGATTTTCGTGATCGTATGTGCCATGGCAGCACAGGTGGAGCACCCCGGCCCTTGGAGCCGCCGCGAAAAAGGCGTCCCTGGTGGCTTCCGCGCCTGAAAGCACCAGGCATGGGCCGCCGAACAGCCCGGCTATTTCAGCCGCCTCATCCGCCGACCAGTTCAAATCGCCTGTGGGATTCGCCACGGCGAGCAGTTCGAGCGGTTCTTCTGCCGGAAAGTGTCGGATATCGGCGCTTTCCCGGAGGCGGGAGGGTGCATGTGGCGAAGTTTCGCCCTCCCTGCGGGTCAGCATGAGGAGAAGAGACAGGCTCGGCGCGAAACCGATCTCGTAATCGTCCATCAGGAACCGCGCGCCCTCTTCGGTGTCGTAGCGCATGAGGTGAAGGGGAAGCGAATGAAGGTCAAGATGCGGAACCAATACCAGCTTGTTAATAGCCGATCCGTTTTCCCGAAGCCATTCGCGGACTTCGCCGAATATGGCGTCGTGCAGCTCCCGGCAGAGATCGTTCAATCGTTTCGACCATGATTTCCGGCCGGTGCGGGTCCGGTTTTCACCCTTCTCGGCCCGTTCGACCTGCTCCATCCATTTTTTCGAAAGGCGCCGCAGATCCGATAGTTTGAAAGCTTCTTCGAAGAATCCGGCAAACCGGGATTCCCCGGAAACCCCGTGAAGCAGTATCACGGCGGTTCCGGCCGAGGTGACATTGAAAAGGACATACGCCTTTCCAGGTTCGGTGAGGAGGGGGGCGAAACAGCGGTCGTCCAGTTCGAGATCCGCGAGAAAGGAGGGTTCATACCCGCGGATTCTTTCGATAACGTTTTCGAACCTCCGTCGAACCCGCCGGGTTTCCTCCACCGCGGCGGTGAAAGCGCTTCCGCTTAAAGATCCCAGCCGCTCTCCGGTTTCTATCCGCCTGAGTCGGGACAGGAGTTCCCTGTACTCCGCGGCATCCTCCGTCGAAAGCCGATGTTCGAAAATGGCCCTGTCCCTGGCCAGAGATTCTTCGAGTTCGCGGGTCTTTCCCTGTTCGAGCCATTCCACGGCGCCCGGGTAATCTCCCTGCTGCGCCTTCGCGAGAGAGGCGGAATAGTAGAGCCTGGCGCTCAGTTCTATGTTTTCAGACCGGCCCGACAGGGTTACGGAGGATATCTGCAGGGTGCGATCCGCTTCCCTGGCGATAAGCGCGGCTTCCTGGACGCCGTTCCAGTTCCGCCGGTGCGCTTCGGTCTCCGCCAGGGCGATGGCGGACTGGAGACAGCTCCCCGGGAAAGTATCCGGCTGCCAGACCGACAATGAATCGTGGTACGATGTAACCGCCGCCGACAACGCCCCGGTTTCCCCGTCCTCTTCCCATTTGCGCCGCAGAACGTTGCCCAGGGCGTAACTGGTTTTGGCCCAGCCGTCCGCCGAGCGTTCGCGGGTCAGAACGGTCAGCGCATCCTCGTACAACGGTATTGCGAAGGACAGGTTTTCAATTGATGTCCCATGTTTTCTTGCACAGTAGGCGTTAGCCAGGTTTTTGCACGTCTCAGCCCATTGAGCAGGATGTTTTTCCCGCGAAAAGGTGCGAAGCGCTTCTTTGTGAAGCTTGATCGCGTTTTCAAGATTCCGGGCTTTGCTGCCCCTGATCCGTTCTTTATATGAAAGAGCCATGTTGTTTTTTATGCGGGCGCGAACCGCGGGCGGCAATCCGGAAAACGCGCAGTCGAGAGCCGACCGGTAGAGTTCGATTGCACGTTCTTCGTTCTCCTCCCGGCTGCCTTCGAGGCGGGAATGGTAGGCTCCCGCGAGCATACCCAGAATCGAAGCCCACTGCCGGGGGAAAGTTTCCGCTTTGTATATCTTGAGCGCTTTCTCGAAAAGGGCGATCGCTTTTTCGAGGTTTTCGGCATAATCGCCTCTTATGCGGTATGTGAAGACCAGGGCCTGGTTATGGCAGACTCTTGCATGGTCGACAGGGAAAGCGGTCGCCGTGAGGATATCGATTGCTTCTTCATTGAGCGCCGTCGCGCGTTCGAAATTCTCGGCCCTGGTTCCTTTCTGACGAACAAGGAATACGTTGGCCGCGTTGGATCTCAGGATGGCCCATTCCCGCGGGAAGTTACTGCGGCTGAAAACTTTTTCGGCTTCGGAATAAAGCTGGAGCGCCCGTTCCTTGCGGGCGGGAGTATCACCGGTCGGGCATGCTCTGTACAACCGTCCGAGAATCCGGAGGAGTTCGCTGCGAAGAAAACCATCCGACGCTTCCGTTCGGGATTCCAGCCGGTTTTCGATGTCGGCGATAGCCTTTTCCCATTCCCCGGTTTCGGATCGCTGCCTTGTTTTGATTACCAGATCCGGAATATCCCGTGGTACAGGCTGGTGGATCAGGCTGCGGCACGAGTCGTCAAGTGTTTTCCCGAAAAAGACATGTTCCGGATCTTGGGATGAATATTTTTCCAGCGTGATCAACTTCTCGGAAATCGAACCCGCCGCCGCTCCGTTCCCCTGCTCGAGGGCGGTTTCCCTGGCATTTTTACACAAGCGGATACCCTCGGGAGCGTACAGGGCGGTATTCTCCGCCAGGAGAGTCCACTCGCTGATCCTGAGGGGGGCATCCAGGAATTTCTGAAGTATTTCTCTGGAGATCATATTAACCGTCGTGGGAGACAGGCGGTGGAAATAGCGATCAATGCTGAATATCGTCCAGGAGTATACGTGCGCGTTCACTCAGTTCGCCGCCGATTTTTTCTACGATCTGAAGGTTCTTGTATGCGGATTCGAGGTCATCGGCCACCAGGTGGGCGCAGGCGAGAGCCCAGTAGTTTTCTTCCGATGCTTCTTCGTCGATGGTGCCGGCGAGGAGCTCGCAGGCGCTCCGGGCGTCGCCCGCCCTCAGGTACGCTATACCCGCCAGGAACTTGAGATCGAGATCCAGAGACTCGTCGTCCAGAAGGCCGCTCATCCGGTGGTAGAGCTCGCCGGCATCCCTGAACTCACCCGCATCCACCGCTGAACGGGCCCTGGCGGCGAGAACCGTAAGTTCTTCGACGGCGGAATGGTCGTACCCGCCACCCGCGCTCCGGATGACGCTCGGACTCAGAACCGGCATACTGAGCGAGGATATATCGAAAAACTCGACCGCACTCGCCAGTTTGTCTCTGAGGCGGCTCTGCACCCAGTCTCTGAACTTGCCGAGATCGAACGGCCGGATACCCGGCGACGGGTATGAGCCGGCCAGATCTTTCAGCCAGTGGGGAACCGAAAGGGCGTCATCCTTTCGGGTTATCTGCTGTACGAGAAGATCGAGCTCGTCGGAGGACGGCTCGATGGGGTCTGGTTTTTCGAGCTTTTCCTTGAAAACGGAAATATCTTCGGCGCATACTGCACAATATTTTATATGCTCCCGGCAATAATTGAGCTCGTCGGCGGTGAGCCGGTCAGGCTGATTTATGGATGTGAAGAGGATCTGCCAGTCGGGGCATTCCAGAGTTTCACCTTTGCTGAAATCGGTTTCCTTTTTCATCGGTCTCCCCTTTCCGCCTCTGTTCGTCCGGCTGAAGTTTTTCAGCTCGGACCGGCAGGACACCGTCTCCCGGCTCAAACCCTCCGATTCGTTCCTTTTCATCCTCAGTCGTCATAGTAGGCAGAAAGGGATTGAACCGATTCTACCGGTTTATCATGGATGGAGCGCGGGCGCCTCCGGTCCATGAAGTCAACAGCTCCTTGCAGAAAGACGACTCACTCGCCCCTTCTATCCGGCGCAGCAGCTTGTATATATTCCAGAGTACCGTTGGAATACGGTTGTGCAGCGCCTTGACCGGATTCTTATAATCGCTCGTGAGCGACCGCACGCTCTCGTCTTCCACCAGCTCTATTACCGGTTTTTTTTCGAGCACGTACAGCTCGAATATTTTTATCTCCAGCTCGCTCCTCCGGCTGCTGTATCGAGGCAGCACTTCGGTGCGGAGGAATTCGAGATCTTCAGGTTCCAGATGATCCAGTCTCTTCTTGAGGCTGTTGACCAGCGCCCGCTTTTCATCGATGCACCGGGCGAACATCCTTCTCTGCACCGTCGACCTCAGGTAATTATGGATCTTGCCGGCCTCGAAACTGCCGAGCCTGTTCTGGAGGGCCGCCTTGAAGAGAGCATCGAAAGTCTCGAAAAAGATATCATCGATCAAGTCGTCGAACTGGTGTTCTTTGAGTTTGAACTCGAATTTTACAATCCAGCGGCGGACGACCGGCTGCCAGAGATGGTATGCCGCCGCCAGGCAGTGATCTTCCCTGTAGTAAAACGCAAGCTCGTAAAACAGCCTGCTGTAGGGGCGATCCCTGGCCTTGCGCTGCATCTCCCCGATCGCCTCGATACTTATCCTGTCGCAGCAGGGCCGGTCCCGTCCGCCCGACTCCAGCTCCTCCAGGGCACGCGCCTTGAGCTCTTCAAATGAAACCTGCTTTTGCATATCGTTCATAGTCAGTAGGAATCCGAAATCCGAACCGAAAAACCAATGTTTACATTATATATGAAAAACGTTTTATGGGTAAGCGTAAAAAGCCCCAAATGTAATTGTTTTATAACCCTCTACTCCCTGACAGACGGCAACCTTCCTGCATCGCAGAGTAAGAAGCATATCTTACTGACATTCTAATCAGGTATGGCATTCGCACGGCATCACCAACATTTTGAAGGTAACCCTCTTCCTCTGCTTCCTCTTCAGTCACAGCGAAATGATCCGCCAAAGCCTTCTCTGACCTTACCACCATTTCAGCCAGAAGATGTTGCCAGGGCCGCCGTAAGCGCCCATGTCCGAACGGGAACCGTTCAAGTACCAGGCCGGGCAGAGAGGATGCCAATCATACAGACAGTCTTCTATATATGGATCTCCCGAATCTATGCAAGGAGATGCTGTTCGTAGGATGTAATCGAAATTCGCATATATTGAAAAGAGCGGGTCGGTATCGATGTTTCCGACACCCGTCCAACCGCCCTGGACGTCAGAGTAGTCAACAGTAATCGAACCTTCGTATCCGAGCGAAATTTCAAAAGGGGTGTCGTTCCACAGGATGCAGTTTTTCAGTTTCGGATGACTCCATTCATAGCAATAGAATCCACCGCCCGAATTTTCAGTAAAAGTGCAGTTGATGAAAACAGGTTCGTCTGAGTCCCTCATATAACAGGCTCCGTGCCACTCGGCTATATTCCCCTTTATTAGACAGTTTGTAATGATCGGACTGGAATGTTCGCAATAGATCGCCGCACCTGAATTTGCAGAGTTCTCTGAGATCAGACAGTGAGTAATAAGGGGATCGGCCCCTATGCACTTAATTCCAGCGCCGTATTCGGCTGAGTTTCCTGAGATTGAACAACCGGTTATCGACGGTGAGGAACCCCAGCAATATATCCCCCCTCCGTATTCAGCGTCATTGCCCGACAGGAGACATGAAGTGATGGTCGGATCGGTATGAATACAACGGATTCCGCCCCCGCCGGCACCTGGCTGATAACCGTTGATAATGGTGAAACCAACAAACCGGGAACCCGGTCCCTCATCGTTGTTGAAAGATACACCTCTACCTGCTTCGGCGCAGTCGATGGCTGTTTTTTCTAAACCGTCCTCTGACATGAGGGTAATCGGCTTGCCGTTGAAGGTCAGATTGATATTCCCCGATCCGGTATAGGTGCCTGCGGCTACGAGCACGGTGTCTCCCGAATCCGCCGCATCGATTCCCGCCTGAATGGTTTCGTAATCTTCCGGAACACGTATGATACCCTGGCAAACCCAGAGATCCACCTGGATATCCAACTGCGGCACCTGCGTGTCATTACTGTCGATTCTGATCACGTCATCATACCTGCCGGGTAATAATTCCCCGGAATCGAATTGCAGAAGGATGAGGACGCTGTCGTTATGCGCCAGGACTCCTTCCAATTCACCGACGAGCGCTAACCAGAATTCAGTTTCCGGATCGATCGAATATGTAAGATCCTCAACTCCCGCATTAGATATAACCAGTTCCGCGTCTTCTGCGTGTCCTCCGATCAGACAGGTTACAAAAAAGGAATCCGGACGAATTCTGATCACAGGCCTTTCGAGGGAGAATTCGTCGGATCCGATGTCGAACCATTCGCCCTGGGGCCGCGTATCGCCGTCGATATCGTCGTAAATCCCGGCGTCTGATCCCACGTCTATGCAGGGAGATGAGACCGTAAGATGAAAGTCGTCTGATCCCGGATTGAAAAACATGGGATCTGAATCGATATTGCCTTCACCGGGCCAGCCGCCTTCGATATCTGAATATGTAACATTCGGCGAACCGCTTATATCGTCATTCCAGACGATACAGTTCGTGATCTCCTCGATATTTGCAATATCCGCTCCCCCGGCGTAGGAGGAGTTCCGGGTAATCGTGCAGTTTATGAGGGTTGCCGGCCCATATACTCCCCCTCCCGGACAACCGGCGTAATGCGATGATGTTGCAGTGTTGTCAAATATCAGACAGTTTCGCATCAACGGCGACCCGTCCACACCGCCACCGTAAGCGCTGCTGTATGTACCGCCTTCCGATTTATTTCCGAAGATCATTGAATTCGATATCGTGGCGTTTGCGCATGATATACCTCCTCCATACGATGAAAATACCTCACTCGTGACGGAATTGTTCGAAAATATGGAGTTTTCAATCATCAGAATTCCCCGCGATCGAATACCGCCTCCGTGGGAATTTCCGGGACCGCTGCAGCCGTTGCCGGTAATCGAACAATTCACTATACTCAGAGAACCGCCACCCTGGGAAATACCCCCGCCCACAGGGCCGCCGGAATAGGTCCGGAAGGAGTTCCTGAAAATATGTGAATCATCCAATATTATTGTGCAGTTGCCTAAGGAGAGTCCGCCGCCGGCGCCGCTGTGATCGCCAAGAGCCGTATTAATCGAAAATACGCAATTTGATATTATGAGGTTGGAATCGCTGCAACGAGCTCCGCCGCCGTATCCGGAGATACCGCCGAACATGGTATTGCCGGAAATAGTGCATCCGGATAGACTCAGAACGGAGTTTTCACAGTAGAATCCTGAGCCCCAGGATACGTTCAGGCAATCCACGTAGTTGTTTGAAATCGTACAATTCGATATAGTAGATGAGGAGTTGTAAAAATAGAACCCGCCGCCACAGCCATCGTCATTATTGATGATGGTATTCCATTTAACTATACAATCGCTGAATTCGGGTGAAGAGTCGACGCAGTAGATACCACCGCCGTCATTATCGACATAGCCATTTTGGATGGTGAAACCGATGAGTTTAGATTCAGAACCTTCACCGCTTTGGAATATAACTCCTCTTGCTTCTTCCTGACAGTCGATGATTGTCTCTGCGGCTCCTTTTTCAGAAATGACCGTTATCGCCTTGCCGCAGAAGTCGATGTTCCTGTTTTCATTTCCGGTATACACACCCGCTGCGACTAGAACGGTATCTCCGTCCGAAGCGGCGTTTATTCCACTCTGAATAGTTGGAAAATCTCCCGGAACATGGATTAATGAATCGAAAACCTTATCATTTTGATACCTGTCGCCGAATGCGGAAAACGCAGGCAGCAGGACAAAAAAGAGAACTATCCATCTTACCGCGAATTGCTTCATGGTTTATGACCCATCTCTACAGAATAAGTGGAGTCAAGCATTTCATCTGGCTAAATTGACAGCCTTCGATTATCCAGTGAAGAGGGGTTGAATAAGTGCATACATTTCATCGAATTGTAAGCCTGCTGGGAGTTCTTCAGTAAAACCGCAAATTCAGTATAACAAATACTGGCTATTGCGCAAAATAATCTTTGAACCCAAAAAGATGCCAACCACTCCGCTTGGAAGCTCTGATCCGTTTACCAAAGATAAACCCTGTCTGATTCTTCATACAGGACCAGGATCATAGCTTCCCTGCTGCGGAAAGGTCAACATTCGTAACTCACTCTCAACAAAAACGTTGCATGAGTTCAACCTCGGCGCAGGAATCGGCATTATTTGTCACGTGACAAAAATTCGGCAGGAGAATTAGAAAAAATCAATCTGTCCCCTTTCCCCTTTCCCCTTTCCCGAAATTAGGGTTAATTATGACCCATGAAAATAAGTGACGTGATTAAAATCAGTCGATCGAATCCACCGGGGAGGGTGCAACCTTCTCCCCAAAAGCCCGGTTTCCATCCGGTAAAATAGATTCCCCAGTTAACAATAGGGAGAAGTCAGGAGGAAAAGCACCCCTTAGCTTCCCGGTCAGGGAAGTTTGTCTTTGCTGGTTGTTGGGTTGTATACGTCGGTTTTCGGCTGCGGTTCCGGCTCGCTTCTTCTCTGTCGACGGCAGCTGTCGGCTGGACCATCCAGTTAAACGGGCTCTACAGGGGCTGATTCCATCAATCCCGGCCGTTCCGTATTCGAACGGAACAGTCGCAAGAAGATAATTCGTTACCGTACCGGTCTCAAGCACCACCTCCATCATCCGGCAAGCCGTTTTCCTTGAACTTCAATCATTTCCGAAGCGCTTTGTTTCGACCGCTTCCGGCATCCGTATGTTCGGGATAAGATAGTAAAGCAAAAGCACTTACCTTTAAGCAATCCCTGAACATCACCCCGAGATTCGATGATTTCACTTGATATGATTGTCGTCGATCTGCTAAAATATGGATAACTAGTTAATCATGGTTACAACAAATCTATCACTACTTCGACTCAGGGCTCAACATCTGCGGGAATCCGGCTGCCTCTCTCATTCAAATGCCGGATTACAGGAGAGAAAGCAATGTATCGATTCATGTTTTTTTTGCTGATTACAGCGCCGTTCGCACCGGTATCCGGCGCAATGCTCGAGGTCCCCGCTGAATTCGCAACGATTCAGGAAGGGATCGACGCTGCTCGCTCCGGTGATACGGTGCTTGTCGCGGACGGCACGTTCTGCGGCCCCGGGAACAGGGATATCGAGTATCACGGAAAGGGGATCACCGTCATGTCCGAGCATGGACCGGAGTCGACGGTGATCGATTGTGAAAACAACGGCAGAGGGTTCCGCTTATGGCTTGGCGAGGGCCATTTCGCGCGGCTGATCGGAATGACGGTGGTAAACGGGAGAGCTTCCTATGGCGGGGGGCTCTATTGCGAGGATTCGTATCCGACAGTCTCGCACTGTATTTTCAAGAACAATACGGCACTATACAATGGAGGCGGAGTCTGCTGCTACGAGGCGGATCCCGCGCTGCTGAGGTGCGCGATTACCGAGAATGTTGCAGAGTACTACGGTGGCGGGATGCGATGCGACTACTCGTCGCCGGTGCTCGTAGGCACAACGGTGTCGAGCAATGCGGCGATCGGTTCATACGCCTTCGGGGGTGGGGTCTATTGCTACGACTCTCCCGCGTTGCTCGTTAACTGCGTGATCTCGAACAATACGATTACCGATTACGGAGGCGGTATTGTACTGGTTCAGCGTAAAATGGAAATTTCACCTTCATGAATTAGTTGGTTATTCATGCTGCACAGCGAGCAGCCGCTCGGTTCTTAGCCCGTCGTTCTCTCGCTGCTGACAGTCTTCTTTCTCGTTCTGCGAAGATTATTTCTTGCTTCCCATTGAGCTTATCCTCCGGTGTAATATATCCGATCGCGCTATGAAGCCGCTTCGTATTGTAATGGTTAACAAAATTCGCCACAACGCGCCGGGCATCTTCCAGGCTCAGCGGCGTTTTGGGGCGTATGCATTCCCTTTTCAGACTCTGGTGCCAACGTTCCAGCTTCCCATTGCTCTCAGGATAATAAGGCGACGTTCGAACATGATCCATTCCTTTCAGCTTAAGAAACTGCTTGAAGTCTTTCGCCAGGAATTGAGGACCATTGTCGCTGATCACCCGTGGCCGCCTGTCCGGAAACGCTTCTGTCGCCCGCTGCAGGATGATTTCGACATCTTCTTCCTTCATTTGCTCCCGGATCTCGTGATGCACGATATACCGACTGTATCCGTCCAAAATACTGCATAAATAGTAGAATGTGCCCCGGATATTCACATAAGAAATATCGATATGCCATTGCTGATGCGGGCCGGACGGTTGCACAAAACCGCGCCCCTTACGGCTTCGATTACGTTCCCAGCGGCGAATCACACAAGCATTCGAGAGCACGCGGTAGACTGAACTCGGACTGACAGCTACAATGTCTTCATCCATCATCATATACGCCACGCGACGGTAGCCGTCTTCCGTATGTGACAGGTAATACTCTATGATTGCTCGTCTTTCCCAATTCTCAAGCCAGTGATCTCGAGGAATCCAGGCATTATGCTCATTGACCTTGCCGTATCGACATTGCCAGTCTGAGTACTTGCTCATCCCGATGCCGATCCAGCGAACAAGCCGACCCTTCGCCATCTCGGTTTTCGTTGACCATTCCCGAACGAAATCAACGACCTGGTCACGAAGATCCGGCTGAACCCAGGACCCGCTCATAGCTCCCCACGTCTTTTTTTTTCCGCGATCAACTCCGCAATGATCTCGGCGATCACGCCATCCTTCTTTTGTAACTTCGCCTCCAGCTCGCCGATACGCCGCTCTGTCTTCGATGATTTGTTCGGATGGGGGCGGTCAAAAACCATGGCTCCGTGTTCGAAAAACGCCTTCTGCCATCGATAAAACAAATTCGGATGAAGGCCATATTCATCACACAGATCCGATACTGGTACACCCTCCAGAAGATGCTTCCGTAAAATCGAAACCTTCTCCTCCGGGCTGAACTTACGTCGCTTCTTTTTCGTCATGGTCCCCTCCTTGAGTTATTACTAACTCATCTCGAGGGAAATTCCAATTCCGACTGAAGCAGCACAGTATCTTCTGCAACGAATCCGCGGTCGTCATCACCAATTGCACTATATCGGACAACATCGCCCCGGATGTGGGAGGTGCCCTGTACTGCCTGAACAGTTCCCCGATTGTCACCAACTGTATTCTCTGGGGGAATCTTCCCGATGAAATCTACGTATTCGGAGGTTCGCCGATCGTCTCCTACTCCGATGTCCAGGGAGGTTGGCCCGGGCAGGGGAACATTGACGAATCGCCTCTTTTCACATCCGGCATGGGTTTCGATTACCTGCTGCTCCCGCAATCACCCTGTATCGACACGGGCGATCCGGCACTCGAGGACAGGCTGTACGATAAACATCCACGCTGGCCGGACTGGTACCCCGACGGTGCCCGCTCCGATATCGGAGCCTACGGCGGACCGGGTAACTCCTGGTGGTTCAAGTAACCTGTCGGAAACCGGCGACACAGACATACCCTCCGTTCACGGCGCCGCCCCTTCCCCGGGGATCCTCAGGCGCTTCGACGATCTGCGGATCCGCCCGATCCGAGAAGCCGACCCCCTTTAATCCACCCCTCCCGGCGCAAGCCGCTGATGACTCCATCAAACAGGTTCCAAACAGCGCGGATTGCTCCGTTTCGAACCTTTAGCAAGGTCGGCATTTGATCCGGAAAGCTTCTTCGCCGCCGGGTCTGCCTACTATTCGGGGTGAAGGTTGTGGAGCGGAAGCGGGGCGAAACGAAGAGCGGATTACCCCGGAGACGCTCGAGGATAAAGAGAGGAGGATAAGAATGCGAGGCGGAAAGGAAGAGCGGAAGCTCGAAGCAGTCACCCAGGTGTTAACCGTAGTTGCGAAGGAGGTACCAGCCATGTCTAGAAATTTGGGTGCAGCAGCGATAAGTGTTCTTTGCCTTCTGCTGGTTATCGCGGGAGTATCGGGTGCGAGGACCTGTTACTACATCGATAATTACGCGGAGGCGGCCGGTGAGCAGGGAGAGGCGGAGATAGTGAGGATGTACACTGCCGAGGTCGATGATACCGACGAGGTCGCGTGTGAATTCAACAAGAACGATCTCGTGGCGGCGGTGACCGTCATCAACGATTGGCCCGGTGGCATCCTCACCCAGGATATCACTCTCTTCTACTGCGATACCGAGATTGAACGGTGCAATGTCGAAGGTATCGATTTCGGGAACCTTGAACCGGGGGATTACAAGCTTGTCGTCACGACCGGCGTGCCCTCCCGTTTCAGAAAGCCCGTATGCGAGCTCGACTGGCACACCAACATTCATGTCGATGGTGAATTATGGGATATCGGAGGGCTCGGAGAGCTCGAGCCTGGCCCTGACGCCGGACCGGAGACCGAATGCGATTGCATCTTCTTCTACCAGGGTCGTTTAGCCAGGTTCGCGAAGTAAACAAGTTCCTCCCTCACTAGTGAGCCGGGAGCATTCCGCTCCCGGTTCCGTTTTATTACAGCGCGGAGCGGTCGTTCTGTTTTTTCACCCCCACCCTGACCAGGCGGACTTTTCTGTTTTTTGCAGCCCTTTTTTTGGCTGCGTTTCCCGCCGTCGTTTTCACCGCCGGTTTCGGGCTTCAAGCGTAAGGCGTAAACGGTTGCGGCCCGTCACCCCACGCAGTTATAATCATCCTCATGAATACGAAAACCATAACCGAAGTGCTCGATATCCTGACCGAAGCGGCCCGATCCTGGCGCGATCCGGTCGTTTCGGAAATGGCTGCGCGCACGAAAGACCCGTTCAAGGTGCTTATTTCGACGATCCTCAGCCTCAGGACCAAAGACGCGACCACCGCCGAAGCGAGCCGCAGGCTCTATGAAGTCGCGGATACACCCGAGTCGATCGAGGTGCTGCCCGAGGAACGGATCGCTGAACTCATCTACCCGGTGGGTTTCTACAGAACCAAGGCCGCCAGCCTGAAAAAAGTCTGCAGGATTATCGTGGACGACTTCGAAAGCCGGGTGCCTGACGATATGGACTTGCTCCTGTCGCTCCCCGGGGTAGGCAGAAAAACGGCCAACCTCGTATTGACGGTCGGTTACGGCAAACCTGGCATTTGCGTCGATACCCACGTGCACCGCATATCGAACAGGTTCGGATATGTCACCACGAAGAATCCCCACGAAACCGAATTCGCCCTCAGGGATAAACTTCCCCGGGAATACTGGATTCCATATAATGATCTCCTTGTGACCCTGGGGCAGAATGTCTGCAGTCCGATCTCGCCGCGGTGCTCGGAGTGCCCGGTGGAGGGGTTCTGTGAGAAGAAGGGCGTGCTCAAGTCACGTTAGTGACTTTCCGGAGAGCTTCGTACAAGGTGATTCCGAAGGCGGTGGCGACGTTCAGGGAATTCTTCCGCCCGAAAACCGGTATCTTCACGATTTCATCCGAGATTTCAAGGATGTCCATGCCGACGCCGGTAACCTCGTGACCGAACACGAGGGCGCAAGGGGGCGTGAAAGAGGTTTCCCACAGGCTGACGTTGCGGTTGGTGGTTTCCAGGCTGATAATCCTGTACCCGTTTCTCTTCAGTTCCAGCACGGTATCGAAGGCGCTTTCGCGGTACTCCCAGGGAAGGGAGGAAGCAGCTCCGAGGGCGGTTTTCGTAAGTCGCCGGTTAGGCGGAGTCGCGCTGATTCCGCAGATATACATACGCTCGACTCCGGCGCACTCGGCGGTGCGGATCATGGCTCCGACATTGTACGCTGAACGGACCGAATCGAGCACAACCGCCAGCGGGTGCCTTTTCGCGTCGGGGGAAACCGGGGCGTCCCCTTCCAGTATTTTCAGACGTTCATCCCGCATAAGATAAACTCCAGCCCGGACGATACCTCGCCGATTCGGCCGCGTCCGGATATTCATCCCGCCTAAGATAAACTCCAACCCGGACGGCGTTTCGCCGATTCGGCGCGTCCGGCGGCGCGGCGGTGCTATTCGTTCCTGGTAAGCGCTATGCGGATGCAAATCGCAAGGCCGCCCAGCAGGATGAGCGAGACGAGCGCGAACATGATTACAGCTGAAACAGGCATTATATAACCTCGGGAGCGTTTTTTCGGCCCGCGACGATTGAATCGGTCCGGTTTCCGGTGGATCCGGGTTCCGGGTGCGTCCGGCCGGTTGAGTTCAAACCTTGAAGGCCGGTTTTCTTACCGGTTTCACTCTTCACTCGTTTCTTCCTTGCCCCGGATCAGCATGAAAACTACGGCGATTATCGGCAGCATCAACACCACCAGCCATCCACCGATGAATTCAGCCAGCCTGCTGTATCCCTCGTAAGGCTCCCTGAGCCGAGCTACCAGGTTGGTGATGATGAGGGCAAACAGAAGAATCGGCGTGAAGAACCGCACGCAGAAGTCCCACCAGGTTCCTATCCTGAAGTCGGACAGGGAATTGACATATTCTCTGAGTTTGCCCGATTTATACACCCATCCTATCAGCACGCATTCTATCAGGGCTATAACGCAGAGGCCGAAATTGTTCATGAAGTGGTCGACCACGTCGAGCCAGAGCAGTCCCGCCCCGGTAGAGAACATAAGGCCGAACAGTATGGCCACCCCGGCCAGGGAAAGGTTGGCGGTGGTGTGGGATATTCCCCATTTGTCGCGCACGGATGCGCTTACCGCCTCCACCAGTGAGAAGGCCGAATCTATACCCAGCGTGAGCAGCATCAGGAAGAAAAGAACCCCGAAGAGCGAATTCGCACCCGGGAGCATGTTGATCATGGTCGGATAGGTGACGAAGGCCAGCCCGGGACCCGCTGCGACGACTTCCGCCACGTCCTTGCCGGTCTGACCCGCGTAGTAACCGAGGGTACCGAAAACCGCGAGGCCGCCCAGAAAAGCAGTCAGGGCGTCTGCGAGGCCTATGATGAAGGCGTTGTTCACGATATCCGAATCTTTCGGAAGGAACGATGCATAGGCGATCATGATGCCGAACCCGACGCTGATGCTGAAGAAAACCTGCGTATAGGCGGCGATCCAGACCTCCGGATTCAGAAGCATGGTGAAATCGGGTTTCAGGTAGTAGGTCAGGCCGGCGACGGCGCCGGGAAGGGTCACTCCCCTGATGACGAAGCCGACAAGGATGAGCCAGGGCAGGACCACGGTGATATACACAACTTTGCTGACGGTTTTCGCACCCTTCCAGATGGCTGCGACGATGGCGATCCAGGTGAACAGCAGGCCGATAATCAAAGCGCCCTTGATACCGCCGAGCTCGAAGTGGCTTCCTGTCAGGCCCAGGAAGGAATTAAAGAAAAAGTCGTTGGTGTTTTCACCCCATGAGAGGTTGACCGAGTATTTGAGATAATTGAAGCACCACCCCATGATCACCGCGTAGTAACTCACGATGGTGAAACCGATTCCTACCGCCCACCAGCCGATCCATTCATAACCTTTCCGGACTTTTTTCATGGCCCTGGGAGCTGCTGACTGGAACTTGTGCCCCAGCCCGAATTCGAGGATCAGGAGAGGGATTCCAGCGGTGAAAAGGGCCAGGATATAAGCCAGCAGAAAAGCTCCGCCCCCGTATTTGTAGCAGACATACGGGAATCGCCAGACATTGCCCAGCCCTACCGCAGAACCTATGGATGCAAGGATAAAGGCTGTTCTCCCATGCCACCTGTCTCGGCCCATACCTGCACTCATAATCTTTCCTTTCGGTTTAACCTTGAACTCAACCGATCAACAGGGATTTGATTTCTTCATATTTCGCCGCGGTTTCGCGGACGATCTCTGCCGGCAGGGTCGGCGGCGGAGGCGTTTTATCCCAGTCCAGCCCGGAAAGGTAATCCCTGAGGTACTGCTTGTCGAGACTCGGTTGAGAGCGCCCCTGTTCGTATAGCGCGGCGGGCCAGAAGCGGGACGAGTCGGGAGTCAATACCTCGTCTATCAGTATGATCCCGTCGTCCGTCACGCCGAACTCGAACTTGGTGTCGGCTATGATGATTCCTTTTTCGTTAGCTCTCCCACCCGCGAGGGAGTAGAGATCCAGCGAATGGTTTCTGAGGAGATCCGCCGTTTCTTTACCGACAATGTCGGTCATTTCCTCGAAAGAGATGTTGATATCATGGCCCTCGTCGCTCTTGGTCGACGGGGTGAAAATCGGCTCGGGGAAGCGACCTGATTCCGAGATGCCGGCCGGCATCGGCATCTTGTGAACCGTGCCCGTCCTTTTATATTCGGCCCACCCGGAACCGGCGAGGTATCCGCGGACGATGCATTCAACGGGCAGAGGATCTGCTTTTTTCACTATCATGGAGCGTCCGGACAGCATGGAAAACTCATCGGGTCCAAATCCGAGACCCGAAAGGTCGGTGGATTCGAAATGATGGGGAATTCGATTTCCCACATAGTCGAACCAGAAGGAGGATATTGCGGTCAGGGCGGCGCCCTTGCCCGGAATTCCCTCGTTCATCACAACGTCGAATGCCGAAATCCGGTCGGTCGCCACCATCAGGAGGTTGTTACCCAGGTCGAACATTTCCCTGACTTTTCCCGACCGCAACCGCGGGAGATCCGGAACAGTAACACCTAGAACGGTTTTCATCGTCATACTCCTTTTTACCTCGATTAAGCAGGCAGTCTGTTTATTCTACCGAGCTGCGATCATATCGATTTCAACAGAGGCGCCAAGCGGCAGCGCCGCGACCTGCACCGTGGCCCTTGCGGGTGGTGCATTCTCGAAAAAGTTTCCGTAAATATCGTTAACCGCTGAAAAATCACCAAGGTCGACCAGGTAGATCGTTGACTTGACCACGTTGTCGAAAGTCAGGTCCGCAGCGGCAAGGACCGCCTTCAGATTTTCCATCACCCTGGCAGTCTGCTTTTCTATTCCGCCTTCCTCAAGGATGCCCGTTGCGGGATCCACCGGCACCTGTCCCGATAAAAATACAAGGCCGTCCGAATCGACCGCCTGGGAATATGGACCTATGGCGGCGGGGGCCGACCGCGTGGAGATAACTTCTCTACTCATCACACACTTTCCTTTTGCTGCTCATCCGTAGTAATGTCAATCGCAGGCTCTTTCGGCAACAGCGAGACCGGATTAAACACGTACTTGAAAGAAACCGATAAATCAAGGGATCACGGTGCGAAAATTCGCCCGGTTCAAAAATCATGAGTCATGTACCTGAAATCTATCTGCTGGCTGTCGCCGTTGCCGCCGGAACGGCACATTCCATTTATGGCCGGTCGGTAGTCCGGGCACTTACCGGCAATGCCGCAATACAGCAGTATCATCCTTTCAAAAGAGCGATTTACCTGCTGCTGCAGGGCATCGTTTCAGCGTGCGCCGCCGTTCCGATCGCCCTGATCGGGTGCCTGCTCTTCGAAAGCGTGACCAGCGGGGGTTACTGGAACGAGCTTATTTTTACACCATCCTTCTACCTGATGCTGTCCAGCCTGGCCGCCTTCTCGGTCTGGGGAGTCAAGCTGTGGCTGCGGAGCCACCCCCATCTTCATATGCATACTCATTACAGCACCGTCGAACATTCAGGATTCAACGAGCGACGGGACGAAAGAACGACCAGACACGAGCATATGCACAATCACCTGGGAGAGCACAATCACTACCATCTGAGAGTTCCCTCCTGGTACAGAATCCTGGGAACCCTCGGCCCCTCCGAAGTTGTCGTTCCGGTGGCTGTTTTTGCGGTACTGGCAGCGGATGTTCAACAGGCTCTGGCGGCTGCTATTGCTTTCGGTTCGACGGAAGCCCTGTTTTTTATCGTATTTTACCGCTTCGGGTCCGCCGGCCGGGTTTCCGGACTCCAGTTCAAATACGCGATGCTTTACGACTTTTTGCTGATATCGATCCTTTGCGGGGCGCTGGCTGTCTTTATCAAGTAAAACAAGTGTTTCTCATAAGCCTGAAACCGCGATCCTGTCGGGTTCGGTTCTTTCGTAAACAAGTTTGTAAAGAGCGATATCTTTTTCGGTCAGTGTGCAGCCGCGTCTCGACATGGCTGTACGGGCGGTTTCGGCGAAACGGTCGAATCCGCCGTAACCTCGCCTTATTTTTCCCTTCAGAAACCATGTGAACGACGGAATATACGAAGGGCAGAGCTGCCCGGTCCCCACGACATTAGTCATCATTCCGAACACAGTGCCGGTATTCAGGTACGTGCCTATGCTCGTTTTGACATGATCGCCGATGAACGATCCGACCTTGGTCAATCCTGTGTCGACAGGCGCGGAATCGCCGCCCATCCGCACCTTGACGGCGGCATACGTATTTTTCAGGTCGCTGTTCGTCGTGCCGGCCCCAAGATTGACCCATTCTCCCATATATGCATGCCCTAGAAAACCGTCATGGTACTTGTTCGAATATCCCTGGATTATACTTTCCTCTACTTCGCCGCCGATCCTGCAGACCGGACCGATGGTGCATCCTTCTCTGATGTTGGCTCCGACGATATGGGAACCCGCGCCGATACAGCATGGGCCCTCTATTCTCGAGAATGGTGCGATATTTACTTTATCAGCTATGAGTACCGGCCCTTTGCGGGTGTCGATGACCACCTGGGGATCGATCATCACGTCGTCACCGGCAAGCACCTGCCGCGGATCACCGACAATGGACAGGCCCGGTATGTTCCGCTTGATCGGTTCGCCCATGGCGCCCATGTGCGGGAAATCCCGCCGGATCTCTTCGGAATTGTTCGAAACGAGATCCCAGGGATATTCAAGCAGAAGTCCCGAAAGCGGTTCTGCGGGGAGAGTGGATTCGGCTACTGTCAGGAGACCCGCGAGATCTCCGCCGTTTTTTCCGGTAAGATCCGTTCCCGAGGGCAAAAAAACAGCGGCTGTCTCACCGTTCACCGTAAACCTGGCCGCCCGGTTTTTTTCAATGGGCATGCCATCGTCTCCCGGCAGCAACCTTCCGTTGACGACCAGCAGATCATCTTCTCTCAGTGCTCCCGTATCGTTGACGGCTACGGTGGCGCTCCGCGCGGCAGAAAGAAACCTGCCCTGAACCGTTTCGGAAATTTCCGGACGCACGAACAGGCAAAGGCTGTTGAATTTTCCGGTTCGGAGATACTTTTCGTAAAGCTGCGACCCTCCGCACCTCAATTCGAATACGGCCCTGGTGTATGTGAGAGGTTCGAAGTTCACCGCCTTGTCGTCTTCGAAGATAACCAGTTTGATTCGCACGTTTCCGCGCTCCTTTCTTTTCCGCCGGTAGTGCAATGATACTCTCGCAGCCTCCGCGCCGCAAGCGGGAGGTTCAGACTTTTTTCGATTAGTGAAACAGGAAAGAAGGAATACTGAAATGATGATATCGCCATTGCATCTGTTGCCCGGATAAGATAGGGAATCTTGTTTGAGCTTTCAATGCCGCTTCGTAAAAAGGTATTCCCGGTTTGACAATTTAAAGGGTCATACTGTATAATCCTTTCTATTATAGTATTTTCTTGAAAGGATACGGCCTGATGAAATTCTTGAGATTCAGCCTGGTTATCTGCGTGTCGGTTCTGGTCTGTGCTTCATGCGCCATCGATCCTTACCGGCAGGGCACGGAACTCTATTTTGCAGGTAAATACGAAAGCGCCGAGATTTCCCTTGAAGATGCACTTTCAGCCCACAAAGGGAATGCGAAAGCGTACTTTTATCTCGGCAAGACTCTCAAAGCGCAGGGAAGAGTTGAAGAGTCGATTCAGGCTTTCGATAAAGCTTATGCGATCGATCCGGATTACCCGACTCTTGCATATGAACTCGGCAGTTCAATGGCCCAGGTCGGTATTTCCCGGGATTCGATCAAGTACCTGAGACGCTCGGTCATGCAGGAGCCGGAAAACGTCGACGCCTATTACTGGCTTGGTGTCGCACTCGATCGGTCGGGAGATCTGGAAGGTGCCAGCCTGGTATACTCCACCGCGCTCAGCCTGGACCCTGAGCGACTCGAAATCCTCGAGAGGCTCCACAAGGTAAGTGTCAACCTCCACGAGAAAAAGGTTGCATTCGAAAAAACGATTGAAGCTATCCAGACGAATATGCCGGAGGGTCCGGACAAGGACTTCGCCCTTGGGCAGCTTCACATGGAATACGGTGAGCGGGCGGAGGCGATGCGCTGTTTTTCGAGCTGCCTCGCTGCTGATTCCTCGAATACTTCAGCCTATTATTTTCTCGCCCGCTGCCTGGAGGATGATGCTCGCTACACCGACGCCCTCGATGTTCTGGAGGCCGGTGCCGCCAGAGGCCTCGAATCCCCGGAAATTTACGATGAACTCACCAACGTCAACCTTATGCTCGACCGGCGTGAAGAAGCTCTCCGCGCATACCAGAAGTACCTGGACATAACCGGAGGAGACCCTCTGACTGAGAGACAGCTTCGACGTTTCAACGTTGAAGAAGAATCGGACTGACCGCATGGCGATTTCCGCCGGAAATCGAAATCTTACCGGTCGACAAGTTATCCTGCTTTTCTTGATCGCGTTGACATTGCGGCTGTTATACATCTCCGAAATCGCCGCATTGCCGGGTTTTTCCTGCCTGGAGAACGATCCCCTGATGTATTACAACCAGGCGGTCCGGTATGCTGAGTCCGGCGTCCTGTTCAGGGGAGTCTTTTTCAAAGCGCCGTTATATCCTTTCCTGCTCGGGCTGTTTTTCAAGTTCTTCGGTCCTGGGTTCCTGGCCCCCAGGATAATTCAGGCGGTTATGGGTTCGGTCAGCGCAGTCCTGATCGGCTGTATCGGAGCGTTTCTTTTCGGAAGAAGGGCGGGATTGCTCGCGGGATTGATGGCCGCCGTCTACGGGATGTTCATCTATTTCGACGGGGAGCTCCTGATTACTTCCCTGATCCTTCTCCTGGATCTAGCCGGGATGCTACTTCTTTTATCCTGGTGGGAGAAGCTTCCCGCCCTTCGAACCAGAAGGGATGCCGTTCTTCCTATCGCCTCCGGTTTGATTTTCGGTCTGTCGGCCCTGGCCAGGCCCACCGTGCTTCCGGCGGTTCCCATCCTGGCCCTGTTGCTCCTGGCGGGAACGGGAGGAGCGGCTTCACGGCATCGGCTCCAGGCGCTCCTTCTTCCCGTGGCGGCGGTGATCGTCATCCTACCGGTCACGGCGAGGAATTACGCGGTCGGGGGCGAGTTCAACCTCATATCCACCCAGGGCGGGCTCGCCTTCTACACCGGTAATAATCCAGACTCGGACGGGATGTTCGGAGTGCCCGCCGGGTTTCCGCAGACGGGCGGAAATTTCGAGTATTATGATTGCGCATCCTACGCTGAATCCGTTACCGGCCATAAACTGCTGCCGGGACAGGTTTCCAGTTTCCTTTTCGGCGAAGGGTTGAGATTCTGGATTGAGCAGCCTGTGGATGCCGCCCGGCTGTTCACGAAAAAAACCATCCTGTTCTTCGGAAACCATGAAATCAGCAGCAACCGGAATATCCCTGACTGGCTGGGCAGGTCGATGCTGCAGAGGTTCCTCCCGTTGAGTTTTGCGATGGTGCTGGCCCTTGCCGTCTCGGGATTTATCGCCGCAGCAAGGGAGGGTGGGCTCAGGCCGGGCTATCCGGTGGTTCTGTTCGCCGGTGTATATTCGTTGACGGTGATTATGTTCTTCGTCGCCGCCCGCTACCGGGTTCCGGTGATCGCGATGATGATGCCTTTCGCGGGGAAAGGCGTGACGGCCCTGGCAGAAAATACCAGCCGCAGGGATTGGCGGACTTCGATTCCGCTCTGGGGAGCGGCAATCCTGGTATTCACGCTTTCATCCGCCGACCCGTTCGGTCTACGGGGGAACGACAGGGGAGGACAGGTCGAGTTCGGTGACGCTGTCACATGGCTCCGGTCGGGTGAAACGGAACGCGCAATCGTTGGTTTCCGCAGGACGCTCGAACTCAATCCCCGATACCCGCGGGCTCACCTGAACCTGGGCGTGATCGCTTTCGAAAAGGCGAGCGCCGCTGCGGAGCCGGCGGTCCGCGATTCCCTTTTTGATGCTGCGGCCGCCGAGTACCAAGCGGAGCTTGAAAACAATCCCGGCGATGAAATGGCCCTGAACAATCTTGGCGTGATATTTCTCGAAAAGAAGAATCCCGTCCGGGCCGAGGTTTATTTCAGGAAGGCGCTCGAGACAAGGGGCAACTACATCCGCGCCTTCAGAAACCTGGCTCTCTCGCTCGTGCGCCAGGGGAGGAGGGGAGACGCTGTCCGGGTGCTTGAGGACGGTATCGAAATCGCTTCGAACCCGATCGAATACGAGCAGGATGAGGCGGGGCTTCGCCGGGATCTGGGCGCTCTTCTGCGTGACGCCGGCCGGGTGGACGAGGCTCTCCGGCAGTTCGAGACCGCCCGGGACCTTCGGCCCGCCCGGGCGGAAAATTACGTCGATATCGGGATGCTGCTCGCGCAGCAAAATGACGCGGCGGGTGCGGAGACGGCCCTGCTCCGCGCCGTCGAACTCGATCCCGGGCTGGGAGACGCCTGGGTAAACCTGGGGAATCTCCAGTCCCGTGCGGGACGGATCAACCAGGCCCTCAAAAGTTACAACCGGGCCGTGGCCCTCGACTCACCCGAAGGATATTATAATCTAGCGCTCCTCCAAAATGCACTGGGCAGGCATGACGAAGCGACCCGCACCCTCGAGGAATGCCTCTCACGGCATCCCGGATTCGCCCCCGCCGCCGCCGCCCAATCCCTTCGCCAAAAGAAAAAATAGAGACCGGTGCCGGCAAGCCGACCCCGGTCCATGCAACGTATTCCCAACTATTACTAAGGAACCGTTGTCATCGCTTCGAGGACTTCGAACTCGAAGGTATCCTCTGAAACCACCTCGAGATCAAGATCAAGAATCTGAGAAACGAAGAGGTAGCCCGGTGCTATTGGTATTGTATAGGGAATGGCAAGTGTATACTGCTTGGTCATGTCACCGGGCGGGAACTCGAAGGCCGGGTTGTACACCTGCCAGGCGGGTTCCGTCTCACCGGGAAGGTAAGCTTCGAGGTTCACTATTGCGTGCTGTGTGGTCTGAGACAGGTTCGAGTACGTGATGCCGAAATCGAGGGTGCATCCCATCGGCGCCAATGACTGGTAAGGGTTCATGAACAACACCACGGGGAGTCCCATTTCCGATTCAAACCTGAGGAGCCATGCATCGTAGCCGCCATATCCGAAGGAGTTCGTATTGCCGGCGAGAGCATACCCTCCATCGAGTAACGTAGTGATACAGTATCCGGACTCATATTCGGCGCCGCCGTAGTCGACTTCCCAGTCGATGGAGCCGGAACTCGAGATACGCATCAGCTTGATGTCGGATTTTCCGCTCTCGTACGTAAACCCGGTCGTAATAATGTCACCATCCATCGTCATATCTACGCTGTGCAGACCGTCTGAACCGATCCCGCCATGGAGAAGGTTCCACTCTTCGATACCCGCATCATTTGTCTTGACGATGTACATCTGGTAGCTGTAAGGGCCTGTGACATACTGACTTCCAACGACCACGAAGCCGCCGTCGATAGTTCTGGCGAGACCTGACCCTTCGTCGCCGTCATCACCGCCGAACAACCTTGCCCACACCTCGTTCAGGAAGTAGTCGCATTTCAGCAGGTATACATCGTTATCACCGCTTCCTGACCTGGTCCATCCGACCGCGACATATCCATCCTCCACCTCGATGATATCCTTGCCCTGGGCTTCGGCTCCGCTGGTGAAAAGTGCCTGGAACTCCACGTTGCCCGCGTCGTCCGTCTTGATGATCGACATCCTGCTCGATGTCCCGGAAGAGCCTTTTCCGGTGATTATGAAACCGCCGTCCGACGTTTCCTCGATGGCGTTGCCTGACTCATCGGTAGTGGGGAAACCGTAGGTTTTTTCCCAGAGCACATTACCGCTGGAATGGAGCTTCATGAGCAGGAGGTCCGTTTCATTATTGAGCGACTTCTCGTACCCGGTGAGGATGTAGTTGCCGTCCGAGACCTGTTTGATATCATTTGCGCGCTTGTCGGATTCGCCCGAGAAATACTTGGACCACTCGTAATTCCCATCCGCGTCCAGTTTCACGACATACGCGTCCGAATCCCCGATACGCTGGTCGCCGCAGCATATGAAACCGCCGTCGGCGGCTTCATCGACGCTCATGAACTTCTCATCCAGAGCCGATTCCCAGATCGAGGTCCATAACGTATCCGGCTGCGCTGAAACCAGACTCACGAGTCCGAGCACAAGTAGAAATGAACATGCGAGGCAAAGATGTTTCATGACGAACCTCCCTTATACCATATCCGACCGAAAATTCACTGCACGGTAGAGATATGATGAGCACTTGAAACGAACTCAGTCATTTTTCAGTGTTTTTCCTTTGTTTAAGTCGGAGCGTTACTGTTGTCCAGTATATCAGATCCGTGTCGATATGTCAACCATGATTCCGATATCTCTGGCTGCGGCAGGTGGGATACTTCGTGAAGCCGTATAGTCGGTGACACAGTTGAAGTGCGGTAATCGTCTTTTCAGAAGGGCTCACGAAATGATGCAATCAGGGTTCAAAAGTCAGGCATGAGCAACATTTTTCTTGCATTTATTGACTCGGGCAGGGGCGACTTGTTAAGCTGCATCAGCAGTTTCAGACGGTGATGCGTTCAGATTATTCAATGAAAAGAAACCAACCCAACAGCCTGTCCGATCCATCATATTTCCGAAATTTGTTTTCGAGGATGATGCCGCCGGCCCTCTTTTCCGCGGCGGCATTGACGCTCTACTGGCCATGCATCAGGCAATTCAACAACTGGGGCGGGTTCGACTGGGATTTCTGGGCCCTGATAGACGCCGTTCAGCGGAAGACTATCCTGCATTTTCACCAGTTCCCACTGTGGAATCCTTACGCGAAGGGAGGGCTTCCGGCTCTGGGTCACCCCCTCTCGTCCTTTCTGCATCCGACATTTCTATTAACATTAATCTTCGGAGAAACAAGGGCCCCGACAGTGGAAGCGGTATCGCTGTGCATCATCGGGATGTGGGGTTTCTACCTGCTCGCCCGGCGGATGGGTCTGAGCACTCTCGGCTCCATCTACCCTCCGCTCGTTTATTTTCTTTCGAACTTCATCCCTTACTGTTTCATATTCGGTTCCTACAACTTCATTCAGATGTACTGGATTCCCTGGGTCTTCTACTTCTTCTTCCGATCCTTGGACAGCCGGCGGCATATCGTTCCCGCGGGTCTCCTGCTGGCTTTTTTAATCACTTCTGACGGACTGTACACCGCACTCCACTGCTTCATGTTCCTGGCTCCATACAGCCTCCTCACAGCCATCTCCACAAAAAAGGTCAAACCGGTCGTCCTTTTTCTCGTTTTGGGAGGGATCAGCGGCGCGGTCGCCGCCATAAAGCTTCTCCCCATGTACGAATTCATGTATGTAGCCGGCTTTTCGAGGGAGGTGCCTCTCGATATCAACCGATATTACGATTCGGTATCCAAGCTGTTTCAGTGTCTGCTCGACAGGGATTGTCTCGTGCACGTAGGCGACTGGCAGTATTTCTGCCTTTATACCGGCTGGATTCCGATTCTGCTCGCTTTTACCGGTGCCGTGGTCTGTTTCCGCCGGCTCTGGAAATTCCTCGTCATCGGATTATTTCTTCTGATCCTCGCCTTCGGTTCGACCCCGGCGCTGTCGACCCCCGAATCGTGGCCCTTCAAACCCCTGAATCTCTTCGCCCTGCTACACGGTCTCCCTCTTCTGAAGAGCATCAAGGATCCCGTCCGGTATTTCCACCTGGTTCTTTTCGCGGCGGCTCTCAGCAGCGGGTTCCTGGTTTCAAAATGTCAGGATATTATTAAAAACCTCGGTTCCGGGCCCGCGAAAGCGATCGGATACATCCTGCTTGTTCTGCCGCTGACTTATTCGGCAATCGATATAATGACGGTCAGCAGGTCGGGGTTGTGGAGGGCCCTGCAGAACGACCCGAAATCAGAAATGATCGAAGCGCCGTTCCGCCAGGAAAGCGTCGAACGCGATGCTATTCTTCCCTTTTACAGGAACGCCGGGAATCTCGCGAGTTTCGACCAGTTTTTCGTCGGATGTGAAGATCGGATCGCCGCCAGAGCCTTTACCGATCCCGGATACCGCGGCGAAGCTTATCTCGTATCCGGCGACGGCACGGCTGAAATAGCGTTCTTTTCGCCGAACAGGATCGAGGTTGAAATCGATACCGCCCGGGAAGACAGGTTATGCCTCAACCAGAATTATTTTTCGGGATGGAAAGTCGAGGGAATCGGGCAGGGTGAGGTTGAAAGTTACGAAGGGCTTATTTCAACCGAAGTGTCCCCCGGGAAATCAAGGATCATCTTCTACTACCTGCCTGCATCGGTTCTAATCGGAGCGGCTGTCTCGGTTGTTTCGCTTCTCGCCTGTATTTTCTGCTTTTTCAGGAGGAAGCAGCCGGAACTCGATCGCCCCTCCCTGTCCTGATACCCGGAACCGGGCCGGTATCGGGGAACATTTCCGCTAATCGGCGAGTATCACGGGCTCCAGGAATTGCCTGGCGTTGGGACGCCAGATCCCTTCCATATAACCCTTGTAGTGATCGTAGAATCTGCCGTGCTCTTCCTCGGGAAAGTCGCTGAACTCCACCGCGAACCTGATGATCTCATCGAATTTATAGTCGTAGAAATCGATCATCCGTTCTTCCAGGTCCGAAAAGTTTTCTCCGCAGAAATCGTTGAATTTGTCGGTTTCGAAATATTCATGCGACTTCCTGCGACAGAAGTCGAATTTCTCCTGCTGTGAAACATCCGGTTCGTTGAGGACCGATAGGTAGTCGCTCATGTCGAGGTTAATCTTCATGTCCTTTTCAGTCACCACGCAGAACGAGAGCCATTTCATCAGGGCGCAGACTACGGTCGGGAAATGCACGTGGAGCGAGATCAACTGGCTGTCGGGGCATGCATTTGCGAAATCGATCGGGTGCAGGCTTCCGTCTTTCAGCAGGCATTCGAAGGAATTGTATGTCCAGCGGTGGTATGAGTTGATGAAGAGCACGTAGCTCTGCAGGCGGTGGAAGATGTCTTTGTCCAGGACGAGTTTTTCGGGTCCGTAATGCTGATGATGCGGATGGTCGGGCTGGAACTTCATCGGGATCACCACCGGCCCTATGCCCATGGCGCGATAGAAGATTTCGTAAGGTTCTATCCCCTCCTGGAGATGGAACGTCTGGTCCCCCGTGCCGTCGTATTTATCGTAGAGCTCGTCCAGGCTGTTGATCTTGTAGACCTGGGAGCCGCCGCCGCCGTAAGCCTTTTTCAGGTAGAGGGGGAAGCTGTTTTCGAAGGTTTCTTCGACCACTTCCTTCAGGTATTCGCCGCTGTAGTAGAAATCTTCCCTGACCTGCTCGGATCGACGTTCGAACCTCTTCATCTCGCCGAGCTTCTGCCGGACCACCTCCCAGTCGGTCTTTTTCCTCGTTTTATCGAAGCCTAACTCCGTGTTGTCGATAATCAGCCTCTGTTCGTATTCCCAGAGCGCCTGTTTCTTCTGGTCTCCCGACCACGGCTGGAACTGGGGCAGCAGCACCGTTCTCGGAAACCGGTCCCCGGGATGGATGGCCCGGGCCATCAGGTCGTAAGTCGAATGTTTGTCGTAGACGGCGAATGTATACGTATGATTGACCATCCTCGCGAGGGAGTTCATCGCCTGGTGCGCCCATGACTTGTAATATCCGTTCCAGTGGGTGGTTCGGTCGAGGATCAGGTCGGCCCCGCCGGTCGGATCCGTGCCCGCGAGGAGCGGTTTCGCGATCGCTCTCGTCAGCTCGATCTTGTATTCCTTCCCCTGCCAGCGGATGACGGGATCGATAAAAGCGAGAAATTCCGCCATAGCCGCGCGGAGGGTCCAGTCGTGAGAAGCCATCAGTGCGATGTTCTTGATAATCGGACTGCTCATAACGATTCCTCCACATTTTTCGTCCGCCCGGTTTTCCGCCTGTGGTCCCGGCCGGCCTGGAGTTTCATCCCCTCGTCCTCGGTCGACTGCCGGGAGCCCAGGGAGCCGAGAATACGTTTGATGACCGGCCGGGCGGCGGACCGGCCATCCGGTGGAAACAGGAATGAAAAACCCGCGCCGAGCTGGTCACGCCAGGAAATCCAGTTATGACCGTCATGGTTTTCACTGTATACCACATCCTGATGGAGTTTCTTCAGCTCTTCGTAAAAACGCCTGTTGAACGACAGAAGCGGCTCGAAGGTTCCGCACGACTGGAATATCCGCATCTTCCGTGGAAACCCGCGGGGAAAAAACTTTCCTTCGAGAAAAAGCATGATCCGGTCGAATTCATCCACCGGCTCGAAGGCGGGTGCCGTTCCTTTCGTTTCATGAAACCGCAGCGATCCCGACTGGATCAGGAGCGGCTTGAACAGACTGGGGTAAGTATACGCGGTATGGAGCGACGATATAGCCCCCAGCGACGAGCCCATGAGGCCTGTTTTCTCTCTTTTGGATGTTGCGGGATAGCGGTCGCGCACCCACGGCAGCAGCTCCTCGGCGAGGTGAAACGTGTGTTCAGGCATGCATGTATACTCGAGATTACGGTTTTCGGGTTTCGTCAACACCGCCAGGAAAGGTTCCATCTCGCCCTGGTACACGAGATTGTCGAGCACAGTGAGCATATCGCCGTAATTGATGAAATCGGTTCCGTCATGGATTATCAGAACGGGATAACCCTTCGCAGGCGCCGGAACGGCGGGTATGTGTATCCGGATTTCCCTCGGTCCGCCCAGGGCTTCGCTCTCCAGGACATGTTCTTCCAGCTTCCCCCGGGGAACACCGTTTCGACGGATCGCCCAGGCCGGCGTTTTATAGCTTTCGGTGCACGCGACGCTTTTCGAGCCGAAGGGGCAGAATGATTGCACGGGATTACCGGGGTCGTTCCGGTATTCCGTTTCACCGGTTTCGTAATCCACCTCCAGCGAGTATTCCATCCGCGCTTTCGATGGAAGAACCATGTGGAGGGCGAACGGTCCCCCGCTTCCGAACTTTTCGAAGTATACGGGGTTATCAAGGCTGGAGATATTGTGGTTGAGCTTGACCTGGTTCACGAGACGTTCCCGCTCGTGGTACAGGAAGAGCAGCTCCCTGTCTCTGACGATCGGCGTCTTTTCGGAACCCGCGATCTTCTCGAAGTAGTCGGCGCCTTCCGCCCTGAGCCTTTCGAATATTTTTCTCACGTTTCAAATTACTCCGGTGTATTCCGCAATGCGGGGGCAGTGTAAATCCGGAGCCGTTTCGAGTCAAGGGCGGGAGCCCCTTTTGTTTCGAGTCAAGGGCGGGAGCCCCTTTTGTTTCGAGTCAAGGGTCGGCGCTCCTTTTGTCCGGAGTATGCGAGAGGAGGCGGTGCGGGACGTCTTTCCGCCCGGCGGAGGACGCTCATCATCCGGCTTGGGTGCTGGTTCCCGCACCCGGCTGCCCCTCGTTACGGGAAGCGCTGAAACTCGCTGCTCCCCATAACAAGCCCGGCTTGAATTTTTATGTTTCGATGTAATATAATTAGTCGCGGATGAAGCTGGCGATCGCTTCGCGTTCGCAGCTTATCCGCGAATAGAGCCGAATCAAGCCGGCGACCGCTTCGCGTTCGCAGCTTATCGGTGAAGAGAGTCGAATCAAGCCGGCGACCGCTTCGCGTTCGCTGCTTATCGGTGAAGAGAGTCGAATCAAGCCGGCGACTGCTTCGCGTTCGCAGCTTATCGGCGAACAGACTTGGTCTCTTTCAGAAGGTATTGTGCCGTGAACCCTACTACGCTGGTATACAGTTCCCATTCGCGATGCAACTACATTCATAACGACTGGATCGTCCAGAGGGCGCTCTCGGGTAACCGAGAGATCCTGTTCCTTCCGATGTCGGAGGGAGAGGACGGCTGGGATGAATACCGAAGGCAGGAATTCAGCTGGCGGAATTTCGAGTGGTACTTCAACTTTTTCCATCACTACGGGCTGAACGCTTTCCCGTTCTTCTGGAACAGCAATCTGCGTCGAGAGGATGTTGACAGGCTGATTCATACGCTTCAGACGGCCGAGGTGGTGATCCTGGGCGGAGGCAACCCCTACACCGGGTTCCGCCGCTATAACGAGCTCGGCGCTATCCACCATGGAGACGGGAGCCTCTTCGGGCGGCTTCTGCACGAGCGGCTGGAACGCGGCCTGCTGACCGTGGGATTTTCAGCGGGGGTGGATCAACTGTGCGAATACATGTGCAGCTCCCTCGGCCAGGGCGTGTCTCCGGTCCAGGGATACGGGATGTGCCGCAATATCATCGCGACTTCCCACTTCGAGCACGGCAGGGAGGGCGTGCTGCACGACGCCGCGCGCAGGTTCGGGCACTGCCTCGTCTTCGGATTGCCCAACGACTCGGGCATCGCCGTCAGCCAGGGGCGACTTCCCTCAGGCAACATCTGGCAGGTCCTGCATTTCATCACCGATAATTCGTGGGACGACCCTGGCGACTGGTTCCACATAAAGACACGGCAGGGGATGCTCATCCAGCACATATACCCGGACGGGCGGAACTGGGCTTTCTCCGGCGGCGATCTTCTGGTCAGGATACAGTCGGAAGACTGCAACTACTGCGAATCTTTCATTCTCCGGCCCGGTGAGCCGGTTCGCGACTACTGGTCGCAGAACCACACGGGATATCACCACATAGGTGAGATCCTGGCTTCTCACTGAAAACCGGGTTCTACGCCATCGGCGACCAGGGCGGCAGGATTACCGGGTCCTGCTCGAAGAGTTCCAGCAGTTTCGGCGAGAGATATTTCTTCGGAACGGCGACATCGAATACATGCTCGTCGAACCACTCGTCCGACATGATGAAGTATCCCTTTTTTCCGTATTTGTCTCCCCAGCTGTTCTCTACTTTCCACTTGACAGGTTTGCCGTTCACCAGGTCGACGCCGGTGAAAACCATGGCATGCGTGACGACGGTCTGTCCGAAATCGAGGCGGGTTCCTTTGCTCATTTTCATCCTGGTGTCGAAAACGAGCTCATAATCGAACAGGTCGTCGTACAGGAGACCTTCCTTGGCGTGGCAGTTCTGAACGACGTCGCATCCGAAGAGTACTGCTTTCCCCTCCTTGAGCATCTTCACGGCGTACCGTTTCAGCGTCGAGATCGGAACATTGAGCCACCTGTAGTCGTCGCTGCCGACTATGTTGTCGAAAAATTCGACCTTGTATGTCTTGTTATACGGCATCTTCCCGGATGGGGCGTTGATCAGGCAGTAGATATCGTCGAAGTTCACATCGATATACTTTTCGGCGAACTCCTGCGGCGTGATACCCAGCTCCCGGTGGAATTTATCGTCCTTATCCTTGTAGCTCCAGTCGAAGCGCTCGGGCGGCATGCCGAGAGTAATGCCCAGGATGCGGTGGATATCTTCGAGCAGCTTCATTTTGCGGTTTCTGAGCTGGGCTTCCGATTTTCCGGCGCGATACATCTTGCGGAGGGTGGCGGCGCCTTCGCGCAGCTTGTAGAACAGCACCTGGTTCATGAACCGGGTGTTTTCCCGGTTGGTGGTGTCGGGCATCACGTTCTTGGGAACGAGACCGTATTTTTTGATCAGGTTCACGGTCATGTGCCATCCGCCGCCGTCGGAGACCGGGCTTTTCAGAAGGAAAAGGTTCTTTCTGCTGTCCGGCTCTTCATCTATGTACTTGATGATCTGCTCGTAGAAAAAGTTGGCTTTTTCGAGCTTGTCCCAGAAGAGGAGGTGATTTTCGGAGAACTCGATGCTCTTGATCTTGAATTTCTCCTGGGTGAAAGTGCGGAGCCAGTTCAGATCGGCGAAAAGCCAGCAGGTCCCGCTCTGTTTCTGGTCCGTTACGTTCCCGGTCTCGATTTCGTTCGAAAAAGAGAAATCGGCCCTGTTCAACACTTCCCGGTTGATGGCAATCTCCTGGAGGTTGCCCCTTGTCACCGCGTTCAGCGCGATTTTCAGCGCGGGATTCGATACGAAGTTTTTCCTGAATTTTTTTAACAGGGCGGAGGGAACCCCGCCGTTGTATTCTTTATCCGGCATCTTGAACTCCTTGGTGCCTCGCCTGCGAAGCAGCGAGAAAAACTCGAAACTATAAATTTACATCAAGCTCCGTATTTCTCAAAGCATTTTCGGTTTTCAGGTGTGGTTTTTGCGCGGATCGGCCGCTGAGCAGCGGCGATCTGTCACTCAGCGCAATAGAAAAGGTGCTTGCCCTTGATGGTCAGCGTTACGAACCCGCTTTCAGCCAGCTCGTTGAGATGCTTCGCCACCAGGTTCGGGTCGAGCTCGAGGCCGGAGGCGATATCCTCCAGTGTGCAGGGACGCCGCTTGAGCATCTCCAGGATCGTCTCCCTGTTCGCCCGTTCGTCGGAAAGCTCCGGCGTCCTTTTGTAGCCTGCGATTATCTCCGCATCGGGGATGAATATCCCGGCGATTTCCGCCAGCTTCTCCCTGGGTACTTCCGAGGCGTATACTTCGGCGGCGGGACGGACCACGGTGTTGAGCTGGATCCGGTCCGGCTTGACCCGGTCGGCGGCGGCGGCGAGTTTGCCCGCTTCCGTCAGCTCCGTCGAAATCCCTTCGAGAATGAACACTTCCAGCCAGATCGGACCGCGGAATTCCCTGCGAAAGCGGATAAGTCCTTCGAGCATCGTATCGAAAGTAAGTCCGTCGCTGGGGCGGTTCACCTTCTCGAACATCTCCTGGTCTCCGGCGTCGAGAGAGGGCACGACGAGGTCGGCGTTCATTAAAGATTTTCGGACTTCGGGAAAGTGCAGGGTCGAACCGCCGGTGATCACCGCGACCGGAATGTCGGTCGAATCTTTGATCCGCTCGATCAGCTCGCCGGTTCTCGAGTACAGGGTAGGCTCCCCCGACCCGCTCAACGTGATAAAATCGGGCGGATTCTCGATCTGCTTGAGGGATTCCTCGAGCTCGGATACGACATCGTCGAGAGGGACGAATTCCTCCCGCTGAAGTGTTTTGTTGGTAGTTCTCCCCACCTGGCAGTATATGCAGTCATAAGGGCATGTCTTGTGCGGAACCAGGTCCACACCGAGAGAGCGCCCCAGCCTGCGTGAAGAAACCGGTCCGAATATATACTTCATTCTTTTCCCCGTGAAATCAACTTCTGCTGTCTTTCCGGCCGCGGCCTGCGTCATTTTCGCAGTTAAAAAACAACCCCGAGCAACCGCCCGGCTCGAATTTCCCGGCGGGCATGATCGCTGTAAAATGCTGAAGAGGGATACGGAGCCGGAACCGCTGCAGCATCGAGCTTTCATTTTTACAGCTTGAACCGTGTTAGTAAAGGAATAAGGGCGCGGGTCGAATAATCTCGACCCGCGCACCCCGGGGCCGAAGCCCCGAATCTGCGATACGGGACTTTATTCGTAAAGCAACCGGTGTAAAACTGCTGGGTTCATTGCTCCCCGGGCGCAATGAAACAAAATTCACCGGCTGAGTCGATGGTATAGTTAAGCTATGCCTGGAAAAGAATCAGGTGTACGCCCCGGCTGGCTTCGAGATTCCAAACCACGGAGTCGATCCGTGTACTTCTCTTTCTGCAGCGCAGCGCAAGAATCATATCCTGTCCTGCGGCGGATGCAGGTAATCACCAGCGCATCAGAGCGGGATACCGGCAGCACGTCTTGTCCCGCGGGGGTTGCAGGCTCACGCGTGTAAAATTGTCAATCCGATTGACAATTTTACACGTCTTCCAGGTGGACTCGATTGATACACCCGGACTATCGGGGAGACATCCACCTTATTGAAGAATAAATGATCGGAGTCCTCCGGTAGCGGAATAGTGATAGGTTTCCGCCGGACTTAACTCAACCCGTCATGGCCGGCACGGGAAATCAGGAAAAAGGAAGCCGTGTATCGCAAATAGTCCGAGTTCTGAAAAAGGTCCGGATTGACAGATTATGAGTATACTGTGAAGATGTGTCTAATTGAGTGCGTTCAGTGTTTGCGCGATGGCTGATAATATCTGTACTTCGCCGGTGTGTACCTGGCCGGTCGCTCCAGAAGCGCCCGACGAATGGAAGAGGGGAAATAATGAAGATAGCTGATCTCTCACCTGAGCTGGCGCCTTCGTACCTCGTCTGTCTCGAAGACTGGAGCGAGGAGATGAAGGAAGCCCGGTTTATCAAGGAAGACTGGTTTTCGAAAATGCGGGAGCAGGGTCTCAGGGTGAAGGTAGCCATTGATGACGACGGGAGCCTGGCGGGAATGATCGAGTATATGCCGATCGAGTATTCATACGCCGACGGTGACGACCTCTACATGGTCAATTGCATATGGGTGCACGGATACGAAGACAAGGGGGTCGGAAACCGGCAGGGGGCGGGCCTGGGAAAGGCGCTTCTCGAGGCGGCCGAGGAGGATGTCGAAGCTCTCGGTGCTAAAGGTCTCGCCGCCTGGGGAATCTCGCAGGATTTCTGGATGACGGCGGCATGGTATAAGAAGCAGGGCTACGAAAAAGCGGATCTCCACGGCTGGCGGGAGCTCGTCTGGAAGCCGTTCTCCGGAGACGCTGTCGTACCGAAGTGGAAAAAAGGCGAGTTCAGCCAGGAGACGGTTCCGGGCAAGGTGAAAGTTACGGTTTTCTGCAGCGGCCAGTGCCCCGGCGAGAATACTACGTACCTTTCGGCGAAACGGGCCGCGGAACGGTTCGGCGAAAATGTATCGTTTGAAGAGATCGACATGAGCGACGCGGCGAATCTCAGGAAATACGGTCTGGGAGGGGGACTCTACATAGCAGGTGAGAATATCTTCACAGGACCGCCGCCATCCTATGATCAGATCGTTGAGAAGATTGAAGAGAAATTGAACGCTTTAGAGGGGTGAACGGGCGGCCCGTGCCGTTTGTTTATTTATTCGCAGGTTTAAATACCGGCTGTTTATCACCGCTGTATCAGGGTACTTCCGCCAGTTTCTGGAGCTCCTGTATCTGCTCCATCGTCCCGAGACATATAAGCATATCGCCCGCATTTATCTTCATTTCGGAGTCGGGGTTCGTGATCAGCTTTTTCCCGTCGGGTTTAATTGCAAGTATGATGCAGCCGGTTTCTCTGCGGATATGCGACTCGTGCAGCGACTGGTTGTTCAGGCTGGACGAGCCGCCGACCTTCAACTCGGCCATTCGCAGCTCCAGGTTCTCCGAGCTCATGACCGTCTCGAGGAAATCGGTCACGGACGGGAACATCACCTGGGCGGCGATACGGCGACCGCCCATCTCGTACGGCAGCACGACCTTGTTCGCGCCGGCGCGCAGCAGCTTGCCCTTGTTGTTCGCGTCTTCAGCGCGGGCCACTACTTTTATCTCCCTGTTCAGGCCGCGCGCGGTCATGGTGATGAACAGGTTGTCGGCGTCCGAGCCGACGACCGCCACCAGTGTTCTGGCCCTGTCTATGCCCGCCTCCTCCAGCACGACTTCATCCGCACCGTCGCCCTCGATATACATGAGTCCCTTTTCCGCCATATGCTCCTCGTCCGGGAATTCCCGGTCGATTATGACGAACGGCTCACCCTCCGCGAGGAACGTGTCCGCCACGTGGCGTCCGATCTTCCCGTATCCGCAGACGATGGTGTGGTCCTTCAGAGTTTTTATTTTTCTATCCATACGGCGTCTCCCGAGTGTTCCGAAGATGTTTTTCTGCAGCATGTACATGACGAACCACTGGATGGAGTATGCGATGATCATCACTCCGGTAAGTATAAGGACGACAGTGAATACCCGCCCGGTTTGCGACAGCTCGTGTATCTCCGAAAAGCCGACGGTGGCGACGGTGATCACGGTCATGTACACGCAGTCGAGTATCGGCCATCCTTCGATGATGTGGTATCCGGCGACGCCGAACAGCAACAGCGCCAGCGGCAGTATCAGAACCAGTATTGTCTGATTGTCCAGATTCATGACTCGGTTACCAGCGGGTCTGCGACGACCCCTTTCGTCGTGCTTCATCCGACCCGGTTACGTGATTCTGGGCCACATCTCCGCGGCGAGCTCCCTCGACCTGGCCGCGATTTTTACTTCGTCCAGCACGAGAAGCTGCTTGTTCCGCATAAGGATGCGGCCGCCAGCGATGGTGGTGTCGACCGTCGCGTCCACCATTCCGAAAATGAAGTGCCCCAGGAAATTATCCGCCGTGAGACAGGTCGGCGGAATGTAGTCGAGTATGGCGAAATCCGCCGCTGCTCCCTTTTCGATGGCGCCCAGTTTCACCGGGAACTGCCTTGCGGCGATGGCGGCATTGTTCCAGAGGAGCAGCTGGGGGGCTTCGCAGAAAGCCACCCTCGGATCACCTTTAGCGAGCCTGTGCACCAGGTAGGCGCACCTCATCTGGGCAGGCATGTCGGATGCCATTCCGTCGGTGCCCAGGCCGACCAGGATGCCCTTTTCCATCAGCTCCAGAACTTTTGCGACGCCGACGGCGTTGTTCATGTTCGATTCTGGATTGTGAACCACGACGGTTCCGGTTTCGGCGAGGAGGTCGATTTCGTTTTCGTCGATGTTGATACAGTGGATGAAGAGCGAGTCGGGGCCGCAGATTCCCCTGTCCACGAGCCTTTCCACCGTCCTTTTGCCGTATTTCGCCAGGGAGTCGGTGTGATCCTCGACACCCTCGGCCACGTGGATGTGGTAACCGGCGCCGTACTTTTCGGCGGCGGCGCGGCATTTCGCCAGGGTGTCGTCGGATACGGTGAGGGAGGCGTGGATGCCCATCATCCCGGCGAGCTGCTCCGACTTTTCGCCCTCGAGACGTTTCAGAAACCGCTCGTTTTCGGCCACCCCGGCGGCGGGGATGTTGCGATCGGATACTTCGTAGCAGAGCGACGCCCGTAGACCGGCCTCGAGGACGGCGTCGGCGATGATGTCGAGGCTTCCGTCTCTGCACGAGGGGCTGGCATGGTGATCGATTATGGTGGTGGTGCCGTTTTTTATGCACTCGATGAGCGGAATGAGGGTGCTGTAATAGACGTCGTCGCTGTTGAGCGCTTTGTCGATCTTCCACCACAGCCGCTCCAGGATTTCACCGAACGTCCGGGCCGGTTCGCCGGGAGGGGCGAAGCCTCTCGCCATGGTGCTGTAGAAATGGTGGTGGGCGCAGATGAAGCCGGGGAGCACCACCTTGCCGGCGGCGTCGACTTTCACTTCGCAGGCATGCCTGCTCTTCAACTCCGCGGCGGAGCCCACGTCTTCGATGCGGCCGTCCTTCACGTGGACCGCCCCGTCTTCGATCACCCGGTTGTCCTCACCCAGGGTGATGACCGTTCCGTTCGCTATCAGGTATTCATCCATTTTATTCTCGCTTTATCCCACAGGGTCCACAAAAACAGTTCGGATCGCGCGTGCCCGGCTCCGCGCCGCTGCCCGGGCCTCCGCGGGTGCCTTCATCCTCTCGATCCGGTGTCGGCGCTTCCGACTCTTCAAACTTCCACCGCCGCTATCGTTTTTTCAAGCTCCCGCCGGCTTCAGCCTCTCAGGCGGGCACCGGCGCCTTCATCGCTGAAGCTGCTGCCGGCGTCATCGCATTTTCATTCATCCGCCGGCGCGCCTCCGCATTTTCAATCTTCCGCCTGTATCCTCAGCGCCTCTAGCCGGTGCCGGCGCTTTCGCCTCTTCAATCTTCCACCAGCGCTTCGGCTTCTTCGGGCGTTCTTTCGCGGAGCTCCAGCGCACCCGTGAAGCAGAGGAATGTGCACATGCGGCAGCCGATGCACTTTGCGGCGTCGGTGACCGGGAAGCCGTAATCGTCGACGCCCACCGCCATGTAGGGGCACCGCCTGCAGTTGCCGCACTTCACGCACAACTCGTGCTCCGAACGGGATATTTTCTTGACCGGCGAAAGATCCATGAAGTCGGTGACCGGCTCGGGAAGAGCGATTCCGATCAGCTCCTTCATCGACTTCAGGCCGCGCTCCGCCATCAGGTGGCTCACTCCCGTCTTCAGCTCGTCGATGATGCCGTATCCGTCCCGTGTCGGAAGGGTGCAGAACTGCACCGTCCCGCACCCGAGGGCCAGGAAATCGGCGGCCTGCTTGTAATTCACCGGCCCGCCGTTGCCCGAAATCTCGATGCCGAGCGGCGCCGCCTTGGCCAGGGAGAGGTAGCTGATATTCAGCACCCCTTCGCCCGCCATGCCGACGATGACCCCTTCCTCCCATTGCTTCTTCTCTCCCTTGCGGAAGGCCAGGGTGGGGAAGGTGTTCGCCAGGGTGATGGCCGCTTTTTTATCGGGATACTTCTCGAAGGTCTCGCGGATGCTGAGGGCGATGGCTTCCATCGATGTGACCGCGCCCGTGAGCTTGAAGATTTTCGGAACGTCGCCGCTTCCAGCCTCGAGCACCCATCCGATGATCTTGGATGAGAGCTCGGCGTTCTGCGATACGATGTCTCCTTCGGTGCCGTCGCCCCCCTGCGGGCAGGAGAGGCTGTATTCGATCCCCATGGCGCCCGCGTTTTCGAGCTTTCGGGTGTTGCTCTGCCACGCTTTCCGGTCTTCTTCGTCGTCGCCGGAGACCGGACCGCCGGTGGAGGCCATGGTGAGCCGGTCGGGATACAGCTCGATGAGCTGCTCCAGCTCGCCGCACACGCGGTCGAGGCTGTGCCCCGAAACGTTGTCGCAGTTGGCGTAAGTGCCTTTTCCGTATGAGAACATGTATTCGCCGGGGATATGAATCGGAACATTGTCGAAGGATGTTTTCATGATCGCCCCGGCCCAGCCCGCGTCATAAGCGGCCTTCATCTGTTCGAGGCCGTCGGTGGGCGGCGCCGCCGACAGCAGGAAAGGGGAGGAGAGCCGCTTGCCGAAGAAGTCGATTTCGAGCGGAACGGGAACGAAGTCGAAACCCGGGATCTGCGTCATGCTCTTGACCGCTCCGACCGAGTTCGATCCGAACCGGGGGATGTCCGCGGAGTTCAGGAACGCTTCCACCTGCTCAGCGGCGTTCTTCCCGGCGGCGGCGGCTTCCACCACCGTTGTCGGGCCTTCCACGCAGTCCCCGGCGTAGAAGACGGCCGGGTTTTCGATTTTCGGGAAATCGCCGCGGGTCCCGATGGCGATGATCACTTCGTCGATATCGCGGCGGGCGGCCTCGCTCCCGGGGAGCGGCTGGATGGCTTCGAGGCTGAAGGTCGCGCCCGGTCTCAGCCGCACCTTGGTGAGCGAAAGACCGCTGATGCCGTCCGGGCTGCTGAGGACGGCGTTTACCATGACGCGCCCGTTGACGTCGATGCCGCTCCTGACCAGTTCATCCATCTCCTTGGTCGAGAGGGGCATCTCGGCCAGGTTCTCCAGGGCGAACAGTTCCACCCTGCCGGCGCCGTTCACCTGGGCGGTGAGGGCGCAGTCGAGGGCCGTCGCGCCGCCTCCGATGACGGCGATGTTGCCAGAGACATCGTATTCTGCCGGGTTCTGCAGGTAAGCAATGCCGGGAATAGCGAGATTCTCACCCGGTATGCCGGGCAGGATGGGCGACCAGAGGCCGGTGGCGGCCACCACGGCGTCGAAACCGTCGTCCAGGAGGGCTTCCGGACCTTCAACCGAAGTATTCGTCTCGAGTTTTATATCTCCCAGGGACAGGCACCACTCGATGTCGCTCTTCAGGACGTCCCGGTCGAGGCGGAACGCCGGGATGAGGTTGCACATGCCGCCCGGTTCCTTCTCCTTTTCGAAGATCGTGACGGAGCGGCCTCTCTGCCCCAGCAGCGCCGCCGCTGCGAGCCCGGCCGGGCCGGCCCCGACTACGGCGACCCTGCCGCCTGCCGGATCCGGCTCTGTGAAAGCGGGCTGAACGCCCGACTGTTTCGCCTTCTCGATAATCGTCGCCTGCACCGCCGGGATATCGACGGGCGAATCGAACTTCTTGTGGACGCATGCCGCCATGCATAGCTTGTCGGGGCATACCTGGCCGCAGATGCCGCCGAGCGGGTTCTTGCCGAGGATGAGCGCCGCCGACCGCCGGATGTCGGAAGGTTCGCCGACTTCCACCGCCTTTATGAAGTCTGCCGGTGAGCAGTCGCAGGGGCACGCCTCCATGCACGGTTTCTCGACGCAGTACTCGCATTTCTCGAGCTCCGCCCGGAGCTGAGAGTCGCTCAGGAACATGTTCAGGTCGTAAACGGTGTCTCCGGCGTCTCCCGGCAGAGGAATTCTCTTCTTGATTACATCAGTCACGGCGGGCTCCCTGTCTGTAAACGATTGAGCAGGCTTCAGAAACAGGCCTAATACATCGGTTGGCGGACCATTATCAAAACCAAGTATCTTGTCCAGCACCCCGCAAAAAGTCAATAAAAATCAAAAACCGCTCCCTGCGGCTTTCCCAAACCCCGCCCGGCCCGGTTTCCATTTTTTGAGTAAACTTTTATCAAGATTTCTTCCCGGAATCCTGATAATCCAACTCCTCCGCCATCCTCTTTCGCTCCTTTCTCGACCCTCTTTCGCTCCTTTCTCGACCCTCTTTCTCTCCTCTCTCCACCCCTGAGGACTTCGCGAATCTTTTCCCTTTTCCGCTTATTTCAGGACCAATCCCGGGGGAAGATGGAGCTGGCCCGTTGTTCAAAAGTTGAACTTTCCCCACGTGGGGAAAGTTCTGACATGGTAAAAGTCAATGGATAACGAACTTACATTTAATAAAGGCTAAAAACTCTCTGCGCTCCCGGCGCAGGTAGCTTCACTGACTCCTGGGTCGCGGATATTTCATGTTTTGGCGGGACGGCCGTCCCTGCAATGGTCTCCGGTTTTTATCGCGAAATGCGGAGTGTGTTACGGAGCGAAATCGATCCGGATGAGGTAGATCCGCGTGCCGCGCGGGCTGATCTGGCCGGCGAGCCAGGAACGGTGTTCGAACCGGAGAGGCGATGTATAGTTGGCGACCAGGAAGGAGTCGCGTCCGATGCGGAGGATCGACGGGAAAGAGGTGTCGCCCGCAGAGGGGAGATCCAGTATCCATTCCACCTTGCGGGCGTCGGTGTCGATCCGGTAGAGGGCCGTTTTTTTTGGGGTCAGTGAATAGATTGCGAGGTAGGCGAGCTTCTTCACGAGAGGCGGCAGGTTGTCCCATCCGCGGTCGTAGGGGCCGAGCGGATCCCGCCTGGCGATCAGGTAGATATCCTCGCCGTGGCGGAACATCCTCGGAGAATCGTACCTTTCCGGGTCTGCCTTCGATGGGAACTCCCAAGCGGAGAGGTCGCCGGCAGGGGCGGTTACCACGTGGGAGCCGAAGCCGGTGTCGTCGCCGTCCTCGAGCCGGGTTACGCCCCAGAGGTTTCCGCCGGAATCGAACTCGAAACCGACCTCGGAGACGCCGCCCGTGTAGACCACCGGGTCGCCGCCGCCCGCGGGCTCCCAGTCGAAGCCGTCGTCCGAAACGTGGAACCGCACGTCGATGTCGCCGCCGCTATAGTGCTCTCCCAGATAGGATGTAAGCCAGAGACGGCCCTTGTGAACCTGGTAGGCCCAGGGAACTTCCTCCGGCTCCCCCCAGGTTTCGAGCTCGCTCCATTCGCCGAACCCGGTCCGGAAGCAGCGCCACATCCGCACGGGTTCGAAGGCGAGCGGATGGCTCCCCGCCTCGAAAAAGGTGAGGATCAGGTTCCCTTTGAAGGAGATGAGATAGGGTTCGCGCAGATCCGTTTCCAGGAATATTTCGGTTTCATATTCCCACGACACCCCGTAATCGGCCGACGACACGACATACATCCGGGTGTACGGCGAGGCGAAATGTGCCGGCGCGGTGCGCCACGCCATGAACAGCCGCTCCTCGAACCAGGCGATGGCCACGTTGCAGTTGGACGGCTGGAGCTCCACTTCGGAGGGGAGCCCTTCGGAGGGGATGACCCAGTAGGGTTCCGACAGGATCGGAGTCTTCGAACCCGGGATCGAGCCTGCGCCGCCGTCCGCCGCATCGACCGTTGCCGGCGCCGCGGCATCGATCATTGCCGGCGTCGCGGCATCGATCATTGCCGACGCCGCTTCCGCAGCCGTTACCGGATGAAGCGGAAAAACCAGGAAAAAAAGAATGGCCGGCAAAGTGAAACGCCTTTTCATGATCGCCTCCGGGTGCCCGCGCCGGATATAGACCCGCCGGATCTTCAACGTAAACTTCATAATCATATTTTCAACCGGGTTTCGGGTTTAGTCAACATTCATGACGAAGAGGAAGCTGCCGGCAGCGACTTCCCGGCAGGCGCTCCGAAAAGCGGAACACGTGTTCCAACCGGGGAGAAGGAGTCTGCAAACGGAACACGTGTTCCAACCGGGGAGAAGGGGCCTGCAAAATGAACACGTGTTCCAACCGGGGAGAAGGAGCCTGCAAAATGAACACGTGTTCCTAAACGGGAAAAGGAACACGGTCGCTAGTCGCTGTTTATACGCTTTGCCGTCAGAGTTTAAACGACATGTCGTTATCGCTTTGGGAACGATTTGCCGATATCTCATTTTGAAAGTTTAGTTGCTATCGCTGCTTGAAGCCGGAGAGCGCAGGAGCCGATTATGCAGCCGGCTGATTTTCGGTTTGGTTTACATAATATTTCTTCATGTGAAGAAAGGAGTCGGTTTCTCAGTCATTTTGACTTTTTTGAGCAGACTCCCGGCAGTCTGCTGATGATTTACCGGAAACTGGTCGGCGCATGCTCTCGCGGACTATCATTGGATCGAGTATTCCAGTCCGCCCCGGATCGTTGTTTATTCTCACCCGGCGGTGGGAACCGGGAAGGAAAGATGACCCGGTAGAGCTTGATTCAAGAGGGAATAGGTTATATTCTGTTATGGAACCCTTTGAGGAGAGCGTCGGATGGTCGGTCGGGAAATGGATCAGATAGAAGCTTTAAAGAGCACGTTTTCCAGCAAATTTTCATTCAGCCGGGTATACATTTTCGGATCATATGCATATGGAAAACCTGATCAGGGCAGCGATATAGATATTTGTGTAATAGGTGATTTTAAGCAGAAAAAAAAGATCGATGTCATGAGGGCTATCAGGAGAGCCCTCATGGGTCTCATATCGAGCCCGATGGATATACTGGTTTATGATGAAGAAGAATTCAGAGAAAGAGCGTTGTTGAAGAACACGTTCGAATATAAAATCAAAAATGACGGAAAGCTGATCCATGGATAATAGAGATCTCGCCGGGGAATGGATCAATATTGCCGAAGCGGATTTGGCATCGGCGGAATTTCTTCGATCGATGCGTCCCGTTCCGATCGGTATTATCTGCTATCACTGCCAGCAGTCAGCGGAGAAGTATCTGAAGGGATACCTTGCCTTAAAAGGGGAAGAAATTCCTAAAACACACGATCTGGTACAATTGAACAATAGATGCCGAAAACATGAGGATAATTTCAAGCAGATAGAGAACGACTGCCTTCTTCTTACGGATTTTGCCGTTCATATTCGCTATCCATTCCCGATGGAGCTCGGGGAAACAGACATGAGCACTGCCCTGGAGCGAGCGACTGCTATTAAAAATTTCGTCATATCCAAGCTTAATAAGTAGGACTCAGAAAAGGATCGTGCGTAATAACCGGCACCCCCATGTCGGCCGGGAATATCCGGAGACCCTGGAGTAATCATTCGATGACCCTGACTCTCGGAATCAACATCAGCCACATGAGCTCGGCCTGCCTGCTCAGGAACGGGAGGCTGGTGTACGCCCTTGCCGAGGAGCGGCTCAACAGGGTCAAGTCGAGCGCCGCTTTTCCGCGTCTCTCGATCGAGCGGATCCTTCACGACAACGGGATAACGGGCGGCGACCTGGACGAGGTGGCCGTCGGCACCCTGTGCGAAAGGTTCGAACCCGACCTGGCCGCCGAAGAAGAATACCGCCCCCTCATCAGGATCGCGGGGGAGGCGTCCAGGATCCTGCCGCTCAACCTCATCGGCGGGCGGCTGCCCCGCTATCTCTACCGGACCGCCGTCGGGAGCTACCGGACCCGCGAAACCAGGCGGAAATACGGCTCCTTCTGGCTGCGGCACGGCATCGACCCCGGCCGTATCCGCTTCTACGATCACCACCTGAGCCACGCGGCGACCGCGGCCTTCCTGAACCCGTGGCCCGGCGAGGACACCCTCGTTTTCACCTGCGACGGCCTCGGCGACGGGCTCTCCGCCACTGTTTCGACTTACCGCGGCGGCGAACTGACCAGGGAGGTGGAGGTTTCGAGCGTTCATTCCATCGGGTCCTTCTACAGCCGGGTCACCCGCCTTCTGGGCCTGAAACCGTGGGAGGAAGAGAACAAGGTGATGGGCCTGGCCGGATACGTCCGGGACGGGGACGCGGAAGACCTGCGGAACGAGTTCAGGCGCTTCTACCGGACTTCCGGCAGGGGCTTCGAGAACAGGCTCGGTCTGATCGGCTCGTCTCTCATGCGCTTCCTCAATAAAAAATACGGGTCGCGCCGGTTCGACCGGGTGGCGTGGGCCGCCCAGCGCCTCGCCGAGGACCTGCTGGTGGAGTGGGTGCGCCGCAATATCCGCGAAACCGGCATCCGCCGAGTCGCCCTGGCCGGCGGCGTGTTCCTCAATGTAAAGGTGAACGGCGCGATCAGCCGCCTGGACGAGGTGGACGATCTTTTCATATTTCCCTCGGCAGGGGACGAATCGGTGGCCGTTGGCGCGGCGCTTCTCGCTCACAGCGATTCGTGCCGCGAGAGGGGCGCCGATCCGCAGTGGGACCCGCTGGGTGCTCTCTACCTGGGCCCCTCTTTCGACGAGGAGCTGGAGCGGCTCCCCGAGACCCTCGGCTCCCGGTACCGGGTGTCGACGCCGGAAAAGATCAACCAGGCCGTGGCGGAGCTCCTGGCCGAGGGCGAAATCGTGGCCCGTTTCGCGGGCCGGCTCGAATTCGGCCCCCGCGCCCTCGGCAACCGCTCGATCCTCGCGGACCCCTCGCGGGTCGAAACCATGAACCGCGTCAACAGGATGATAAAGATGCGCGATTTCTGGATGCCCTTCGCCCCGGTCATCCTCGAGAGCGCGGCGCCCCGCTACCTGGTCAACCCCAAAAACCTGACCTCCCATTACATGGTCAACGCCTTCGAAACCACCCCCGGCGCCGGCCACCATATCGGGGCCGCGTGCCACCCGTTCGACCGCACCTGCCGCCCCCAGATCCTGGTTCGCGATTTCAATCCCGGGTTTCACGATCTCCTGACCCGGTTCAGCAATATCCGCGGCATCGGCGCGCTCCTGAACACTTCGCTCAATCTCCACGGGATGCCGATGGCGGCGTCGCCCCGCGACCTGGCCGCGGTGCTCGACGGCTCGGGCATCCGCTTCGCCGCCGCCGGCGGATTCCTGGTGGAAAAACGCGAGCCCGCCCCCGGCCGCACCCGGTCGGCGAGCGGCGCGGCGCTGTAAACGGAGGTCGCGCGGAATGCGGGTTCTGCTCCTCAATCCTCCCCCGGCGGGTAAGGTCACCAAGGAAGGCCGCGTCATAATCCCGCTCAATATCACCTTCGAGGTGCCCCGCTTCCCTCTGACCCTGGCCATGATAGCGACCGCCGCGCGACGGCACGGCCTGGAGTCGCTCATCCTCGACCTGCCCCCGGGCAGGGCGAGTTTCAAGAGGCTCCGCCGCACCCTCGCCTCTTTCCGCCCCGACCTCACCGTCGTCAACATCGCGACCCCGACCGTAGAGACCGACCGGACGGGAGCGGCCGCCGCCCGCGACGCCGGCTCCGGCGTCATCCTGTTCGGACAGCACGCCCAGGCGCTGCCGGCCCGGAGCCTCCGGGAGATTCCGGAGGCTGACGCCGCCGTATACGGCGAGCCGGAGCCCGTTCTGGACGCCGTTTTCGCCCGCCTGGCGGCGGATTCAGGCCGGGTGAGCGGGAGCGCCGCGGACCGATCCCCTCGAGGCGGTTTTGCTCGATCACCGGAAAACGGCAAACCTGGAGAAGCCTGGCGTGAAGCGATCCGCCCGGGCGGCGCCCTGGATCCGCCGCCGCACGGTTTCATGCTGCGCGAAAGAACCGGCGAAACCGGTTTCGCGGACTCAGGCCGTCCGGAACGATGGTGCCCTGCCGACGACCTGCCGCTCCCGGCCAGGGACCTCCTGCCGCCGGGAAGGTACAGGCTTCCGGACGGCAATCCGTATACCCTGGTGCTCGCTTCCCGGGGGTGTCCCTACGCCTGCCCGTTCTGCCTGGCCACGCCGCTGAACGGCCGCGTCCACCGGAGCAGGTCCGCCGCCGCCGTCGCGGACGAGGTGCGCCGCATCGTCGAAACCGACCGTATCCGGAATTTCCTTTTCCAGTCGGACCTTTTTACCGCCGACCGGGACTGGGTCGCCGAATTCTGCGAGCGGCTCCTGGTCTCGGCTCCCGGAGTGCGGTGGATCTGCAACGGGCGGATAGATACCCTCGACCGGGAGCTTCTCCGCCTCATGGCGAAGGCGGGATGCTTCCTGATGTCGATCGGCATCGAATCGGGGGATCCCGGTCTGCTGAAGGCGATGCACAAGAGGCCCGACCCGGAAAGGATCGTGCAGACGGTGGAGGATGCCGTCTCCGCAGGTATTTTGGTCAACGGCTCCTTCGTGATCGGATTCCCCGGCGAGACCGGGGAAACTCTCGCCCGCACGGGCGCCCTCATCGACAGGCTCCCTCTAGGATTCCTGGTGCTCATGTGCGCCACCCCTTTCCCCGGGACCACGCTTTATGATACTCTCCTCGCTGAAAACCGGCTCCTGGGCCCGGGAAACGAGCTTTTTTCCTTCAACCGGTATAACATAAGGAGCGATGTCGATCCTGCGGCGGTATACAGGTTCATCAACAGGCGCCTGCGAAAATTCTATCTTCGTCCGTCCTACCTGGCGGCGAGGCTGCGGGAGGCCGGCAGGCCGCGCGCCCTCTACGGCTACCTGTCCTACGGAGTGCGCCGCGGCCGGGAGATGACCGGAGCCTTCCCGAAATAATAAAGGAGAACCGACCGGATGCCGGCAATCTCGATCATAGTCCCGTTCCACAACGCGGGCGACACCCTCGGGAACCTCCTCGATTCACTCGAAAAAAGCAGGTTCGGCGACGTTGAGATCATCTGCGTCGATGACGGCTCCACCGACGATTCGGCGGCTGTCGCGGCGGAGGCGGGCGTCCGGCTGGTGTCGATGCCGAAGCGCTCCGGTCCGGCGGCGGCGAGGAACAGCGGCGCGGCGGCGGCATCGGGAAGGATCCTCCTTTTTCTCGACGCCGATGTCCTGGTGGATCCGGAAATGGTCGGGGAGATTGTGAAAGCATTCAGGATCGACGACAAAATAGTAGCGGCGGTCGGGGTCTACCATACCAGACCTGCCAACAAGGGTTTCTGGCCCGCTTTCAAAGCGGCGCAGAGCTACTATTTCAGGGCCTGTTTCAACGGGGATGACATAACCTGGTTCTGGGGCGCCATGGGAGCCGTGAGACGCGAGGTCTTCGAATCCGCCGGCGGGTTCAACGAGAATTATTCGAGGCCGGGGCTGGAGGATGTCGAACTCGGCCGGCGGCTCGCCAGGCTGGGGACGATCCGCCTGGTCCGCAGGGCCCTGGTGAAGCATCATTTCACGGATACGTTCGCGCGCAATCTCCACGGCCATTTCACCCGGGGGCTGCAGTACGCCGAACTGCTCTTCCAGGACCGCAAGTTCGACAACTATCTCTCAACGCCTTTTCACGCTTTCGGCAAGCTGTCCGGTGCGGCCGCCGCGGGTTGTTTTATCCTGTCCCGGGCTGTGCTGTTCTTCTTCCCAGGAATTTCAGCCCCCCTCGCGAACCTGGCCCTCTTTTTCCTGGTTTCCTACCTGATAACGGTCGCCCCGTTTTTCCTTTTCACGTGGCGCCGCTATTCGCTTGGCCTGGCCCTCGGCGGCATCGGGGCCGATTTCCTGATGGCCCAGGCCCTCGGGCTCGCCGGAGCTCTCGGCGTTTTACGATACGCCGCCCGCTCCCTGCGCGACCGGGTGGGACGCCGCCGCAGCGCGGACTGATCAAATGGTTCTGTCTTCTCTTCTAATAGTCTGATATCCTGACATGGAACTCGCATCAACGTTCGGCTCGAGATCGATGGAAAAGCTGTCGGGAAGTTCAACTGAGATCGGTTTCCGATTCAGTAACTTCGTCCCCGATCAAGGAGTCCCGTCATGAAGAATATACTGAATCTCCTGGCTGAGACCTTACTCTTCGTCGTTCTCACCTGCGGTTCCGCAGAATCAATTACGATCAGAGTTCCCTCGGAGCAGCCGACCATCCAGGAGGGAATCGATGCCGCCGTCACGGGAGATACGGTGCTTGTCGCCGACGGCACTTACTTCGGAGTCCTGAACAAGAACCTGGATTTCTGCGGAAAAGACATTGTTGTCATATCTGAAAACGGCGCTCAAACGACCGTTATCAACTGCTCGAATAACGGCAGGGGTTTCGATTTCCATTCAGGGGAGAGTAATGCCGCATTAGTGGACGGATTTACGATAATGAACGGGTTTGCAAAAATAGTTGACAAGGGCGGGGGAATTTACTGTTCGAATTCATCCCCGACGATTAGTAACTGCATCATAAAGGACAACCTGACAGATCAATACGGTGGAGGCATCTACTGCGGCGATTATTCTGTAATCATCCGCTGCGATATCCGTGATAATCGAGCAGGTGTGGTAGCGGGATGTTGCGGCGGCGGCATCTACTGCGGAGGTTTCTCGACCGTTATCGACTGCAATATCAGCGGCAACGACGCCCAGGGCGAACAGGGCTACGGATCCGGAGGAGGTGTATACTGTTTCGATAACTCAACTATTTTGAACTGCAGCATCATCGATAACGGTGCTTTTTTCTATTACGGTTCCGGCAGGGGGGGCGGAATTATGGCATCCGAAGCAGCAACCATCGAAAAATGCAGCATCATAAACAATCGTACCGACGGGTCGGGAGGCGGTATTATCTCGTTTGGAGCTTCAGTGATGATCACCAACTGTATTATACATTCGAACTGGGCGGGAGGCAGCGGCGGCGGACTTTCCATATCGTCAAACGTCAGGAACTGCATCATAACGTCTAATGGGGCAGGAGACTACGGCGGCGGAATTTCCGGTTCCGGAAACGTATCAAATTGTTCCATAATCGGTAATTCGGCCGGTGACGGCGGCGGAATAGACAGCTGGTTCGGAACTTTTACGAACTGCATCGTCTGGGACAACTCACCCAATGAAATCAGCGGACATCCGATAGTTACAATTACATACTCCGATATCGAGGGCGGCTACGAGGGTGAAGGCAATATCGATTCAGATCCGTTCTTTACCAATGTGCCGTGGTTCGGATTTTCTTATCTTCTGCGTCCCTCGTCGCCCTGCATCGATACGGGAGACCCGTCCATCGAAGACGGTATCCATGATTCGGATCCACGGTGCCCGTCGTGGTACTCCAACGGTTCCCGGTCCGATATGGGCGCATACGGCGGCCCCGGAAACGGCGGCTGGGTGAATTGACCGGGACCTCTTAGCTAACTCAAGAATCTCATACACGCCGGTCCCCAGTTCGACTTTGAATGATTGCGAACCGGGGGGAATTCGATCTGTCCCCGTTTTATATCTTGATATAACTGACAACGAAAAGCATGCCGAAGCGGCCGGACGGTTTGTAATCTCTGGAAGTCAGGGTTACCATTAACCGGGTAGTGCGGCATCCGCCGCATCGATACGAGAGTTGAAAATCCGTATCGAGAAGGGGTCGGGTCGGGCGCGGGTTGAAACCGGAGGGTTGTTTTGAATTCGGTGCGCGCCCGTCACGGGTTACATGTTGATATTTTCATACAGGTGCGGTGCCGGCCGGGCTCCCGCCGGGTCAGGCTTGTAAAACCAGGAGAAGGTCATGTTGTCATTTTCGAAAATTGCCGGGATATTCGTAATCGTTTCCGCTCTGGCTCTTGTTGCCGGGGTCGCTTCGGGGGAGCGTATCCAGCTCTGCCATGACGTGGATAATACGAATATCGAGATAACATCCTCCGACATGGAGGGGATACTCATCGATGCGGCCTTCCCTTATGTCGATATCACTGAAATAGCTGCCGACGGCGAGACCTGGCACCGGCTCTCGGTTCCGGGATGCGTCCGCTCCTCGGTGCCGGGCAGCCCCGCGGTTCCCGCCGTTACACGCCTCGTGGCCGTTCCGGACAGGTGCAGGATATCCGTAAGTATCGTGGATGCGCAATACGAGCGGCTCGACGGCGTTGTCGTCGAACCCGCACCCCCCGTCACCCTCCGTGACGCCGTCCGCGCCGCCGCACCCGAACCGGATCCGGCGGTCTACGGCACCGACGGGCTCTATCCGGCCGCGCACCTTTCAGCCGACACCCCTGCCATCCTCCGCGATTACAGGGTCGTGCCGATTACGATCCACCCGGTCCTGGTGAACCCCGTCACCGGAACGGGCCGCGCCCTGGTCTCGGCCGCCATCGCCGTCGAGTTCCTGCCCGGCCCGGGGGTGAACATCATCGAAACGCCCGAGCGGGGCAAATCCCGCGCCTTTTCACGGATCTACGAATCCCTGATAATGAACCCGTGCACGGAAGACGAACAGGACGAGTGGGACGTATCGAGCTGCCTCCTCGTCATCGTTCACGATAATTTCTACAGCTCGATTCTGCCTTACGCCGCCTGGAAATGGGAAAAAGGGCTGCCCGTGGTGGTTACGAAAACCTCCGAGATCAGCCCGAACCCCTCGGCGAACGACATCGAGAACTACATCCAGAATGCATACGATACCTGGGACCCGGCCCCCGACTACGTGCTCCTGGTCGGCGACGACGACTATGTTCCCGTTCATTACGGGATAGGCTCCTGCCCGACCGACCACAAGTATTCGACGGTGGCGGGCAGCGACTACCTCCCCGATATCCACCTGGGCAGGTTCTCGGTGAAAACCGCGGCCGAGCTCGACAGGGTGGTGGCGAAAAACCTCGATTACGAGCTCGACCCCGGTCTCGGGGGCGTCACATGGTATGCCAAGGGCCTCGTGATGTCGGGCAGCGACTACGTGGACGATCAGAACGCCAACAAGGTGCGCAACATCCTGCTGGCGGACGGCTACACCGACGTGACCAAGCTCTTTTCCAGCCTCGGGAACCTGGGCCCTTCCAATATCTCCGCCTCCTATAACGAGGGCGACTCCTGGTCGGCCTATTTCGGCCACGGCTCGGAAACGTCCTGGAGCAGCCCGTCCCCGTCCTACACCAACTCGCACGTCAACGCGCTGACCAATGATCACAGACCGTCGCTCATCACCTCGGTGGCGTGCAGCAACGGCGCCCTCGACGAGAACTCCGACTGCTTCGCCGAAGCATGGCAGAAACAGTCGTCGGGAAGCGCGGGCCGCGGTTCGGTCGGCATCTACGCCGCTTCGCGCCCCTGCGCCTTCTTCTATACCGACACTCTCGGCGTCGGCGTAGCCAGGGGCAACTTCATGGAGGGGCTCGACACTTACGGCGCAGCGTGCACTTACGGCAAGCTATACATGTATTACTATTTCCCGTACGGGTACGGCTCCGTCACCGAAGAGACGATGCAGCAGTATATCCTGTTCGGCGACCCCGAACTCCTCGTGCGGACGGGCGATCCCTATTACCTGACAGTGGTTCACCCGGGCGCCATAGTGCCCGGTGAGAACAGCGTGACCGTCCAGGTCAGCAAGACGGGCGGTGCTGTCGTCGGCGCTCTCGTCTCCCTCACCAAGGTCGACGACGGCGTCCAGGCGAGCGGATACACCAACGCCTCCGGCTCCGTGGTGCTGAATCCGGCCCCGGACACTCCCGGCATCCTGAAAGTCACGGTCACGGCCCGCAACTCCGTGGTCTACCAGGGCGAGATCGAGGTCATAGTGCCTGATTCCCCCTGGATTTCGCTCCGCGATACCGACCTTGACGACACGGCGGGCGGCAACGGCGACGGAAACGCCGACTACGGCGAAACCGTCTCCCTGGCATCCCTGGTGAAGAACATGGGCTCCGTAACGGCCTACGGCGTGGCGGGCGCCCTGTCGAGCGACGACCCCGAAATCACAGTAATCGACGGCTCCGATTCCTACGGCACCGTAGGTCCCGAAGAAGAAGTATGGGGACTGAATGAATGCTCCTTCGAGGTCGCGTCTCCCTGCACGGACGGTCACCCGGCCATGTTCACCTTCGTCTTCTCCGATGATGCGGACTCCTCCTGGACTTCGACCCTGGCCGTGATCCTCCACGCTCCCGACCTGGAGGTATCGGCCTTCCGGATTGACGATTCCGTCGGCGGCAACGGCGACGGCAAGCTCGATCCCGGCGAAACGGCGGATATATACGTGACGCTTCTCAACGGCGGCAGCGGCCTCGCGGGTGAAGTAAGCGGCGTATTCTCCACCGTCGATCCCTACATAACGCTGCTGGAGGACTCCGCCTTGTGGCCCGATATTCCGGGCGACGGCGAAGCCGAATCGACCGGCCCCATCACCGTTACGGCGGATGCCGGCTGCCCCGACGGTCACGTGGCTGAATTCACGGCCGACCTGGCCGCCGCCCGCGGTTATGCCGCGTCGAGCGGATTTTCTATCTGCATCGGCGGATTCAACGACGACATGGAGAGCGGCGAGGGCGACTGGGTACACATGATTGTGACTCCTGGATACAACGACGAGTGGCACCTCTCTTCCACCCGCAACAACACGCCCGGGGGGAGCTACTCCTGGAAATGCGGAAGCACCGGCTCCGGCGATTACTCGGACTACGACGATTCGGGGCTCGTGACGCCGACCCTGTACCTCGGGGACGGCTCCATTCTCGAGTTCTGGCACTGGATCGACGCGGAACTCGACTCCGGCGTATGGGCCTGGGACGGCGCAATAGTGGAAATCACCACGAACAGCGGCGCCACGTGGACCCAGATAGCGCCCGAGGGCGGATACCCCTACAAGATAACGGCGAACGCGGCCAGCCCCTTCGACCCGGGAACCCCGTGTTTCTCGGGCAGTTACAACTGGCAGAAAGAGGCCTTCGACCTCTCGGCCTACTCCGGCGAGGTCCACATCCGGTTCCGCTTCGGGTCCGATGGTTATGTCACGCAGGAGGGTTGGTACATCGACGACGTTCTGGTCTACTCCGCCGGTGAGCCTCTCTCCATCCAGGTAACCGACGCACCGTCGTCGGCCGCTCCCGGCGAGACAATCAGCTGGACCATCGAAGTCACCAACAGCGGCGACGCGGCCGTCGTCGATTACTGGCTGACCGCAGAAAAGGAAGGCGGCGGCTCGGTGGATCTGCCCATCGCGACCGATGTGTCCGTCCCGGCGGGATACTCCGAGTCCCACGTGATTTCGTACACGATTCCCGCCGGCGCCCCCACGGGCACGTATGAGGTAGTCAACAAGCTGGGCGATTTCCCTGACGGCGCCGTAACCTCCGACAGCTTCACCCTCCAGATCGTGGCGGTGAGCAGGCTCTGACCGGGGGAGGTGCTCGCCGGAGGAACCTGAAACGGTCAGGGTCATCCGCGGATAGCGCCGGGGTTTTCCGGAAACCCGGCGGTTTATATACAAATCGGCTGGGGCGCGATGCGTCGTGCCCCAGCCGTGTATTTTCCCCCCGCACCTGGTTCGAAGGCTCTCATCCCCGGTCCTGGCAATCCCTCGTCCGTGTATTCCCTTGCCCGGTTGCTCAGCCGTAAGGCTCGCGAGGGAGCGCCTTCCCGCCCGGCGGAGCACGCTGCGTCATCCGGGCTTCTCTCCCACCAGGGTAATCAAACCGGACCAGCCCAGGGCGGATTTGACGGGAGCCATGGGTAGAGAGGCCAGCTTGACGAGGTTGTGGTCCAATGGTGTATCCAGGCCGTATCGACCCTTCAGCCAGCTCCGAAGGTTCAATTGAAAGTCAAAGCTGAGAAGGTCGTATTTTTGTGAAATCAAGACAAAACCGGCTTTATCCATCATCACGGTCGCCGAATTCATGTTGAACTGAGAGACGTGATCGGGAACGACGGCATGATGCCAGTAGTCGCCGAACCATTTCGCTTCAGGGCAGTCAACGTTGGTAAGACCCGCCGCTATTCTTCCACCCGGTTTCAACCAGCGTCGACAGCGGGTCAGGATGTCCCTGGTACCCCTCACGTGTTCCAGCACCCAATAACAGAACACCATGTCGAAAGATTCCTCCTCGGCCGACCACTGTTCCGGTCTCCCCACCTGAATGGGGATGTCTTCACCTCGCTCCACACGTTCGTGGGCTCCCAGATCCATCCCCTGTACGTTATGGCCCAACTGTCGGAGCCAGAGCAGATGCTTCCCGTTACCCGGGCCAATCTCGAGAACTCTGGAATGAGGTTTCGCGGGTCGAACTCGACACAGCCGGAAAAAAAAGCGATCGGCCAGACCGAGCGCCCTTTGTTGATTGTACTTGGCCGTGTCGTCAACGCAAAAGTAATCTTCGTTATAGTAAGCCTCCAGAGACGATGCCGTCGGCATGGGGTTCATGTAGCGATGACTGCAGGAAAAGCATTCGACAAAGGGAAATCGATGATCGTCCATGCCCTTCAACATGGAATGTCCGCGGCGGCGGATCAAACCCAGGGTCTTCCAGGGTTTCGAACGCTCTTCACCACAGACGGGACAGGGAGCAGACTCAAATTTTAACTCATGCAACCGCCACCTCCGCGGTCCTCTCTCTGGCGATAGGGAGGAATCCTGAGAAAGGGTCCAGCCGACCCCTGGGGGCTGCCCCGGGGTCAGCTTTTTTTACGACAATTTCTTACTTGTAATCTTACGCCTCCTCACGCAAAACCAGCAACATATATCCACAGGTTTCCATAAGTTATCAGTCGTATCCTCGTGGCTCCTCGTCGAAGAACCCCGCCCGGGCACCCCAAGACTATTACTGTCAATATCTCCGGACACAAGATTCAGGATACCCTCTGAACCCCTCAGGATCGAGAGTTCCCGCATCCTTTCAATTTCACGACATGCCTGTTCCCATCCCGGTTGCTCCGCCGTAGAGACGATGAAGGGACATCCTGCCGTCCGGAGGACATGGGAAGTCATGCCGGGCTGGGAGAGACACTGACTCATGCGCTGTCGGTTATCGCAGCTCAGTCATCGAAGGTATGGCCCAGCGGCTCGGCGATGCGGTTGAGCATATCCAGGTCGTAGTTCGGCTCGAGCAGCTCCAGGGCTTCCTCCCGGGTCATCCGCCCCTCCCGGATCAGCTTGCTCATTTCGACATGATAGTGCGTGTAGCCGTAGTGCTTCAGCGAGTTGTGCACGGAGATGAAGTTGAGGTAGCAGTTGGTCGACTTCCGCGGGTAGCTCACGCTCGGATACTCCCAGCCCAGCTCCTGCTTGATGGTCGCGACATAGGTCTCGACGTCGTGTGCCAGGAACCAGTGCGGCGACAGCACCATGACCCTGGGCTTTCGTTTCCTGGAGCGCTTCAGCACCTCCTCCATGCTCCGCGGAAAGCCCTTGTATACCGGGTCGTCCCTGAGAGACTCCATGAACTCGATCGTCGCCCCGCTCATGGAGGCGTATTCGGGCGCGTGTATATTGCAGCCGCCCCTGGACATCACGGATTGATCGACGGACTGTCCCCTGGTCCAGCCCGCTATGATCAGCGGGGCGTCGACCCGCGCGGCCAGGCGAAAGGTCAGGTCCATGTACCAGATGGAGCAGAGATGGCAGATCACAGCCCGGGAGCCGGACTGCAGGAGCTTCGATACCAGGTCGTTGATGTAGGTTGAGCGGAACGTCATGAAGTCGACGTCGAGGGCCTCCACCGCCCGGTGCACGTTCGTCATGGCGCCCTCTGTCTCGAATCCGTGGTCGAAGGTGAACGCCAGGGGCTTCAGCCTGTAGCGCTTCTTAATGTAATAGAGCGCCGACGTGCTGTCCTTGCCGCCGCTGCACATGACCAGGCAGTCGTACTCGTGCCTGCCGCGGTGCTTGTTGAGGATCCGGGTAAAGTCGGTCTCCAGCGCCGGCCGGCCCTTTCGGGCGTCATCGGCTTCGTCATGCCCGACACAGATGTTGCAGATGCCATCCTCGCGCAGCCGGATATCAGGCCTGCTCTCGGGCAGGACGCAGCGGCTGCAGATTGAGCGCTTTTCGTAATTCAGCGAAACCCCCTCGGTTGTGCGGACGATGGATACCGGTGAGGTCGAGGCGATCGTCGGGTTCGGGGATGCCTCGCCCGGATTCGCTCAAGACTGCCTCAGAAGATCGACCTTTTCCGAAGAATACTCTTGAATCGCCTGCCAGGAGCTCGACCCGCTCTTCGGCCGATCCATGGGATCTCGGCCCATCACCTTTACCAGGAGCGCCGTCGGAGCGATCCCGAGAAAATAGACCAGGATCAGGAGAACCACGACGAGTACCCGCTGCACCAATACCGTGACGGCGCCGACAAGCTGCTTAATCCTTCTCAACAATGTAGTTCTCCATCACCAGGTAGTCGAGCCCGATCTTCTCGAAGCAGGAGTAGGCGTCCTGCGGGCAGCACACGATAGGCTCGGTGTTGTTGTTGAACGACGTGTTGATGATCATCGGGACACCGGTCTTCATGCAGAACGCCTCGATGACGTCCCGGTACAGTCCGTCCTCCCCGGTGACCGTCTGGAGCCGCGAGCTGCCGTCCGCGTGCAGGGCCGAGGGGATCACCGTCTCTTTCTCCTTGCGCGCCTGGGCCACCAGGAGCATGAACGGACTCTCGAGCGCCTCGACTTCGAAGAACTCGCCTACCCTCTCCTGAAGGATGCTCACTCCGTAGGGTCTGAAGCTCTCGCGGTGCTTGATCTCGCGGTTGAGGAAATCCTTCATCCCGGGATTGCGCGGATCGGCCAGGATACTCCTGTTTCCCAGCGCGCGCGGCCCGAATTCCATCCGCCCGCGGAACCAGCCGACAGTCTTGTTCGCGGCGATCCGCTCCGCCACGAACTCCGCGAGGTCGCGGTCATCCATCGTTCGAAAGCGCGCGTGGTTCAGCGTCAGGCACCGCTCGATCTCGCGAGACGAGTATTCCGGGCCCAGCGAGGCCGTCTCGAGCCTCCCGAGCCGGCCCCGTCCGAGCACGGACGAGTAGGCGAGGGCGGCGGCGCCGAGGCTTCCGCCTGCATCTCCGGCCGCAGGCTGAATGAAGACCTCCTCGAACGGAGTCTCCTCGAGGATGCGCGTGTTTACCGGACAGTTCAGGAAGGAACCGCCGGCGAGACATAAACGATCGAGGCCGGTTTGCTCGTGCACGTGGCGCGCGGCTGCGAGCAGGACCTCCTCGGTGAGACTCTGCAGGCTCGCCGCCATGTCGCGGTGCCGGTCAAGGATGGGATCGTCACGCAGCCGCGGCGGGCCGAACTCACTGACGAACCTCGGTGTCACCATGGATCCGCCGGAGACGAAGTCGAAGTACCGGGTATCGACGCGAAGGCTCCCGTCGTCGCAGACTCCTGCGATATCGCGGAGCCGGTCCACCAGCGTCGGCTTTCCCCAGCCGGCGAGTCCCATGGTCTTCCCCTCGCCGCTGTTGGCCCCGAACCCGAGGTATGCCGTGATGGCCGAATACAGAAGCCCTGCCGAGTTGGGAAACCGAATCTCCTGCAGGATCTCCAGGTCCGTGCCGCGCCCGGTCCCCCACGTCATCGTAGCCCATTCGCCGACGCCGTCCGAGACCAGCAGCGCCGCCTCCTCGAACGGCGAAACGAGAAAGGCGCTGGCCGCGTGGGACATGTGGTGCCTTACGAAGAGGACCTCGCCTTCGTAGCCGATTTGTTCTTTGAGGACGAACGGTGTCGCCAATCGCTCCCCGAGCCAGTGGGGCATGGTCCGCAGGAGGTGCCGAAGCGAAAACGGAAAGGCCGCTATGTGGCCCATGACCACGCGGTGGAATTTCAGGTAGGGCTTCTCGTAGAAGCAGATGATGTCGATGTCGTCGACTGTGACGCCGGCAGCCTGGAGGCAGTAGTTGACCGCCTGCACCGGCAGCTCGGCGAAATGCTTGACTCGATTGAAACGCTCTTCCTGAGCCGCCGCCACGACCTCGCCGCCGGCGACCAGGGCGGCCGCCGAGTCGTGGTACCCGAACGACAATCCCAGGACGGTTTGTCCATCCACCTTATCCAAATTCCCCCCTAAATACCTTCTCGGTGTCAGCTTGAGTCGAAGCTAGACCCCGGCATACAGAAACGAAACCACGATCACCGGACCGACCTGGTATACGAAGAATCCGACCAGGGCCAGCAGGATAAGGGTCGGCGCAATGATGTAGAATCGATACTTCCGTATCAGGTAGAGCATCTCGCTCATAACGATTCGTAATCTGGTAATCATCGTCGTGTCCTTTTACCTCCCGTCTTGCGGAAACGCCGCTTTCGATCCCGGGGTCGGCCCACGGAAAACCCGCCTCCAATCCCGCGAAGAAAAGCACTGTCGTATTCCGGTCGCGTTTCCGGCAGAACACAGAACATTGTATTATGTCCTATCCTCCGAGCCGTCGACACCGCGGCGATCCAGATGCGGCTAGCGGAACTCCGCCAGCACGGTGCGCACGAACTCGGCCATCATGATTCGATAACCATCCACGGTGGGATGGCAGTTGTCCTCGATGAGCTCGCGGTCGGCCATGCCATGCTCGGACGCCTGATCGATGGCAGCCTTAATGTCGGCCAGCGGCACGCCGTGGTCGCGGGCCACATCAACTACGATCCCATTTTTTATCGTCCCCATTCGGTCGGGTCTTGAGTGGTGGACGAAAGAGGCGTCTAGGAGCCTCCTGGCCGTCTCGTAATCCCCGCCTGCGAAGGCCGTCAATCCCGCCTGGAACTCCGCATGGGGATCGCCGAGGTAGGCCTCCGGATTCTCGAGAGACCCGCCGAAGAGCGGCGGGTATACGTAGCTGTACGCCTGGGTTGCCAGCACGACCTTCACGTCGTTACCGCGGGCGAGGGAGACGATTCTCTCCAGGTTGGTCCTGAATATCGCGTACATGCTCTCCTTGTCCTTTTTCCGGTAGTGACGCTCTATCTTGCGGGCTTCGCTTTTCGTCGGCTTCATCGCCGGGGCCATCCACTTGTAGAGGAGCTGGAAGGAATGCAGATTGCGGAAGAGCCACAACGCCGCTGGGCTCAGCTCCTCCCTGGGTCTGCCGTCGACCAGCAGCGTTCCCAGCGTTTGCTGACTTATAAAGTCGCTGTGCCCGGTGTAGACCAGCACGATATCGGGCTCCAGATCCATCGCCTCGGCGGCGGTCCCCAGCGATGCCGTGCTCCCGCAGCCGGGTCTGGGCATGGCAATGACCTCCACCGGGCGCCCGAGCCCCTCAGCCAGCTTCCGTTCAAACTCCTCACGGCAGCACTTGGCGAAACCGGCCACGCAGGAATCGCCGATCATGATGACGCGCGTGGTTCCCGGGGTCTTGATCCGGAGGAAGCGCTGCCCGGGGAAGTACCAGTTTCCTTCGGGATTCTGCCCCTCGGGGACGACTTTCACCCAACCCTCGGGCTCGTCCTCCCGCACCAGGTCGCTCCTGAAATACGAGGTGTGGAACTCGAAGGCCGGCGTCCGCTCGAAACCGACGACCCACACGACGATTTCGATCAGCCCCAGCAGGCCCACCGCGATTCCGGCGGAGATGAGCAGATTGACCAGGAACACCTTCATCGATTTGTCAAACACCAGCGCTAACATGTTGCGGATGCAAGGGATCCTCCGCTATCGACCGCCAACGAAGCCGACATAGCCCCTGGCTGCGGCCCGTTTCCGCTTTCACGAGCGGTTCGCGTGCCGGCATCCGTCCTCGGGTCAGTCTTTCTTCGCTCCGCCGGGCGCGAAGACCTCGCGGACCTGTGCGCCTGCGATCACTTTGCGAGTATGAAGGGGATCCGAAAGGGAAAGGAAAAAGAAAACCGCTGCCTTCTGGTGAATCTCTGAATATCACCTTTAGATACTACGATTTAACGTATTTCCGTCTCCTTTGAGGGATTCTAATCATGCTCGCGAGACTGCGCTTTTGAAAGAATTATACTGGTGCTCGCGAGACGATGCAACTTTTTATGACATTAATTCGTGTGATCCGATTTGAATGGAAAGCTTCTATTCTTCCAGCCGGTAACCTTCGGCATATACTTCAGTGATGGATATAAGGCCGATACCTCCGGTAAACGTAAATCTGATTCCCGATATGGGCATCGGATATTCAAAAACAACCAGAGCCATGTTTTTCAACCTTTTTATTTGGTAGTCAGTGATATCGAACCAGCCGTTTATCTCGCATTGAACGGTAAATTCAGGCAGACTTTTTGTTATCAGAGCTACAGCTCTGACCATTAATACTTTGGTGAAGATTATCTGATAATAACTATTATCAACGGCAGCATTCATATGAAAAGTGGTATTCAGGTCGGTGTCGATTGCTGCTCCCGGATTCACATTGCCTTTCGGGGCAGATGCTTTCCATAACCCCTTGGTTGTCTCTGCCACGTCCCCGACTGCCGCAAAAGATACACCTTGAAGCATCCAGGCGGCCAACAAAACCAGGGCCCTTGAATTTTTCATCTTTTTCCCCCTTTACGCAGTGACAGGAAGAGGAATATCAGCATTGTCAATAAGATGCAGATCGATTCAGCAGAAGCTTTTACCGGAGCACTGCTGGACTTCAAGAATCTCGATCTATCCGCTGAGCATAGCGGCTTGTGCAATAATACAACGATATTGTCCGTTCCCGCAATGGCGCTGAGGTTTTCCGTTGAGCATTTATTTAATACTGTGTAAATTCGTAAAATCAGAAAAATGGGCGTCGAAAATATACAGCTCATGATTTACTGCAGTTCACCGGGCCGGGCACGATAAAGATGGTACAGGGGAAAAACCGGGGACATATATGATTAGCAGGAACAAGCTGATACCTCGTCTGAGCGCCGTGCTCCTCGGCACCATCCTGGCGCTGGCAATGCTGGAGGCCGGCATCCGCCTGGCCGGATTCAGCTACCTTTCCGTGCAGGAGTACCGGAACAGGCGAGCCCTCGCCGGCGACGGCGAAGTAAGGATACTCTGCCTCGGAGATTCGATGACCGAGGGGCAGTATCCCCGGCCCCTGGAGGAGATCCTGAACGCGAGACTCGACGGGAAGCGCGTGGCCGTCTTCGACGAGGGGCGGATCGGGACCGAGTCGGGGTACGTGGTCTCCATCCTCGAGGATCGGCTCGACAAGTATGATCCGCACATAGTGATCATCATGATGGGATTCAATGATTACGGCGACAAGCTTCCTTACGGCCGCGTTCCGATATCAAGGCGGGAGCCGCTGAAAACGATCAGGCTGCTGAAGGTGCTCAAGTACCATGTCGACCGCCACCTGACCACCCCGGGCGGCATCGTGGCACAGCGCCGTGCTTCCCGTGTGCTGGCCGAGCGCGCCCGGCAGCCGGATACCGCGGGATGCGATTCCGTCGGAGGCGTGCATTCCGCCGGACCCGGCGCGGTTCCCCCGGCGATCCGCCCGGTCACCGCCGCAGCGGCGAAGCTCCACGAGGAGGGCAGCATCCTCCGCAATGCGGGCAGATTCACCGAAGCCGAACGGGTTTTCCGGCGGATCCTGGAGCAGAATCCGGAAGATATCCTCGCCTGTATAAGGCTGGGCCTCGTATCGATCGACCTGAACCTGCCCCTTGAGGTGGAGAGGAATTTCGAACGGGCCATCGAACTCGATCCAGGGAACGTGGGAGTTTACGTAGAGCTTTCCCGCTGGTACAGGAGCATCGCCGTGTACGATAAAACCGAGCGGCTCCTCCTCCGGGCCATAGACGAGAATCCCGGCTGCGTCGAAGGATATGACGAGCTCGCGCGATGGTACCAGGGCGCCGGCAGGTACGAAGAGGCCGGGCGGGTTTTCGAAGCGGCTGCAGCCCTCAATCCGGTCTACGAGGCGTACTACCACCAGGCCGGCTGGCGGCCCGTGCAGGAGGAGATGATAGTCAATTCGATCGATTCGCTCTCGTTCGTTGTGGAGCGGGAACCGGGCAATATCGAGGCGCTGCTCGCATTCAGCAACATGCAGCAAAACCACTTCGAGGTATTCGACATGATCGAGAAGGTTCTCCTGCGCGGTTTGAAGCTGAACCCCTCGAGCATGGAGATGCACCTGGAAATCGCCGAATGGTACCGGGGCGCAGGAAGGTACAGCGACGCCGAAAAGATGATCCGGTCCGCTGTCGCCATTGATCCCGGCGATGTGCGTCCGTACTTCGTCATGGCGGTTTGCGCCGAGATCCAGAAGCACTACGACGTTGCCGAGAAGGCATACAGGCGGATCATCACGCTTGCTCCGGACAATGTGGATGGGTTCTGTCAGCTCGCCCGCCTCTACTGCGACCGGAATGACATGAAACTGGCCGAGGAAACGCTCCTCGCCTGTTGGGAGGCGAATCCCGGCAGCAGCGCCGCAGCCTCCCACCTGGCGTGCTGGTACAAAGGCCGGTTCGACCTGAGCATGGCCCGGGCGGAGAACGGGAGCACGGCGAAGGAGAAGGCGGAGTTCTACATCGGAAGGGCCATTGAACTCGATCCCTCCAATCCCCGCCCCTACCTCGAACTGGCCGACATGGCCGCGGTTTCCGGAGACTGCTCCCGGGTGGAAGGTCTGCTGATGAAGGCGATCGAAGCGGATCCCGAATTCGCCGCGGCGCACTTCGACCTGAGTCAATGGTTGTGGAACAGGGGCGAATACCGCCGCTCGTACCGCTTCCTGGAGACCGCCGTCGAACTGAACCCCGACAACGATTACTTCCTGCCGCAACGCCGGGTCAGGTTCGATGCTTTCAATCCGGTGACCAGGGAGAATTTCCAGGACTGCAGGGAAATGGTCTCCGGCAGGGGGAAGATGCTGGTCCTGGTTCAGTATCCCACGGTTCCCGTGAGTATACTCGAGAGGCTCATCGGCGACGATCGGGAAGGAATCGTCTTCGTCGATAACGAGAAGATCTTCAAGGAGGCCGTGGCCTCCGGAACTTTCGACGAGTATTTCAGAGACAGCTACGGCACCACCTTCGGTCACTGCACGGCAAAGGGCAACAGGCTTCTCGCGGGCAGTATAGCCGACGAGATTACGGCCCGCTGCTTCTCCGTCGACGGCGAGGGATAGGAAAACAAAACCGCCGCCGGCCCGAAACTATGCATGTAGCTATGCAGTTGTTTCAATTTCACTACACTCTTCTTCCCATCCAGGCTCCGCCGCAGTAGAGATGATGCGGGAGCGCCTTCCCGCCCTGAGGAGCACGCTGCGTCATCCGGCTCTGCTGGTCCCTCGCTCCGGGAAGCGCTGAAACTCGCTGTTCCGTTCCCGCGCTGCTCGCACTCGCTCGCAGCTTCCCATCCCCCCGCAGCTCAAACATCAGCGCTTCTGATCCTCTACTCGGGAAAGCGTCGCCCCCGCAGCACCACCGATCACATTGCATTGAGGACAGTATTTTCAACCCAAATGACAAGAAAAATGCCTTGGAAGGGCCTGACATCTCTCCCAACCCCGGATGACTCCGCTATATCCTCCGGGCGGGAAGACGCTCCCTCATCATCTTTCCGGCGACCGGTCAATCAAGATACGGTTCCGAAGTCGTACCGGTTATCAGCTGACCTGATGGTGCAGAGCCGTCAATACAGTGATAACCGAAAAGGAGTACAATTTTGTCGGAAATGCACCTCAGCTTTTCAGTCCGAAACAGCACAGAAAAGCGGGGGCTCCTAACCCCCGTCGTGCTAGTACTTACATTTTACATCAACAAGATGCGGAAAGTTTCTATGTTTGAATACGGTTGTTTCTGACGGTTACAAAATGGCTGCAATTCTGGGCGATTAAGCTGGCGCGATTTCGATATAGCCGTCGAGCAGGGAGTCGGGATCCGTGGATGCAGGTTACTCTCGTTGAGTCCAGCAGGAATCGCGGGTCGAGGTGGTCGGGTCGGCGATTCCGTGCTATATTTCCTTGTAACGGAAAAACATCCCGGATAAGGAAGGCTGGCATGGTGAAACGGCTCATAACCACTCTCGTCGGAGTCGCATTTCCGACGGTTCTTATCATTGCAACGGCAAGTGCAGTAACGATCCATGTGCCTGGTGATCAGCCGACGATACAGGAGGGGATCAATGCCGCCGCTGATGGTGATACAGTGCTTGTTGCACCCGGAATCTATTATGAAATCATCGATTTCCTTGGAAAACAGATTGTATTGACGAGTATGGATGGGCCGGCGAACACTTTTATCGATGGCCAATACCGGCCGTGCGAAGTAGTAATCATGGCGTCATCAGAAAGCGACGGCACCGTGCTCAGTGGATTTACAATTCGAAGAGGAGGGTACTTCGGCCTCTATATAATTGGCGTCGAAGGAGCCCCGCTGATTACAAACAACATAATAACCGAAAATGATTGTGCTGTATGTCTGGTGGAGATTGACCACAGCATGTCTCCGCGAATTTGCGGCAATCTGATCAGTGAGAACAGGGAAGGCTTCACGATACTCAGTCATTTCGCAAACCCGCTGATTGCCGACAACGTAATATCCGGTAATTTTACACCGACAGTCATCGAATTTTACTATATGTACGACGAAAAAGTCGCCGGCACGGAAAATTACTTAAATAACCGAGAGTATAAAAAGGCATATCTGGTTAATAACCTGATCATCGACAATGAATACGAATACAAGGTAGTATCCGTCGTGAATGCCAATATCGGACGTCAAGTATACTGCGCCAACAATTTGATAATCGGGAATGGTGGCGACGGTTTTTCCCTTAGCGGCACCGGTGGATTATTCTGCTTCAATAACACCATAATCTGGAACGGCGGTTCAGGCATCTATTATTACGGCGATGATCTTATGATTAAAAATAATATTGTCTGCAATAACGGTGAATATGGAATATACGGTGCGGACAACCATGACCATAATAATGTTTGGTCCAATGCTCTGGGAAATTATTACGAGGGAGAACCAGGTCCGGGAGACATTTCAACAGATCCGCTTTTCAAAGATCCTCTTTGCGATGATTTTCACCTTCAGTCCAATTCTCCCTGCATAGATGCGGGAGTATCGACGATTATCGGATTCGATATGGACATGGATCATCGACCGTCGGGAAATGGATTCGATATCGGTGCAGATGAATGGGTTCCACCTCTTGATCCACATTACAGATGGTTTTCACTCGAATGAATTACGCTCGTGAAACTATGCAACTTATTCATCACCTCCCCCGCGTGAACCGATAGTCCCACTGTGTCCTCTTGTTCTGCAACTGGTACCCTTCCATTCTTACTCATTTCATTCTCGATCAAACTCGAGTCGTTGTCTGGAATTTTGGGACCACTATGATTTTTGGGCGTGGAAGGAGCGGCATCAGCGCAGGAGTTCTCCGGCCCAGAGCCGCTGTAAAAACTCGATAACGGGAAATACCTCGACATCGTCCCAAAACGCTTTGCGCTCTCCAAGGTAGACGCCGCAGCACCGAACCTTATCCGGACCGATCTCTTCGCGAATCCGGTGCAATCCGCGATTGAACCGTCTGCTCCAGGCATTGGATGCCTTGACCTCGATGGCGATGAACCCGTCCCTGTCCTCCACCATGAAGTCGACCTCCACGCCGCTGTAGCTCCTCCAGAAGAAGAGCGGGTAAAAGAGGTTGTTATAATCGATGCACGCACGCATCTCGTGAAACAGGTATGTTTCGAGAAGCGGACCCAGCTCTTCCGGCATCGGCGGATACGGCAGCCGCCCGGACAGCGCTCTTGCAACTCCGGGATCGAACAGGTAGAACTTGGGATGAGAAACCTGCTTCGTCGAACGCTTCAGCTTCCACGGGGGGAGCCACCGGCCGATCAGCGTGTCCACGAGAATTTCGAAATAGTTCTGCACCGTCTGCCGGCTTACCCCCGCATCGCGGGAAATGCCGGACATGTTCGTAACCTGCCCATTCTGCCGCGCCGCAATCTCTAAAAATCTGCTGAAGCCTCCGATATCCCGTGTCAAAGCTTCGGCTCTGACCTCTTCCTGCAGATATGTTTCCGTATAGGCCGTCAGGTAGGACACCGGATCGTCGCCGGTCACGGCCAGGGGCAGCGTGCCGTGTACGAGCACATTCCTGATATCGGCATCGAACGACATCTCCGCCGAGACGAGCGGAAACAGGTTCAAAACCCGGGCGCGTCCCGCCAGCAGGTTAAAACCGCCTCTTCTCAATTTCCGAGCACTTGATCCCGACAGGATGAATTTGAGCCCGGTGATCTCCATGAGTCGGTGCACTTCATCGAGAAGGGCCGGAACCTTCTGAATTTCATCAATCACCACCCAGGTTCCGGGCGGCAGGGCGCGAACCTCGTTGTAAAGCGCTCCCGGCTCCCTGCTGAGCCGTAGTGCTTCAGCGGTGCTGAGTAGATCATAGAGGGTCGCACCAGGGAAGCGCTGCTGAATCCAGGTGGACTTCCCGGTCGCTCGCGGCCCGAACAGAAATACAGATTTTTCCGGTGTTTTCAGTAATCTTGTAAACATAGTTGGCAATATAGCCGTAAAAATGCCGCGTATCAAGTCATAAATGCTCGATCATCCGGCGGTGTTACGTATCGAGCCGGTTGGCGACCAACCTCCACGATCGCTGAAACCGGTTACTGCCGCGACGGCTTTCCGTTGTTTCGGCGTTACTCCGAAAGCGTCACGGATTTTCAGTCCGAAACAGCACAAAAAGGCGGGGGTTTCAAAACCCCCGTCGTGCTTGTACTTACGTTTTGCAACAATAAGTTGCAGCAATTTCCTACGTTTGGTTACGTTTGTTTAGGTGTGGTTAGGTGTGTTTCTGGCGGTTACAAAAAGGTGACAATTCGGGCCGGTGAAGCTGACGCGTTTACAATGTATTCATCGAGTTGAGAATCGGGATCCGTGGATGCGAGTTACCCGTGCTGAGTGTAGTTGGGATCGGGGGTCAAGGTGGCTGCTCAGACGAAACTGTGTTATGCTTTCTGAAACGGATGAACAACACGAAAAGGAGAGATGCCACGGTGAAACGGGTAGTAACCACTCTCGCGGGATATGGCCTGTCACTAGTACTGTTCCTTTCAACAGCATCAGCGGCCACGATCCGCATGCCTGGCAACCACGGAGCAATTCCGGCGAAGATTGACGTACTTCAATATCCGATTCCCGTGACTATCCAGGAAATGATCGATCATGCATCCGAAGGAGATACTGTTCTGATACCGGACGGCACATATACGGGCGAAGGAAATATAAACCTGGACTTCAACGGCAAGAATATCGTTCTTAAAAGTATTAACGGCCCGGAATCAGTGGTAATAGACTGCGAAGGAAATGGCAGAGGGTTCTACTTCCATTCAGGCGAAAGTGAAAATTCTATCCTAGACGGTCTTACAATTCAAAATGGACACGCCACTTATGGGGGTGGTATATATTGCGAAAATTCTTCACCGACTTTTAAGAACTGTGTATTAAGAATGAACGGTATAAAAAGTAAGTTCTCAACAAAAGGTGATAAAGATAGCAATGACTTAACCCTGCAAGGTGGTGGTATATATTTAGTTACAAGTAATTCATCGATTTATGATTGCATAATTGAAAATAACTCTGCACGCCTTGATGGAGCTGGAATGTTTTCAGATTGCAGTAATATACTAATGGAAAAGACCATTCTGACATTGAATTCAAGCAATTATGGTGGCGGAATTTATTCTAACTCAGGGACCCTAGAACTCAATAATTGTCAGGTAAACTACAACTATGCAAGTGACTGGGGTGGAGGGATAGCCGCAAGAAGTTCTACGGTATTCTTGGATTCTACATCAATAATCGGGAATGAAACAAAAACTACCGACTATGGAAAAGGAGGTGGACTTTATTTTGACGATTCTTATATCTCTATTATAGGGTGTGATATAATTGAAAATTTCTCCAGGGGTGATGGTGGGGGAATATACAGCAAATATACAGAAGGAGATATAATCGGATGCATTATCGCCAATAATGACGCGTGGGGTGATTTACATACTTATGGCGGAGGGATATTTGATTTCTCCATGCTCATTAATGTTACTGATTGCACGATTTTAAAGAATTCAGCATATGGTGGAGGAGGATTATTCCTTTGTCTTGCCGCTAGTGGATGTACGGTCGTTGGTAATTTTGGCGTGCAAGGGGCAGGTTTGCGGAGTGTTTTTGCCATTGAAAATTGCACAGTTTACAACAATCAGGCAACTGAAGAAGGAGGTGGAATCTTTAATTTTAGGACAGATTCCGAAGTAGTTAACTGTATAGTACGAGACAATTGGCCGGATCAAATTTTATTTCTTACAAAAGATATTGATGTGTCCTACTCAAATGTAATGGGGGGCTGGCCCGGCGAGGGCAATATCGATTCCGATCCTTTATTCACTAACCCTGATTCTCTCGACTTCACTCTTTTGCCTGACTCCCCTTGCATCGACACCGGCGATCCGACTTTCGAAGTCCCCCTCGGCGGCGGCTCCCGCATCGACATGGGGGCTTTTGAATACTGGTACGGCTGGAACATCTTGCCAGGCACGCTCGTCGATTAGTACTGAGTCAATACCTGACAATTTCACAAATGCCGCTTCCCCCGGTTCGACACCTGCCGTAAAACGCTCACCTTCACTAAAACCGTGCCGTTAGCTCCCCAGTAAATTCATCCCGACTCTCCGGCAGAGGTAAACCTCGGCTTTGATGCGAATTCGGATTGAAACGTGAGCTACATGGCCGTCTAATCGGAAAAAGTACCGCGACCCGTCGCTGGGTTTGTCGATCAGGGTTATCCCGTGCGATCATTCCCGGCGAGCCGTAACACCCCGCTCCGGAGTCATGCACCCGTCATAAAACGCTCATCCTGCTCTGAACCCACAACGTAGGATGGCACTCGATTCGTTCGGAGAGTTCAGTAGGGGTAAACATCGACTGTGACGCGAAGTCGAATTACACGGCAGCTACGTGGCCATTTACTCGGAAACAGGGGAGCGATCGTCGTCGATTTTGTCGAACAGCCGTTTCCGAGCCT